>NC_007493.2:2500-639704 GCF_000012905.2 Cereibacter sphaeroides 2.4.1 | reverse complement strand
CCGGCCGGGATCGTACCGGACAACGACATCGTCAAATGATTTGGGACCGTGTGCTTCGAATGTGACTTCAGCTACATGAGTGGAATGCTCGTCCAGGAGGGAAGCGGCATGTATCCAGAAATGGCGTGACTGATAGTCGTCTCCGTGCCACCGCGCACTCGGATCTGCCATCGTTCTTCTCCCGACATGCTACTCCAACGCACCTGAAGTTCAGTAATTTCGAAGCCTAGTCAATAGGTAGCGGCACACCCGTCGATTTGTCGGGTTCTCGTTCTGCACAGCGCGAAAGACTGCTTCCCCACAGCTGCTACAGTTGCCACGCTGCATTGACGACTGACGGCTTTCCGCCCTCAGCGAAGACGCTGGGCGTCATGCTCCGCTTCGCATGAGTGGCGGTAAAGGGCTGCCTGCGGTCTTTCGCCGCGCCACGCTCGGATGGCGGCGATGCGCAGGGAAGCGGCCGTAGCGCACAGGAAGGAACGCTTGGCACGACCTGTTCAGCCCCGCCCATTGCGGCCCACAGCCGACGGTCGGAACTCCCGGTGTCTGCCGCCGAAGCGGTCACTCGGGCAAGCCGCAGCGATAGGCGCTCACAGCCCATAGCTACCGTTCATGGCAGGAACGGCGTGGTGCCGCCCCCAATCCCACTATGAAAATCTTTTCGCAACAGCGGGGTGCATATAAATCTCCCAATCCCATTTCGGCTGAAGATTTGCGCGATGGTAGGCGTTGAATATCGTCCCGCCAGCCATCTCACTACGCATCTGCAGGACGCCCAATATATATAGCAAGCCCAAAACCAGTCCCACATCCAAATTATTATCAAACTCCGACTTTACGCCCATCAGGAAATCCACAAGATCTTCTTTCTTGAAGGGGGTATGGTTATAATTTCTGTGCGCATTCTCTCCTAAGAACTCTTCCAGCCTGAGCAGAGCGGACTCGTTTAGGAAGGATGAGAGTGCTGTCCTAAGTTCCCGCCATGCCTCGATACTATATTCCTTGATGACGCTATCAAAATCAGCCTTGTCGAGATTAGTTTTTTTTGGATAACGGCGTTTTGCAACGTTGAAGAAGCGAATCAAATCTCGAGGCTTAGACCAGGTATGTTCAAGAAGCGACGTTGCTCTTCCATTCCCTACATAATTATCGAAGAATTGCCTTGAGGTGACTCGGCTATCTTCGAGTTTAACTCTCGCCAAAACAAAACCCCAAAGCCTAGATTTTTCATCATATTTCTCACTCGACCAATCTATAGGCTCGCCAAATGAATGAATTTGATTTTGTATTTCCGCCTGTGCAATAACGGGGTGCTCAAGAAATTCCGACCGAACGGCCACTTGGACAAAGCAGGTTACGCCGTTTCGAATGAATGTCTCGTTAAGGTTCAAAGCCGCAGCGATGCAATCGCGAACCAACATCGCATCTTGTCTATAAGATTCGTTATCCTTAAATGAGAAGTGGATTTCATCAACGAAAATTACAGCCTTGAAGCTCTCCTTCTTAGCCTGAGCGACGAGAGATTTCAGCAGCGTATCGTTTTGACCCTTTAAGAGCTTGCCAAAGTCAATCGACCTCAATCCTTCTTGTTCGTCTTTCTTTACCGATGAAGCTAAATCAAATGCTGTTCGGATTGCGTAAGATGATACGTCCGAAAGCGTTGAATTCTTGAACCACTCCATGACCTTGCCCAAGAAGGGAGCCGCCGCATCCAACTCTCCAGCAACTCTCTCACCCTTCTCCGCAATCATTAAGTAGAGAAACTTAAGGAGCAGCATTCTTTTCATAATGTGAAGATAATGTCGTATTTTTAAGACATCCTGCTCGGATACGGGGCTTAGAATTCCGCTTTCAAACAAATCCGATTCTTCTGAGACATTGTCCTTGAAAATTATATAGTCCGTTCGATATCCCGCCTTAACTGAATGCGCCTCAAGATGTCTGAGAACTGCCGACTTCCCAGTTCCCTTCTGGCCATAGATCAAAAATTTCTCATGTTGCTTAAAGCGATCAAGGTTCTGCATTGGCGGAGGCACGAAGGCCCGCTCAAACATTGGAATGCCTCTTCTAAGCAGCGCCATGAGGTGCTCCGCATTCGCATCTATTTCTCCAAAATCAATATCTTTGAATGTCGGAATCGTCATGGAGAACCCCTTTTCAGCTTCTTCGAGAGGCGCTTTATTGGCTTGACGTGATCGACCACGTGGCTAGTACCCAGCAATGCGCTTCACTTGAAGACGTAAGTAAACAGATTTCAGTAGTATGTCGACTGTTCGTTCGCCCCACATAGCAGGTGCATGAATTGGTGGATGCGCAACAGCAGGCAGCCGTATTGCTTTAGTGTATTTGGCTTGGGCCACCTCCGGCCGCTTCCTGCGCTCGGCTGCCGATCAGGCTGCAGGCGCTCGGGTCCGCTTCCTGCGCACTGCGTTGCGCCACGGGCGAGTCGCGAATGGCCGCTTTCGCCGATTGCCGCGGACGCGATGCCGCAGCCTCACGGGCGGTTCACCGCCCTGTACGGTGGGGCCACCGGCCTGCAGCGCTCCGCACGACCGACGGCAATGGGCTGGTTCCAGACGTTCGCTGCCGGCGGCCCGGATGGGCCGCTTCGGCCTGAACTTCGGTCTGCATCGCGACGTGACGGAGGGCGCTTCATCGACCTGTCCTGCGTCCCAGATGGGTCCACTGAACGGCATAATTCATCGCCATCATCTTCGCACAGCACGTTTACACGTAGATGTCTAAGTGATTGATCTGCAAGGAGCGCGCTGAGGCGGTGTTTACTGAGCAAGCCTCTGGCTGCGCTTGCTTTCCGCACACCTTCTGGGCCCGCCAAGTGCCACGCAAGTGGCTGCCAGAGAGGCATAAAGATTTACGTTTCGGGGATTTTTCTGCGCTCCCTGCATCAAGACAAAATCGCGTGATGTCTGCTCTAAGCGCCACGCCATTGACTAAGATCTGGGTTCTGTGATCCGCTCGCTCGGCTGGCACAAACGGCCGTCGGCGTGTAATTCCTTAGGCTTCGGATCCGGTCTGGCCCTCAGGATCAGCTTGTTCGGCTCAAGGCTGGAAGCGCGGAATGAACGTCGGCCATATCGGCGTCGTCGGGGATCGCATGGGTCAGCCCCAGTGCAGCATCATCGAGCGATCGACCCGCGCCAGCATCAGCAGCGCCGGCAAGGAGCGCAAGAGGTCTGCCGGAGGCTTGGCTTCCTCGGGACAGAGGATCAGCACCAGAAGGAGCGCGTCGAAGGCTTGGGGGAGACGCTCGTGGAAGCTGCGGCGCTTGGCCGGAGCGATCAAGTCGCCGTCGGCCACCGGCGACAGCAGCAGGAGGGACTCACCCTCGATCTTCTGGTCCGCCCGGGAGTGGATCCAGTAGCCCGGCGGCAGCAGCCCGAGCCGCAGCAGGTCCGAGGGCGGCCTGACCTCGTCGGGACGCAGGTCTCCGATCACGGTCACCGCGCCCGGCGCGAGACATTGCCGAAAGGTCTCGCGGGTGCCGAAAGTGGCGGCGAGCCGCAGCGCGTGGAGGCATTGCGGCGCCGAGAGCCGGCGTGACAAACCCCGGGCAACGCCGCGGCCGGGTTCATCCCCAAGATCGTTGCCGGGAAGATCCGCCTCCGGCGACGGCAGGCCGGCACCCCGCAGCGCCGGATCCTCGTCCGGCACGGTGAGGACGACATCGCGGTTGTAGAGGCTCGACCCCGAACTGACCGTCAGGGTGTAGCTCAGGCGCTGGATGAGGGCGCGAAGGGCGACCAGGTCCGGAACGGCAGCGGGCTCGTGCTGATCGACAAGCGGCTGAAGAGCGGCAGCTTTGTTTAGGTGAAGACCGGTCCCGAAGGGATCGATCCGTCCCGTAGACGGATCGAAGGGATGAACGCGCGGAGCGCTCGGGTGCAGGACGGGGCGATGCGGCTGTCCCCGACGGCGGCCGGATCGAGACGGCCTCGAACCCGTCGAGAACCGCATCCGGCCGCCGACCCTCGGGCGAAGGAACGCGCTCCTCGCCGGCCACGACGAGCGCAGCCAGTCCCAAGCGCGCTTCGCCTCAGTCATCGGAACCTGCCGGCTGAACGGCGTCGCGCCCTACGCCTGCTCCCGCGGGGCATCGCACCACCGCAAGCCATCGCGATTGATGAAAATCATCCCGCTCAACGCCCGCCGGTCATCAACGCGCGGCTTGCCATGGCTTTTCGGAAAGAACGGCGTCAGCCGCTCCATCCGCTCGTCCGTCAGCCGGCAAGGGTCGCTCCTCACCACCCCGTCCGTTCGGGGGATCTGCATCACGCAAGCGGGAAAGTCTCAAGCAGATCGATGGGTCTTGACCCTAGAGCTTGCTGATCGAATTTCCCCCGTCCGCGATCAGTGCGGTCCCGGTCACGAATGACGCCTGATCGGAGAGCAGGAAAAGCGCCGCCTGCGCGATCTCGGATGGATCCGCCATGCGTTTCAGCGCGTGGAAACCCCGCACGACCTCATGAAAGCCGGCGTCCTCTCCGGCCATCGGCGTCATGGTCCCGCCCGGGAGGAGCGCGTTGACGCGGATCTTCTCGGGTCCATGTTCCGCGGCCAGAACCTGAGTCATGCCGATCAGGCCCGCCTTCGCTGCGGCATAGGCGCCCATGCCGGGGAGCCCGATCGTGTGTCCCACGAAGGAGGAGGTGAAAACAATCGAGCCACCGCCGCGTTTGCGCATGGCAGGTATCTGATGCTTTGCCGCGTAAAATCCGCTGCTGAGATTCACCGCGATCACCTTGTGCCAGTTGCTTTCGGGCATGTCGGGGATGGGACACATCTCCCCGGTCACCCCGGCATTGTTGAAGGCACCGTCAAGTCCGCCGAAGCGGTCTTCGGCTCTTTGAACCAGCTCTGCCGCGAAACCGCTGTCCTCGACGTCTCCGACGACGAAATCCGCTTCGCCACCTCCGGCCAGGATCTCGTTCGTGATCTCCTCCAGCAGCGCGGCACGACGCGCGCCGAGGATCAGGCGCGCCCCCTCCGCCGCAAAAAGCCTCGCCGCTGCGGCCCCGATGCCGCTGCTTGCGCCAGAAATGATGATCGTCTTTCCGTTCAGAAGCATGCCGATTTTCCTTCGATGAACTGTCGAAGGAGTCCTAATCAGACCCTGCCGTGAGACCGACCCGTTTCATGCGCAAACATCCTCCATGCCGGATGCAGAGCCGCCGTTCGTCCCGGAGGCAGCGCCTGCAACGCCGGTCTCGGAGCGGGCCTTGCATTTCGCTCTCCAGCATCACGGAAGCGATGCTCCCGCCGTGTGGGACTTTATGGACCGGGCAGACCCTCTGCCCGGTCACCTCTCAGACCTTCAGGTGCAGGGACGCGTTCGGGAACGGAAAACCGAAGTCGTCGACATCGCGCCGGGACAGCTCGCGAAAGCCGAGCGAGCTGTAGAAGCGCACCGCCTGCTCGTTGGCGGTATAGACCTCAAGGGACAGTTCCCCGTGCCGGGCGAGGGCATGGGAAACGAGCTTGCGCCCGACACCCATGCCCTGCCGGTCAGGGGCGACGAAGAGCCCGCCGATGAAACTGCCCAGCAGGCTGATGAAGCCGACGGCTTCCCGCTCATGGCAGGCAACCCAGGTCTCGGCCGTCGGGAGATAGTCCTCCTCGATCAGCTGGCGCTGCTCCACCAGTCTCGCCTCGCCGATGAAGGGATGCGCCGCCATCGAGGCATCGAACCAGATATCGGACAGGCGCTTGAGATCCGTTGCCGCATCATACGGCCGGATCAGGATGTTCAGGGTTCCCATGAGAACTCCCACGAAGATATGCAAAAAGGATCGGCACTCAGTTGCCGGGCGATACCGCCGGATGCGGTTCAATCGAGTCCTCTGTGCATCAACCTCCTTCTGTGGTGCCGCTCTTATAGCGTTGCAGAGGATCTGCTTCAACAGCGGCCATGACGCTCGGATCGGACATTGTTTCGAGTCCCTGAAGCGCTCACCCGCATCCCGGAAGACAGGGAAGGCGCTCCGCGACGGATGGCCGTCCGGCGGAAGGAACGGCAGGGGAAGATGGCCCCGATCTGGCGCTTCCGACGATCCGACGGAGGGCGGCCACCCTCCGCGCTCCCGAGGCCATGCGGCCCGGCCCGGCCGACCGCATCGAGACCCGCGCCGGCTTCCGGGCCCCCGCGGGCGGCGTGGCCCCACCGCCCCGGCCGCGCCTGCGCGGCAGCAGCGAGGGCGGGCGCGAGGTGCCGCCCGTCACGCGACATCTTACGGGCCGCAGCGCCAGAGCCCCTCGGCGGCCATCTCGGGACCCTCTTCGGGCCGGACGGTCAGGGTCGCCGGATAGGCGGGAGATTCGCCGCCTTCGGTCGCCTCGCCGGTCACCGCCACCTCCGCCGTAGCGGCGTGGTCTGTGAACACGGCGCCCCGGGTGATGGCATCGAACCCGCCGTCGACGCTCAGCTTCACCGGCTGGCCCGAGAGCTTGACGGCCGCCTCCGCCGGCTGGTCCGAGGCCACGTTGCCCGCGGCGAAAAGGAGCGTCCGCGCCTCGGCCTCGAAGCTGCAGAAGAGCTCGCCCGTCAGGGCCGCCTTGTCCGTATCTTCGGCGGTCAGAGGCTCTGGCCCCCGATCCGAGACCCGGATCGCCAGCTCACCGCCGATCTCGACCGCACGGCTCTGCTTGTTCAGGACGCAGATCATGCTCGCGGGAGCATCGTTCGCCGTGCGCCCGCTGACGATCGCCAGCCCGTAGCTCTCACTGCCGAACGGATCGACGACCGCCAACGCATCGGACAGCGTGTCGCCGGCCGCGGCAAGACAGGCGCTCTCGACCTCGGCGGCAAACTCGGCCCAGGCATCGTCGCTCGACGCGAAGGCGGGACCCGCAAGAAGGAGGGTGGCAGCGAGAGGCTTCAGCATTCCGGTGTTCCTTGTGTAGCGACCCTTGCTCAACGACGGATTGCGGCGGGCGGTTTCCGATGGCCGGATGGACCACGCGGGCAGATGCCGCAGCTCAGTTCAACCTCCCCCTGGTCAGCTTGTCAGGATTCCGCGTGAAGTTGATGCGGGCGATCCCACCGGCCTCCAGCTCGAGAGCCGTGGCCTGAAGCTCGCGGCCCATGCGGCAGATGACCCCCGGAAGGCCGTCGATCATCGCGACCTGCAGACAGTCCATCTCCTCTCCCCTCTTCCGCGACAGACCGAGGAGCATCCGTGCGACCTGCAAGAGGCGGCAACAGGGGGCGCTGCGTCTCGAACTTCTCCTCTGCCGCACTGGGCGGGCGGAAGATGCCCGGATGACTTACCCGGTTCGAGGGCGCTAGGATTGTCCGACCCGGATCACAGGCCCGCCATGGATTTCATGAATCTCCTCCGCTCGGCGGAGTTGTTGCTCTACGAGGTGGTGAGCTGGCTGGTCTTCTTCCCGCTGACGCTGTGGCGATGCCTGCGGCACCCGATGGCGATGATCGCCTACGCCGAACAGGAGCTGACCCGGCCGCCGGAGGAGCAGTTCTCCGAGGCGCTCAGCCCGCCGATCTTCCTGTTCCTGACGCTGATGATCGCTCACATGGTGCAGCGCGGCGTCTTGCACAATGACGCGGCCTTCGAGGGCGTGCTGTCCGATCAGCGCAACCTCCTGATCCTGCGGGCGGTGGCCTTCAGTCTGTTCCCGCTGCTCCTCGGCATCCAGCATGTGCGGCTCTCCGGTCAGGTCCTCAGCCGCAAGACGCTGCGCCCGATGTTCTACGCCCAATGCTACGTGACGGTGCCCTTCGTGCTGATGCTGGACCTCGCGATGATGCTAGGCACTCTCGAGCCCGTCTGGACCGGGCCGACGGCGCTGGCGATCTTCCTGCTCGGGCTCGGCTGGTACGCAGTGGCGCTGACGCGCGGTTTCATGATCCACCGCAACACGCGCCTTCGTCAGGCCATGGGCCAGACCGCGCTGGCCCTCGTCATCGGTGCACTCTGCTTCTTCGGCGTCTTCGCGCTGTCTCTGCTGAGCGGCCCGGTGACGATCGGATCGTGACCCCGCTCAGGGCGGGGCGAGTCGCAGTTGGCCCAGCCACCAGACCGGGGCAGCGACAAGGCAGGTCAGCAGCCCCGCGCCGATCAGGCCGGCCCGCGTCCGGCCCGGGGGCCATCCGTCGCGGCGCGTCAGGCGCCGGGCGGCGTGGATCAAAAGGCCGAGCAGCGCTCCGACAAGGACCACCCCGGCAAAGAGCAGCGGCGAGGCCGCCCAGAGCAGCAGCGCACCGATCACGAACAGAATCAGGAGCAGCGCCCAGCCCAGGGTCGTGAGGCGAACAACAGCATCATGCGACAGGGCCATGATCTACCCTCCGGCTCAGGGGTCGGAGCCGATGGGCGCATGGCCCGCAGCGAAGGCGAAGATGAAACCGATCCAGTCGTTCAGCACATGCGCCCCCGCCGAAACCCAGAGATTGCGCGTGGCGACATAGGCCAGGGTCAGGAAGACCCTTGCCGATCCGATTCCGAGCAGCGCCTGCCCCCAGTTCCAGTCATAGGTCGGCAGATGCGCCGCGCCGAAGACCAGCGCCGAGACCAGAAGCCCGATAAGGACCCCAGCCGGACGCGAGAGGCGCATCCGGGTGACACAGAACCAGAGCACGGCCAGAAACGGCAGAATGCCGAGCAGCTCCTCGCCGATGAGTTGCGGGACGGTCGGGAGAAGCCGGGCTACCAGCGCGATGCCGGTCATGCCGTCGAAACTCTCGGCCACCGGATTGCCGCTGAAGGTGAGAAATTGGGAGAGGATCAGCCCCGCAAGGATCGATCCCCCCAGGGTGAGCAGCCCGAAGAGCAGCATCAGGCCGATCTCACGGAGGCCCACCGGACGGAACAGCGCCGTCCAGTGCGGCCCGGCGACATGGCGCAGCGCCAGAAGCGGGATCGCGAGGAAGAGCAGCGCCGGGACGATGTCTTGCGGGAAATGGCGCAGCGGCAGCAGCGTGAGGACTGCCAGAGCCACTGCCAGAGAGCCCATCAGCAGCAGCCAGTCCCGGCCCTCGAACGGGATCGGCCGACCATTGTAGAAGGGGAAATCCGGTTTCGCCGTCATGATGGAACTGCCCTTGCCCGGTCGCTGCGGTGCGCGCAGGACGCAGCGCCGAAGCCCTCGACCGTCCGGCCTTCAGCCGTAGGCGAAAAGCTCCTTCACCTCGTGGCTGTTGTTCGTGCGGCAGATCGTCATGTTCTGGCCGTTATGGGTCAGGAACATCTGGATACCGGACCCGTCCCGAAGCGGGGCGGCGCTGACGACCTCGATGAAGGTCGGCGTGGTCATCGAGCGATAGGCCATCGCCTGCTTGCAGGCCTTCACATCCTCGGGAAAGTCGGAGGGGCTCGTTCCTCCCGCCTCGGCGCAGGCAGACAATGTCAGCGCGCCGGCCAGCAATGCGGCATGTTTCATGGCTTGTCCTTTCCTGAGGGTCATTCGACGTAGAGCGTCAGGGAGTAGTTGGCGGTTTCACCCCGCCTTGCGGCATTGCGCATCAGATAGACGTCGATCACATAGGTGCCGCTGGACGGGATGGTGACCGACGTGCCGTTGCCATCGATGGAGCTGTTGTAGAGCGCCTCGCTGGCGCCCGGAGCCGTAATGTTGAAGTAGAGGCTCGCATTGCCGGAATCGAGCTGCACGCTCATCTTCTGGCCTGCCTTGACGCCGAGACTGTACTGCACCGCGTTGTAGCCCTTGATCCTGCCGTTGATCGTCGAGCCCGAGGTTCCCGGGGCGAAGTGCACGGCCTCGCGCCGGATGTCGTCTGCCATCGCCGGCACGCCGCCGATCGTCAGCAGCAGGGCGGCCAGCCGGGTCAGCTTGCGACAGGTCATGGAACGGTCCTTTCAGCGATTGGGGCGACAGCGACGTGACCGGCTACTCACGGGACGGCGGCATCACGCATCCGGGGCGCCGTGCAGAAGCCTGCCGGCAGCGGGTCGGAGACACTCTCGGTGCCGCAGGCTGAAGAGGCGCAGGACTGACAGCATGGTCCCTCCGACGTGGACGACCCAAGGTTGATGGCATATTTGCGACTCCGCTATCCGGAATGCGAAGGCGACACACGCTTGGGTGGAATGGAGGGCGCAATCGGCGCGGGCCGAAGCCCTGAGATCGCCATCCGGCACGACAGGCGGTTGCCGCCTCGAGCGCATCGAGGCAGGGGCCCTGCACGCGGGCCTGGACTTCAAAGTTCGGGGCTCCATCCCCCGGGGGTGCACGCATGGCCGTTTCCCCGTGCCAGAGTTAGCCTCAGGCACCGTGGCGGGAGGGGCAACGAACAGGATGCGGCGCCTCGGCCCGAGGGACTGCCTTCGACTGGCCGGGCTTCCCACCTTGCGGCACCGCATGGCCATGGCTTACAGAAGGCGGTCAACGACAAGCGGAGACCCGATGACCGATCCGTTTGCGTTTCTGGATCTCAGCCTTCCCATGGCGCAGCGTGTCGCGGCCCTGGACTGGGCCGTGACACCGCTGGGCGCGATCGAGGACTGGCCGCCTGCCCTCAAGGTCAGCGTGGCGATGACGCTGAACTCGGGCTTCGCGCAATGTCTGTGCTGGGGGCCGGACCATATCGCCATCTACAACGACGCCTTCGTGCCGATCCTCGGCAACAAGGGCGATTGCCTCGGCCTGCCCTTCTCGGTGATCTGGCACGAGGCATGGCCGTCCATCGGACCCATCGCGGCGAAGGCCATGGCGGGCGAGTCCACCTTCATCAAGGATTTCCCCCTGTCGGTCCTGCGCGACGATCGCGGGATGGAGAAGGCCTTCTTCACCTTTTCCTACAGTCCCGTCGCGGACGAGGCGGGCGTGATCCGCGGCTTCATCGACACGGTGGTGGAGACGACCGACCGCGTCCGGTTCGAGCGCCGCGCCGCCATCAGCAACCGCGAGCTCGTTCACCGGATGAAGAATTCCTACGCCCTCGTCTCTGCCGTCGTGCGGCAGAGCGCGCGCCGGGCGGCCACGGTGGAGGACCTGACCGAGAAGCTGCTCCACCGCCTGGAAGACATGGGACAGGCGCAGAATATCCTGTCCCTGCACGGCAGCTCCAGAGCGACGGTCACCGAGGTTCTGGCCCACGTCCACCGGCGGCTCGACGACAAGGGCTGCAGGTTCCTCGCCTCCGGCCCGGAGGTGTCCCTGACCGACAAGCAGACCTTCGCCCTGACGCTCGCCATGTTCGAGCTGGCGACCAATGCGGTGAAATACGGCGCGCTGTCCACGAACGAGGGGCGGGTCGTGGTCGACTGGTCCGACCAGCGGGATGCAGGAACCCGCAGGCTGCGCCTATCCTGGACCGAGCGCGGCGGCCCGCCCGTGACACCTCCCAGCCATCACGGCTTCGGCAGCCTCCTCGTCAAACAGGTTCTCGCGGCCGAGTTCGACGGCACGGTCGAGGTGAGCTACGAGCCCGCGGGCCTGCACTTCGAACTGATCGCGCCCCTCAACGGCGCCTGACCGGCCCGGCGGCCCCCCCCTGACGCACCGCAGCCCTCGCCGGCCTCGGCTCAGGCAGCCCGCCTCGCTCCGGCCCGGCCCTCACACCGTCGGCACCGTGCCTCCGTCGATCACATGTTCCGTCCCGGTGATGCTCGCCGCCCGGTCAGAGACGAGGAAGGCGATCAGGCTCGCAACCTCGGCAGGCGTCGAGGGGCGGCCGAGGGGGATGCCGCCGAGCGAGGCCATGATCCGGCGCTTGCCGTCCTCGAGATCGGTGCCCGCCTCTGCGGCCAGACGCTCGGCCAGCCGGAGCGAGGCCTCGGTCGCGATCCAGCCCGGCGTCACGCGCACCACGCGCACGCCCTTCGGCGCCACCTCCTTCGACAGGCTCTTGCTGTAGGCCGACAGCGCGGCCTTGGCCGCGGCATAACCCGTCGTCGCCTCGGGCAGAGGCAGGAGGCGCTGGATCGAGGTGACATGGACGACGACGCCCGACCCGCGCGCCACCATGCCGGGCAGCAGCGCGCGGTCGAGGCGGACGGCGGGCATCAGGTTCAGGTTCAGCTCCGCCTGCCACTCCGCCTCGCCCAGCGCGGCGAAGCCCCCGCCAGGTGCCGAAGATCCGCCGAGCATATGGACCAGAATGTCCACCCCGCCCAGTCGGTCGCGCACCGCCGCGGCCAGCGCCCCGCAGCCCGCAGGGGTCGTCAGGTCGGCGGCCACGAACATTTCCTCGGGCAGGTCGCCGGGGCGGTGGCGCGCCGAGGTCAGGACCTCGGCCCCGAGCTCGCGGAAGAGCGCGAGCGTGGCCGCGCCCGCGCCCTGCGTGCCGCCGGTGATGAGGGCGCGCTTGCCCTGCAGCGTCAGGAACCCGGTCATCCGCCGATCCTCAGATCCGTGATGCGGTCGCCCGAGAGACCGAAGGTGAAGGTCAGCATCGCCGGGCTGCCCGGGAAGTGGCCGCTGACGCGCGCGCGGACCACGGTCTTGCCGCGGGCCTCCGTCACCTCCAGCGGTTCGGCGCGGTGGCGGTATTTCGCCTTGGCGGCCTTCCACCAGGCTTCGATCTCGGCGGGGCCGCGATGGCTTTTCCCCTCGTCATGGACGATGGCCTCCGGCGCGAAGGCTGCGGCGAACCGCGGGCCCTCCTGCGGCGCCTCTGCGGTGAAATAAGTCTCGATCGGGGCGGGTAGGGTCATGGGCGGCTCCTGTTGCTGTGACTTCACCATAATCCTCGACGAAGCGCCCGATAATCGGGATAGATCGGCATCTGGTGATGACAGGATCGGGACAATGATGGACAGCGGGTTGAAGGCGCTCGAGGCGGTTCTGGCCATCGCGCGAAAGGGCTCGTTCCGGGCGGCGGCGCTGGATCTGGGCGTCTCGACCACCGCGCTGTCGCATACGGTCGCGCGGCTGGAGGCCGGCCTCGGCGTCCGGCTCTTCCACCGCACCACCCGCAGCGTGGCCTTGACCGAGGCCGGGCGCGAGTTCGTGGCCCGCATCGCCCCGGCGCTGACCGAGATCCGCGCCGCGCTGGAGACGGTCCGGTCGCAGCGTGCCACGCCCTCGGGAATGCTGCGGATCAACGCCTCGGTGCAGGCCGGACGGGCGGTGGCCCCGCTCGTGCTGGCCTTCCTGCGCCGCTACCCCGAGATGCGGGTCGATCTGGTGACCGAGGGGCGGCTGTTGGACATCGTGGCGGAGGGGTTCGATATGGGCATCCGTCCCGCCGATCTGGTGCCGCGCGACATGATCGCGCTGCCGCTGGGCCTCCCCGTGCGCCATGCGGTGGTGGCCTCTCCCGACTGGCTGGTCCGCCATCCGGAGCCGCGCTCGCCCGCCGATCTGGATCCCGATGCGTGCCTCCGCGTGCGCCTGCCGAACGGCGCGCTGCTGCGCTGGCCCTTCCAGAAGGACGGGGTGCCGCTGCCCTTCGAGGCGAGCGGCCGCCTGACGGTGGACGAAGCCGCCATCGCCCGCGCCGCCGTGCTGGACGGCGCCGGGATCGGATATTTCATAGAAGCGGATGTGGCCGAGGACATCGCCGCCGGTCGCATGATCCGCCTCCTGGAGGACTGGACGCCGAACCGCCCCGGCTTCAGCCTCTATTACTCCGGCCGCCGCAACCCCTCGGCCGGCTTCACCGCCTTTCTCGCCATGGCCCGCGAGAGGGAGGCGGCCTGACGCGGGACGCGGCCACCGATGCGGGCCTATCGGAGACAGGCGTCCGGGATCGGGAGGGACCCGGTCTGTCCCGCGGCCGGACGCCGGGTCCACCGATCTTCACGAGGCACACATCGGACAGGCAGGGCTTTCCGACCGCGAAAGCAAAGGCGGCTGCGTCAAGCCCCTGAAGAGACTGAAGAAACTGAGGGCAATGAGGGCAATGAGGGCACTGAAGCCTGCCGCCCGGTTGACAGCTGTCAAATCCTGCGGCGGCGGGCAAGCGTCTCGCTCGGCAGCTCGCCGAAGGTGCGCGCATAGGCCATGGCGAACCGCCCGAGATGACCGAAGCCGCTGTCGAGCGCGATGGTCGTCACCCGATCGGCCCCCGAAGCCGCCAGCAGCCGCTGCCGCGCGCGGTCCAGCCGGATCCGGCTGTAGACCTCGCGCGGCGAGAGGCCGTCATGCACCTCGCGGAAGGCCAGCTGCAGGCTGCGCAGGCCGATATCCAGACGTCGTGCGAGATCGAGCATGGCGAGCGGCTCTTCGCTGTGGGCATGCATGATCTCTTCGGCCGCCCGCACGCGGTGGAAGGCCGACAGGACGCGGCATCGGGCCGGAGCAGGCCGGCCGTCCATCAGGGCCAGCAGCTGCGCATCCACGAAGTCGGTGATCGCCAGAGCGACGCCGGGCGGAAGGGCGGTCTTCGGCCGCAGGAAGAGGTCGCAGGCCAGCCGGGCCATGCCCTCCAGCGCCGAAGCCTCGAGCCGGGCGCGCAGGGCCACGGCATCCGGGCCGAGCAGACCCCGCAGCGGTAGCTCGGCCGCCTCGGCCAGCGCCCGGACCCGCGCGGCGGGCACCTGCAGCGTGATCGCGGCGAAGAGCCCGTCGCGGCCGGCGGTGGCGTCGGTCACCCGCTCGCCCGGCCGGAAGGCCATGGGGCAGCCCGGCGTCACGCCATGCTCGGCAGACCCGATCCGCACCCGCAGGCGCCCCGCCCTCGGCAGAAGGAGGGTCAACCGATCCGGCTCGCGAAGCTCGATCACATGCCCGGACGACCGGACACTGCCGAAGACGATGTCGCTGCCCTCGATGGTCCGCACGCAGGTCTCGACGAACCCGTTTTCGCCGAGGATGGCCAGCCTGCGCCGTTCGGCGAACATGATCGACGGCAGGGGCTGCGCCGCATCGCCGCCCGTGAAACGCTGCGTCCGGAAACTGGCGTTTCCGTCTGGCATGTCCCGCTCCACCCGCCTGTGGCCCACCCGCTTCCCATATCATGAAACGGGCGGATTCGCGCCGTCCACAGGCAGGCGCGGCCGAGGAGAGCAGGATCGGCCCGAGGCACGCAGCCGCCGAACCGGAGCACCGGTCTCTCGCGCGCGCGGGGCGGCCGCCCGCCGCTCGACCTATTCGCAACGAGCAGGATCGGGCCTGCGACCGGTCCGGCGGTGGTCCTTGCATGAAGAAGGCCGGGCGGGATCCGGGCCTCCGGTCGATCGGGGAGTTCCTGACGAGGGGACGGCCCTGCGGGACGTCACTGGAAGACCCCCGGATCTGCCGCGGCCGGGACGAGGCCGCGCGCCGGATCGGATGAGGTGGCTTCGACCGAGCGATCCGGAAATGAAAGATCAGAAATGAAAAACGGGCGGCCGAGCCGCCCGTTCCTGCCTTGAAGTCGACCTGCCGATCAGGCGAGAGCGAGGTTCGTCGCCGATTCGCGGCCGTTGCGGTCGGTTTCGAGGTCGAAGGTCACGGCCTGGCCGTCATTGAGCTGACGGATGCCGGCGCGCTCGAGGGCGCTGATGTGGACGAACACGTCCTTCGAGCCACCCGCCGGAGCGATGAAGCCGAAACCTTTGGTGGCGTTGAACCATTTCACGGTGCCGTTGGCCATCGTGGTATTTCCTTATCTTGATGCCATCCGCTGAATGCGATGGCCCGGCCCAGTCTCGTCAGAGTCGCAACTGAAGCCGCAAGGAAACAGAAGGTCGAAAGAGATGCTTTGCTCCGCCTGTATGACAGAAACCGGGCGACAAAACAACCTCGGTCGAGACACCGGCCGCGATTCCCGGACGGCCGAGGGCGGGTCGTCGCTCATCGTGCCCGCTCAACCCCCCGGGGGCGGCCTTTCCTGCCGCTGGCTCCCTCCCCCCGGCCCTGCCCGCTCCGGCACATGAAGACGCCGACGGCCTGAGAGGGGTCACGCGCGACCTGCGGTGCCCGACGCTCGGGTGCCCTGCATCGCCTTGTCGGGACAGCCGAAAGCCGCGCGGCCTGACGAGGCGCCGGCGGCGGGCAACGGCGCGGCTCATCGCGCCACTGTCCTCGCGGACGAGGCCTCCGGTGCCGTCGCGGGCTGGCCGCGCTGCCGCTCCGGCCCGGAGACCGGGAGCCCTTTCATGCACGGGCTTCCGGGGCGCGCGGGCTCGGCCGCGCATGGGCGAGGGCGTGCGCCGGACGGATGTCTCGGACGTGGGCCGGTCTGCCAGCCGCTCCGGCATCGTCCGCGCTCGGGCGCCCTGCTGCGCACCGGCCATTGTCGCGCGGGGCCTCGGCATGCGGAGGGGCCTGACAGTCCGCGCCCTTTCCGCGGCCGGTCAGCTCGCGCGTCCCGGGCAGGCGGGGCAGCCGGTGCGGCCCGAGGACCAGGGCGCGTCGCACCAGCTGAAGGTGCAGCGGCCGCAGGGGTCCTGCGACCGCGAGACGGCGCCCTCGGCGCGGGGAGGGTCGGGGCGCACCGCCATCGGCAGGAGGCGGGCGGACGGGGTGACGGCGGACAGGGACATGGCAATCTCCCATGAGAGGACAGAGGCGGATCGGTGCACCCTTGTCGCACCTTCCCCTGAGCCGCGGCTGACGCGGCCTGTCAGGCGGCTGTCACGCGCCTGCCGGCCCCAGCGTCTCCGGATGCTGACAGGAAGCTGACCGACCGCGTCAGCCGCTCGTCACCTTGGCCCGGAAGAAGAAGTCCGTTGCCATCGGAGTCCGTCATGAGTCGCCCGCCCCTCGTTCCCGTCTGGGATCTTCCGATCCGCCTCTTTCACTGGTCGCTGGCCGCCAGCATTGGCCTGTCGGCCGCCACCGGCTTTCTCGGCGGCGCGGAGGCGATCCGCTGGCACATCGGCGGCGGCCTCGCCGCGCTGGCGCTCGTGATCGCGCGGATCGTCTGGGGCTTCACCGGCCCCACCCACGCGCGGTTCCGCGACTTCCTCCCCTCGCCGGCCGCCGTGCTGGGCCACCTCCGTTCGGCAGCCCCGCGCCACCTCGGGCACAACCCGCTGGGCGCGCTGATGGTGCTGGCCCTGATCGGGTCGATCCTGCTGATCGGCCTCTCCGGGCTCATCCTGCTGGGCGGCCTGTTCAAGACCGGCCCGCTGGCCTTCTGGTCGTTCGAGGCCGGACGCGCGTGGCACATGCTCCACGAGGTCGCCGCCTGGGCGGTGTTCGGGCTCGTCGCGCTGCATCTCGGCGGGGTCGCCTTCGAGAGCCGCCGCAGCCGCGAGAACCTCGCCCGCGCCATGCTGACCGGCAGCAAGGAGGCCCGCCCGGGCGACCACCCGGCGGAGGAGATCCCCGCGCGCGGTCCGCTGGCCCTCGTCCTTCTGCTGCTGGTGGGCTCCGGCCTCTGGGCCGCCAGCAGCGCGCTTTCCGCGCGGGCGCCGCAGGGGATGCCCGTGGCCTTCGACGCCACGACGCGGGACGAATGCTCCGCCTGCCACATGGCCTATCATCCGAGCCTGCTACCCGCCGCCTCGTGGCGGATGCTGATGGCGGGCCTCGCCGACCATTTCGGAGAGGATGCGCGCCTCGATCCGGCCACCGCCGCCGAGATCGAGGCATGGCTCACCGGACATGCCGCGGAGACGGCCGACACCCTGCCCGCCCATGCCTTCGCCGAGACCGCGCCCGGCGCGCCCTTCACCCTCACCGAGACGCCGGGCTGGAAGCGCCTGCACGGAGGACTGCCCGACAGGCTCTTCCGCCAGCCTTCGGTCCGCAGCCCCGCGACCTGCACGGCCTGCCATGCCGACGCCGAGAGCGGCCTCTTCTCGCCCTTTTCGATCCACCTACCCAAGGAGTGACCCGTGACCCGTTTCCTCATCCTCTCGGCCGTTCTGGCCGGTCCCGCACTGGCCGGAGACACCAGCCCCGCGCAGCTCATCGCAGGCTACGAGGCCGCCGCCGGCGCGCCCGCCGATGCCGAACGGGGCCGCGCGCTCTTCCTGTCGACCCAGACCGGCGGCAAGCCCGACACGCCCTCCTGCACCACCTGCCACGGTGCGGACGTGACGCGGGCGGGCCAGACCCGCACCGGCAAGGAGATCGCGCCGCTCGCGCCCTCGGCCACGCCCGACCGCTTCACCGACAGCGCCAGGGTCGAGAAATGGCTCGGCCGCAACTGCAACAGCGTGATCGGCCGCGACTGCACGCCGGGCGAGAAGGCCGATCTTCTGGCCTGGCTCGCGGCCCAATGAGCGGAGGACAGACGATGACCCTCCGGATCCTTGCGCTCGCGCTGTGCCTTCTGCCGGCCGGCTGGACTGCCACCTATGCCGATGACGACGGCGAACACGGCGGCCGGCGCGCCGCCCTCGTGGTGACCGATCCGCTCACCCGGACCGAATGTTCGGCCTGCCACATGGCCTATCCGGCGGCGCTGCTGCCCGCCCGGTCCTGGACCGCCCTGATGGCAGACCTTCCCAACCATTTCGGCGAGGATGCCTCGCTCGACGAGGCGAGCCGCGGCCAGATCGAATCCTACCTCGTCGCGAATGCCGCGGACAGTTCGGGCGCGGGCCGCGCGCTGCGCGGACTGGTCCAGACCGACACGCCGCTCCGGATCTCGGAGCTGCCCTGGTTCAAGCGCAAGCATGCCGACGAAGTGTCGCCGCGCATGCTGGAGAAGGCCCGGAGCATGTCGAACTGCGCCGCCTGTCATACCGGCGCCGAGCGCGGCCTGTTCGACGACGACTGACCGGCGTCTTCGACCCGGGCTCCCGGAGGCGCCCGTCGCGCCGCCGGGGGCCACAGCGGTCGCAAGGGCGACCGAAGGCACCATCGGGCAACCCGCCGTGACCCGGGGCGCACGGCAGAGCAGGCGCCCCGCCTGCCCCCCTGCCCCGGATCCTCTGAAGAGGGTCGCGAACCGGAAGCCTTCGACCGCGTTTGCCCCCGACACAAGCAACGGGAGAGGCGCATGGAGGCCATGAGAGCGGATCTTGCCATCGGGACGGCGCGCGGGGCGGCGATCTTCCCGGCCATGGGATGCGGTGACGCGGGCACGGGCGGGCGGGCGGCGCGACGCCGTCCCGTCCTCCGGTCCGGGGGCCTGCGCTGATGCGCGCGCGGACCGTCCTCCTCGGCCTTGGCCTGCTCGGGCTCGGGGCAGTGGCGCTCGGCGCGCAGAGCCGCGGGCGGCCGGGCTGGCTGCGCCGGCTTCCGAGCCCTGCGCCGCATATCCTCACCTTCGAGCTCGGCGGTCATGTCGGCCGCCCCGAGATCCGGCGCATGGCGGAGACCGTCCTCGCGGCTTTCGACCGGTTCGAGAGCGTCGACATGCTGGTGGTGCTGCCGGAGTTCACCGGCCTCACCCCCGCCGCGGCCCTCGATCTCGAGGGGCTGAAGGCGGGTTTCCGCTCCCTCGGCAAGGTCCGCCGCTATGCCGTCGTCGAGCCCCCGAAGATCGCGGCCCTGATGATCGAGACGAGCGACTGGTTCATGCCGGTTCAGGCGCGCACCTTTCCCCTGACGCAGAGGGACGCCGCCGAGGCGTGGGTGGCGCGTCGCTGAGCGTGCCCCGCCGGGCGGGGCGAGAGATCCGGATGCACCTGCCCGGCCTCGGGCCTGCGGCGGCTGCCAAGGGTGCTCGCGGGACCGTGATCTCTGAAGATCGCGGTGCAAGGCTCGAATCGGTTTGAAGAAAACCGGCTTTCGGGCATAGTTCGCGAAGACCAACGCGGCGGGATCAACCTGCCGGAGCAGTAAACGAGGCAGACGATGAAGAAACCGGCCCTCGCGGCGGCGGCTTTTGCCGCGCTCGTCCTTCCCACCATCGCCAGCGCCGGAGGTCCGATCGAACGGGCCTGCCTGCGCTCCGACCGGCAGGCCGCCAATGTGGCGACCTGCAACTGCATCCAGCAGGTTGCGGACATGACGCTGCCCTCGGGCGACCAGCGGCGCGCGGCGAAGTTCTTCGCCAATCCCGACGAGGCGCAGGACGTGCGCTTCTCGAGCCGCAGCTCGGACACGGCTTTCTGGAAGCGCTACAAATCCTTCGGGGAAGCGGCTCAGGCCTATTGCGGCGGCTGACGGCCGAGGGCGCGCGTTGTCGCGCGCCCTGCCCGCACGTCAGTTGCCGTGCGTCATGCCCTTCATGTGGTCGCCCATCGGCGCCTCGCGGCTCGTATCCACCGGCGCCGCGACCTCGAGCACCTTGCCGCTCTCGAAGGTGAGCGTCAGCGCGATCTCGTCGCCCTCCTTCAGCGGCTTCGTGAGGCCCATCAGCATCACATGATCGCCGCCGCGGGCGAGAGCATGGCTGCCGTGCGCGGGCACCGGAAACCCTTCCTTCACCTCGACCATCTGCATGACGCCGTCCTGCCCGGCGAGGTGGGTGTGGAGTTCGACCCGGGCGGCCGCGTCGGTTGCGGCCGAGACGAGGCGGTCGTCGCTCGCGCCGTGGTTCTCGATCACCATGAAGATGGCGCCGGATTGGGCGGCGGGGCTCGCGACGCGGGCATAGGCGTCGGTCACGGCAAGTTCGCTGTCGGCGAAGGCCGGCAGGGCAAAGGTCACGGCGGCGGCCGCGAGGATGGCTTGGAACGGGGTCATCTGTCTCTCCTGACTGTGTGATTTGGCGATCAGGCGGACGAGACAGGCGGATCCCGGGCGCAGGGGACGGGAGAGGCGGCCGCAGTGGCGCGGATCGGAGGCGGCACGGCCAGAGCCTCGCCCCGCCCGAGCGACAGGGCGGGCAGTGCCGGGGCCTGCGGAAGCGCCAGAAGGGTCAGCCCTCCGAGGCAATCCGGGCAGGGGTGGAGCGGGCCCACCGGCCGGCCTTGCGCATCGAGCGCGACCGCGGTCACGCCGTAGCCGGTGCAGATCACCACCTGCTGCGCTCCCGCCGCGCGACCGCGCGCCTCGGCCACCGTCAGCGAGGCCGCGGCGAGACAGAGGGAGAGGAGGCAGGCCAGAAGGGAGCGCATCATGGCCCCGATCATAGGCCGCCCGGCGCCGGCCACAAGCGGCCCTCGGCGCGAAGATGGCGCCGGCGCACCCCGGGGCCGCGATCCGCGTGGGGCTTCCGGCCGGGTCCCGGGCCGCAGCGGGGAATGTCCGAAACGAAAAAGGCCCCGCGCGACGCGGGGCCCCCACTCATGCGGCGAAGGCGCCGGATCAGGCCGCGGTGGCCTGAGCCTTCTCGATCTCTTTCTTGATCGCGCGGGCCTTGACCGACAGCTCGTCGTCCTTGGCTTTCGCGAGGAACGCGTCGAGGCCGCCGCGGTGGTCGACCGTCCGCAGCGCCGCGGCCGAGATGCGCAGCTTGAAGGACTGGCCGAGCACGTCCGAGATCAGCGTGACATCGTTCAGGTTCGGCAGGAAGCGCCGACGGCTCTTGTTGTTGGCGTGGCTGACCGTGTTGCCGGTCATCGGAGCCTTACCGCTAAGTTCGCAGACGCGCGACATGGTCGAGATCCTCGTGGTTGTGCATGAAGGGCACCGCCAAAGGCAGCGCGCCGAATTCCATCGAGGCCGTTTAGGGGCAAAGCGGGGCGGCGTCAAGCGATTCAGGGGCGGGAGGGAGAGCCCGCGGGCCGGGAGGCGGGGGCCGGCCGCGCGGGGGCTTCGCGCCCCCGCACCCCCGCGGGATATTTGGGCCAGACTGAAGGGCCGGGGGCCTCAGAGCGTGGTCAGAAGCTCGGCCGCGGCGGCCTCGGGGGTGATCTCGCCGCGGGTCACGGCGGCGCCGAGGCGCGCCATCCGCTCGCGCGCAGGGCCGGGGCGGCTCAGAACGGCGAGGAGGCCCTCGCGCACCTCCTCCTCGAACCAGTGGCGCGCCTGCTCGGCGCGGCGGCGGGCGAAATGGCCCGTTTCGCGGCGCCAGGCCACGAGCGCCTGCATCTCGGTCCAGGCGTCGGCCAGCCCCTGTTCCTCGAGTGCGGAGACCGGCATCGCCTTGGGGAAGTCCTCGGGATCCTGCGGCCTCCGGCGCAGGAGCCGCAGCGCGCCGGCGTAGTCCGCCACCGTCCGCAGCGCCGCGGGCTTCAGATCGCCGTCGGCCTTGTTCACGAGGATGAGGTCGGCCATCTCCATGATGCCGCGCTTGACGCCCTGCAGCTCGTCGCCGCCCGCGGGCGCGAGCAGGAGCAGGAAGAGATCGCAGAGCTGGGCCACCACGGTCTCGGACTGGCCCACCCCCACCGTCTCGATCAGGATGACGTCGAAGCCCGCGGCCTCGCAGAGCGCCACCGCCTCGCGCGTGCGCCGCGCGACGCCGCCCAGATGGGTCTGGGAGGGCGAGGGCCGGATGAAGGCCTGCGGATCGCGCGAGAGCCGCTCCATCCGGGTCTTGTCGCCGAGGATCGAGCCGCCCGAGCGCGCCGAGGAGGGATCGACCGCGAGCACGGCGACCTTCAGCCCCTGCCCCGTCAGCCGGAGGCCGAAGCTCTCGATGAAGGTGGATTTGCCGACGCCGGGCGTGCCCGAGAGGCCGATGCGCAGCGCCTCGCGCCCGTTCCGGGCCAGATCGGCCAGAAGCGCGAGCGCCGCCTCGCGGTGATCGGCGCGGCGGCTCTCGACCAGCGTGATGGCGCGCGCCAGCGCACGGCGGTCGCCGCTGGCGAGACGGGAGGCGAGATCGGTCAGGTCCATCGGGCGCTCCGGCATGAGGGTCTGGCGCATCGCGGGCGCGGTGACGCGATTGTCAGGCCTGCCCGGGGATGCGGGGCTGTTGTGCCCTCTCTTCCCGCGATATGCCAGAGGCTCGGATGCGGCAAAGGAGGGTTCGATGCGGATCGGGTTCGGGATCGCGGCGCTGATGCTGCTTCTGGCGGGGCCGGCGGCGGCCCAGTCCGACGAGGCGGTGTTCGACCTCGTGCTGCGCGGGGTGCGGGCGGGCACGCTCTCCTTCGCGGGCAGCGAGCAGGACGGGCGCTATGCGGTGAACGGGCGGCTGCAGAGCGGCGGTCTCGTGAGCCTCCTGCGCACGGTCCGCTACGATGCCCGCGCGAGCGGCCGGATCGTGCGCGGCACGCCGCAGGCCAGCGCCTACAGCGAGAAGGCCGACACCGGGCGGCGTCAGTCCGAGGTGCAGCTCGCCTGGCGGAACGGCCGGCCGGTGGTCGAACGCTACGAGCCTGCGCGCAAGCCCCGCTCCTACGATGTGGATCCGGCCGCCCAGCGCGGCACGGTCGATCCGCTGACCGCGCTCTATGCCGCGCTGCGCGACGTGGATCCCGGGCAGGAATGCCGGACCTCGCTCGAGATCTTCGACGGGCGGCGGCGGACGCAGGTCGTGCTCGGCGCGCCGCAGGCGGCCGAGGGCGGCGTCGCCTGCGCCGGAGAGTTCCGGCGGATCGCGGGCTATTCCGAGGAGGACATGGCCGAGAAGTCGCGCTTCCCCTTCACGCTGCGCTACGAGCCCACCGCCGAGGGGCGCATGCGCGTCGTGCAGGTCGCCACCGACACGATCTACGGCAAGGCCACCCTGCGGCGGCGCTGACCGCCCGCTCTGGCGCGCGCCCGCGCCGGGCGCCATAAGGGCCGCATGACCGAGACGCTTCCCATCGATGCCGCCCTGCCCGGGCTGATCGCGGCGCTCCGCGCGCAGCGGATGGCGGTGCTGCAGGCGCCGCCCGGCGCGGGCAAGACCACGCGCGTGCCGCTGGCGATCCTGAAGGCGGGCCTCACCGAGGGGCGCATCGTGATGCTCGAGCCGCGGCGTCTGGCTGCCCGCGCGGCCGCCGAACGGATGGCGGCGACGCTGGGCGAGCCCGTGGGCCGCACGGTGGGCTACCGCATCCGCGGCGAGGCGCGCGTCTCGCGCGAGACCCGGATCGAGGTGGTGACCGAGGGCATCCTCACCCGCACCCTTCAGGACGACCCGGAGCTTACGGGCATCGGCGCGCTTCTCTTCGACGAGTTCCACGAGCGCAGCCTGAATGCCGATCTGGGGCTCGCCCTCGCGCTCGAGGTGCGGAGCGCGCTGCGCGAGGATCTGCTGCTTCTGGTCATGTCCGCCACGCTCGACGCGGGCCCCGTGGCCGGGCTGATGGGCGGCGCGCCGGTGGTGACCTCGGAGGGTCGCGCCTTTCCGGTCGAAACGCGGTGGCTTCCGCGGCCGCTGCCCGCGGGCGCGCGGCTCGAGCCCGAGGTGGCGGCCCTCGTGCGGCAGGCGGTGGCCGAGACCGCGGGCGATCTGCTGGTCTTCCTGCCGGGCGAGGGCGAGATCCGCCGCGTCGAGGGGCTTCTCGGCGGCCTCGGCTGCGAGGTGGCGCCGCTCTTCGGCGCGCTCGATCTCGCGGCCCAGCGCCGGGCGCTGGAGGAAGGGCCCGGGCGGCGGATCGTGCTCGCGACCTCGATCGCCGAGACCTCGCTCACCATTCCCGGCGTGCGGGTCGTGGTCGATGCGGGCCGGGCGCGGCGGGCGCGGTTCGATCCGAGTTCCGGCATGTCGCGGCTGGTGACCGAGCGGGTGACGCGGGCCGAGGCCGACCAGCGCCGCGGCCGTGCCGGTCGGGTGGCCGAGGGGATCTGCTACCGGATGTGGACCCGCGGCGAGGAAGGCGCGCTTGCGGCCTTTCCGCCGGCCGAGATCGAGGCGGCCGATCTCACCGCGCTGGCGCTCGAGCTTGCGGTCTGGGGCAGCGCCGACCTGCCCTTCCTGACCCCGCCCCATCCGGGGGTGCTGGCCGAGGCGCGCGGCCTCCTCGAGGGTCTGGGCGCGCTCGAGGAGGGGCGGGTCACGGCCCATGGGCAGGCGCTGGCCCGGCTGCCGCTTCATCCGCGCCTCGGCCACATGCTGACGGTGGCCGGGCCCTCGGCCGCGCCGCTCGCGGCCCTGATGTCCGACCGCGATCCGGTGAGGGGACCGCCCGACCTCGCGCTGCGTCTCGCCGCGCTGGCCGATCCGAAGAGGTTCTCGGACGAGCATCCGCACGAGGTGAACCGCGCGGCCCTCGCCCGCATCCGCGAGGAGGCCCGCAGGCTCGCCCGTGCGGTGACGACACCCGAGGCGGGGCTGTCGGTGGGCCAGATGGCGGCCCTGGCCTACCCCGACCGCGTGGGGCTCCGGCGCAAGGGCGAGGCGCCGCGCTGGGTGCTCTCGGGCGGCAAAGGGGCGGCGATGGAGCCGGGCCAGCCGCTCGCCGGGGTCCGGCTGATCGTGGCGACCGATCTCGACGGGGATGCGCGCGAGGCGAAGGTGCGGCAGGCGGCGCCGATCCCGGAGTCCGATCTCCGCGCGCTCTTCGCGCCGCAGATCCGCTGGCGCGAGGTTTGCCACTGGTCGCGCCGCGAGGGTCGCGTGGTGGCCCGCCGGCAGGAGTGTTTCGGCGCGCTCGTGCTCGACGACCGGACCTGGCCCGAGGTGCCGCCGGAGGCGCTGGCGCTGGCGGCCGTCGAGGGGCTGCGCCAGATCGGCCTGCCCTGGAGCGCCTCCGCCCGGCGGCTCCGGGCGCGGGTGGAGCTTCTGCGCGCGGAAGGGGCCCCGATGCCCGACATGTCGGATGCGGCCCTGCTCGAGGATCCGGGCTGGCTCCTGCCCTTCCTCGGCGGCCGGCGCACCGAGGCCGAGCTCCGCGCGCTGGATCTCACCGAGGCGCTGCGCGCCCGCCTCGGTTGGGAGGGGATGCAGCTCCTCGACAGGCTCGCTCCGCCGCAGTTCGAGACGCCGCTCGGCCGCCGGGTGCCCATCGACTACGAGGGCGAGGCGCCGGGGATCGAGATCCGCCTGCAGGAACTCTTCGGGGTGACGGAGCATCCGACGGTGGGGCCGAAGCGGCTGCCGCTGCGGATCACGCTCCTGTCGCCGGGCCAGCGACCGGTGCAGGTGACGATGGACCTGCCGGGCTTCTGGGCCAGCTCCTATGCCGACGTGCGCCGCGACATGCGCGGTCGCTATCCGCGCCACCCCTGGCCCGAGGATCCGACGGTGGCCGAGCCCACGCTGCGGGCGAAGCCCCGCGGAACCTGACCGGATCGGAGCAGGCGGCACCGCATCCGGGGCCGCGCCGTCCGGGCTGCGACGCTCGAAGGCAGCGCCTCGCTGCGGTTCTGGCCCGGATGGGCGCAGCGAGGATCGGGGCTTCGGGCGACGGCCGTCGCCACCGCAAGGTTCGGCCGGCTGGCGCCTCGCCAGCGGCAGCGCCGGTCCCATCGGTAAACCTTAAGGCGGCCGCCCGCTTCCGTCCTGGCCCCGGGCTCGGCACGGACGGGGCCATGGGCTGCACCCCGTCGCTGACCGGAAGGTCCGGTCGCGCCCGCGCCTCGTCCGCGGCAGCGCCGTCGGCGGGGGCTCGATGCCCCTGCCGACGGCTCCCCCGCCCGGATCCGGCCGGGGCCGCACCTCGCCTGCCGGTTCCCCGAGCGCCCCTGAGGTCCGGTCCCGTGCAGGTCGGGCTTCCGTCGCAGGGCCCTGCTCCGCCTCGGCGCCTGCCCTCCTGCGCCGGGCGATGGACAAGGCCCGCGGCGCCTGCGAGGGTCGGGACATGACATCTCCCCGCCTCGCCGTCCGCGCCCTGATCCTGCACGAGAACCGCCTGCTTCTGGTCAATGCCTGGCCGGGCGGTGTGTCGGATCTGTGGTGCGCCCCCGGCGGAGGGGTCGAGCCCGGCGCCTCGCTGCCCGACAATCTGGTGCGCGAGGTGGCCGAGGAGACCGGCCTCACCGTGGCGGTGGACGATCCCTGCCTCGTGAACGAGTTCCACGATCCCGGCACGGGCTTTCATCAGGTCGACGTCTATTTCCGCTGCCGCATCCTCGCGGGCAGCCTCTCGGCCGAGTGGCGCGATCCCGCGGGCATCGTGACCGAGCGGCGCTTCTTCGCGCAAGCAGAGCTCGCCCGCATCCGCCACAAGCCCGACAGCCTCGCGGGGGCGGCCTGGGGCGGCGGCCTCCTCTACGACCCGCTGGAGGTGATCGTCCGATGACCCTGCCCCGCTGCCGGAGAGCCCCATGAGCCGCGCCTTCGTGAAGGAGGACGGGCCGGACAACACGCCCCTGCCCGACCTGCCGATCAGCCCGCATCCGAACCTCGTCACCCCGCGCGGGCTGGCCGATCTGCAGGCCCGGCTTCTCGCCACGCAGGCGCGCCTGCGCGCGCTCCGCGCCCGCGAGGACAGGCTGGATCGCCTGCCCGAGGCCGCGGCCGAGCGCGACATCCGCTATCTCGAGGCGCGCATCGCCTCGGCCATCCTCGTCGATCCCGCGGCCCAGCCGCTGGACGAGGTGGCCTTCGGCCTCGCCGTGACCGTCGAGGACGAGGCCGGCCGCCGCACCGTCTGGGAGATCACCGGCGAGGACGAGGCGCAGGCCACGGCCCGCCGCATCGCGCCGCAGGCCCCCCTCGCCCGCGCGCTGATGGGGGCGCGTCTCGGCGAAAAGGTGGTCTGGACCCGGCCCGCGGGCGAGGTCACGCTGACGGTGACGGGAATCGCGCGTCCGGAGTGACGGCCGGCGTTTTTCTCGATGCGCATATCTTCGGCAACCGGAACCGTCTTTGCACGTTGGGGGCCGGAACGAGGTCTTTGCCCCTCGCGGGGCACCGCCGTGCAAGGGTCCTGCAAGCGTTTCACGGTATCAGCGGTGTTCAGGGAGGATCACGCCAACCCTTTTGAAGAGGTCGACATGATCGAACTTGCCTTCGTGGCCTGCCTCAGCGCCGCCCCCGCCGCCTGCGAGAAGCGCAGCCTCTACTATGCCGACGACCTGTCGCCGACCGCCTGCGTGCTGCGGGCGCAGCCGGAACTGGCGAAGTGGATCTTCGATCATCCCCGCTACCATGTCGCAAGCTGGAGCTGCCGCTTCCGCGCCGCCAGCGAACAGGACGCCTGACGGGCCGGAGCCGGGGCGGCGCCTGACGGACCGGGAGGCATGACCGGCCGCAGCCGCGTCGGCGCCCCACGGATCGCACCGTCTGACGGGCCGGAGCCGGAGCGGCAACCCGCGATCCGTCCACGGCAGCCGGACTTCGGCCCGGCAAGCCCCTCGGGCCCGCCTCCTGCGCGCTCCGAAGGCTGAAAGCGGGCCATCAGCCGGCCCGCCCCTGGCCTGCGCCTCAGAGGCCGAGGCACCAGCGCATGATGGCCTTCTGCGCATGGAGCCGGTTCTCGGCCTCGTCGAAGATCACCGAATGGGGGCCGTCCATCACCGCGCTCGTGGCCTCGTCGTCGCGATGCGCGGGCAGGCAGTGCATGAACAGCGCATCGGGCTTGGCCTGCGCCATCAGCGTCTCGTTCACCTGATAGGGCCTGAGCTGGTTGTGCCGCCGCTCGCGCGCGGATTGCGGATCGTGCATCGAGACCCAGGTGTCGGTGACGACGAGATCGGCGCCCGCCACCGCCTTCGCCGGATCGCGCTCGATCGAGACGCGCCGGCCCTTCTCGCGGGCATAGCCCACGAACTCGGCCTCGGGATCCAGCGTGGAGGGGCCGGTGAAGGTGAAGTCGAAGCCGAACTGCCCCGCCGCATGCAGGAACGAGGCGCAGACATTGTTGCCGTCGCCCGCCCAGACCACCTTACGCCCCGCGATCGGGCCGCGATGTTCCTCGTAGGTCATGACATCGGCCATGATCTGGCAGGGATGGGTGCGGTTCGTGAGCCCGTTGATGACCGGCACCGTGGCGTGCTCGGCCATCTCGAGCAGCGTCGCCTCCTCGAAGGTCCGGATCATGATGAGATCGACATAGCGCGAGAGCACGCGGGCCGTGTCGGCGATGGTCTCGCCGTGGCCGAGCTGCATCTCCTTGCCCGAAAGCACCATGGTCTGGCCGCCCATCTGGCGCACGCCCACGTCGAAGGAGACGCGGGTGCGGGTCGAGGGCTTCTCGAAGATCAGCGCGACCATGCGACCGGCGAGCGGCTGGTCCTCGTCGAGCTGGCCCTTGGGCCGCCCCTTGCGCGCGGCCTTCATCGCATGGGCGCTGTCCATCATCTGCCGCAGTTCGGCGGTGTCGGTCTTGTGGATATCGAGGAAGTGGTTCACGGAAAGGGCCTTCTGTCTCGGGCGCGGGCCTCGGGCACCGCCGCCTGCCGGATGTTCATGCGTGACGGGGAACGGCGGTCCCTCGTCGGCGCGGGTCGGCCCGCAGGCAGGCGTCAGGCCGCATCGGCATCGAGCGTCCCCGCCGCCCGGTCGAGCCGCGCCACCGCCTCGGCGATGTCCTCGTCGGGAATGTTGAGCGCGGGCAGCAGGCGCACCACATTGTCGGCCGCGGGCACGGTCAGCAGATGCTGGCCGTAGGCCGCCTTCACCAGATCGGCATTCGGCGCCCGGCACTTGAGGCCGAGCATCAGGCCCGCGCCACGCACCTCCTCGAAGACCTGCGGATGGGCCGCGACCAGCCCCTCGAGCTTCTGGCGGAAGAGCGCGGCCTTGCGGTTCACCTCGGCGAGGAAGGCGGGATCGGCCACGATCTCCATGACCTTCGCGCCCACTGCGCAGCCCAGGGGGTTGCCGCCGTAGGTCGAGCCGTGGGTGCCTGCGGTCATGGCCGCGGCCGCGGCTTTCTTCGCCAGCACCGCGCCCAGCGGAAAGCCCCCGCCGATGCCCTTGGCCACCATCATGATGTCGGGCTCGATCCCCGCCCATTCATGGGCGAAGAGCCTGCCCGTGCGCCCCATGCCGCACTGCACCTCGTCGAAGACGAGAAGCGCGCCCACGGCGTCGCAGGCGTCGCGCAGCCCCTTGAGGCAGACGTCGGGCAGGACGCGGATCCCGCCCTCGCCCTGCACGGGCTCGAGCATCACGGCCGCGGTCTTCTCCGAGATGGCCGCCCGCAGCGCCTCGTGATCGCCGAAGGGCAGCTGCCGGAAGCCCGGCATCAGCGGCCCGTAGCCCTTGGTCATCTTTTCCGAGCCCGCCGCCGCGATGGCGCCGGTCGAACGGCCGTGGAAGGCGCCCTCGAAGCAGAGGATCTCGATCCGGTCGGGCTGGCCCTTCTCGGACCAGTATTTCCGCACCATCTTGATCGAGAGTTCCGCGGCCTCGGTGCCCGAGTTGGTGAAGAACACCGTGTCGGCGAAGGTCGCTTCGACCAGCTTCTCGGCCAGCCGCTCCTGCTCGGGGATGCGGTAGAGGTTCGAGACATGCCAGAGCTTCGCGGCCTGCGCCGAGATCACCTCGACGAGCGCGGGATTGGCGTGGCCCAGCGCATTCACCGCGATGCCGGCGCCCAGGTCGAGGTATCGGCTGCCGTCCTCGGCGGTGAGCCAGGAGCCCTCGCCCGCAACGAAGGCGAGGGGCGCGCGGTTATAGGTCGGCAGGACGGCGGAGATCATCGGCAGGGGTCCCTTGAGAAGCCACAGGGGTGCCAGAGGCGGCGCCCCAAGTCAACGTGATGTGTCAGGAAGGAATGACAGGCGGAAGAGGCGCGCAGGCGCGGGCGACGCTCAGAAGCGTCGACGTCGGTCGGAAAGGGCGCGGGTCCGGCAGGTCATGCGATGGGTCGTAACGCCGTGCGGCCGGACTGTCCACTGCTTTTCCGAGGGTCGGCAGTGCTCCCGGCAAGAGAGGCCCGGCGGAGAGGGTCTGCAATGCCCTGTCTCCCCGTTCGCGCGGCGTCGGGGAACGCGCGGGCATCCCTGCCGTTCGCGCAGCGTCGGCGGATGCGAGGTCTTCGGCCTTTCGTTTGCGCGGCATCCGGCGCCCGCGTGTTCGCGCGGCGTCGGGGCGACATCTCCGGCGAAAGCAGGGCGGCCGGATGCCTCCGGTCGGGGGCCTGTGGGGCGGGCCGGAGGCGCCGCGGCGCCGGAGCGGCTTGAAACACGGGCGGGGCGGGTGTAAATCTCGCCCTTCCTCCCCGAAGGCGGGGAGCGGCGGAAGCCCGGCATCCGGTCGGGTCCACCCTCAAGCGGAGTTGCGGCATGTCCTGGACCGACGAGCGCGTCGAGACCCTGAAGCGAATGTGGGCCGAGGGCCAGAGCGCCAGCCAGATCGCCAAGGAACTCGGCGGCGTCACCCGCAACGCGGTGATCGGCAAGGTGCACCGTCTGGGCCTGTCGAACCGCGTGGGCGGCAACGGCAGCCGCGAGGAAGCCGAGGAAGAGGCGGCGCCGGCCTTGGGCGCGGCTCCGGCCAGCCCGCCCCCGGCTCCGCCGCGTCCCGAGCCGGCCCGCCCGGCCGAGCCCCCTCGCGCCGCCGAGCCGCGCCCGGCGCCGGAACGGCCTGCCCCGGCTCCGGCCGCCCCCGCGGCGCCGGTGCCGATCCGCAAGCCCGTTGTGGCCGCGGGCCAGCCGCTGCCGCCGCAGCCCTCGGCCAACGAGATCAGCCCCGAGGCGCTCGCCTCCGTGCGCGAGGTCGAGAAGCGCGCCCGCCGTCTCACGCTGATGGAACTGACCGAGCGGACCTGCAAATGGCCGATCGGCGATCCGGCGACCGATGACTTCTGGTTCTGCGGCCTGCCCTCCTCGGCCGGCAAGCCCTATTGCGAGGCGCATGTGGGCGTGGCCTTCCAGCCGATGAGCGCCCGCCGCGACCGGCGCCGCTGACGCCTGACCGGCGGCAGGGAAACCTGCCGCCTCCCCGCGCAGGGGCGGCCCTGCGCACCGCCTCGGCCTGCGAGGTTAGGCACACCGGCCTCTCCTGACCGCCCGAGACCTGAACCGAAAGCCGGCCGGCCCCTCGCGGGCCAGAATGGTCAGACGCCCCCGGGGCTCGTCGGATAAGCGGCTCAGTTTCCGCCGAAGAGCCGGTTGAGGGCGCGTCCGGCCTCGCCCTGCACGGCCTCGCGGGCGCGGCGCTTGGCAGCCTCCTCGAGGCTCTCGCCCTCCTCCGGCACCACGCCCAGACGCTCGGCCGCTTCCTCTTCCAGCCGCTCCTTCACCTTTTGCCCCACGGGCTGGCGCACCAGCGCATCGAGATCCAGCCGGTAGCGCGGGCTGGCCCAGGGGCCGGAGACGAGGAGCGGCACGCTCACCCCGCCGGTGCCGTCGGCCTGCGGCAGGAGCGTGGGCAGCAGCCGATAGTCGAGCGTCCGCGCGCCGATCCCCACCTGCCCCTTGCCGGTGGCGCGCATCAGCGGCGCCTCGAGCGTCAGATCCTCGTTCCGCAGCACGCCCTTCTCGAGGGTGAAGCTCGCGCCCATGCGGTCGAAGATCGTCCGGGTCCCCTGCCCCACCGAGCCCGCATCGAGGGTCCGCACCATCCGCGCGATGTCGAGCCCGCGCAGCTCGCCCTTGCCGAACCGGACCGAGCCCGTGCCCGAGAGGCTCTGCATCAGCGCCTCCTCGTGCGGGCCCGCGGCCAGCAGCTTCAGCCGCAGGTCGCCCTGCGTGGCAAGCCGGTCGAAGTCCGCCAGATCGCCGAGGAACGGCTCGGTCTGCAGGCCCGCGAGGGTGAGGTCCGCGCCCACCGACAGCCCCTGCCGGCCGTTCACGATCAGCTCGCCCGAGAGGGTACCTCCATAGGCCGCGACCTCGCGCAGGTCGGCCACCAGCCGGGCCCGGTCGAGCGTCAGGATCGCCTTCGTGGCCCCGAGCTTCAGCCGGCCGAAATCGACGCTTCCCGCCGAGAGCGCAAGGCCCAGATCGAGCGCGGAAAGCGCGCTCACATCGATGGGCTGGCGCGACCAGCCCTTGCCTGCGCCGCCTCCGCCGCCCGTGCCGCCGCCACCGGCGGAAAGGCTCGCGAGGTTCAGCGTCTCGGCGCGCAGGTTCGCCTCGAGCTTCGGACGCTCGCCCTGCGGGATCAGGTCCGCCTCGACGGCCAGACGGTTGCTGTCGGCCGTCACCTGCCCGTTCCGCAGATGGAGCGTGCCGCCTTCGGCCAGGGTAAGCCCGCCCGTCAGAGCGATCTGGCGCCGGCCCAGCCCCTCGGGCAAGGTCGGGCGGTCCTGACCGAAGAGCGCCGCCAGATCGCCCAGATCGCCGAGGGCCGCGTCGATGGTGCCCTCGGCCATGGGCGGAGCGCTGCCCGCTTCGCCGTCGAAGCCGATCCGGGCCGCGCCCGTGACCAGCGACAGGCGCACCGGCGCCACGCGGCCGGCAAGGCTCGTGCCCGCCTCGGCGAGCCGCCCCTCGACGGCAAAGCCGTGGCCGTTCGCCTGTCCGGAGAGGGTGAGATCCGCAGGCCCGCCCGCTTCGGGAAGGCTCACGCGCAGGTCGAGCCCCGAGATCTCGGTGCGGGTGCCCGCCGCCCGGTCGATCCAGAGCACGCGTCCCCCGGTGACCAGCCCCTCGTCGAGCGAGAAGAGCGGAAAGCCCGCCTGGGCCGAGGCCGGCGCCGGGCTGGCTCGGCCTTCGGCGGCGCGGCCCTCCGCCCCGCGCGGCGGGGACGAGAGATCCCAGTTGGCCCGGCCCTCCGCATCCCGTTCGAGCCGGATCACCGGCTCCTCGAGCGCGATCCGGCTGATGCGCCAGGCGCCGCTCATGAGCGCGAGCGTGTCGAGCCCGATCTCGAGCGAGCGCGCCTCGAGCATCGGCCCCTCGTCGGTCCAGGGCGCGTTGGCCACGGTGACAGGCCCCGTGCGCACGCCGAGGCGCGGCCAGATCGAGGGCCGCACATCGCCCGAAATCGTCAGGTCACGGCCGGTCGCGGCCTCGAACTCGCGGGCCGCAAGCTCGGCCACCCGCTCGCGGGGCATGAGCACGAGGGCCACGAGGAACAGGGCCGCGAGCCCGAAGAGCACAGCCGCCAGACGGACCAGCCAGCGCATCGACACCTCCGATCTGAGTGGGGAAAGCCTAGCCGCCGCCTTCCGCCGCAGCAAGCAGCCTGCCGGAGCGCCGGGGCCGCCGCGGTCAGGATTGCGTGAGGCGGCGCCTGCGGGCCTGTGCCGTGCGGCCCTCTGCGTCTTGCCCCGGAGCCGCCGAGGCCCTAGACAGTCGCAACCGCCCAAACCGGAAGAATGCCATGTCGAAACTGACGTCGATCGAGCACCACAAGCCGAAGAAGAAGGGCACGCAGCTCGTCTTCTGGGGCCTCGTCGGGCTGATGGCCGTGGGCCTCGGCGGCTTCGGCGTGACCAATTTCGGCGGCGGCCTCAGCACGGTCGGCAGCGTGGGCGACCGCGACATCACCACCGGGGCCTATGCCCGCGCGCTCCAGCAGGAGATGCGGGCGCTCGGCGCGCAGATCAACCAGCCGGTCACGATGGAGATGGCCAAGGCCTTCGGCCTCGACCAGCAGGTGCGTCGCCGGCTCGTCACCGAGGCCGCGCTCTCGAACGAGGCCGACCGGATCGGCCTGTCGGTGGGCGACGCGCGCGTGGCGCGCGAGATCACCGGCACGGACGCCTTCCACGGCCCCTCCGGCCAGTTCGACCGCGAGACCTACCGGCTCGTGCTGCGCCAGAACAACCTCTCCGAGGGCGAGTTCGAGACCGGCCTGCGCGAGGACATGGCGCGCTCTCTCCTGCAGGGCGCGGTGGGCGGCGGCTTCATCGCCCCGGCCCAGATGGTGAATACGCTCCACGCCTATATCGCCGAGCGGCGGAGCTTCGGGCTGCTGCGCGTGACCGAGGCCAATCTGGCCAAGCCGCTGGCCGCACCGACCGATGCCGAGCTTCAGGCCTGGTATGAGGCGCATCCGGCCGATTTCACCGCCCCCGAGACGAAGCGGATCACCTATGCCGCGCTGCTGCCGCAGGATGTGGCCGCGACCCTGCCCGCGGACGAGGCGGCGCTGCGCCGGCTCTACGACGAGCGGCACGCCGAGTTCGTGCAGCCCGAGCGGCGGCTGGTCGAGCGGCTGGTCTTCCCCACGGCCGAGGCCGCCGCGGAAGCGCGCAAGCGCCTCGATGCGGGCACCCCTTTCGAGACGCTCGTCTCCGAGCGCGGGCTGGAGCTCGCCGACATCGACCTCGGCGATGCGTCGCGGGACGCTCTCGGCGGCGCGGCGGACGCCGTCTTCGCCCTGACCGAGCCCGGCATCGCGGGGCCGGTCGAGACCGACCTCGGCCCGGCGCTCTTCCGGGTGAACGGGGTGATCGCGGCGCATGAAACGCCCTTCGAGGAGGTGCGCGACGATCTCCTGACGGAATATCAGCAGGAAGCCGCAGGCCGCGCCATCGCGGGCCGCCGCGAGCAGATCGACGACCTTCTGGCCGCAGGCGCCACGCTCGAGGATCTTGCCGGCGAGGCCGGCATGGAGATCGCGACCGTCGATTACGCGCCGGGTCTCGATTCCGACATCGCGGGCTACGAGGCCTTCCGCACGGCCGCCGACAAGCTGCAGAAGGACGATTTCCCCGAGACGATCCTGCTGAACGACGGGGGCCTTCTGGCCATGCGGCTGGACGAGGTGGTGGCGCCGAAGCTGAAGCCCTTCGAGGAGGTGCGCGACGATGTGGCCGAAGCGGCCCGCAAGGACGCCCTGACCAAAGCGCTGGCCGCCCGCGCGACCGAGATCGCCAAGGCCGCCGAGGAGGGCACCGACCTCGGCAGCTTCGGCCCGGTCGAGGATCTGGGACCGATGACCCGCGACGGCTTCGTCGAGGGCGTGCCCGAGACGCTCGTGCCCGCCGCCTTCGAGATGCAGCAGGGCGCCTTCCGCGCCATCGAGGGGGCGGACTTCGCCGGCGTCCTGCGGCTCGACGCGGTCGAACCCGCGGCGGCCGACGACGAGGCGGCCCGGGCGCTCAAGGCCTCGCTCTCGGCGCAGATCGAGCAGGCGCTGTCGCAGGATGCGCTCGCGCTCTTTTCCAACAGCCTGATGCAGGAGGCCGGCATCACGCTCAACGACGCCGCCATCTCTGCGGTTCAGGCCCAGTTCCAGTAAGAGGCCCCCCGTGTCGCTCGTGACCTCCTTCGAAAGCTTCGAGCGCGGCTGGAAGGCCGGGCAGAACCAGATCGTCTATGCCCGGCTGACCGCGGATCTCGACACGCCGGTGTCGCTGATGCTGAAGCTCGCCGAGGCGCGCACCGACACGTTCATGCTGGAATCGGTGACGGGCGGCGAGATCCGCGGCCGCTATTCGGTCGTGGGCATGAAGCCCGACCTGATCTGGCAGTGCCACGGGCAGGACAGCCGCATCAACCGCGAGGCGCGCTTCGACCGGCAGGCCTTCCAGCCGCTGGAAGGCCACCCGCTCGAGACGCTGCGGGCGCTGATCGCCGAGAGCCGGATCGAGATGCCGGCCGACCTGCCCCCGATCGCGGCGGGCCTCTTCGGCTATCTCGGCTATGACATGATCCGGCTGGTCGAGCATCTGCCGGGGATCAACCCCGATCCGCTCGGTCTGCCCGATGCGGTGCTGATGCGGCCCTCGGTCGTGGCGGTGCTCGACGGGGTGAAGGGCGAGGTCACCGTGGTGGCGCCCGCATGGGTCTCGTCGGGCCTCTCGGCGCGGGCCGCCTATGCGCAGGCGGCCGAGCGGGTGATGGATGCGCTGCGCGATCTCGACCGCGCGCCGCCCGCGCAGCGCGACTTCGGCGAGGTGGCGCAGGTGGGCGAGATGCGCTCGAACTTCACCCACGAGGGCTACAAGGCCGCGGTCGAGAAGGCCAAGGACTACATCCGCGCGGGCGACATCTTCCAGGTGGTGCCGTCGCAACGCTGGGCGCAGGACTTCCGTCTGCCGCCCTTCGCGCTCTACCGCTCCTTGCGCAAGACGAACCCCTCGCCCTTCATGTTCTTCTTCAACTTCGGCGGCTTCCAGGTTGTGGGGGCCAGCCCCGAGATCCTCGTGCGGCTGCGCGACCGCGAGGTGACGGTGCGTCCCATCGCCGGCACCCGCAAGCGCGGCGCGACACCCGAGGAGGACCGCGCGCTGGAGGCCGACCTTCTGTCCGACAAGAAGGAACTGGCCGAGCATCTGATGCTGCTCGATCTCGGGCGAAACGACGTGGGCCGGGTGGCGAAGATCGGCACCGTGCGCCCGACCGAGAAGTTCATCATCGAGCGCTATTCCCACGTCATGCATATCGTCTCGAACGTGGTGGGCGAGATCGCGGAGGGCGAGGATGCGCTCTCGGCGCTGCTGGCGGGCCTGCCGGCGGGCACCGTCTCGGGCGCGCCCAAGGTGCGGGCGATGGAGATCATCGACGAGCTCGAGCCGGAAAAGCGCGGCGTCTATGGCGGCGGCGTGGGCTATTTCGCGGCCAACGGCGAGATGGATTTCTGCATTGCGCTGCGGACCGCGGTCCTGAAGGACGAGACGCTCTACATCCAGTCGGGCGGCGGCGTCGTCTATGACAGCGACCCCGAGGCCGAATATCAGGAGACGGTCAACAAGGCCAGGGCGCTCCGCCGGGCCGCCGAGGATGCGGGCCTCTTCGCCCGCCGCGCCGGGAACGGCTGACGTCCCGCAGGCTGACCGCGCGGGCGTGCGGGCCTTGACAGGTCCGCGCCGTCACGCCGTCCCGGAGGCATCTGCCGATGCGGTTCCCGGTCCGGCCGGGCCTACGCGTTGAGAGACCCTGCCCGGCCGGTCTCTCCCCTCAGGCGGACGGCCGGCCTTCCTCTCAGCGCAGGAGCGCCGTGGCGGGGGCGAGCGCCAAGCCATCGGCGCGGCCCTCGAGGGACCATTCCATCAGGCCCTTCAGCGTCTCGGGGCGCGTGTCGCCCAGAACCATCGCCCGACCGTCCTGCGCCGCCTTGAAGGCCGCGCGGTCGAGCGCGCGCCGCACCGAGGCCGCATCCGCCTCGCCCTCGTCGAGGCGGCGGAAGACGACCGCCGAGGGCAGCCCCTCCCGCCGGGCCACCTGATCGGCGGCATTGAGGCCGTGGTCGTGGGTGACAAGTCCCCTGCCCTGCGCGGCGAGGATCTCGACCACCTGCGTCGAGAGCGGGCGCGCCTCCTGAAAGCCGCCCGCAGGCAGGTCGATCAGGCCCACCGCTTCGGGCAGGGCCGCGGCCGCGCTCTCGAGCGTCACCTCGGCGTCGGCGGGCCGCGCCCTCTCGGGCAGGCCGCTGGCGAGCATCAGCACCTCATGACCGGCCGCGCGGTAGATCCCCGCCGCCGTGGCCGCGTCGGGGGCCTGCGGGTCGATCACGAAGGTGACGGGAAACGGCAGCGCCGCCAGCGCCTCGCGGTCGAGGAGCGGGCCGCCCGTGTCCTGCAGGAGGATCGAGAAAAGCGGCTTCCGGCCCGGGTTCTCGAAGGGCTGCGCATAGCGGCGGAGCGGCGGCTCTTCCTCTTCGGCCGCAGGCGCAGGATCGCCGATCCGCGGCAGGCGCGACGCCTCGGAAGGGGCACGAGGAGGGTCGGGCTCGATGCGCCGGGGCTCGGCGGGCGCGGGCTCTCCCGCCGCCTCGGCCAGCATCGCCTCCTCCTCGGGCGTCAGGGGCGGTGGCGGCGGCAGGTCGGCGGCCGAGGGATCCGCCTCGGCGGCCGGCGCGCCCGGACGGGCCGCCCCCTCGCTGCGGGCCGGCGTGGCGGCCGTCAGCCCCGGCACCGCCGGCGCCGCGGCCTCGGCGGCAGGTGCGGCCGGGGCTGCGGGCACCAGCGGCAGGGGCTGTGGACGCGCCGCGGTCTCGGTGTCCGGCGCGCCGCCGTCCGGCACCTCGGGCGCCGCCACCACCGACACCTCGGTCCGGTCCGGCGCCCGATCGGCCGACGGCACGACGGGCACCGCATCGGGCAGCGGCCGCGCAAACTCGGAGCCCGGCGGCGGCGCGAGATCGGTGGCGGCCCCGGGGGTTTGAGCGGCACGGGCACCCGCGGAAACGCTCTCGGCGGGTGCTGCGTCGGGATCGGCCGTGTCGGACTTCCGAGCGCCGTCGGCAGCCGCCTGAGAGCGGGACGCTTCGTCGGGTGCGGGCCCGGCCAGAGCTTCGTCCGCCTGCGCCTCGGGCCAGGTCGTGCCCGGCGGCGGTGCCATCTGCGAGGCGAGCGCGAGCCCGATCCCGCCCACGATGCCGCCCATCACCACGCCCGAAAGGAAACCCCGGCTCATCTGGCCTCTCCTGCCCTCGCCCCTGCGCCGCCGGGCCCTTTCGGGCCCGTCTGGGGCATTTCGCGCATTGACTGCGCCGTTCATCCCCTTGACGCCCCTGCGCCGCTCGGCCCATGTATAACGCGACCGTCGCAAGGGTTCACCCCCTATCCTCCACATCGCCTCGGGGTGCCGCAAGATGCTGCTTCTCATCGACAACTACGACAGCTTCACCTACAACCTCGTGCATTATCTGGGGGAACTCGGGGCCGAGGTCGTGGTGCGGCGCAACGATGCGCTCGACGTGCAGGCCGCAATGGGGATGCATCCCGACGCGATCGTGCTCTCGCCCGGGCCGTGCGATCCTGCCGCGGCGGGCATCTGCCTGCCGCTGACCGCCGCCGCCGCCGAGGCCAGGATCCCGCTTCTGGGCGTCTGCCTCGGCCACCAGACCATCGGGCAGGCCTTCGGCGGCAAGGTGGTGCGCTGCCACGAGATCGTGCACGGCAAGATGGGCGCCATGCATCACGAGGGGAAGGGCGTCTTCGCGGGCCTGCCCTCGCCCTTCCTCGCCACCCGCTATCACAGCCTCGTCGTCGAGCGGGACAGCCTGCCCGACTGCCTCGAGGTGACGGCCTGGCTCGAGGACGGCACGATCATGGGCCTGCGCCACAAGAGCCTGCCCATCGAGGGCGTGCAGTTCCACCCCGAGAGCATCGCCTCGGAGCACGGCCACCAGATGCTGCGGACCTTCCTCGACAGCGCCCGCGCTGCGGTGACGGCATGAGCGACCGGCTGAAGCCCCTGATCGGCACCGCGGCCACCCGCCCCCTCAGCCGCGAGGAGGCCGAGTTCGCCTTCGAGTGCCTGTTCGAGGGCGAGGCCACGCCCGCGCAGATGGGGGGCCTGCTGATGGCGCTGCGGACCCGCGGCGAGACGGTGGACGAATATGCCGCCGCCGCCTCGGTCATGCGGGCCAAGTGCCACAAGGTGCGCGCCCCGCACGGCGCCATCGACATCGTGGGCACCGGGGGCGACGGCAAGGGCACGCTGAACATCTCGACCGCCACGGCCTTCGTGGTGGCGGGGGCGGGCGTGCCGGTCGCCAAGCACGGCAACCGCAACCTCTCGTCGAAGTCCGGCGCCGCCGATGCGCTTACCGAGATGGGCCTCAATGTCATGATCGGCCCCGAACAGGTCGAGGCCTGCCTGCTGGAGGCCGGGATCGGCTTCATGATGGCACCGATGCACCATCCGGCCATGCGCCATGTCGGGCCGGTGCGGGCCGAGCTCGGGACGCGGACGATCTTCAACATCCTCGGGCCGCTGACCAATCCGGCGGGGGTGAAGCGCCAGCTGACCGGCGCCTTCTCGCCCGACCTCATCCGGCCGATGGCCGAGGTGCTCTCCGCGCTCGGCTCCGAGAAGGCATGGCTCGTCCATGGCGGCGACGGGACGGACGAGCTCGCGATCTCGGCCGCCTCGAAGGTCGCGGCGCTCGAGGGCGGGCAGATCCGCGAATTCGAACTGCATCCCGAGGAGGCGGGTCTGCCCGTCCATCCGTTCGAGGAGATCGTGGGCGGCACACCCGCCGAGAATGCGCAGGCCTTCCGCGCGCTGCTCGACGGCGCGCCGGGCGCCTACCGCGATGCGGTGCTGCTGAATGCGGCGGCGGCGCTCGTGGTGGCCGACCGCGCGGCGCATCTGCGCGAAGGGGTGGAGATCGCCACCGACAGCATCCTGTCCGGTGCCGCCAAGGCGAAGGTCGCCCTGCTGGCCCGGCTGACGAACGCCGCCTGACGGCCAAACAAGAAGGGGGACCGGCCGGCGATGAGCACCATTCTCGACCGCATCAAGGCTTACAAACTGGAAGAGATCGCGGCCCGCAAGGCCGAGCGCCCCCTGGTGGCCGTAGAGGATGCGGCCCGCGCCGCCCCCGCGCCGCGCGGCTTCGCCCGCGCGCTCTCGACGGCCGCGGCCACCGGCTACGGGCTCATTGCCGAGATCAAGAAGGCGAGCCCCTCGAAGGGCCTCATCCGCGAGGATTTCGACGTGCCCGCCCTCGCCCGCGCCTACGAGACCGGCGGCGCCACCTGCCTCTCCGTCCTGACCGACGGCCCCTCGTTCCAGGGCGCCGACGACTTCCTGCGTCAGGCCCGCGAGGCGGTGAAACTGCCCTGCCTGCGCAAGGATTTCCTCTACGACACCTATCAGGTGGCCGAAGCGCGGGCGCTCGGCGCCGACTGCATCCTCATCATCATGGCGAGCGTGACCGACAGTCAGGCGCTGGAGCTCGAGGCGGCGGCCAGCCACTGGGGCATGGATGTGCTGGTCGAGGTCCATTCCCGCGAGGAACTGGCCCGCGCCGAACATCTGAAGTCGCGGCTGATCGGCATCAACAACCGCAATCTCGACACGTTCGAGGTCTCGCTCGACGTGACGCGCGATCTGGCGCGCCGCGTGCCCGAGGATCGGCTGATCGTCTCCGAGAGCGGGCTCCACACGCCCGAGGATCTGGCCGATCTCGCCCGCTACGGCGCGCGCTGCTTCCTGATCGGCGAGAGCCTGATGCGGCAGGCGGATGTCGAGGCCGCGACGCGCGCGATCCTCGCCGATCCGCTGACGGCACAGGGGGGGGTCTGATGTCGGGCCTGACGCATTTCGACGAGTCCGGCCGTGCCCATATGGTCGATGTCTCGGAAAAGCCCGTCACGGCGCGGGTCGCCGTCGCGCGCGGGGCGGTGAAGATGAGCGCCGAGACGCTGGCGCTCGTGACCGAGGGCCGGGCCGAGAAGGGCGACGTTCTGGGCGTCGCGCGGCTGGCGGGCATCATGGGGGCCAAGCGCACCGCCGATCTCATCCCGCTCTGCCATCCGCTGCCCATCACCAAGGTGGCGCTGGAGCTGACCGCCGATCCGGCCCTGCCGGGCGTCGTGGTCGAGGCCACGGTCAAGACCGGCGGCCAGACCGGGGTCGAGATGGAGGCCCTGACCGCCGTCTCGGTGGCCTGCCTCACGATCTACGACATGGTGAAGGCCGTCGAGAAGGGCATGGAGATCACGGGCATCCGGCTGCTCCTCAAGGAGGGCGGCAAGTCCGGACGCTTCGAGGCCAGCGCGTGATCTCGGTCGAGGAGGCGCTCGCCCGCGCGCTGGCACTGGCCGCACCGCTGCCGGTCGAGCGCGTGGCTCTGGGCGAGGCCCGCGGGCGGGTGATGGCCCGCCCGGCGCTGGCAACCCGCGATCAGCCGCCCTTCGACGCCTCCGCCATGGATGGCTATGCGCTGATCGGCGATCCGCCCGCGGGCGCGACCTTCCCCGTTGTGGGCGAGGCCGCGGCGGGCCACGGCTACGAGGGGGCGCTCCGCCCCGGCGAAGCCGTGCGCATCTTCACCGGCGCACCGGTGCCCGAGGGCGCGACCCGCGTCGTGCTGCAGGAGGATGTGACGGCCGAGGGCGGCACGATCCGGCTCAACGCCGCGGCCACGGGCGGCACGCACATCCGGCCGCGGGGACAGGACTTCCGCACCGGCGACAGCCTCTCGCCGCGGCGCCTCCGGCCGAACGATCTGGCCCTTCTGGCGGCGATGAACATTCCCGAAGTGACCGTCACGCGCCGGCCCTCGGTCGCGCTGATCGCCACAGGCGACGAACTCGTGATGCCGGGCGAGGTGCCGCGGCCGGATCAGATCGTGGCCTCGAACAGCTTCGCGCTGAAGGCGCTGGTCGAGGCCGAAGGGGCCGAGGCGCGGCTTCTGCCCATCGCACGCGATACCGAGGACGAGCTGCGCACCGTGCTGGATCTGGCCTCCGATGCCGACCTGATCGTGACGATCGGCGGGGCCTCGGTGGGGGATCACGATCTGGTGGGCAAGGTCGCGGCCGGGATGGGCCTCGAACGCGCCTTCTACAAGATCGCGATGCGGCCGGGAAAGCCGCTGATGGCGGGCCGCCTGCGCGGGGTGCCGATGCTGGGGCTGCCGGGCAATCCGGTGTCCTCCATCGTCTGTGCCCATCTCTTCCTGCTGCCGATGCTGCGGGCGATGCTGGGGCTGCCGCCAGCCCCCGCGCCGCTTCTGCGCGCCGAGCTTGCGGTGGCGCTGCCGGCCAATCCCACCCGCGCCCACTATATGCGGGCGCGCCTCACCCGGCAGGACGGGCTGCCGCGGATCGAGCCCTTCTCGTCGCAGGACAGCGCGCTTCTGCGCCTTCTTGCCGAGGCGGATGCCCTTCTGGTGCGCCCGGTGGACGATGGTCCGCGCGCGGTCGGAGATCTGGTGGATTATATCTCATTGAACTCTTGACACAAAGAGGGAACGCGGGCAGAACAGGCGGTGAACCAAAGACGGAGGGTGCCGGTGTGTTGACGCGTAAGCAGATGGAACTGCTCGATTTCATCAAGACGCGGATGGATCGTGACGGGGTGCCACCCTCGTTCGACGAGATGAAGGACGCGCTCGACCTCCGCTCGAAATCGGGCATTCACCGGCTCATCACGGCGCTCGAGGAGCGGGGGTTCATCCGCAGGCTGGCGCACCGCGCCCGCGCGATCGAGATCGTGAAACTGCCCGAGGCGATGGAGCGAGCCGGCTTCAGCGCCCGGGCCGCCAAGGCTGCGGCGGCCCCGCTGCCGAAGGGCGCCGTGACGGTCGAGACCGCCGGGGCACTCGATCTGCCGCTCATGGGCCGGATCGCGGCCGGTCTGCCGATCGAGGCCATCAACGGCGGCCCGCAGTCGGTCACCGTACCCGGCATGATGCTCTCGGGCCGCGGCCAGCATTATGCGCTGGAGGTGAAGGGGGATTCGATGATCGCCGCCGGCATAAACGATGGCGACATCGTGGTGATCCGCGAGCAGCAGACGGCCGACAATGGCGACATCGTGGTGGCGCTGGTGGCCGATCACGAGGCCACGCTGAAGCGCTACCGCCGTCGCGGCGGCATGATCGCTCTCGAGCCCGCCAACGACTCCTACGAGACGCAGGTCTACCCCGAACAGATGGTGAAGGTGCAGGGACGGCTCGTCGGGCTGATCCGCAGCTACTGACGCTGAGGGCGGAGGCGCTGCGGCCCTCGCCACCCGGTCTGACGGGAAGCGTGGTTCAGGGACGTCCGCTCCACAGGCGGTGCCCGATCCGGGCAGGCTGAAGGCGGAGGTCCCCGGCCTCTTCCCGGATGGCGAGAGCGCCGGTCCGCGCCAGCGACGTCCGATCTATGAGGAGGCAGGCGCCCGGCGCCGGCCCCTCGTAGGGCGCGGCGAGGATCACCAGCCGCGCCGAGGCGCAGGCTTCGGGCAGATGATCTGCCGCCCCCTTGCCCTTCAGGACCACGCCCGGGAGGCCATTCAGCTGGAAGCGGCGCGCCTCGCGCGGGCCCTCGAAGCCCGGGCGCGCCGCGGCGGCTGCCTGATCGGCCAGATCGCCGTCGTTCTCGAGCCAGCTCCGTGCCGCGAAGCCGCCGCCGCGCGCATCGGAGAGCGCTCTGCCCTCCGGTCCCATCAGGCCCACCAGCGCACCGTCAGCCGCCACGAAGAGAGGCGGGCGCTCGGCGGCCGACCAGAGCAGGAAGGCCATGGCCATCCCCGCGAGGCCGGCCAGCCGCGCCCTCCCCCGCCAGAGCATGAGCCAAAGCGAGCCGAGCGCGAAGAGCGGCAGCACCCAGGGCCCGGGGGACACCACCGCCCGCACGGCCCCCGGCAGCGCGGCAACCCAGTGCGCGACCCACAGGATCCAGCGCGCGCCCTGCTCCATCACCCAGAGCGGGGGCCCGGCCGCCCCGAGCGGCGCAAGAAGCGCCGCCACCGCCGCCGCGGGCATCACCAGAAGCTCCATCACCGGAACGGCCATCAGGTTGCCCAGAAGCCCGTAGACCGCGATCCGGTTGAAATGGGCCGCAGCAAAGGGGCCGGTCGAGAGCCCGCCGATGAGCGAGGCCACGACGAGCATGAAGAAGGGCGCCACCCAGCGCGAGAGGCTTTTCGGATGGACCCGCTCGCGCAGCGCGTTGAAGCCCCAGATCAGCGCCGCCGTCGCGGCGAAGGACATCTGGAAACCCGCCTCGAGCAGCGTCTCGGGCTGCCACAGCAGGATGATGATGGCCGAAAGCGCGAAGCTCCGCATCGAGAGCGCACGGCGGTCGGCAAGGACCGCGACCAGCATCACCGCGATCATCACGAAGGAGCGCAGCGCAGGAACATTGCCGCCCGACATCAGGAGATAGAACCCGGTGCCGAGGAAGGCTGCCACCGCCGCGATCTTCTTGGTGGGCAGCCGCAGCGCGAGCGGCGGCACCAGGGCCAACCCGTGGCGGACGAGGCCGAAGACGAAGCCCGCAAGCAGGCTCATGTTCAGCCCCGAGATGGCGAGGATATGGGCGAGGCCGGAGCGGCGCAGGTCCTCCATGGTGGCGGCGCTGATGCCGGCCTCGTCGCCCGTCAGCACGGCCGCGGTGAAGGCGCCCGCCTCGCCGGGAAAGCGCGCCTGCACGCCTTCCCGGATCGCGGTGCGCAGACGGTTCACCGGGCTGTCGCCGGCATGGGCGGGCTCGAGCAGCACGACCGGCGTGCGGGTATAACCCACCGCGCCCAGGCGGTCGAAATAGGCCATGCGGCGAAAGTCGAACCCGCCCGGCTCGGCCGGGGGAAGCGGCGGATCGAGATGCCCCGTGAGCGCCACGGTCATGCCCGGCGCAGGCTCCATCGGCTGCTCGCCATGGATCGTGATCCGCACCCGCTCGGGCGTGCGGCGAGGATCTGTCCGCTCCAGCACGACGCGGTCGAGCGTGAGGCGCAACGCGTCGCTCTGAGACCGGTCGATCGCAATGACCCGCCCCTCGATGGCGCCGTAATAGTGAAAGCCGAGGATCGGCGCTGCAACCAGCGCGGCCCGCAGGCCCGCGGCCAGAAATCCCGCGCCGAGGCAGGCCAGCGCCGCGACCGGCGGGTGCAGGGCTTCGTGCCCCCGCCAGCGGACCCACGCCCAGAGCGCGAGCGCCGACAGAGCCGCAGCATAGGCGGGCCACCCCGGTTCGGAGAGGAGCGCGAACCAGAGGCCGATCCCGATTCCGAGAAACACCGGCACGAAGGGGAAAAGGAAGCCGCGGGCGGCCGCCAGTGCCTCGACCGGCCGCCACAGCGCGCGGAGGGCGAAGGCTGCCACCGGCGCGGCGGGGGGCTCCAGATCTCCGGGGACGGCCTGAGGGTGGAGCGCCCGCACCTTGTTTCCCGATCCGCGATTGCCTAGACAGGCGCGATCCTGAGCACCTGATGGTTTCAGAAAGGTTAATCCGCCCATGCCCGCCGCGTCCGACAAGCCCGTCGTCACCCGTTTCGCCCCCTCGCCGACCGGCTATCTGCATATCGGCGGCGGGCGGACCGCTCTCTTCAACTGGCTCTATGCCCGCGGACGCAAGGGCACGTTCCTCCTGCGCATCGAGGACACCGACCGCGAGCGGTCGACGCCCGAGGCCACCGACGCGATCCTGCGCGGGCTGACCTGGCTCGGCCTCGACTGGGATGGCGAGGTGGTGAGCCAGTTCGCCCGCAAGGACCGCCATGCCGAGGTGGCGCGCGAGATGCTGGAACGCGGCGCGGCCTACAAATGCTTCTCGACGCAGGAGGAGATCGAGGCTTTCCGCGAGTCCGCCCGCGCCGAGGGCCGCTCGACCCTGTTCCGCAGCCCCTGGCGGGATGCCGATCCCACAAGCCACCCCGATGCGCCCTTCGTGATCCGCATGAAGGCGCCGAGGAGCGGCGAGACCGTGATCGAGGACGAGGTGCAGGGCACGGTGCGCTTCCAGAACGAGACGCTCGACGACATGGTAGTGCTGCGCTCGGACGGCACGCCCACCTACATGCTGGCCGTGGTGGTGGACGATCACGACATGGGCGTGACCCATGTGATCCGGGGCGACGATCACCTGAACAACGCCGCGCGCCAGACGATGGTCTATGAGGCGATGGGCTGGGAGGTGCCGGTCTGGGCCCATATCCCGCTGATCCACGGGCCGGACGGCAAGAAGCTCTCGAAGCGGCACGGGGCGCTCGGGGTCGAGGAATATCAGGCGATGGGCTATCCCGCCGCGGGCATGCGCAACTATCTCGCGCGGCTCGGCTGGTCGCACGGGGACGACGAGTTCTTCACCTCCGAGCAGGCGATGGACTGGTTCGATCTGGGTGGAATCGGCCGCTCGCCCGCGCGACTCGACTTCAAGAAGCTGGAAAGCGTCTGCGGTCAGCACATCGCCGTCATGGAGGATGCCGAGCTGATGCGCGAAATTGCGGCATATCTCGCTGCAGCGCGGAAACCCGCCCTCACCGATCTGCAGGCCGCGCGGCTGGAGAAAGGGCTCTACGCTCTGAAGGACCGGGCCAAGACCTTCCCGGAACTGCTTGAAAAGGCGCGCTTTGCACTCGAGTCGCGGCCGATTGTGGCAGATGACGCTGCGGCAAAAGCGCTTGATCCGGTATCCCGTGGTATACTGCGCGAATTGACGCCGATGCTGCAAGCTGCTAGCTGGTCGAAGCAGGATCTCGAGGCCATCCTCACCGCCTTTGCGAGCGAGAAGGGAATGGGCTTCGGGAAACTGGCCGCCCCCTTGCGCACAGCCCTTGCCGGGCGCACGGTGACGCCCAGCGTCTACGACATGATGCTTGTCATCGGTCGGGACGAGACGATTGCGCGGCTGGAGGATGCCGCGGCGGCCTGAGCCGCCGCCCTCTCCTTCTGTCCGAGCCCCGGTCCGTCGCGGAACCGGAACCTATCGGCCCCGCGCCATCCCGTGCGGAGCCGGCCCGAACGAGAGAGGGAGTAGCATGACGAAATCCGCAAAGCTCACGATCGGCGAGAAGGTCATCGACCTGCCGATCCACTCGCCCACCCTGGGGCCGGACGTGGTCGACATCCGCAAGCTCTACGCGGAAGCCGATGTTTTCACCTACGACCCGGGCTTCACCTCGACCGCCGCCTGCGAAAGCACCATCACCTACATCGACGGCGACAAGGGCGAGCTCTTCTACCGCGGCTACCCGATCGAGCAGCTGGCCGACCGGTCGCACTATCTCGAGGTCTGCTACCTCCTGCTCTACGGTGAACTGCCGAACGCGGCGCAGCAGGCCGATTTCGAATACCGGATCACGCGGCACACGATGCTGCACGAGCAGATCCACTACTTCTTCCGGGGCTTCCGCCGCGACAGCCATCCGATGGCGACGATGGTGGGTGTGGTCGGCGCCATGTCGGCCTTCTACCACGACTCGCTCGACATCAACGATCCGTGGCAGCGTGAGGTCGCGGCGATCCGGATGATCGCCAAGCTGCCGACGATCGCGGCGATGGCCTACAAATATTCCATCGGCCAGCCCTTCAACTACCCGCAGAACCATCTCGATTACGCGGGCAACTTCCTGCACATGTGCTTCGCCGTGCCGGCCGAGCCCTACACGGTGAACCCCGTCCTCGCCAAGGCGATGGACCGGATCATGATGCTGCACGCCGACCACGAGCAGAATGCCTCGACCTCGACCGTGCGTCTGGCGGGCTCGTCGGGGGCCAACCCCTTCGCCTGCATCGCGGCCGGGATCGCCTGCCTCTGGGGCCCCGCCCATGGCGGCGCCAACCGGGCCTGTCTCGAGATGCTGCGCGAGATCGGCACCGTGGACCGGATCCCGGAATATATCCGGCGCGCCAAGGACAAGGACGATCCCTTCCGCCTGATGGGCTTCGGCCACCGCGTCTACAAGAACTTCGACCCGCGGGCGAAGGTCATGAAGGAAAGCGCCGACGAGGTGTTGGGCCTGCTCGGCATCGAGAACAACCCGACGCTCCAGGTCGCCAAGGAGCTGGAGCGGATCGCGCTCGAGGACGATTACTTCGTCGCGAAGAAGCTCTATCCGAACGTGGACTTCTACTCGGGCATCATCCTCGATGCGATGGGCTTCCCCACCTCGATGTTCACCCCGATCTTCGCGATCTCTCGGACCGTGGGCTGGATCTCGCAGTGGAAGGAAATGATCGGCGATCCCACGCAGAAGATCGGCCGCCCGCGGCAGCTCTACAAGGGCGAGACCCGTCGCGACTACGTCGACCTGCGCCACCGCTGAGCGGCGCGACACGGAATGTCCGGCGGCGGCCCTTCGGGGCCGCCGTTTGCATTCGGAGACGGGCGGCGGCGGCTGCCGCCAGGTTCGGACCGGCGTTCCCTCGCCAGATGGGCGGACCTTGGCGGCCGGCTCCGCCATTCACGGAGCGCAAGGGCTTTGGCCGACGGGCGCCGCACCGCCGTCTCCGCTTGCCGTTCCGGCACCGCCGCTCACGAAGCGCAGAGGCTGCGGCCTGTGACGCTGCGTCATCGAACGCCGGACAGGGCGGGCGCGGCGGGGATCTCGACCTCGCTGCCCTCGCCTGCCAGACAGGGGCCGAAGGAGGATCTTCCATGTCGCTTTTCGCCGAACGTCCCGAGGATTTCCCGGCGGCCGCCACGGTCGCAGGACTGTCGGGGATGGACTACATGCAGGCCATGCTGGAGGGCCGCGTTCCCGAACCCACCATCGGCCGCATAATGGGCTACCGGCTGGTCAGCGTCGAACCCGGGCGGGTGGTCTGGCGGGGCGTTCCGGCCTTCGCCCATACCAACGCCTTCGGCGGCGTCCACGGCGGCTGGTACGGGACGATCCTCGACAGCGCCATGGGCTGTGCGGTGATGACCGGGGTGCCGAAGGGCCGGCGCTGGACCACGCTCGAGTTCAAGGTGAACATCACCCGCGCGCTGCCGGTCGGGCGCGACATCCTCGCCGTAGGGATCTCGGATCATGCCGGCCGCACCACCGCCGTGGCCCATGGCGAGATCCGCGATGCCGAGGACGACCGGCTCTACGCCACCGGCAGCACGACCTGCCTGCTTCTGGGCTAAGCCCCCCGCCCGGCTGCCAGCGGCGCTTCAGCCCTGCGTGGGCTCGCCCTCGGGCGCGCCGCCCCAGCGCAGCCGCCACTTGCGCCGCCGCGGCTCGGGGCGGAGCGCGGTCGGGTGGATATATTCCGTCGGGCAGCGCAGGGTCGGGCGGCGCTGGCGCGAGAGGAATATCTTGCCCCAACCCGCATACATGCTGGTCATGGGTGCCGTGACATCACAGGGGTGACGCGCGCGCCAGCCCTCGGGCAGCTGCAGCCCGCAATGGGTCGCGCGCTCCAGCATCCAGACCAACGGGATGTTCGACAGGAGCCGCGAGCCGTGCCGCCCGCCGGCCAACTGGCCTCCGATGTCGCCGTGCCCGCCCCGGAACCAGGCCTGTTCGACGATCTGGCCGTGATAGGGGTAATCCCAGAGCACCGGCTCGAACACGGTGCGGGTCTCGTCCAGCGCCAGCGCGTGGAAGCCGTGGCGCACCGTGCGGCCGAGCTTGTGGCTGTGGAAGGCATGGCGATCCTCGCTCAGCCGCCAGAGCAGAGGAAGCCGCAGCCCCAGCGCCTTCACCGTGTCGAAGATGCCCACCATCTCGATCTCGACCCGCGCATGGCAGTGCCGGCGCGAGAAGGCGCGGGCGTGCGGGCGGATGCTGCCCTGCTCGTAATGGCGCCAGGCAAGACGGACATTGCGCTCCGTCGCCTCCTCGCGGCGGAGCAGCCCCACGCGGTCGATCACGCCGGCAAGCGAGCGCGCCGCATAGGCGCCCCGCGAATAGCCGAAAAGGAAGATCCGGTCGCCCGGCTGGTAGTGCGAGGCGAGATAGCCGTAGGCGCGCCGGATCTGACGGTTGAGCCCCTTGCCCTGCACGAGATCGCCGATGCGCAGCCAGCCGCCCCATTGCAGGCCCGGCTCGTAGTAGATGGTGCGCTGCACCGAGCGGCGCTCCTCGCGCAGCAGCTTGAAGATCAGCCCGACGTTTGTCTCGTGCCCCGCCTCGAGCGAGGAGCAGGTTCCGTCGAAGAGGATGACATGATCGACCTGGCCGCGATGGGCGCCCCGCGCGGGCGGCGTTGCGGGCTCGGTGGCGACGGTGGGATGGCGTCGCAGCCAGTGGCGGACGCTCTTGATCAGCGACATGCCCGACCCTCCGGCCCGACCGTCCCGTTCCCCTTGCACTGGTTCCACCGGCCGAGCGTCAACATGGTGCCCATCCACTGTTACATGGAGGATGAAGAAAAAACCCGACCGGGAGGTTCCGGCCGGGCTTTAAAATATCACAGACAGGTGAACGATTTACAATTTGAGCGAGAGGACGGTGGCCATACTCAGTTCGCCGAAGCCGTTGAAGCGGGTATTGGTGGCGGCGGAGTAGGCGCCCATGCCCTGGAACACCAGAAAGTCGCCCTCCTCCACATCCGCGGCAAGCGGCAGCTCGCCCGGAAGGCGGTCCACCGAGTCGCAGGTCGGCCCGAAGATGATGCGGTCGCGGGTCTCTCCGTCGCGCCGACGGCCCTCGGGGGTCAGCACCGCCACGCGGTCGATCACGCCGATCATCGGCAGCTCGGTCAGCGAGCCGTAGACGCCGTCGTTGAGGAACACATGGGCGTCGTCGCGCACCGCCTTGATGCGCGCGGCAAGCGTGAAGGCGTCGGCGCAGATGCCCCGGCCCGGTTCGCAGACGAGGAGCGGCCGGTCGGCCCCGAAGGCCTCATCCGTCACGCGGTCGATCAGGTGGAAGATGGCCTCGAGCTCGGGTTCGACCCCGTTCAGCCGGTGCGAGGGGAAGCCCCCGCCCACGTTCAGCCGCGCGATGGTCACGCCGGCGTCGCGCGCAATCTCGGCGGCAGTGCGGATGTAGGTTTCCCACGCGGCGGGGTCGGTGCATTGCGTACCCGGGTGGAAGGTCATCGACGGGATGAAGCCCGCCTCGGCCACCCGGCGCAGCAGCTCGACCGCGAGCTCGACCGTCGCGCCGAACTTGGCCCCGAAGTTATAGGCCGCGCCCGAGACCGCCAGCTTGAAGCGCACCGCGATCTCGCAGCCCTCGGCGGGCACGAGCTCGATGAGCTTGGCCAGTTCCGAGGCCGAGTCGACCGACCAGCTCTTCACGCCCATCTCGACGCCCACGCCGATCTCGGAGCGCGAGCGCACGGGGTTGTTGTAGTGCAGCGCCGCATCCGGCGCGATGCGGCGGATCATGCGGATCTCGTGGGGCGAGGCCACGTCGTAGCCGCGGATCCCCGCGGCGGCGAGGTTCTCGATCACCACCTCTTCCGGGTTGGACTTGACCGCATAGGTCACCATGCCCGGAAAGCCGTCGATGAAGCGCCGCGCCGTCGCCTGCAGGGTCGACGGCGAGAAGAACAGCACCGGCGCCTCGGGAGAGAGCGCACGGAGATATTCGGCGGGGTTTGTCCAGATCGTCTTCGAGAGTCCCATCGGCGTTCCTTTCGGCCAACAAGACGCAAGCCCTCTGCCCGCGTTACATGGGGGGAAGTTGGGAGGCACCTGCGCGGTTTCGACAAACCAGGCCAGGTGCGTATGAGCCGCCCTTTTCCTGCAAAGAAGGATGCCTCAAATGGGGCACAATTCCACCGATCAAAAGTGTTGAATTGCCGCGATCTGTTGGCATAATGACGAAAACTTCAGGCATAATGCATGGACGAGCTTGATCGCAACATTCTCGGCATCCTTGGGGCGGATGCCCGCACCTCGGTGGCGACACTCTCTCGCCGGTTGAAGGTGGCACGCTCCACGATCCAGGCCCGGCTCGAGCGGCTGGAGACCTCGGGCGTGATCGCGGGCTATACGCTGAAGCTCGGCGAACAGGCGCGGCAGGGGCGGCTCCGGGCCTCGGTCCTGCTCACGATCGAGCCCCGGACGCAGGCGGCGATCCTCACCCGGCTCAAGGCCATTTCCGAGGTCGAGCGGGTCTTCACCACCTCGGGCCGGTTCGACCTGCTGCTGCAGATCGCGGCCCCCTCGACGCAGGTTCTCGATCAGGTGCTCGACGAGGTGGGCGCCATGACCGGGGTCCGCAGTTCGGAAAGCCTCATCCATCTCTCGACCCGGATCGACCGGGCCGTGTGACGGGCAGTTACCGAGCCTGCCGGAGACGCGACCGCGACCGCAACGGCCCGGGCGCGATGAGGCTTGGCCTCGGGCCGCGGCTTGGATAGACCGGGCGCAACGAACTGCGAGGCCCGACATGCCGATGGACAAGACCTTCAACGCCGCCGAGGCCGAGGCCCGGCTCTACGACGCCTGGGAGAAGGCAGGCGCCTTCCGCGCCGGGGCCAATGCCTCGCGTCCCGAGACCTTCTGCATCATGATCCCGCCGCCGAACGTGACGGGCTCGCTCCACATGGGGCATGCGTTCAACAACACGTTGCAGGACATCCTGACCCGCTGGCACCGGATGCGCGGCTTCGACACGCTCTGGCAGCCGGGGCAGGACCATGCCGGGATCGCCACGCAGATGGTGGTGGAGCGGGAGCTTGCGAAGTCCGGCCAGCCGGGCCGCCGCGAGATGGGCCGCGAGGCCTTCCTCGAGAAGGTCTGGGAGTGGAAGGAGCAGTCGGGCGGCACCATCGTCAACCAGCTGAAGCGGCTCGGCGCCTCCTGCGACTGGTCGCGCAATGCCTTCACCATGGACCCGAATTTCCAGCGCGCAGTGCTGAAGGTCTTCGTGGACCTCTATGAGAAGGGCTTCATCTACCGCGGCAAGCGGCTGGTGAACTGGGACCCCCATTTCGAGACCGCGATCTCGGACCTCGAGGTGGAGCAGGTAGAGGTCAACGGCAACATGTGGCGCCTGCGCTACCAGCTGGCCGATGGCGCGACCTACCGGCATCCGGTGGCCTTCGACGAGGAGGGCCGCCCGACAGAGTGGGAAGAGCGCGACTACCTGACCGTCGCCACCACCCGCCCCGAGACCATGCTGGGCGACACCGGCATCGCGGTGAATCCGGCGGACGAGCGCTATGCCCACCTGATCGGGAAAGAGGTGGTCCTGCCGCTGGTCGGCCGCCGCATCCCGATCGTGGCCGACGACTATGCCGATCCCTCGAAGGGCACCGGCGCCGTGAAGATCACGCCCGCGCACGATTTCAACGACTGGGGGGTGGGTCAGCGCACCGGCCTCCGCGCCATCAACGTCATGTCCGGGCGCGCGACGATGTTCCTCATCGAGAACCCGGACTTCACCGAGGGCTGTGCGCCCTCGGAAGAGGCGCTGGCCCTCGACGGGCTCGACCGCTACGAGGCCCGCAAGCGCGTCGTGGCGCTGGCCGAGGAGCAGGGCTGGCTCGACGGGATCGATCAGGACAGGCACATGGTGCCGCACGGCGATCGCTCGAAGGTCGCCATCGAGCCGATGCTGACCGATCAGTGGTTCGTGGATACGGCCCAGATCGTCCAGCCCGCCATCGATGCGGTGCGGACCGGCCGGACCGAGATCCTGCCCGAGCGCGACGCCAAAACCTATTTCCACTGGCTCGAGAACATTGAGCCCTGGTGCATCTCGCGCCAGCTCTGGTGGGGTCACCAGATCCCGGTCTGGTACGGGCTCGACATCTGGCCTGCCCGCTTCGAGGATGACGGCGACGACACGCTCGACGAGGTCGAGATCTTCGAGCTGCTCGAGGACGGCGCGTTCAACCATGCCGATCCCACGCATCACTGCGCCTTCGACTTCGAGGGGGTGTCCGAGAAGTTCCTCGACGATCTAGCCTCGCTGCCCCATCCGCTGAACAATGCGCGCGTGGTCGAGGTGGCGAGCCGCGCCGAGGCCATCGACCGGCTGGCACAGGCGCTGGCCGACTACAACCTCAACGAGGATCCGACCCATCTGGTCTACCCCGTCTGGCGCGATCCGGACGTGCTCGACACCTGGTTCTCGTCGGGGCTCTGGCCCATCGGCACGCTGGGCTGGCCCGAGGAGACGCCCGAGCTCGCCCGCTACTTCCCGACGAACGTGCTTATCACCGGCTTCGACATCATCTTCTTCTGGGTCGCCCGGATGATGATGATGCAGCTTGCCGTGGTGAACGAGGTGCCCTTCAAGACCGTCTATGTCCATGCGCTCGTGCGGGACGAGAAGGGCAAGAAGATGTCGAAGTCGCTCGGCAATGTGCTCGACCCGCTGGAGCTGATCGACGAATTCGGCGCGGATGCCGTGCGCTTCACCCTGACGGCCATGGCCGCGATGGGACGCGACCTGAAGCTTTCGACGGCGCGCATCCAGGGCTACCGCAACTTCGGCACCAAGCTCTGGAACGCTTGCCGCTTCGCCGAGATGAACGGCGTCTGGGAAGGCCACGCCACGCAGGCCGCCCCGCCCGCCGCGACCGCCACGGTCAACCGCTGGATCATCGGCGAGACGGGACGCGTGCGCGAGGAAGTGGATGCGGCGCTGGCGGCCTACCGGTTCGATTCGGCGGCCAACGCCCTCTATGCCTTCGTCTGGGGCAAGGTCTGCGACTGGTATGTGGAATTCTCGAAGCCGCTCTTCGATACGGAGGCGGCCGCCGAGACCCGCGCCACCATGGGCTGGGTGCTCGACCAGTGCATGGTCCTGCTCCACCCGATCATGCCCTTCATCACGGAAGACCTCTGGGCCACCACGGGCAGCCGGACCAAGATGCTGGTTCACTCCGACTGGCCGTCCTTCGGGGCCGAACTGGTCGATCCCGCGGCGGATCGCGAGATGAGCTGGGTGATCTCGCTCATCGAGGAGATCCGCTCGGCCCGCGCTCAGGTCCATGTGCCGGCGGGGCTGAAACTACCGGTCGTGCAGCTCGCGCTGGATGCGGCCGGGCGCGAGGCGCTGGCGCGGAACGAGGCGCTCATCCTGCGTCTGGCGCGGCTCGAGGGCTTCACCGAGGCGGCGAGCGCGCCGAAGGGGGCGCTCACCATCGCGGTCGAGGGCGGCAGCTTCGCCATTCCGCTCGAGGGCGTGATCGACATCGGCGCCGAGAAGGCGCGCCTCGCCAAGACCCTCGAGAAGCTCGAGAAGGACATGGCGGGCCTCCGCGGGCGGCTCGGCAACCCGAACTTCGTGGCCTCGGCCCCGGAAGAAGTGGTGGACGAGGCGCGCACCCGGCTCGAACAGGGGGAAGAGGAAGGGGCCAAGCTCTCGGCCGCCCTCGCCCGGCTGTCCGAGATCGCCTGAGCGGGACCGGCGGGGGCGGCAGCGCCGCCCTTGCCTGACACGGGCCCGAGACCGATCTTGGACCCGATGGAGGTGCGGATGGGTTGGCTCGACCGGATTGCGGAACGGCGGATGCTGAAGGCCCGGGCCGAGGGCCAGCTCTCGGGCCTGTCGGGCGAGGGTCAGCCCCTGCCCGAGAGACCGTCGGAGGCCTTCACCAGCCCCGGCGAAGCAGTGGGCTTCCGCATCATGGCGGAAGCGGGCGTCCTGCCCGAAGAGATCGTCCTGAAGAAGCAGGCCGCGGAACAGCGCGCACGGCTGGCGGGGATCAGCGATCCCGAGGAACGGCGCGCGGCCATGGCGGAACTGGCGCGGATCGAGATGCGGCAGGCGATGGCCGAAGAGGCGCGCCGCCGCTTCCTGCGCGGCTGAGCCTCAGCTCTTGACCTTGCAATAGGGCTGCGCGCGGGTCCAGGCGGCCATCTCGGCCCGCTTCGAGGCGCTGCGGAAGGGCGCCCAGTCGCGCCCGAGGCCGCGGGTGCCGTTGCCGGCCACCAGACCGTCCCGCTCGACCTGCCGCGCGGCGATCCGCACGGCGCAGGAGAGGTTCAGCGCCCCGTCCTTCAGCGCGCCTGCGCTCTGAGCCCGGCAGCCGTAGGCCTGCGCGGTCTGCGGCGCGATCTGGGTGAGGCCGATCCAGCGCCCGCCCCCGCCCGAAGCGACCGGGTTCCAGGTGCTCTCGTGCTTGGCCAGCGCCGAGAGGATGCCGGTCCAGAAGGCGCGCCGCTCTTCGGGCGTGGCGTCGGGATAGCCCGGGCACCAGGTGCCGATGTCCTGCGGCACCGTATCGGTCAGGAAGTCGTCGCGCTGTTCCACCGCGAGCAGGGTCCGCTCGGTCCAGATCTTCGCTTCGGGCCGGTGATCCCACCGCATGACGGGCAGGAAGTTGCGGACATCCGACGTGGGCCGCGCCTCACCGCAGGAGATGGGCAGGGCGAGCAGCAGACCGATCAGGACCATGCGGAGCTTCATGCGAAGACCTTGTTCAGCACCGCCTTACGCTGCGGCCCGCAGGTTGTGCCGGTCAGCGGCGGATTCTGGCAACCCAATCCATCGGATGTCGGCGAGACTCCGCCCGGGGTGGACTTGCCCTTTGGCGGTTCCCTGCCTAGAACGGGCCCGCGACCGGAGGGATGACCCATGCTCGACCTGACCTACGAAGCCCCCAAGCCCAAGGTGATCGCCGGGGCCAAGCACGACTGGGAACTGGTGATCGGGATGGAGATCCACGCCCAGGTCTCGTCGAATGCCAAGCTCTTCTCGGGCGCCTCGACCACCTTCGGGGCCGAGCCGAACTCGAACGTCTCCTTCGTGGATTGCGCGATGCCGGGAATGCTGCCGGTCATCAACGAGTTCTGCGTGGCGCAGGCGGTCCGCACCGGCCTCGGCCTGAAGGCGCAGATCAACCTCGTCTCGGCCTTCGACCGCAAGAACTACTTCTACCCGGACCTGCCGCAGGGCTACCAGATCAGCCAACTCTACCATCCGATCGTGGGCGAGGGCGAGGTGCTGGTCGAGCTGGCCCCGGGCATCGCGCGGCTGGTGCGGATCGAGCGCATTCACCTCGAGCAGGATGCGGGCAAGTCGATCCACGACATGGACCCGAATCTCTCTTTCGTGGACTTCAACCGCACCGGCGTCGCGCTGATGGAAATCGTGAGCCGCCCCGACATCCGCGGGCCCGAGGAGGCGGCGGCCTATGTGGCGAAACTCCGCCAGATCCTGCGCTACCTCGGCACCTGCGACGGCAACATGCAGAACGGCAACCTCCGCGCCGACGTGAACGTGTCGGTCTGCCGTCCGGGACAGTACGAGAAGTATCAGGAGACGCAGGATTTCTCGCATCTGGGCACCCGTTGCGAGATCAAGAACATGAACTCGATGCGCTTCATCCAGCAGGCCATCGATTACGAGGCGCGCCGCCAGATCGCCATTCTCGAGGATGGCGGCAAGGTGGTGCAGGAAACGCGGCTCTACGATCCCGACAAGGGCGAGACGCGCTCGATGCGGTCGAAGGAAGAGGCGCACGATTACCGCTACTTCCCCGACCCCGACCTCCTGCCGCTCGAGATCGAACAGGGCTGGGTGGACGAGATCGCGGCCTCGATGCCCGAACTGCCGGACGCGAAGAAGGCCCGTTTCATGGCCGACTATGGCGTGACCGACTACGACGCCAATGTGCTGACGGCCGAACTCGATGCGGCGGCCTATTTCGAGGAGGTGGCTCGCGGGCGCGACGGCAAGCAGGCGGCGAACTGGGTCATCAACGAGCTCTTCGGCCGGCTGAACAAGCAGGGCCTGACCATCGCCGACACGCCGGTGAAGGCCGGACAGCTGGGCGGGGTTCTCGATCTGATCGCGTCGGGCGAGATTTCCGGCAAGATGGCCAAGGATCTGTTCGAGATCCTCTGGACCGAGGGCGGCGATCCGGCAGAGGTGGCCGCGGCGCGCGGCATGAAGCAGGTGACCGACACCGGGGCCATCGAGACGGCGGTCGACGAGATCATCGCGGCCAATCCCGCGCAGGTCGAGAAGGCCAAGGCGAACCCCAAGCTTGCGGGCTGGTTCGTGGGTCAGGTCATCAAGGCCACGGGCGGCAAGGCCAATCCGGCCGCCGTCAACCAGATCGTGGCCCAGAAGCTGGGGCTCTGACCCGCAGCCGGACAGGGCCCTGCCCTTCCGGCGACACCCTCTCGGCGCGGTGGCGGTCGGCTCGGCCGTTCGCCGCGCGCGCGGGCCGGCTCCGCGCCTTGCCCCTTGGCAGATGCGCGAACCGTCCTAGACTCGGGGGACAGCCAGCGAGAATTTTCATCATGCCCCGATTCGAATACAAGGTCGTTCCCGCCCCGCGGAAGGGCGAAAAGGTGAAGGGGGCCAGGACGGCCACCGACCGGTTCGCCCACGCCCTCACCCAGATGATGAACGACCTTGGCCGCGACGGATGGGAATATCTGCGCGCCGAGACGCTGCCCTGCGAGGAACGCGTGGGCTTCACCGGCAAGGCCACCACCTATCAGAACCTGCTGATCTTCCGGCGCGCGGTCGAACAGGCCGCGCCTGCGACTGCGCCGGCCCGCGAGGAGCTGCCCGCGGACCTGCCCGCCTTCTTCCGGCCCGAACGCACGCCGGCTCCGTCGGAACTGGCGGCCACCCTGACGCCGCGCGGTGGCGACGGTCGGCGAGCGCCGACGGTCCAGGCGCCGGAGGGCCATGCCCCGGCGGTAGGCCCGGCGCGGGGCGGCCTCGTGGCGGAATAGGCCCGGCCCCGGCGTTGCCGGTCAGCCTGCGGCGGCCAGCGCCAGAGGCAGGGCTTCGGCAAAGGCCCTGAGCTCTTCGGCGCGGCCGCAGCTCACCCGGATGCAGCGGTCGTGCGGGGCCACGAACGGCATCCGCACGAAGATGTCGCGGGCGACAAGTTCGGTCAGCACGGCGCGCGCGAAGGCGCCGTCCCGGCCGCAGTCGATGGTCACGAAGTTGGTGGCCGACGGCAGCGGCGTCAGCCCGCAGCCTTCGGCGATCCGGCCGATCTCGGCCCGCGCCGCCTGCACCTCCGCCTGCACATGCGCGAGCCATGCGCGATCCTCGAGCGCGGCCAGCGCGCCCGCCTGCGCGATCCGCCCCACCCCGAAATGATTGCGGACCTTGTCGAAGGCGCGGATGAGGTCGCGGGCGCCGATGGCATAGCCCACGCGCAGACCCGCCATCCCGTAGGCTTTCGAGAAGGTGCGGAAGCGGATCACCCGCGGATCCTCGGGGGCGATCTCGGGCGCCGTGCCCTCGGGGGCCAGTTCCACATAGGCCTCGTCGAGCGCGAGCAGCGTGCCCTCGGGCAGCGCCTCGATCAGGGCGCGGACGGAGGCGGCAGGATGGTGCGACCCCATCGGATTGTCCGGATTGGCGAAATAGACGATCCGGGCCCCGACCCTCCGGGCCTCGGCCGCCAGCGCCTCGGGATCCTCGTGATCGCCCTGGTAGGGCACCTTGTGCAGGCGGCCGCCGAACCCCGCCACATGGAAGGCGAAGGTCGGATAGGCGCCCTCCGAGGTCACGACCGGCGCGCCCTCGTCGACAAGCAGCCGGACGAGGTTGCCCAGAAGCCCGTCGACGCCCTCGCCCACCGTCACCTGATCCGGCGCCACGCCGTGATGGGCCGCGATGGCAGTGCGCAGCGCATGGATCTCTGGATCGCCATACAGCGAGACCTCGGCGGCGGCCGCGGCCATGGCTGCCACGGCGTGCGGCGAGGGGCCGAAGAGGCTCTCGTTCGCGCCCAAGCGGGCGCGGAACGGGCGGCCACGCGCACGCTCCTGCGTCTCGGGGCCGACGAAGGGAACGGTGGAGGGCAGGCTCTCGACGAGCGGGGTGTAGCGCGGTCCGGTCATGGCGCGAGTTGAACGCCATCCCGCGCCGCCGTGCAAGAGCATGACGAAGGGGGCGTCCTGCGCCTGCCGTTGGACGCGGCGGCGACGGGTCCTCCGGTCACTGCAGGAGCATGAGGAAAATGGCCGCCCGCGGCTGCCGGAACGCAGCGGCGACAGCTCCCTGCCGGCCGCGGAGGGGTGGGGAGGAGGCGCGGCCGCCTGTCCGGCCAGCCGCGCGCTCCGGGATCCCCTACCCGCGTGCGTAGCGGAGCGCGCCGCGCAGGCTCGTCATCTGCAGGATGCTGACGGCAGGCGAATATTGCCCGCCGAGCGCGAGCGTCGCCTCGCGCAGCATCTCGATCCCCTCTTCGGACTTCGACGGCAGACGCTCGGCCGGGATCGGCCGGCCCATCGTCAGTCGGAACGGCTGGCGATGCTTGTTCAGCACCTCGTGGAACAGAGTGATGTCCCGCAGCGTGGGGTGGATCAGGTCGAAGAGGTAGAACAGCGTCGAGTTGCGCGCCCGGATGTTCACCGGCGCCACAGGCAGGTCGAACTTCCGCGCGATCATCGCAGCGGAGGCCATCCACGGCCGCTCCATGAGCTTCAGTCCCGTCCGCTTGGCCAGCCGCCCGGAGGGGAAGATTACGCCCAGCCGCCCGGCCTCGATGGCGCGGCGGGTGTAGTCCATCGTCTCGCGCGTCTTCTGCAGGCTCCGCTTCTCCTGCCGCCATTCGACCGGGCAGATCAGGTCCTCCATCTGCGGCAGCACGCGAAGAATGTCGCGGTTGGCGTAGAAGAAGAGATCGGGCCGCAGGGGCGCGAGGATGTGGTGGAGGATCACCCCGTCGGCGATGCCGGTCGGATGGTTGCAGACGACCAGCGCCGGGCCGTTGCGCGGCAGGTTCTCGAGACCCGAGACCTCTACGTCCCGCGCGATCATCTGCGCCACGCGGCGCATGATCTCGGGCGTCGGATCGTCCTTCAGCTGCTCTCCGATCTCGACGGTGCGGTCGTAGCCCAGAACGCGGCACAGAAGTCTGCGCGAGGCTTCATGATGGGGACGGCCGGAGAAGAGCCAGGGGGCACGCTCTTCGATGAGCGGATCGATTCGAGACTGCATCATGAGCGACACCCGGGGCCTCCTGCTCTCGCATGACATGAGGCCCGGTTGTCCCGGCCGGCAAGCGCCGTCCTTTGCACCGATCTGCGCTCGGCAGTCATCCGCCGGTCAGAACGCCGCTTCCCGTCCAACTGTTCCCACCCGCTCATGCGTGCCTCATCCGCCCCGCCATCTCGCCCAGATCGCGGCTGAGGCCCGGCGTGGCGAGGATGCGGTCGAGTTCGGCCAGTATCATGCCCTGCCGGTCCGCATCGTAGCGGGCCCGGGTCTCGAAGGCGGTCGACATGCGCGCCGCCGTCTGCGGGTTCAGCGGGTCGAGCCGGATCAGCCAGTCGGCGAGCAGCCGGTAGCCCGCACCGGAGGCGTGATGGAAGCCCGCGTGATTGGCCGAGAGCGCCCCGACGACCGACCGGAAGCGGTTGGGATTCTTCCAGTCGAAGGCCGGATGGGCGGTCAGCCGCTCGACGGTGGCCGCCGTTTCCTCGGGCGCGGCATGGAGGATCTGGAGGGCGAACCACTTGTCCATCACCAGCCGGTCGCCGGCCCAGCGCGTCTCGAAGAGGCCCAGCTCCTCCTGCCCGCGGCCGATCTCGAGCAGGCAGGCCAGCGCGCCCACTTCCTCGGTCATGTTGTTGGCCGCGCGGAAGGCGGCCTCGGCCCGCGCCCCGCCGTCGCGGCGGGTGACGAGGCCCAGCGCGGCCAGCCGCAGCGCCCGGCGCCCTGCGGCCCGGGCCTCGGGCGAGAAGGGGCCGGGCTCGGCCAGCGTCTCGATGAGAGCCCCGAGCTCGGGTTCGAGCCGTTCGGCCAGCGCCCCCGCCATCCGCTCGCGCGCCGCGTTGATGCGGGCCGGATCCGGCACATGGCCCGCGGCATGGAGCGTCTGGGCCATGTCGTCCTCGCCCGGCAGGCGCAGGGCGAGTGCGCGGAACGCCGGGTCGAGCGTCTCGTCCACCGCCACCCGTGCCAGCGCCTCGAGCCAGTCGGGTCCGGGCTGGGCGCCCCCGGTGACCATCCGGGCCAGCACGTCCTTGGCGAGCGCCCGTCCGGCCTCCCATTTGTTGAACGGGTCGGTGTCATGGGCGAGCAGGAAGGCGCGCTCCTCGGGAGAGGTCTCGCGCTCGAGCACCACGGGCGCCGAGAAGCCGCGCAGGATCGACGGCACGGGACGGGCGCCCAGCCCCTCGAAGGTGAAGCTCTGGCGCGGCTCCGTCATTTCGAGGACGGTGGTCGGCAGCACCTCGTCGCCGTTCGGATTGAGCAGGCCCACCGCCACCGGGATCACCTTGGGCTGCTTCACCGGCTGGCCGGGCGTGGGCGGGTTCACCTGCTCGAATTCGAGCGTGTAGCGCCCGTCCTCGAACCGGTCGCTGACCTTCAGCCGCGGCGTGCCGGCCTCGGAATACCAGAGCTTGAACTGCGCCAGATCGCGGCCCGTCGCATCCTCGAAGACCGTGAGCCAGTCCTCGATGGTGGCGGCCTGCCCGTCATGACGCTCGAAATAGAGGTCGAGCGCGCGCGCATAGGCCTCGTCGCCCACGAGCCGCTTCAGCATGCCGATGAGCTCGGCCCCCTTCTCGTAGACGGTCGCCGTGTAGAAGTTGTTGATCTCGATATATTCCTCGGGGCGGACCGGATGGGCCAGCGGCCCGTCGTCCTCGCGGAACTGCCGGGCGCGCAGCGTCAGTACATCCTCGATCCGCTTCACCGCGGCCGAGCGCATGTCCGAGCTGAACTGCTGGTCGCGGAAGACGGTGAGCCCTTCCTTGAGGCAGAGCTGGAACCAGTCGCGGCAGGTGATCCGGTTGCCGGTCCAGTTGTGGAAATATTCATGCGCGATGACCGCCTCGATCCGGGCGAAATCGTCGTCGGTCGCGGTCTCGGGCAGGGCCAGCACATACTTCGAGTTGAAGATGTTCAGCCCCTTGTTCTCCATCGCGCCCATGTTGAAGTCGTCCACGGCGACGATGTTGAACGTGTCGAGGTCGTATTCGCGGCCATAGACCTCCTCGTCCCACTTCATCGAGCGGATCAGGCTGTCCATCGCATAGGCGCAGCGCGCCTCGTCGCCCGGCCGCACCCAGATGTTGAGGGCCACCGTCCGTCCCGAGGCCGTGGTGAAGCCCGCGCTGTGGGCCACGAGATCGCCCGCGACCAGCGCGAAGAGATAGGAAGGCTTCGGCCAGGGATCGTGCCATTCGGCCCAGCCCGGCCCCGAGGCCACCTCGTTGCCGTTCGACAGGAGCACCGGCAGGTCGCTCTCGATCCGCACGCGGAACGGAGCCATCACGTCGGGCCGGTCGGGATAGAAGGTGATCTTGCGGAAGCCCTCGGCTTCGCACTGGGTGCAATACATGCCGTTCGACATGTAGAGCCCCTCGAGCGCAGTATTGGCGGCCGGGTCGATCTCGACCTCGGCCGTGAAGGCGAAGGGCGCATCGGGAAGGCTTGCGCCGGGAAGGGTCAGGCCTGTCGCGTCGGGCTGAACGGCGAGGGGCGCGCCGTCGAGCGCGGCCGAGACGAGCGCCAGCCCCTCGCCGTCGAGCCGCAGGTCGGGGCGCCCCGTCCGGGCCGGGTTCGGCCGGAACCGGATCTCGGAGAGCACGCGCGTGCAGCCGGGATCGAGCCGGAAGGTGAGCGAGACCCCATCGACGAGATGGCTGGGGGGCAGGTAGTCGGCAAGGCGGATCGGGGTGTCGGTCATGATCTTCTCCTGGATCTTGCAGCCTAGTCCGCGCCGCGGCGTGCGCAAGGCCCGCCGGGCAGGATCCGGAGCGCAGGGAGCGCCTCTCCTCGCCCGCGATCGGCGCCCCGTCCGCGGCGGCGCCGATCCGACCCGGCCCCGCAGATCCTGCGGGCCTTCGGTGGCAGAAGGATGACGCAGGCCGGTGGCCTCGGCGGTTCGCCTCTGCGAGACGGAGCGAGCCCGCGTCCGCCCTGCCCGCAACCGCCGGTGGGCGGCCCGTGAAAGGCCGTGTCGTCGCCTTCGCGACCTGCCTCGTGAAAGACGCGGCAGGCAGCGCCGGGAGCACGCGCCGCGCCAGCCCTGCGGCTCTCGATCAGAGGGCAAGAGATCGCAGACCGATGGGCGACCTGCCATTCATCATTTCCGAGCGACGCGGCCCCTTGCCCTTTCCGTGCGATGCGGGCATCAGTGTTCCATGAATGTTCTGATCTGGTTCCGCAACGACCTGCGGGTGGCGGATCATCCGGCGCTGGCGCGCGCGGCGGACGACCGCGTGCTGCCGCTCGCCATCGTCGATCCGGCAGAATGGGCCGATCCGGCGCGCTCGGGCCGGCAATGGGCGTTCCGCGCCGAATGTCTCGCTGACCTGCGCGCGGATCTGGCGGCGCTCGGGGCGCCGCTTGCGGTGCGCGTGGGCGACGCGCAGGCGGTTCTGTCAAAGCTCTGCAAGCTGCACCGGATCGGGCGCATCCTCTGCCTCGAGGATCCCGCTTTCGCGGAGCTCGATCTGGCCCTGCAGGCCTGGGCCGGGGGCACCGGCCTCGACTTCATCCGGCTGAAGCCCGGCGCCGGGGCGCCCGCGGCGCTGACCCCGCTGCCCGCGGTCGAACCCGGGCCGATCCCGCCTGCCCGCGCCCTGCGGCTGGCCGAGGACCGCTGCCCCCACCGCCAGCCGGGCGGGCGTCCGCAGGGGCAGCTCCTGCTCCAGAGTTTCCTTGAGCGGCGCGGAGCGCTTTACCGCGACGGGCGCAACCGGCTCTTGCAGGCGGAGCGGGCCTCTTCGCGCCTGTCGCCGCATCTTGCGGCGGGCACTCTGTCGCGCGAGGAGGTGCTGGCCGCCGTGGCGGCGCGGCTGGCGGAGCGGCCGGACGCCGACTGGGTGCGCAGCCTCGGCGCCTTCCGGGCGGCGCTGGCTTCGGGTGCCCCCGGTGCGCGGGGGGCTGTCTGCCCCCCCGGCCGCCCCGGAGGGGGCGGCTCCCCCCGAGGATATTTGGACCAGACTGAAGGGGAAGCCGGACGCGCTCAGGCTGCGTCTGGCCGCGCTTCACGCCGGAGAGACCGGCCTGCCCTTCGTGGATGCGGCACTGCGCGCGATGGCGGCCTCGGGCTGGCTGCCCGCGCGGCTCCGCGGGATGCTTGCCTCGGTGGCGCTGCATCACCTCGGCCTGTCGGAGCAGGCCGCGGGAGCGGCGCTGGCGGCAGGACTCACCGATCACTCGCCGCCGATTCACTGGGCGCAGATGCGCCGCGTGGCGCTCGGGCGTCCGGTCGACCCCGAGAGGCTGGCGGGCGTGCTCGATCCCGATGGCGCCTTCACGCGCCGCTGGCTGCCCGAACTGGCGGAGGTGCCCGATCGGGTCCTCCAGGCACCCTGGCGCTGGGAGGGCGCGAGGGGGCTGCTCGGGCGGCGCTATCCCGAGCCACTGGTCGATCCTTCGGCGGCACGCGCCGCGGGGCGGACGCTGGCCCGGCGCCCGACCGCGCGCGTGGAGGTGATAGAAGGCGCGGCGCCCCGACGGCCCGCCTCGGATCCGACGCAGCAGCTCTGTCTCGACCTCTGACCGCTCCGGCGGATTGGTCATGTTTCATGACCAGATGGTTGAATGCGGCCCGGTTTGCCCCTATTGCTGCGACAGAATGTCATCAGCGGGAGTGGGGTCTTGACCGATCGGATCGAGAAGCAGGGGTTGCAGGTGGATGTGCGTCTGGCCGAGTTCGTGGCCCGCGAGGCGCTGCCCGGCACCGGTGTCAGCGAGGAAACCTTCTGGGGAGGCCTCGCCGACACGGTGCGCACTCTCGGGCCGCGGAACCGCGCCCTCCTCGACCGCCGCGCCGAGCTTCAGGCTGCCATCGACGACTGGCACCGCACTCACCGCGGCGAGCGGCCGAGCCTTAGAGAGTACACCGCCTTCCTTCGCGAGATCGGCTACCTGCTGCCGGAGGGGCCCGACTTCACCATCGAGACCGCGCATGTCGATCCAGAGATCGCCGAGGTGGCGGGGCCGCAACTCGTGGTGCCGGTGATGAATGCGCGCTATGCGCTGAACGCGGCCAACGCGCGCTGGGGCTCGCTCTATGACGCGCTCTACGGCACCGATGCTCTGGGCGATCTGCCGGAGGGTGCGGAGTTCGACCCTGCGCGGGGCGCGCGGGTCATCGCCTGGGGGCGCCGGTTCCTCGATGAGACCGCGCCGCTGGCCCAAGGCAGCCATGCCGATGTCGAGGGCTACCGGGTCGAGGGCGGCGCGCTGGTGCCCGCACTGGCGGATCCCGCGCAATTTGCGGGCCACGCGGGGCCTGCCGAGGCTCCGACGGCCATCCTTCTGAAGAACAACGGGCTGCATCTCATCCTCGACATTGATCGCAAGCACCGGATCGGCGCCGCCGACCGCGCGGGCGTCGCCGACATCCGCATGGAGGCCGCGCTGTCGGCCATCATGGATTGCGAGGATTCCGTCGCCGCGGTGGATGGCGAGGACAAGGCGCTCGCCTACGCCAACTGGCTGGGCCTGATGCGCGGCGACCTGCGCGAGGCGATCTCGAAGGGCGGGCGGATGTTCGTGCGCGAGCTCGCGCCCGACCTCGCCTTCACCGCGCCGGACGGCGGGACCGTCACCCTCAAGGGCCGGGCGCTGATGCTCGTGCGCAACGTGGGCCATCTGATGACCACGCCTGCCGTGCTCGACGAGACTGGCGCCGAGATCTTCGAGGGGATGCTCGATGCCTTCGCCACCACCCTCTGCGCCCTGCACGATCTGGCCAAGGCCGACGGCATCCGGAACTCGGTCGCAGGCTCGGTCTATGTGGTGAAGCCCAAGATGCACGGGCCCGACGAGGTGGCCTTCGCCGACGAGCTCTTCACCCGCGTGGAGGAGGTGCTGGGCCTGCCGCACTACACGGTGAAGCTCGGCATCATGGACGAGGAGCGGCGCACCTCGGTCAATCTGAAGGAGTGCATCCGGGCCGCGAAGCATCGGGTGGCCTTCATCAACACGGGCTTCCTCGACCGGACGGGCGACGAGATCTTCACCGGCATGGAGGCGGGCCCGATGGTGAAGAAGGGGGACATGAAGGCCTCGCGCTGGATCGCCTCCTACGAGGATCGCAACGTGGACATCGGTCTGGCCTGCGGCCTGCGCGGGCGCGCGCAGATCGGCAAGGGCATGTGGGCCATGCCCGACCGGATGGCCGAGATGCTGGCCGCCAAGATCGGCCACCCGAAGGCCGGAGCGAGCTGCGCCTGGGTGCCCTCGCCCACGGCCGCAACCCTGCATGCCACCCATTATCACCGGGTGGACGTGACCGCGCGCCAGAAGGAGATCGCGGCGGGCGGACCGCGCGGCAGCCTCGAGGACCTGCTGACGCTGCCGGTGGCCGAGGGAGTGAACTGGTCCGAGGCCGAGCTGCGCCAGGAGATCGAGAACAATGCCCAGGGCATCCTCGGCTATGTGGTGCGCTGGGTGGATCAGGGCGTCGGCTGTTCGAAGGTGCCCGACATCAACGACGTGGGCCTGATGGAAGACCGCGCCACCTGCCGGATCTCCAGCCAGGCGCTGGTGAACTGGCTGCACCACGGTGTCGTGTCGGAAGATCAGGTGATGGCGGCGCTGAAGAAGATGGCCGCCGTGGTGGATGCGCAGAATGCCGGCGATCCGGCCTACCGGCCCATGGCGCCCGGCTTCGACGGCGCGGCCTTCCAGGCGGCCTGCGACCTCGTCTTCAAGGGCCGCGAGCAGCCCTCGGGCTATACCGAGCCGGTGCTCCATGCCCGGCGCCTGCAGGTGAAGGCCGAGCGCACGCCGCAGGTCAGCCGCGCCTGACCGCGGGGGCGCCCTCCTGCCCGGAGGGCGTGCCCCGCTCCCTCACTCTGGCTTAAATATCCATGCGACGACGGCCTCTCGCGGGCCGCCGGACGCTCGGGCGGCGCCTCAGCCGGCTACATCCAGCGCGAGCGCGTGAATGCGCCCGACGAGATCCTTCCCGAGCGCCGCATTCACCGCCCGATGCCGCTCGAGCCGGGTTTGCGTCGCCATCGCGGCCGCACGCATCCTCACACGAAAGTGCGTCTCGCCGCCCTCGCGCCAGCCGCCATGGCCGCGGTGCTGCTCGCTTTCGTCCATCACCTCAAGCTCTTCCGGCGCGAAGGCCGCCTCCAGCCGATCACGAATTTCCTCGACCACGCCCATCCCGTGCCTTCCCCTCTTCAATCCCGCGCACAAACCCCTAAACTCACGCCTCCGAGTCGGAAAGGCATGATGAGATGACGAACCGCCCCCCCTTCGAATTCGACATCCGGGTCTCCTCGGACAAGAAGCGGCGCAAGACCGGCCGCCGGGGCATGTCGGGCGCGTTCGAGACGTCCAATCGTCAGTGCGAATATCCCGACTGCTCCGAGGCGGGCATCTATCGGGCCCCGAAATCGCCGGACCTGCTCGATGAGTTCTTCTGGTTCTGCAAGGATCACGTCCGCGAATACAACCTGAAATGGAATTTCTTCCAGGGATCGGGCGAGGACGAGATCAAGCGCATCATGGAGAAGGACCGGCTCTGGGGCCGCGAAACCCAGCCCTTCGCCAAACGTCCCGACGAGGGCCGCGTCTGGTCGCGGCTGGGCGTCGACGACCCGATGGAGATCCTGGGCGAGAAGGCCACGCAGAACCCCGGCAAGGTCGCCACCACCGCCACGCGTAAGCTGCCGCCGACCGAGCGCAAGGCGCTCGAGATCCTCGACGCGCGCGACACCTGGACGAAGCTCGAGATCCGCAAGCAATACAAGAGCCTCGTGAAGGACCTGCATCCGGACATGAACGGCGGCAACCGCGCCGACGAGGAACGGCTGCAGGAAGTGGTCTGGGCCTGGGACCAGATCAAGGACAGCCGCTACTTCCGCGACTGACCCCGGTCGCGCCGCACCTTCGCGCGGCACGAGTGCGCGCCCGGGATGGCGACTGCAAGAAGGTCAACGCGGCTTGTCGCCCTTTCCCTTGCAGCCCTGCCCGATATGTTTCATCAAAGGCCGGGCGCCCGGAAGGGCGGCCGATGCGGCAACAAGGCGGACGGAATGCTGGACATGACTGTGAGACCCACCGAGGAAATTTCCGTTCGCGAGACCTTCGGCATCGACACCGACATGAAGGTGAAGGGCTTCGCCGAGCGCACCGATCGGGTGCCGGACATCGATCCCACCTACAAGTTCGATGCCGACACGACGCTCGCGATCCTCGCAGGCTTCGCCTACAACCGCCGCGTCATGATCCAGGGCTATCACGGCACCGGGAAATCCACCCATATCGAACAGGTGGCGAGCCGGCTCAACTGGCCCTGCGTGCGGGTGAACCTCGACAGCCACGTCAGCCGGATCGACCTGATCGGCAAGGACGCGATCAAGCTGGTGGACGGCAAGCAGGTCACGACCTTCCAGGAAGGCATCCTGCCCTGGGCGCTGCGCAACCCCTGCGCCATCGTCTTCGACGAATATGATGCGGGCCGCGCCGACGTGATGTTCGTGATCCAGCGCGTGCTGGAAACCGACGGCAAGCTCACGCTGCTCGACCAGAACGAAGTCATCACCCCCCACCCGTGCTTCCGGCTGTTCGCGACCGCGAACACCGTGGGCCTGGGCGACACGACCGGCCTCTACCACGGCACTCAGCAGATCAACCAGGGCCAGATGGACCGCTGGTCGCTGGTGGCCACGCTGAACTACCTCAGCCACGATGCCGAGGTGGCGATCGTCCTGTCGAAGAACCCGCATTACAACACCGAGAAGGGCCGCAAGCAGATCAGCCAGATGGTGACGGTCGCGGATCTCACCCGCACCGCGTTCATGAACGGCGACCTCTCGACGGTGATGAGCCCGCGGACCGTGATCTCCTGGGCGCAGAACGCCGAGATCTTCCGCAACGTGGGCTATGCCTTCCGGCTCACCTTCCTCAACAAGTGCGACGAGCTCGAACGCCAGACGGTGGCCGAGTTCTACCAGCGCTGCTTCAACGAGGAACTGCCGGAAAGCGCCGCCTCCACGGCGATGAAATGAGTATCGCGGCGCTGGCCGAGCGCATCGCCGCCTGCGAGGCGGCGCGGTCGCGGGCAAGGCGCCAGATCCTGACGCTCGTTCCCGTGCTGGCTCTGGCCGGCGCGGGCCTTGGTTTCCTCCTCTTCGGCGGCGCGGGCACCGCGCTCGCCCTTGCCCTTGCCGGGGCGGCCTTCGGAGCGGCCGGCGCGGGCCTCTCGCTCCTCTCGGCCGGGCGGCGGCAGGCGCGCCTCGCGGTCGAGCATCCCGATCTCTATCCGGCCGCGCTCGAACGCTACCGCATGGTGATGGCGACCGAGCGCGCCGGACGCTACAAACTCTACTGCTGAAATGGATCAGGCCGCCGTCGCCGCACGTCTCGCCGAACTTCACGGGTCCCTTGAGACCCTGCGGCGTCAGGGACGGATCCTCGGCGCGCTGGCGGCGGTCCTCGTGGGGGCGGTGGTCTGGCTTGCGGCCGGATCGGCTCTCCTTGCCCTTGCGGCGGGGCTGCTCGCCGCCCTGGCCACCGGGCTCCTGACCCGGCTCCGAGCGGCGGCGGTGATGCGCAACCTGACCGATCTCGAACGCGCCCACCCCGAGGCCGTGGCTCTGGCCATGGACCGCTACCGGCTCAACCGGGCCCTCGACCGCGCCGAGCGCTGGAAGCTCTTCCGGTGACGGCTCTCTCTCCCCTTGTCCGCGCCCGGTCCGGGTGCTTTATCTGAAGCCATGAGCAAGCCCAGCGACAACCCCGCCGATCCGTTCAAGAAGGCCCTTGCCGAGGCGACGAAGACCCTCGCCTGCGATCCGGAGATGACGGTGACCTTCACGGTCGATCCCGCGGGGATGAACCGCGAGGGGATGCGGCTGCCGCAGGTCAGCCGCCGGATGACGCGCGACGAGGTGATGCTCGCCCGCGGCACGGCCGATGCCTTCGCCCTGCGCCGCCGCTATCACGACGATGCCCTGTCGGCCCGCTACCTGCCGCAGGGCCAGATGGCGCGCGAGATCTACGAGGCGATGGAGACGGCGCGCTGCGAGGCGGTGGGCGCGCGCACCATGCCCGGCACTGCCGGCAACATCGACGCGCGGATCGGACACGAGGCCGAGCGGAAGGGCTATGCACAGATCACCCAGGCCGCGGATGCGCCGCTCGCCACGGCGGCGGGCTATCTCGTGCGCCATCTGGCGACGGGGCGCACCCTGCCCGGCGGCGCCGACAATGTGATGGAGCTCTGGCGCGGCTTCATCGAGCAGCAGGCGGGCGACACGCTTCAGAACCTCGACGAGGTGCTGTCCGATCAGGCGGCCTTCGCCCGGCTCGCGCGCAAGGTGATCTCGGATCTGGGCTACGGCGACCAGCTCGGCGACGATCCCGATACCGACGAGCAGGACGAGGCGGGCGAGGACGCGGAGACCGACGAGGACGACTCCCAGAGCCAGGGCGAAGACGAGTCCGAGGAGTCGCCCGAGGCGCAACCCGAGCGCAGCCAGGAAGAGCAGCAGGATCCGACCGAGGCGCAGGTCTCGATGGACGACCAGCCCGATTCGGATCAGGGCGAGGAGATGGAGCTGCCCGAGGGCGAGGCGCCGCTCGAACCCCCGCCGCCTGCAGCCTATTCCGAGGCCGATCCGGCCTATGTCGTCTTCGCCACCGAGTTCGACGAGGAGATCCGCGCCGAGGATCTGGCCGAACCGGCCGAGCTCGAGCGCCTGCGGGCCTATCTCGACCAGCAGCTCGAGCCGCTGAAGGGCGCGGTGAGCCGGCTTGCGAACAAGCTGCAGCGCCGGCTTCAGGCGCAGCAGAACCGCAGCTGGGAATTCGACCGCGAGGAAGGCATCCTCGATGCCGGCCGCCTCGCGCGGGTGGTGGCCAACCCGACCACGCCGCTCTCGTTCAAGGTCGAGAAGGACACCGAATTCCGCGACACCTGTGTGACGCTGCTGCTGGACAATTCCGGCTCGATGCGCGGTCGGCCGATCTCGATCGCCGCGATCTGCGCCGATGTGCTCGCGCGCACGCTGGAACGCTGTCAGGTCAAGGTCGAGATCCTGGGCTTCACCACGCGCGCCTGGAAGGGCGGGCAGAGCCGCGAGAAATGGCTGGCAGCGGGCCGTCCGCAGCAGCCCGGGCGGCTCAACGACCTGCGCCACATCGTCTACAAGGGCGCCGACGCGCCCTGGCGGCGGGCGCGCGAGAATCTCGGCCTGATGATGAAGGAAGGGCTCCTCAAGGAGAACATCGACGGCGAGGCGCTGGAATGGGCGCATCGTCGGCTGAGCAGCCGGGCCGAGACGCGCAAGATCCTCATGGTGATCTCGGACGGGGCGCCGGTGGACGATTCCACCCTGTCGGTGAACCCGGCGAGCTATCTTGAAAAACATCTCCGCGATGTGATCGCGATGGTCGAGCGCAAGCGGCAGGTGGAGCTCATCGCCATCGGCATCGGCCATGACGTGACGCGCTACTATGCGCGCGCCGTGACGATCACCGATGTGGAGCAGCTGGCCGGCGCCATGACCGAGCAGCTGGCATCGCTTTTCGACGCCGATCCGAAGAAGCGCATCGGCAAACGGCGGGTGGCCTGATGTTCCAGACGTTCCATGCGACTTCCTCCCCGGCTCAGGGGCCGGCCCGGCTTGCCGCCCTGCGGCAGGCGCTGACCGCCGAGGGGCTGGCCGGTTTCCTCGTGCCGCGCTCGGACGCGCATCAGGGCGAATATGTGGCCGCGCGCGACGACCGGCTGCAATGGCTGACGGGCTTCACCGGCTCGGCCGGCTTCTGCCTCGTGCTGCCCGAGGTGGCGGGCGTCTTCATCGACGGTCGCTACCGGGTGCAGGTAAAGCATCAGGTGGATCTGGCCCATTTCACGCCGGTGGCCTGGCCCGAGATCCAGCCTGGCGACTGGCTGCGTGAAAAACTTTCCCAAGGCGTGATCGGCTTCGATCCCTGGCTCCATACCGCCGACGAGATCGCGCGGCTCGAAACGGCGCTGGCGGGCTCCGGCATCACGCTCAGGCCGGTGGAGAACCCGCTCGACCGGCTGTGGGCCGATCAGCCCGATCCGCCGATGGGCCGCGCCTTCGTTCATCCCGACGCGCTCGCGGGCGAGACGGGCGAGGCCAAGCGCCAGCGTCTGGCCCAGACGCTCGCCGCCGCGGGCCGCAGGGCGGTCGTGCTGAGCCTGCCCGACTCGATCTGCTGGCTTCTGAACATCCGCGGGTCGGACGTACCGCGCAATCCGGTGCTCCACGCTTTTGCCGTGCTGCACGACGATGCCCGCGTGACCCTCTTCGCTGAAGCCGCGAAGTTCGACGAGGCCACCCGCGCGCATCTGGGCGCGGGCGTGACGCTGCGCCCGCCGCAGGCCTTCGTGCCGGCACTACGGACACTGACAGGCCCGGTGCAGGTCGACCGCAAGACGGCGCCGCTGGCCGTGCTCCTCGAGCTGCAGGATGCCGGCGTGGAGGCGGTGGACGGCGACGATCCCTGCCGCCTGCCCAAGGCCTGCAAGACCGCGGCCGAGATCGCGGGCATGCGCGACGCCCATCTGCGCGACGGGGCGGCCATGGTCGAATTCCTGACCTGGCTCGATGCCGAGGCCCCGAAGGGCGGCCTGACCGAGATCGACGTGGTGACGGCGCTCGAGGGCTTCCGCCGCGCGACCAATGCGCTCCACGACATCAGCTTCGACACGATCTGCGGCGCGGGTCCGAACGGCGCGATCATGCATTACCGCGTGACCGACGGCTCGAACCGCCCGGTGCAGCGGGATGAGCTGCTGCTCGTCGACTCGGGCGCGCAATATGCCGACGGCACCACCGACATCACCCGCACGGTCGCGGTGGGCGATCCGGGGCAAGAGGCGCGGGAATGCTACACCCGCGTGCTGCAGGGGTTGATCGCGATCAGCCGCGCGCGCTGGCCCAAGGGGCTGGCCGGGCGCGACCTCGACGCGCTCGCCCGCTATCCGCTCTGGCTCGCCGGACAGGATTACGACCACGGCACGGGCCACGGCGTCGGCGCGTTCCTGTCGGTCCACGAGGGGCCGCAGCGGATCGCCCGCATCTCCGAGGTGCCGCTGGAGCCGGGCATGATCCTGTCGAACGAGCCCGGCTATTACCGCGAAGGCGCCTTCGGGATCCGGCTGGAAAACCTGATCGTCGTCGAGGAGGCCCCTGCCCTGGGCGACAATCGTCGGCAACTGGCCTTCGAGACGCTGACCTTCGTGCCCTTCGACCGCCGCCTGATCCTGCCGCAGCTCCTGTCCTCGGCAGAGCGGGACTGGATCGACGCCTACCACCGGGACGTTCTCGAAAAGATCGGTTCACGCCTGTCGCCCGCGGCTTGGGACTGGCTGGAAGCGGCGGCTGCGCCTCTTTGACCTCTTGCCCATGAGGAGCGGCAGCGGCATCATTTGCTGCGTTGCAGCACCGTGAAGGACATGCAGATGAACAATCATATCCGCCTGCGCAAGGCCGAGGGCAAATGGGTCATCCGGACGGATTCGGCTGTGCTGGGAGAGACGCTGAACGCCATCGAACTGACCGAGGGCAGCCGCGATCCGGTCATCTACTTCCCGCGTGAGGATGTGGCGATGGTCATGTTCGACAAGAGCGAGAAGGTCACGGCCTGCCCGCTGAAGGGCGAGGCGAGCTACTACTCCATCGTCGGCGCCAGCGGCACGCTGAAAGACGCGGCCTGGTCCTACGAATCACCGAAGGAAGGGCTCGAAGCCATCGCGGGCTATCTGGCTTTCGCGCCGGACTGCACCAAGGTCGGCCAGTACTGAGCCGGCGGGCGGCGGCCCGCCTTCAGGCCGCCGCGACCTCTGCCGAGACACGGCGGATCCGCTCCACCATCGCGCGCAGCCCGTTCGAGCGCTGCGATGAGAGATGCTGATCGAGGCCGAGCCGCGCCAGTTCGGCCGGCGCATCCACCCGGCCCACCTCGGCCACCGACAGGCCGGAATAGAGCGCATGAAGCACGGCGATCAGGCCGCGAACGATCATCGCGTCGCTGTCGCCCTGAAAGTCGAATCGCGCGCCCCCGCCCTCCCCCTCGATCACGGGCCGGATCCAGACCTGGCTCGCGCAGCCCTCGACCTTGGTCGCGGGCACCCGGAAGGCCTCGTCGAGCGGCGGCATCGCCTTGCCCAGTTCGATCACATGGCGGTAGCGGTCTTCCCAGTCGTCCAGAAAGTCGAACGTCTCGGCGATCTCTTCAAAGGCTTGAGTGGCCATCCTGCCCTCCATTCCTGCAGCCACAGGTAATCGCTGGGTCCAGCGAGGTCCAGCCCTGCCAGCCCGCGCTTTCCAAAGCCCGCCGCATCGGCTAGCCAATGAGCAGAGAAGGATGCGAGGGATGAAGGAATGAGACGACCGCTGCTCGTGGGGCTTGCGCTGGTTCTGGCACTCGGGGCCTGCGGCTCGCGGCTCAACCCGCTGAACTGGATCGGCGGCTCCGAGCCCGCGCCCGCCACTCTGGCGCCAACCGATCTGCCGGCCACGGCGCCCGATGCGCGGCCGCTGATAGCGCAGGTGATCTCGCTCGAGGTGGAGCCGAACCGGGGGGGTGCTGTGGTGCGCGCCGTGGGCGTGCCTCCGACGCAGGGCTTCTGGAACGCCGAGCTGGTGGCGCGGCCGGTTCAGGATGGCGTGATGACCTATGAGTTCCGCGCCCTGCCGCCGCCGAGGGGGGCCGCCGTCGGCACGCAGGCCTCGCGCGAGGTGACGGTGGGCGCCTATCTGACGGCCTATCAGCTGCGCTCGATCAGCCAGATCACGGTGGTCTCGGCAGGCAACGCCCTGACCAGCCGCCGCTGAGGCACGCTCCGGGCGGCCAAGGCCGCCCGGCACCGGTCAGAGCTTGACCACGCGCACGTCGTTGCCCTTGGCCGACAGGGCGATCTCGCCCCGGCAGAGGCGCAGTGCATCGGCCCCGAAGGCCTCGAGCCGCCAGCCCTTGAGCGAGGGCAGGTCGCGTTCGCCCGCGGCAATGGCATCGAGCTCGGAGGCCGAGGCGATGAGCCGCGCCGCAACGCCCAGACTTTCCGACTTGGCCTTGAGCAGCACCCGCAGGAGATCGGCCAGCGCCGGGTTCACCTGAAGCTGCTCGCGCGAGAGATCGGGCTTCGGCAGGTCCTCGTTCTTGACCTCCATGCCCGCCTTCACCGCGGCAAGGATGCCATCGGCGATGTCGCCCCGCCTCCCCTCGCGCAGCAGAAGCCGCGAGCGGCCCAGCTCTTCGGCATTCGTGGGCCGCGTGGAGGCGATCTCGAGCAGCGCATCGTCCTTCATCACCCGCGAGCGCGGGACGTTGTTCTTCTGCGCATAGTCCTCGCGGAAACGGGCGAGCTCCTTCACCACGGCGAGGAAGCGCCCCGAGGTGGTGCGGGTCTTGATCCTGAGCCAAGCCTCTTCGGGCCGGACCGTGTAGGTCTCGGGATCGGTGAGGATCGCGAGCTCTTCCTCGACCCACTTCTGCCGGCCGTTCTTCTCGATCTGAGCCGAAAGCCATTCGTAGATCACCCGCAGGTGGGTCACATCGGCGATGGCATAGGTCTTCTGCGCGTCGCTGAGCGGACGGCGCGACCAGTCGGTGAAGCGCGAGGTCTTGTCGAGCTGCTCGCGTGCGATCTTCTTGACCAGCGTCTCGTAGCCGACCTGCTCGCCGAAGCCGCAGACCATGGCCGCGACCTGCGTGTCGAAGAGCGGCACGGGGAAGGCGCGCCCCTCTACGAAGAAGATCTCGAGATCCTGCCGGGCGGCATGGAAGACCTTCACCGTCGCCTCGTGGCGGAAGAGGTCGTAGAGCGGCTCGAGCGACATGTCGGGCCCCTCGATGGGGTCCACCAGCACCGCCTCGCCGGTCTTGCCCGGCAGCGCCATCTGGATCAGGCAGAGCTTGGACCAGTAGGTGCGCTCGCGCAGGAATTCCGTGTCGATCGTGACATAGGGTTCGGCCTTGGCGGCCTCGCAGAAGGCGGCCAGCGCCTCGGTGGTGGTGATGGTCTGCATCAAGATCCCGCATCTCGGGGTTCGTGCGGGTTCGTCCCGCGCCCTTCCGCTATAGGCGGCGTCGGGGAAAAAGGAAAGCCCGATGGGCTGTTGGGATCAGTCCAGCAGCAGCGGCGTGCGATCGCCCGCGGCAAAACGCCGAAGCACCGCCGGATAGAGCGCATGTTCCCGCGTCAGCACACGCGCCGCGAGCGTCTCCGCCTTATCGCCCGGCAGGATCGGCACCCGCGCCTGACCGAGGATCGGCCCGTCGTCGAGCGCGGCCGTCACCTCGTGGACGGTGCAGCCGGCCTCGGCGTCGCCCGCCTCGAGTGCCCGCTGATGCGTGTGCAGCCCCTGATATTTCGGCAGGAGCGAGGGATGGATGTTCAGCATCCGCCCCTCGAAGCGCGCGACGAAGGCGGGCGTCAGCACCCGCATGAAGCCGGCAAGGCACAGGATGTCCGGCTCGGCCGCGAGGATCGGCTCGAGCAGCGCCGCCTCGAAGGCCGCGCGGTCGCCCCGGAAGGGCCGGTGATCCACCGCAGCGACCGGCACGCCCAGCTCGGCCGCGCGTTTGAGCCCCGCCGCCGCGGGATCGTTCGAGGCCACGAGCACCGGCCGCGCCGGGTGCGCGCCCTCCATGCTGCGCAGCAGCGCCAGCATGTTCGAGCCTCCGCCCGAGATCAGGACGGCAACCCGTTTCACAGAAGGCGGCCGTCGTAGCTCACGCCCTCGCCTGCGATCACTTCGCCGATCCGCGTGACTGTCTCGCCCTCGGCCGCGAGCAGGGCCGCAATCTCGTCGGCGCGATCGGCCGCGACCACGACGATCATACCGATGCCGCAGTTGAAGGTCTTCAAGAGCTCGGGCTCGGCCATCGAGGCGGTCTCGGCCAGCCAGCGGAACACCGGCGGCAGCTCCCAGGCGGAAAGGTCGATGCGCGCGCCCAGACCCTTGGGGAGAACGCGCGGCAGGTTCTCGGTGAGGCCGCCGCCGGTGATATGGGCCAGCGCATGCACGCCCCCCGCCCGCACCGCCGCCAGCGCCTGCTTCACATAGAGGCGCGTCGGCGCGAGAAGCGCCCGCCCGAGGCTGTCGCCGCCGAAGGGCGCGGGCGCATCCCAGCCGAGCCCCGAGAGCTCGACCACCTTGCGCACGAAGGAATAGCCGTTCGAATGGACCCCGTTCGACCCGAGGCCCAGCAGCAAGTCGCCCTCTGCGACGCCCTGCGGCAGGTCGGCACCGCGTTCCATCGCGCCCACGGCGAAGCCCGCGAGATCGAAGTCGCCCTTGTGATACATGCCGGGCATCTCGGCGGTCTCGCCGCCGATCAGCGCGCAGCCCGAGGCGGCGCAGCCTTCCGCGATTCCCTCGATGATCCGCGCAGCCTGCGCGACCTCGAGCTTGCCCGTCGCGAAATAATCTAGGAAAAACAGCGGCTCTGCGCCCTGGCAGACGAGATCGTTCACGCACATGGCCACGAGGTCGATGCCGATCGTGTCCACTTCGCCCGTGTCGATGGCGATGCGCAGCTTGGTGCCGACCCCGTCGGTGGCAGCGACCAGCACCGGGTCCTGATATCCCGCGGCCTTGAGGTCGAAGAGCGCGCCGAACCCGCCGAGACCCGAGACCGTGCCCGGGCGCGCCGTGCGCTTGGCGGCGGGCTTGATCCGCTCGACGAGCGCGTTGCCGGCGTCGATGTCCACCCCTGCGTCCGCGTAGGTCAGACCCTTCTGCTGTTCGGCCATCTTTCACCCCTGCCGCTGCCTGCGGTCCCTCTAGACGATCCCTTCCCGCTTCGCAACGCGAAGCGCGCTTGACCCCTGCTCCGCTTCGCCGTAACCGGAACTGGCCGGGCCTGTAGCTCAATGGTCAGAGCAGGGCGCTCATAACGCCTTGGTTGGGGGTTCGAGTCCCTCCGGGCCTACCACATGCCTATTTTTTCGTTTGTTTTCTAAGGCTAGTGCTCCACGTTTACGGAGCGTGGAGCACCGTCACCACTCGAGGGTGGCCAAAGCCGCAGCGGCATCGGCCGCCAGAAGCCGTCGCTGGGCGCCCTTCGTGTAGATCTCCGAGGTCTTCGCTTGGGTGTGGGCCATAAGCGCCATGATCTGGTGCTGGGTGCATCCGGCCTCGGCGAGCAACTCCGCCGCGGCCTTTCGGATGCCGTGCGAGGACTTCCCCTCGATGCCCGCGGCGGCGCACCATTTCTGGACGCGGTTCCGCAGGCTCTCCGCGGTGCTGAAGGGCTTGCCGGCCGCGGTCAGCAGATATGTAGCCCCTTGGACCTTCTGGGCCCGCGCTGCCTTCAGGAGCGGCGGGAGCATCGGGATCGAGACGGGGGCGCTTCCCTTCTTGCCGGGCTGAAACTCCAGCCAGAGCGTCCCTCCCCTGTCGATCTCGTTGCTGCGCCCGAGCTTGCGCGCGTCGTCGATCCGGCAGGCCGTGAACATCTGCAGCGTGAGCCATAGGTGCGCGGTCGTGCCGAAGGGATGCGCCTCGCGGAATCGCTTGAGGTCGTCGGCCGTCCAGGCTGCGGCGCCTCCGCCTCCCTTGTTCAGCTTCTTGATGCCCACGGCCGGGTTCTCGGTCGCGATCTCCGCCTCGTCGATGGCCCACCGATACATGGCCGAGATCGACTTCACGAGGTTGTCGGCCTCGCCGGGCTTGTGCCGCCATTGGTCCCGCGCGGCGATGATCGCGCTGCGAGGCGCCCGGAAGTCATATTCGCCGTAGGTGCCGCCATCCTCTGTCGGCATTTCGCAGAACCGGCGCAGCTGAGAGCGGCGCTGCCTCAATGTGAGCAGGGAGGCGAGCTTCGCCTCGACGAGGCTCTCGAGGTGCGTGAGGTATCTGCCGACCAGCCATTGGATCGAGTGGGTCACCGCCTTCGGCTGCGGTGCTGTCGCAGGGCCGGTCCATTTCTCGCCCTGTCGCCCGGCGCTGTAGTGGGAGAGGAAGTCGGGGTGGTCAAGGACCTGCCGCCGATCCACAAGAGCCACCCGCAATCGACGCCCCCGGAGACGGTGGCGCGGATCAAGACTCTGGCGCTCGCCCATCCGGCCTATGGCTGCAACCGGTTCGAAGCGATGCTGGCGCTGGAGGGCATCCGGGTCTCGTCGATCACCATCCAGAAGATCCTGAACGAGAACGGTCTGGGCACGAAGTCCGACCGCTGGCTGGCGCTGGAGCAGGCCAACGCTGAAAAGAGGATCGAGTTGACCGCGGAGCAGGCCGCCTTCATCGAGAAGCTGAACCCGTGCTTTCGGGAAAGGCATGTGGAATCAAGCGCCCCCGGCGAACTCCTCTCCGCCGATACCTTCTTCGTCGGCGCGCTCAAGGGGATCGGTCGGGTCTACCTGCACGCTGTCGTCGACACCTTCGGCTCCTACGCCTTCGGGTTCCTGCACGTCTCCAAGCAACCCGAGGCGGCGGTGGCGGTGCTGCACAACGACGTGCTGCCGTTCTACCGCAACCTGGATCTGCCCGTCGGCGCGGTGCTGACCGACAACGGCCGCGAGTTCTGCGGGACGGAGCGGCATCCTTACGAGCTCTATCTCGACCTCAACGGCATCGAGCACCGCCGAACCCGCGTCCGGACGCCCAAGACGAACGGCTTCGTCGAGCGCTTCAACGGCACCATCCTGAACGAGTTCTTCCGGGTCGCGATGCGCGACAATTTCTACGAAAGCGTAGAGGCCCTGCAGGCCGATCTCGACGCCTGGCTCGTCCACTACAATACCGAACGGCCACATCTCGGCTACCGAAACATGGGCCGTCGACCGGTCGAGACCGTCATGTCATTCGTCAGTCAAGAAGGTTAAGTGGACATCGAAGCCCTTGAAGCGACGGCGGAACGGATCGGCGCCCGGCTTGTCGAAGCTCGCGGTCTTCTCGTTGTGGCAGGCCACGCACAGAGACAGCAGACCGGACAGCGGCGGGAACGGATCGCCGCCATGCCGAATGGCTACGAAGTGGTCAACCGCGACCGCAGGCTCGACGATGCCGCGGCGCTGGCAGATCTCGCACAGGGGTTTCTCAGCGAGCTTGGCCTCGCGGAGCTTCGACCACCGGGAGGTGTTGTAGGGCCATCCAGCCATCAGATTGCCTCCGCCAGCCGAGGGCTGTGAACCGGAGACGCGCCGTTCGACAGGCGGTCCCGAGGATTGGCTTCGGCGGCGACCAGCCGCCGGCCTTTTACAGATGGAAGCGCGTCGCGCATGGCGCTTCCATCTCCCCCTTTAGGGGGAGGGGGGATGAAGGCAGGGGGTTGAAGGGGGGTTGAAGGACTTCACGAGCGGGCATCCCAGAGGAAGCTGACGCGGCGCGACGGCGGACCTTCCTCGCGCACCTCAATCCTTCCGGCCGCGAGCAGAGCCTCCATGGCGTCACGGAACGCGCGTTCCGCCAACGAGCGTCAAACCGGAAGCAACGACATCAATGGGAAAGGCTACCGCTTACTGTGGACCTGCAACTCACTCCGAAGATACGAACGGTCGCGATGACACGTGGCGCTCAGCACGGCACGCAGTGCGCAACCGATGCACTTGGCCGGAAGGGGCCCTTCGCGCCGAGGCGGAAGGCCGAAGTCAGGCCATCCGAGACCTTCGGACCCACTGGCGCGTGGCCGGCAGTGGCCATGCGGCGGGCTGATTGCGCCTTGGCTTGCGACAGCATGGGTTTCGGGAGGGGCCGTCCCTCTCAAGCGGCGTCCGATCGCGTTTACCCGCAATCTAATGCGCCCTCAGTGACCTCCGCCAAGGCCGACCCCTGCCACCATAGCCCCCCAGACCTTGAGCCTTAGCCCCGCAGCCTTGATGACCCCTGTTGCCGCAATGACATGACCGAAGATCCCGTCAAGATTGTCGGTGTAAGTCTGCACCACACAACCGCTGCCGTCGATCGTGATGCTCTCTTGTTCGGGGTGGATCAGTTCCAGATAGACCAGCAGGGATCCCCGTTGCATGCCGCTTTCAGCTTCGAGCAGGCGCCCCCCCGGAACCACCTGACCTGACGCTATAGCCGGCTGGATCGCCTGGATCCGGGCAGGAAGAACAGTATCGCGAAAGGAAAGGTTGATATTCGTGTTGCAGGCGATCTCCGCCGGCATGCCAACATAAAGCGTGGACCTCGCAACCTGATTGAACCCTGCGGTGAACCGCAGCGGAAGATCCTCGGGCCGATCCGGGATGATCAGCATCGCGGGGCTCAAGATGAGCGTGGCGGCCGGGCTGCCGACGCTCAACGCCAATTGAGTGACAAGTCCGTCGGAGAAGGATCGGACCTCGGTCTTGGCCAGATCGGCCCGAGCGACCTGCAACGCGGCCTCTGCCGCCTTGTGCTGAGCCGGGATGGCCTGCGAGAGCTCTGCACGGGCAAGATCGGCCTGTGCCTGGGCGGCCTCGCGTTCGGCGTCCGCCGCAGCGACCGATGCCTCGGTCTGGCGAAGGGTATCCTGCGTTCCGACATTGCGCGTCAGAAGCTGACGGGCGTTATCGCGGTCTACGCTCAGCTTCTCCAGCGTCGAGGTCGCCGCGGCGACGCTTGCCAAGGCCACTCTCAGGGTGTCCTGCGCCTTGATCTCTGCTGCGGCGATCTTGTCGAATTCCGCTTCGGCCTGGTTCAGCCGTGCTTTCTGGGAACTGTCCTCGATCTTGAACAACAGATCGCCCGCAGCGACCCGCTGGCCATTCTCGACGTGGATCTCGGTGACCGGGCCGCTGGTCTGCGCCACGACAGAGATCGTCCGGAACGGAAGCAGACCGGAATAGGATTTGGGATGGAAGTAGAAAATTACGAGAAACAGGCCCATAGCCATGACGGCCCAGGCGAAAACCGCGGTCCGCATGTTCCAGACGGTCATCGCCTCGGCCCGTCGCTTCAGCTGATAATAGCGGAAGATCGCGGGAAAGGAGGTCAGCAGGAGTTCAAGCATGCCCAGACTCTCCTTCGGCTTCTGTCGGGTCGCCGGTCCGCCCGTCCGATTGCGTGGCGGCGTTTCCAGGCGTCAGCGGGCCGACGAGGTGGAACCGAGACCAATCTGCGGCGAGCGCGATCAGGATGGCACTGAGCGGCAGGAGCGCACTGACATGATCCAGAGGGAAAATTTCATATAGAAGCGCGATAGTGAGCAGCGTCGGGATCGTCTTGGCCAGCGGCGTTCCGCTCGACTTATGCTCCGCCCACCGATCAAAGGCAGCATACAATGTGATTAGACCGAACAAGGCGAGTATTATCAGAACGGCAGTGACCCATGCCAGAAAGTCGGTCTCTCCCGGTGCGGAGAACCACGATGGGGCTGCATGTCCGAGTTCACTCTCAGAGGCCATTGCCATCCCCTCCCGATGTCGACGTTGGACCGGCGCCAGCGCAGGAAGCAGCGATTATGCAAAGATAAGGCCTTAGCATTAATCACCATACCTCATTGGTTCAAATCATTGAGCGCGCCAGCTTCAATTATAAACGATGGCGGGTCTTGGCGCTACAGCCGGGCAGCGGAACGGCATATTTGTCCTGCGCATGCGCGGAGAACGGCGCCGAGCTTACCGGCGACGGCTATCGTGTCTTCATGAGGCCGGCCGCTTTGGCCAGCTTGATGCCCTGCGCCTTCGGGTCGAGAAGCGCAGATTGCGGGTCAGGCGGGCGCAAGCCGAACTGCCGCGGCCGGCGCAGCGCAGCGGCAGTCAGGCCGCTCGCGCCGCCACGGCTGGTTTGACGCCCCGCAGATCATGATGCTTGCTGCATGGATCGCGATCGGTCGGGCCGAGCCGCCGATACAATGCTGCCGGCAAGAATTGTTCACCTTGCAACCACGACCGAATCCCGTCAATGTTATTCGGCGCCATTATTTTTCGAGCATCCTGCATTCAATCGCGAGGCAGAAATGGAAGGAATCGACAGGATTAAATTGTTTGAACTGTACGCAAAGAAAATCGAAGGTGAAAACAATCTTGTAAATCAACGAATGTCATGGTTCATATCTCTCAATTCATTTCTTTTCGCCGCCGCTGCGCTTTCCATTAAGGCCGCAGGGGACACCACAGAGCAGAATCTTGAAGTATTCGCGTCAAACTTCGTTGGCATCCTCTCCCTCGTCGGGGTCGCGATCTCCATTACCACCATTGTTTCCGTGTGGGCCGCCCAGACTTCAATCAAAGGCCGCACGATATTCCTACCATGAAATTGTGGCGCGTTCTCCGGAAAGCGAACCTCTCCCTCTTCCTGCCCTAACAGGTCGAGGCGATGCGAGCGGAGCATCTCGCCTGGGAAACATCACGGCCATGGTGCTTCCTTTCGCAATGATCTTCGCGTGGCTATCGGTACGTGCGCTTACGCCCTAGGCCAGGACGAATTGAATCTCGACTTCGGCTTTTTCCTCCGGGCCGCTCCATTGGTGATAGATTTCCCGGCTCTCGCCAGAAAGAGCAAGACCCTCCTCTGCAATCTCCGTCAGAAGCGGAAGATAGCCACACGTAAATATCTCCGCCAAGATGCCGCGAAATAGTCGACTGGCAACTCGTGCCGAGGGAATATGCTCGACTTCCATCGCAGTGGCTTCATTTGGCAAGCCGGCAACAGGCCGCCAGATTTCCCAGTCGAACAGGGTTTCAGCATCCTGCGGCAGGTTATGTGACACGAATATCCATGGCCCCGAAGGCTCAAGTCCCGAGGCGGCGATCTTCTCCTCAATGGATGAGGATCGCGCCGCGGCCTCTGCAGCAATATCCGAGATGCTCAACCGACAATGCTGCCTAACTATGTCCATCCTTGGGGTAGTTCTGGTTATCATGATGCACTCCATCCAACTCACAGGATACCAGCCTTAGGATGAGCGGCGTGCTCCTGCAAGGCATGGTGCAATGGCACGGCGTTGTTGCGCAAAGCGGCGTTCTGGCCGAAAGGCCCCTTTCCCGTGGCTGTTCAGGCGACGGCCTCGATCTCGGACCTGCCGAGGGTTGAGAAGCGGGTCCTGATGGCACCCATTGTCGCGTCTCCCTCACCCAGAGTGTCGCGCTGCTCCCCCAGCTTCCGAACGAAGACAGCGCAAACTGGCGACAGGTTGCGGGATTAGGCGGTGCCCGCTGGCACAAGGCGGTTGGCGCCCTCGACGGTCGTAATGGCTGCCTTCAGACTGTCCGGGACCTTCAGGTCGATGCGGTAGACTACAGGATCCGCAGGCATGGACTCTCTGCCTTTTCCGGCATCCCGGCTGCCACTTGGAAAGTGCACAGGCGCATCAGGGCCTTCTTCGCAGCAACGCGGCTCTTGTCCTCCATGTCGCCGAGAAGACAATTGAGTTCCTAATGACTTTCGCCTCAACGTAAGCGGTGGTCTTCCCCGTTGATGTCTTTGCTTCCGGCTTGACGCGCGTTGGCGGATCCTTCGCGCGAGACAGCGTGGAGAATAGTCATGGGCGAGGGATATGTCGGGTCGTTCCAGATCCTGGACGAGCCGATGGGGCGGCGGACTTGGCCGGACGAGGAGAAGCTCTGGATCGTGATGGAGAGCTACGTGCCGGGGATGCGCGTCGAGGACGTGGTGCGGAAGTATCGGCTCCTTCCGTCTCAACTCACGACCTGGCGCCGGATGGCTCGGGAGGGGCGGTTCGGCTTGCCCGTGGAGGCGCCGGGTTTTCCCGAGACGGCCGAGTTCGTGCCGCTGATGGTGGACGCCGCGCCGCGAGCGCCTCGGGTCCCTCCCGACGAGCGGATCGAGATCGAGGCGGGCGGCGTGACGATCCGCGTGTCCGGCTCGACGCCGGCGGCCCGCGTGGCGGAGATCGCGGCGGCGCTGGGGCGCGGCGCGGATGATCATCCCCGGCCAGAGGATGCCGATCGTGATCGCCACGCGACCGGTGGACTTCCGCTGTGGTCAGTGAGGAGGATCAGAAAACGATCCGGTGGATCGTTTTCCCGACGAACGGGCTGACAGCGAAGGTCCAGAACGAGCTGAAGCTCGACCCGCATTCCGGGCTGACGGTGATCTTCCGCTCCCGGCGCGGCGACCGGCTGAAGATCCTGGTCTGGGACGGCAGCGGCCTGGTGCTGATCTACAAGCGGCTGGAGAGCGGCGCCTTCGTCTGGCCGAAGGTGCAGGACGGGACAATGCGGCTGTCGCGGGCGCAGTTCGAGGCACTCTCCGAAGGGCTGGACTGGCGGCGGGTGATGGCGCAGCGGGTGCTTCCTCCGGCTGCGGCGAGTTGAATCAAGCACCTTGTTTTGCTGGGGTTCGGCGTGCAGTCAGGTAAACTCGACCCATGCCGCCGGCGCTCGATCCCGACCTTCTGGCCCAGCTTCCGCCGCCCTGCGCGCGGCGCTCGAGGCGCAGGTCCAGGCGCTCGCGGTGGAGAACGCCGAGCTGAGGACCCGCAACGCCCGGCTCGAGCATCTGGTCCGGGAACTCCAGCGGGCGCGCTTCGGGCCGCGGTCCGAGAAGCTCCACCCCGACCAGATGGAGCTGGCGTTCGAGGACATCGAATTGGCGCTGGCCGCAGCGACCGAGGAGCATGACGCGGCCGTCGAGGCACGGACAAGGTCGCGGGCCTTCAGGTCGACGTCAGCTATCTGGCGGGGGACGAGTTCGGCGACCTCACGACCCTGCGCCGGGCGGCGACGCGCCTCGGCGGCTTCAAGGTCTGGGGCGAGAACGTCCGTCTCCTCAGCCTTCAGCGGGCACCCTCAGCGCCTTCGGCAGGGGTCCCGCTGCGCAGACAGGTTCAACTTGCTGCCGCGAAACCGGCAGCGGTTCATTCCGTCGTTCCGAGTTCTGCAGCTCAGAACCATACCTGCCAGAATTTCCGGCTGGTACGACGTGGAGGACGTCCCCCCTGCAGCGCGAGGAACTCGCGCCAGCCCAGCCCCGAGCGCCACTTCCGGGTTGCGAGCGACAGAGGCACGGGGCGCACCGGCAGGCTGTTGATATTGTCGCCCCCTGTCGGTCCGAGGAAGCCAAAGACGAGGCCCCGGCGCTGGCGTGGCAATAGGATGGGAGGCCGGCGGTTGCTCATGGTCGAGTCCTTCCTGTCAGGTGATGATCATGAAGACCCGACGTCGAAGCGCATCCAGATCGCCGCATCGGAGGTGTCAGAGAGGCTGTGGAAGAGAAGTCCAGGCTCAGACCTACCCTACAGCACGGCGGGCCGGATGGCGAGGCGCGTCTTCAGACGGCAGGTTCGCGGTTTATCCAGAAGCATGCCGCCGCGGGGTGCGACGGATCAGGGCGTGTGAAGCGGATCAAGGCTCATAGAGGCGGCGCAAGTCGGCCTCGGTGACGCCGTCAGACTCCATGACCATCCGGATCATGGGATCGTCCAGCATCGCCTGCAGGAAGAACCGATCGAGCGATTGGCCCGAAGCTTCGTCGCGCGCGATCGCCGCGTCGATGTCGGCCAGCCGCACGGTCAGAGCCCGGGCGAGGTTGGGCATCTCAGTCGTGGGATGAAGATGGATCACCACCGATGCCCGCCATGCTGCCGGATCCGTCATGCCCGCAGGAGGACGGATCTCGGTATCAAGCTGGTATCTGCCAGCCGGAAGCTCCGCGTCATAGCCCGGCAGATGAAACGGTCGCAGGAACACCGCGGTGGATCGGACGATGCGTTGGGCCATGGAGGTCCTCCTGTCTCGGGTTCGCTCGCGCTCCGGGCCGCACGCGGCGATGGTCCGGAGCGGTCTCGCGTGCGTAGTCGGGTCGCACGCATCCGGCACGAGCTTCGCACTTGCAGTGGCGCCCAGAGCGCGATCCCGCCGCAGGGCGTCATCGAGGGCGCGAAGATCGATCGGACGCCGCTCGCGCCCGATCGAGCGCTCGATCGTGATGTAGAACTGGATCCGTTGCCAGCAAACTTCCTTGGGCGCCAGAGCACCAGCGACCTCGGCGCAAATCTCGTATGTCCCCGGCGGAAGGAGGTTGTCGCCGAGGCGGAAGGCGCTCCGGAAGGAAACGTCCCAATGGATGGCCCGCAGTTCCATGTCCTCTCTCCTCATGACCTGCCGCGCGGTGCTTCCTGATCGGCGGATCGAAGGCGGGTGCGAGATGCTGATGCGTGCAGCCGGGCGCCGCATGGCATGTCGCCCTGAAGGGCCGTCTCGCGATCAGCCCTTGTGCCGCCTCCCCCTCATCCCCATCTGACGATAGGTGCAAGGGTCCAGGGCCGTGGGCTTCCGTCCCGGCCATGATCCATCTGCCGTGCGGCATGGGGGCGACCTTCGGCGCTCTCCTCCTGTGTTAAGGACCCGCGGCTCGTCTTCTGCTGCCTCGACCGGCACCTCCCCGCCGGAACCCTTCGAATGGAGAGCCAAGTGGCCAAGGGCATGGACATCCGCGGAAACCGGCAGGCGAAAAAGCCGAAACAACCGAAGAAGACGCCCGTCGTTGTCGCGGTAGCGAGCGCCCATTCGGTCCTCTCTCCGTCGTCCGGTTCCGGCGCCGCGAAGAAGCCCTGAACCGGGCGCCGCGCAGATCGCGAGGCAGCGCATGTTCGCCCGACCTCCGGGGCCGCCGGAACCTGCGCGAAACGATCGATCCCGACAGCGAACCAAGGAGCAGGAATGCGATCTCCCAAGTCCGATCCCCCCCGATCCGGTCCCGGCCAAGCCGCGCAGCGCGCCGACGCCGCAGCGAAGGCGATCATTGCCGCCGAAACCGATGCGCGGAATGCGCAGGTCGCGCGGCTGAGGTCGGCACGGCTCGAACGCGATGCGGCGCTCGCGGCCCAGCCTCCGGCACCGAAGCCGGTCCGCAAATCCGGCCGGAAATGACCGCAGGTCTGCGGGAAGGCTCCCGGTTCTGCCCCCGGGAATGAGGACCGGTCCTTCCTCTCGGAAGAGCCGGTCCGCCGTCATGAAAACAGACTGTCCGAACGTCATCGCTTCAATCGGCACCGTAGAATGTCCTCGCCTGTTGCGGACCTCAGCCAGAGGTGCCGCACCGGGATCCCTCATCGCCGACGCGGCATGATCTGTCCGATCCTGATCCCGGCGATCAGCCGGGCAGCGGCCCGGTGCAGTTCGGCATCGCCGTCATCGGGATGCGCGGTGTGGGCCGCCGCGGCATCCTCGAGGATGCCCAGTATCTCGGCCTCGGGAAGGATCTTCCTGTCTAGCAGGGAGAGGAGCAGGGCCTCGCAGATCGCGAGGGCCGCGACCCCGGCAGAGTCCGGAGGATGCATGGGCATTTTGGGCCTCTCCGACAGGGTGCTGGGCATATGCCTCGCAACCGAGCCCGTGGAGTATGGCAGCGTTCGCAAGGCCGGCACTGATCGAGAGCAGCATGATCGGGCAACCCCGTGATAGTTTCGAACTCAGCCGCACTGCGAAGGCCCGGGGACGCCATGCCAATCGAACTTCGCCCTCTTGCCCGAAAACTCGGTGCTTTTGCCGTGCTGTCCGATGACGAGTTGGCGGTTCTCGAAGCCGTCTCCCGACGCCTCCGCGTCTTTCCGCCGGGGCAGGACGTGATCCATCAGGGGCAGGAGCGCCGCTCGGCCTACGTCCTCGCTTCCGGCTGGACATCGTCCTACAAGCTGCTGCCCGACGGGCGCCGGCAGATCGTCGATTTCCAGATCCCGGGCGACTTTCTCGGACTTCGGTCGCTCTTGTTCCGCACATCCGATCACAACATCATGCCCGTGACGAGGATCGAAGCCTCGGAAGTCTCGATCCAGGATCTCGTCGGAGGCTTCAATCGCGCGCCCCGTCTTGCGGCGGCCGTGCTCTGGGCCGCCTCGCGCGACGAGGCGATGGTGGTCGAGCATCTGGTGGGCGTCGGCCGCCGCGGCCCGCGAGAGCGGCTGGCGCATTTCTTCCTCGAACTCCACGCGAGGCTGCGGCTCGTCGGTTTCGCAACCGCCACCTCCTTCGACTGCCCGCTGTCGCAGTATCATCTGGCCGATGCGCTCGGGTTGACCGCGATCCATGTGAACCGGGTGCTTCGCGGCTTTCGGGAGGCGGACCTGATGAGGTTCCAGAAGGGAAAGGCGGAGTTCCTCGACCCGGCGGAGCTGGTGCGACTGGCCGATTTCGACATGGCCTATCTGGATCAGGAGGAACCCCTGCTCAGCGGTGCGCTGTGAGCGTTGCCCGGCCGCGATCGGGCTTCGGCCCCGCGGCCCGAACCCCACCCATCCGACCGAGGCGAGGTGCGCCATGAAGCAGGTTTCAGCGATGCCCAGGAAGCGCCTGCAGCAGGTCGATCCTGTCGCGCGCCGAAGGAGGTGCGTCTGTCCGCTTGCGGCCCCGCGCGCCAGCGCCTCTCCCGTGCGGCAGGGAGCGCGAAGGTCTGAGCATGGACGGCTTCGGACCTTCGCCCGCCTCTGACCGACGGAGCCGCTTCGGGCTGCAAGCGGGCCCGTCTGCGGCTCTTCCTCGCCCGCATGGCGATGCCGCAGGCCAAGCCAGAGCCAGCTGGAGCGTCAGCTCGGAGCCGGCGCGGCGCCATGGCCCGCCTCTCGATTGGGCCGCGATGCCCGGAGGTTCTGCCGGGTCCACCCTCGCCTGCCGAAAGGACCCGCATCTTTACGGCGAGCGATTTTCCACCATGGCTTGTGTGAAACGAAATTGTCTGTCATGAAGACCGGGCTAAGCATCCTCTTTTGAACTTCTGTTTCCTTACGGCTTCAGTTGCGACTCTGACGAAACTGAGCCAGGCCACCGCATCACGCGGGTGGCGAACGAGACAGGAGACATCACGATGGCCAATGGCACCGTGAAGTGGTTCAACGCAACCAAAGGGTTCGGCTTCATCGCTCCGGCGGGCGGCTCGAAGGACGTTTTCGTCCATGTGACCGCTCTTGAGCGCGCCGGCATTCGGCAACTCGATGACGGCCAGGCTGTGAGCTTCGACCTCGAGCGTGATCGCAACGGCCGCGAATCGGCGACGAACCTCGTTCTCGCCTGAGCGACGCCTGCTGAGATCGGAAAGCGGGGCGGCTTGAAGCTGCCCGCTTTCATTCGAACCGCAGCGGCCTGTCAGGCTGCGCGGTTCTCTTCATCCGAAAGAACTGACTTGATCGAAATTCATTGGGGGGAACCCCTGTCCTTCGTCGTGTCTCCGGAAGGGGACGTGCAGAAATTCACGACCATCGAACAGGCGAGATATTGGCTGCGCCGTAGATGGCCGGTCGAGAATGACGCGCGGCGGCGTGCCATCCATCATCTTGAAGCCGCCATGGATTGCGTGGGCTCGGTCGGCAGCGCCCGCCGCTCCTTCATCGCTGCCGCCCGGAGCGCAGGTTTCGTGGCCGAGGATCTGATGAGCCAGGAGCATCGGACCCTCGTCTGATCCCCGACAGCGCCGAAGCGCCGGAGGCGCATGCCGCACGGGATCTGCGGTGCAATATTGCGCATCTCCAGCGCCCCTCACGCTCGATCGCGCCGACCTTGCTTTCGGGTTCAGGTGACGCAGCGCAGCGCCGGATCCCGCCCCTCCGCGCACGGCAAGGGATCCGGAGAGCGCGCGACACCTGTCTCCTAACCCGTTGATTATGTCAGTGCCGATCACGCCGGACATTGGGCGCTGCACACAGGAGTCGCGGCAGCCCCCTGCGCCCGTCATTCCTTCCAGTGGTCGGCCACCCAGCCGGTCGGGCGCATGTAATGGCGCAGATACCGCCAGCGGGAGCCGTCGGCATGACGCTCGGCCAGCCCTTTCAGATGCTGCCCGAGGGTCCAGCCCTCGCGACGCACCCATCCGCCCTGGATCGCATGTTCGGGATGCACGCCTCCGGGAAAGATCACGATCTTCGCTCCCTGCGGCAGACGCGGCGGCAGGGCGAGGTTCAGCGGGAAGGGCAGCATGCACTGATAGCGGAAATGGCGGACCCATGCCTTGGGAAACAGATCCACGCCGCCCGGCGCGTTCATGGTCACGAACCTCTGCTCGAAGCGATATTCGTCGGCCACCGCCTGTGGATCCGCGAGGAAGATCCGCTGCAACTCCACGAGCTTGCCCACCGGAAAGCGGAAGACCGAGGTCTGACCGAGACGCTCGAAGGGCTTGGCGGGGTTGCGCGCGAGGATCACCCTGTCCGGGTCTCCGTAGGTGAAGAACTCGTCCAGCGAGCCGGTGATGACCAGATCGAGATCGAGAAACAGCACCGGCCCCTTCAGATCGCCGAGCGTCGGGCTCCAGAGCCGCGCCTTGGGCCATTTGCCCTTCGTGTTCTTGGGCATCACGAAATCGAGCGGCGGCAGCGGCTGGCAATCCACCTCGGGGCGAATGCCCTCTTCGTTGTCGGTGAAGCAGGTGAAGCTGAACGGGGGCGTGATGTTCCGGGCCACCATCGCGTAAAGCCGGTTGATGAACCGGGGCCCGTATTTCGTCCCCCAGTTGATGCAGATCACCTGTTTCAGCATGTCACCTCGCGCCGCCTGTCCGTCCTGTCTCCGAGAAGAAGTCTCCGGCGGGGGAAGTCAAGCACGCAGGCGCGCGACCCTGACCGAGCTCTGGCCTGCAGGACAGGTCCACGGTCTGCGCTTCCGACCCTGTCGGGGCGGCGGGCCTCGTCATGCGCCGGAGGGAGAACGCTGCCGGGCGGCCTGCGGCCTTTCGCGGCGCCTGCGGCGGAAGCGACCCTTCACGCCACTGGACCTCGGGCCCCGCATTCCCTATATAATCAGTCAACAAACCGCGCGAGAGTCCCATGAACCAGCAGCAGGACATGATCGAGGGCGCGCCCCTCATCAAGCCGTCGACGACCGACCACCCGCTCTACGACAGCATTGTGGAGGCCTGCCGCACGGTCTACGACCCGGAAATCCCGGTGAACATCTTCGATCTCGGCCTGATCTACACGATCGACGTCTCGGCCGAGAACGAGGTCGAGATCCTCATGACGCTCACGGCACCGGGCTGCCCTGTCGCGGGCGAGATGCCGGGCTGGGTGCAGGACGCGGTCGAGCCCATCGCGGGCGTGAAGAGCGTCGTCGTGGGCATGACGTTCGATCCGCCCTGGGGCATGGACATGATGTCCGACGAGGCACGGCTGGAGCTCGGCTTCATGTGAGGCGGCCGCCCGTCGTCCTGCGGAGGACTTGAGACGGGCGTCTCCGCAGCCCATATCCCTCGGACCAGCGAGAGGTTTCTTCGATGTTCTCCATTCCCGGCAAGCAGGCCGTCACCCTCACCCCCGCCGCGGCGAAGCAGATCGCCCGGCTGATGCAGAAGCAGGGCTCGAAAGGTCTGCGCATCGGCGTCAAGAAGGGCGGCTGCGCGGGCATGGAATATACGATGGACTATGTGTCGGACATCAACCCGATGGACGAGACGGTCGAGCAGGACGGCGCGCGCGTGATGATCGCGCCCATGGCGCAGATGTTCCTGTTCGGCACCGAAATCGACTATGAGACCGGGCTGATCGAATCCGGCTTCAAGTTCCGCAATCCCAATGTCGTGGATGCCTGCGGCTGCGGCGAATCGATCAAGTTCCGCGAAGCCGAGGCCTGAGAGCCGGACGCGCCGATCCGGGTGCCGCCGGGGTGCGACGGCGCCCGAGGCTTCCCCCGCCTGCCGCAATCGCTTAACACTTGCCCCAACGCGAAAAGGATGGGGAAGAAGATGCGCAAACTTGCGGCCGGAAACTGGAAGATGAACGGAACCGAGGCGGATCTGGGCGAGATCGACGCCCTGCTCGCCGCGCATCCGTCGCCCCGCTGCGAGATGCTGATCTGTCCGCCCGCAACGCTTGTTGCGCGCATGGCGGGACGCGCGGCGCAGGGCCTGATGGTCGGCGGGCAGGACTGCCACCCCAAGACCTCCGGCGCCCATACCGGCGACGTCTCGGCCGCCATGCTCGCCGATGCCGGGGCGAGCCACGTCATTCTCGGCCATTCCGAACGCCGCGCCGATCATGGCGAGACGGACTCGCTCGTGCGGCTGAAGGCCGAAGCGGCCTGGGGCGCGGGCCTTGTCGCCATCGTCTGCGTGGGCGAAACCGAGGCCCAGCGCGACGCGGGCCAGACGCTCGACGTGATCGGGGCACAGCTTGCGGGCTCGGTGCCGGAAGCCGCCACCGCGGCCAACACCGTGATCGCCTACGAGCCGGTCTGGGCCATCGGCACCGGCCGCACGCCCACGACCGCCGAGATCGCCGAGGTTCACGCCTTCCTCCGCGCGCGGCTCGCCGAGCGGTTTTCGGATGCGGAGGGCTTCCGGCTGCTCTACGGCGGCTCGGTGAAGCCGTCGAATGCGGCCGAGATCTTCGCCGTGCCGAATGTCGATGGCGCGCTGGTCGGCGGCGCGAGCCTCAAGGCCGCGGATTTCGGCGGGATCGTGGCGGCCCTTTCGGCCGCCTGAGCTCCGGCCTCCGAAGGCTGGCTGCGAGGGGACCGTTCCAGACGGTCGCCCAGGGAGCGGTCGCTTGTGGCTCGGGGGCCTTGACAGCCGACACCCGAGACCCGGGCGTGCGCCCGGAACGCAGGCAATGCCGGGCAGCCGGAGACCCCTCCGGCATGAGCGGGCCCCCTCACGATCTTCTCGCGTCTTCCGAATGGCTTGAGCGCCTTGAAGCGGGAGCGGTGGCACTGGACAGGACGCGGCCCCTCCGCCATCTTCCTTGGGGACTGATAGGGGCGCCGCCGCAGAAGCGCGGTGCGCCCCGCTCCTTCCGGACGACCGCCTATCGATGCAGACCCTGAGCCAATCCCCGCACGACCGCCGCTTCCTGCGCAATCCCTACCGCTTCTATCGCGAGGCACGCGCGGCCGGACCCTTCTTCCACTGGGAGGAGCTGGGGCTCGTCTGCACCACTTCCTACGCTGCCGCCAACGCCATCCTGCGCGACCGGCGCTTCGGCCGCGAGGTGCCCCCCGGACGGGCTTCAGCCGTCCCCGATCATCTCGCGCCCTTCGCGGCGGTCGAGGCCCATTCCATGCTGGAGCTCGAGCCGCCCCGCCACACGCGGCTGCGCAACCTCGTGCTGCGCGCCTTCACCAGCCGCCGCATCGGCACCATGCAGCCCGAGGTCGCGGCCCTGTCGGAGAGCCTCGTGGCCGCGGTGCCCGAGGGCCCGTTCGATCTGCTGCCCGCCTTCAGCCAGCGCCTGCCCATCACGCTGATCGCGCGGCTGATCGGCATCCCCGAGTCGCTGGCGCCCGAACTGCTGCGCTGGTCGTCGGCGATGGTTGCCATGTATCAGGCGGGCCGCACCCGCAAGACGGAAGAGCGCGCGGCGCTGGCCGCCGCCGACTTCTCGGATTTCCTGCGGCTTCATATCGAAGCCCGGCGCCACGCGCCGGCCGACGATCTGCTCACCCATCTCATCGCGGCCGAAGCCGACGGGCAGCAGCTCTCGACCGACGAGATCGTCTCGACCTGCATCCTAATCCTGAACGCGGGCCACGAGGCGGCGGTCCATGCCATCGGCAATGCGGCGGCCGTCCTGCTGCGCCACCGCACGCCGCCCGAGGCGCTTGCGCCGCCGCATCTGCTGGGCACGGTCGAGGAACTGCTGCGCTTCGACCCGCCGCTCCACCTGTTCCGTCGCATGGCCTACGAGAGGGTCGAGATCATGGGGCGGACCATCGAGGAGGGCTGCGAGGTGGCGCTCCTCCTCGGGGCGGCGAACCGCGACCCGGGCCCCTGGGAGCGGCCGGACCGCTTCCTCTGGAACCGGCCCGAGAAGACGCATCTGGCCTTCGGCGCGGGGCTGCATTTCTGCCTCGGTGCGCCGCTCGCGCGGCTCGAGCTGGCGACCGCGCTGCCGATCCTGTTCGGGCGGCTGCCCAACCTGCAGCTGGTGAAGCCGCCGTCCTACGGGGACAGCTGGCACTTCCGGGGGCTCGAGCGGCTGATCGTGTCGGCCTGAGCGGGGCGGCACGCCCTCTCCGCGTCAGGGAGGCCGGCCACGGAAGAGGTGGAGGCGCCGGCCCTCTCCGTCGCAAGGCTCCCGCTCCCCCCACCTGCTCTGCCCCGCTCGCCGACAGGACGCAGCCGGCGGCGGCACGCGGCGCCGGAGAGCGCCGCCTGCGCGGCGGGTCAGACCGGCAGGACGGTCGTGGCCTTGATCTCCTCCATCGAGAGGAGCGCCGTCACATTGTAGATACGGACCTCGGATATGAGCGCCTGGTAGAAAGTGTCATAGGCCCGCGCATTGGCCACCCGGACCTTGAGGATATAGTCGATGTCGCCAGCCAGCCGGTGCGCCTCGAGCACCTCGGGCCGTTCCCGCAGGGCCTTGAGAAACTTCCGCTGCCACTCGGCCTCGTGCTCGGAGGTGCGGATCAGCACGAAGAAGCAGGCCTCGAGCCCCAGCGCCTCGGCATCGAGGAGCGCCGTCTGCCGCAGGATCACCCCGGCCTCGCGCATCCGGCGGATGCGATTCCACACCGGCGTCTTCGACGAGCCCACCTTGCGCGCGATCTCATCGAGCGACTGGCTCGCGTCCGCCTGCAGCTCGGCAAGGATTTTCCTGTCCATCTCGTCCAGCCGGACCGCCATCCGCGCAACTCCCCTTCCTGCGGAACCAGGTTCCATCCGCCGCAGCATACGGAACGATCTTCCTTATCTGCAAGCGGATATGGCATCCAAGGGGGAAAATGTCCTAGATTGGGCGGCGAACTCCCAGCAATGGATGGCAAGGATGCTGAACCCGCTCACCGCCCCCGGACAGGTCATCTTCGTCGGCGCCGGCCCCGGCTCCATCGACCACCTGACCATGGGCGCCTGCCGGGCGCTGACGCAGGCCGAGGTCGTCATCCATGACCGGCTGGTCGGGCCCGAGATCCTCGATCTGATCCCGCCGCAGGCGCTCCGGATCGAGGCGGGCAAGGAGGGCTTCGGCCCCTCGACCCCGCAGGAGACGATCAACGCGCTGATCGTGGACCATGCCGCGTCGGGGCGCCGCGTGGTGCGGCTGAAGTCCGGCGACAGCGGCATCTTCGGTAGGCTCGACGAAGAGATCGAGGCGCTCGATGCCGCGGGTCTCGGCTGGCGCATCGTGCCCGGCCTGACCACGGCCGCCGCCGCCGCGGCGGCCATCGGTCAGGGCCTCACGAAGCGCGGGCGCAACGCGGCGCTGCGGATCGTGACCGGCCACGACATGGCGGGCTACGCCGAGCAGGACTGGCGCGGGCTGGCCCGGGTGGGCGAGGTCGCCGCCATCTACATGGGCAAGAAGTCGGCCCGCTTCATCCAGGGCCGCCTGATGATGCATGGGGCGGACCCCGAGACCCCCGTGACGGTGATCGAGAACGTGAGCCGCGCCGACGAACGGATCGTCGCCGCCACCCTCGCCACCCTGCCCGAGGCCGTAGCCGGCCTCTCCGGCCCCGCCATCGTCCTCTACGGCCTCGCGCCGCGCCGGGCCGCAGCCGCCCTGCCCCTCCTGAAGGAAGCCACCGCATGAGCCGCCCCTACATCCCGAAGGTCGTCACCGCCAATGCGCTCCTCGAGGGCGACGTCGTCTATCTGACGGCGGACGACCGCTGGACCCGCCATCACCACGAGGCCGAACTGGTCGAGGATGAGGCCCACGCCCAGCTCCGCCTGCTCCATGCGGCGGCGCGCAAGGCCGAGGTGGTGGGCCCCTATCTTGCCGACGCGAAGGCCGGCCCCGACGGCCCCGAGCCCATCCATTTCCGTGAGGTCTTCCGCACGCGCGGCCCCTCGAACTATCGCCACGGCAAGCAGGAGGCGGCGGCGCTCTGACGCCACCGGTCCGGGAAGAGGCAGCCATGTACAGCTACACCGACTTCGACGAAGCCTTCGTCCGCACCCGCGTCGCCCAGTTCAGCGAGCAGGTCCGCCGCCGCATCGACGGCTCGCTCACCGAGGACGAGTTCAAGCCGCTCCGGCTGATGAACGGACTCTACCTGCAGCTCCATGCCTACATGCTGCGCGTGGCGATCCCCTACGGCACCCTCGACAGCCGCAAGATGCGCCAGCTCGCCATGATCGCCGAGCGGTGGGACAAGGGCTACGGCCATTTCACCACGCGCCAGAACATCCAGTTCAACTGGCCCAAGCTCGGCGACGTGCCCGAGATCCTCTCGGCCCTGGCCGACGTCGGGATGCATGCCATTCAGACCTCGGGCAACTGCGTGCGCAACGTGACGGCGGACCATTTCGCCGGCGCCGCCGCCGACGAGATCGAGGATCCGCGCCCGGTGGCCGAGCTTCTGCGCCAATGGTCGACCGACCATCCCGAGTTCCAGTTCCTGCCGCGCAAGTTCAAGATCGCCATCACCGGCTCGCCCAACGACCGCGCGGTCACGAAGTCGCACGACATCGGCCTGCGCATGGTGCGCAACGCCGACGGAGAGCCGGGCTTCGAGGTGATCGTGGGCGGCGGCCTCGGCCGGACGCCGATGATCGGCCGCGTGGTCCGCGACTTCCTGCCCAAGGCGGACCTGCTGCCCTATGTCGAGGCCATCCTCGGCGTCTACAACGAGCTCGGCCGGCGCGACAACAAATACAAGGCGCGGGTGAAGATCCTAGTCCACGAGACCGGGCTCGAGCCGCTGCGCGAGATCATCGAGGAGCGGTTCCTCGAGACCCGCGCCGAGTTCGGCGGGCAGGACATGGCGCTTCTGGCCGAGATCGAACGGGCCTTCGCGCCGCCCGCCTTCCGGCAGGCGCCGACCGCCGCCTATGACGATTTCTACCGGGCGGATCCGATCTTCCGGGCCTGGGCGGACACCAACCTTGCCCGCCACCGCAACGCCGATTACGCCATCGTCACGATCAGCCTGAAGGCGCACGGGGCCACGCCCGGCGACGCCACGGCCGAGCAGATGCGGGTCATGGCCGATCTGGCCGAACGCTACGGCCATGACGAGCTGCGCATCAGCCACGAGCAGAACGTGATCCTGCCGCATGTCCACAAGGCCGATCTTCCGGCGGTCCATGCGGCGCTGGCGCAGGCGGGGCTCGCCACGGCCAACGTGGGGCTCATCTCGGACATCATCGCCTGCCCCGGCATGGATTACTGCGCGCTGGCCACCGCCCGCTCGATCCCGGTCGCGCAGGAGATCGCCACGCGCTTCGATACGCTCGATCTCGAGCATGAGGTGGGCCCGCTGAAGATCAAGATCTCGGGCTGCATCAATGCCTGCGGTCACCACCATGTCGGCCATATCGGCATCCTCGGCCTCGACCGCGCCGGCGTCGAGAACTACCAGATCACGCTCGGCGGCGACGGCACCGAGACGGCGGCCATCGGCGAGAAGACCGGCCCGGGCTTCGCCTACGACGAGATCGTGCCCGCCGTCGAACGGATCGTGCGCGCCTATCTCGAGATCCGCAGCGAGCCCTCCGAGACGTTCCTCGACACGCTGCGGCGCGTGGGCCATGCGCCCTTCAAGGCGGCGCTCTATGAGGCGGAAGGCAAGCAGGATGCTGCGTGAGGTTCCCCAGGCCCCGGTCGCCGAGCGCGTGGCGGCGCTCAACGGTCGCTACAAGCACCACGGCGCGACGGCCGTGCTCGAACATGCGCTGAAGGATGCGGATCTGGGCCGGGTGGCGCTTGTCTCCTCCTTCGGGGCCGAGTCGGTCGTGCTTTTGCATCTCGTCTCGGTCATCGCGCCCGAGACGCCGGTGATCTTCATCGACACGCGGATGCTGTTTCAGGAGACGCTCGACTATCAGCGCGAGCTGGCCGACACGCTGCACCTCTGCGACATCCGCACGATCCGGGCGACCCAGCCGCGGATCGCCTTCGAGGATCCGGACGGGACGCTGAACCGCTACAACACCGACGCCTGCTGCGCGGTGCGCAAGGTCGAGCCGCTCGAACGGGCGCTCAAGCATTTCGATGGCTGGATCACCGGCCGCAAGCGCTACCAGAGCGGCACGCGGGCGGCGGTCGAGTTCTTCGAGGCCGAGGACGACCGGCGCATCAAGGTCAATCCGCTCGCCCACTGGGGGCGCGAGGATCTGGAAGACTATATCGTCAACAACAACCTGCCGCGTCATCCGCTGGTCGCCAGGGGCTATCCCTCGATCGGCTGCGAGCCCTGCACCTCGCCGGTGGCCGAGGGAGAGGATCCCCGCGCGGGCCGCTGGCGCGGCAGCGCCAAGACCGAATGCGGCATCCATTTCATCAACGGCCGCGCGGTGCGCGGACCCGTGAACAAGGAGGACGCGGCATGAGCGTCATCGTCACCGACAAGGGCTTCGCGGCCGACGATTGGCCGGGGGCGATCGCATCGCTCGAGGCGCTGGAAGACGGGGCCGAGGCCGTCGATCTGACCAACACCGACGATCCGGCGCGCCTCGGCAACCGGCTGGAGCAGCTGGGCCTCATCCGCATCGCCTTCCCCTCCTTCAGCGACGGGCGGGGCTTCACGCTTGCCAAGCGGCTGCGGCGGATGGGCTACCGCGGGCGGCTGCGCGCGCATGGGCCGCTCATCGCGGATCAATATGCCATGGCCCGTCGTTCCGGCTTCGACGAGGTGGAAATCCCCGACGATCTCGCCGCCCGTCAGCCCGAGGATCAATGGCTCTTTCGCGCCGACTGGCAAAACCATGACTATCAGTCGCAGCTTAAGCGCTGATTCCGGCCTTTCTTCGCGGGGTGCGAAGTTTTACTGAAAGAGCGGACCAAGGGGACCGAGCCATGAACCAGAACGCCGCCATTGTGAAGACCCTGCCCGATGCGCAGACCGTGACCTCGGTGCAGCATTGGACGGACCGTCTCTTTTCCTTCCGCGTGACCCGTCCGCAGTCGCTGCGGTTCCGCTCGGGCGAGTTCGTGATGATCGGGCTGCTCGACGAGCGCGGCAAGCCGATCATGCGCGCCTATTCCATCGCCTCGCCCAACTGGGACGAAGAGCTCGAATTCTACTCGATCAAGGTGCCGGACGGTCCGCTGACCTCGCGGCTCCAGCATATCCAGCCCGGCGACCAGATCATCCTGCGTCCGAAGCCGGTGGGGACGCTCGTTCTCGACGCGCTTCTGCCCGGCAAGCGGATCTGGTTCCTCGCCACCGGCACCGGCATCGCGCCCTTCGCCTCGCTGATGCGCGACCCCGAGACCTACGAGCGCTACGAGCAGGTCATCATGATGCACACCTGCCGCGAGCAGGCCGAGCTCGAATATGGCCGCCAACTGGTCGAGAGCCTGAAGGACGATCCGCTGATCGGCGAGATGGTGGGCGACAAGCTGCTCTACTATCCCACCACCACGCGCGAGACCTCGGACCGGATGGGTCGGATCACCGACAACCTCAGCTCGGGCAAGGTGTTCGAGGATCTGGGCGTGCCGAAGATGAACCTCGAGGAAGACCGCGCGATGGTCTGCGGCTCGCTCCAGTTCAACCTCGACGTCAAGACCGTGCTCGAGAGCTTCGGCCTGCGCGAGGGCGCGAACTCGGAACCGCTGCAATATGTGGTCGAGAAGGCCTTCGTCGGCGACGGGATCTAAGATCGCCGAGACAACCCAGACCGCCGCGCGGACCCCGCGCGGCGGTCTTGCATTTCGCGCTTCGTGAACGGCAGCCCTGACCTTCGCGCTCAGGGCTCCCGCGCGCACCGGCCTCAGTCCGCCTCTGCCGCAGAGGGGGCGAAGCCGAGCGAGGTGCGCACCGTCTCGAGCGCCGGCCCCAGCAGTTCGGGCGTCGACTGGGCCGCGTCGATCGTGTTCTTCAGCCGCTCCTTGGTGGAGGGATCGAGGTCCGAGCTGTCGATCATCGCATCGACCCGGGCCCGGTCGAAGGTTTCGACGCGCAGCAGATCCTCGGGCAGGAGCTCGCCCGCCGCGTCGGCTGCGTTGCGGGCGGCCAGGGTCGCCGCGGCGGCGGCCTCCTTCGCAGCCTCGACGGCTGCATCCGCCGCCGAAGACGCGGCCTCACCGGCGGTACGCGCGGCTTCCTCGGTGGCGGCGGCCGCGGCGGCGGCGGCATCCGAGGCGGCGGCGGTGGCCGCATCGGCGGCAGCCGCGGCGTCGGAGGCCGCCTGCGCCGCCGCATCCTCGGTCTCTTCGGCCGCGGCCGCGGCTTCCTCGCGGGCGGCCTCCGCCGCCTCCCGCGCCTCGTCGGCGGCGCGCGCCGCATCTTCCTCTGCCACGCGGGCGGCTTCGGCCGCTTCCTGATCGGGCAGGTAGCTATACTGGTACCAGCCGAAGCCCGCTGCCGCGAGCAGCACAAGCCCGACGATGATCGCAATCCTGTTCATTCCAGCTCCCTCCAGCCACGCCATTCCGGCTGCAGGGGAAAACGTCGCCATGCCGCACCCCGTTCCCCGCAAAGCCCCTGCTGCCTGCCCGAATTCGGTTGAAAGGCAACGGCCGGGACACTATTTTGCGCCGCACAATTGCCAACTGCACAAGGAACGCCACCATAGCCCGCAGACCCCACAACGCCCCGCCGCAACGCGAAACGGGCCCCCGTGTCAACGAGCGAATCCGCTGCCCCGAGGTCCGACTGATCGGCGCCAATGGCGAGAACATCGGAGTCGTCACCCCCTCCCGTGCCATGATGATGGCCGAAGAGGCCGGTCTTGATCTTGTCGAGATCTCGCCGAACGCGGAACCGCCGGTCTGCAAGATCATGGACTTCGGCAAGTTCAAGTACGAGCAGCAGAAACGCGAGGCCGAGGCCCGCAAGAAGCAGCACATCATCGAGATCAAGGAGATCAAGTTCCGTCCCGGGACCGATACCCACGATTACGATGTGAAGATGCGCTCCGTGCTGAAATTCCTCAGCGAAGGCGACAAGGTGAAGGTCACCCTGCGCTTCCGCGGCCGCGAGATGGCGCACCAGGAGCTTGGTCTGGAGCTTCTGAACCGCGTCGCGGCCCATGTCTCGGAGGCCGAGGCCGGCAAGGTCGAGGCGATGCCGAAACTCGAAGGCCGCCAGATGGTGATGATGATCGCGCCGAAATGAGGCGCCACCTCGGATGAGCCGAAGCAAGGGGGCCGGCGGCCCCCTTCTTCATGTCCGGGCGCCAGTGACGCTCACGCCCGCCGCTCCCTCGGCTGGGGCCGGAGGGGGATCTCCTTCAAAAGCCCCCCAACCCCCATGGCGGCGATCGCCGCGTCATCGACCTCGAGACCGCAGGCCAGCCGCTCCAGCACCCAGTCCGCTCCGTTAAGCGCCGGCGAGCGGGCGCAGCCGGGCAGCCCGATCACCGGGCGCGGACCGAGCCGTCCGTGAAAGAGGAGATTGCCGGGATCGACCGGCATTCCGAACCGGGCCACTTCGCCTCCCGCATGCCGGAGCGCCTCGGGGCCCGTATCCCGCACGTCGGAAGTGGCCGAGCCGGTCAGGATCAGAAGCATCTCGCCCGGCAGCCGTGCCAGCGCCTCGGCCATGGGCCCCGTCTCGTGCGCCGTCACCTCCACCCCGGCCAGCTCCATCCCGAGCGCCGCGAGCCTCTTCTCGACGGCGCGGCGGCCCTTGGCCGCGAGCTTCGCCTCCTGCCCCGGCACCTCGGTCAAAAGGAGCCCCGCGCTCCGACGCACCACCGGCAGGACGCTGAGTGCGCCCCGTGCCAGCGCCTCGGCCTGCGCCAGCGCCGTCTCCTCCACCGCATAGGCGATGATCTTGACCGTGCCCACGAGCATTCCCGGCTCGACCCGCGCCAGAGGCGCCAGCGTCGCCAGCGTGATGGCCGGATCGATCCGGTTCAGCGCATGGATGCGGCCGGCATCGAGCATTACCAGCCCCGGCAAGGTGGCATTGAGATTGACCCTCCCCGTGAAGGCAGACGACCGCGCCAGCAACGACGTCCGCTCGTCGGGCACGAGGGCCTGGGCGAGGCGCGCCGCCGCCGCATCCTCCGGCACGTCCCCCGGGTCGAGCCGGGCCGCCATGACCTCCCGATGCCCCGCCGCCGCCAGATCCGCAATCTCCGTGGCACCGAGCACAAGGCCCTTGCGCAGCCGCCCGCCGGGCAGGGCCACGGAATGGGCGAGGACCGCGCCCTGCGCCTCGTCGAGCGGAACGGCTCCGAAGCGCATCAGCCGCGCCTCAGCCGCTCGGTGATCTGGGCGAGGATGGACAGCGCGATCTCGGCCGGGCTGCGCGCGCCGATGTCGAGCCCCACCGGCGCATGGATGCGCGCGATCTGCGCCTCGGGCACGCCGGCCGTTCGCAGCCTGTCGAGCCGCTTCGCGTGGGTGCGCGGCGAGCCGAGGCAGCCGATGTAGAAGGCGGGGCTGTCGAAGGCGGCGAGGATCGCCGGATCGTCGAGCTTCGGATCGTGGGTGAGCGTCACCACCGCCGTCCGCGCGTCGGGGGCGAGCCCGGCCAGCGCCTCGTCGGGCCAGGCGTCGAGAATGGTCTCGCCCGGGAAGCGCGCCTCGGATCCGAAGGCGCTGCGCGGGTCGATGAGCGTGGGCCCGTAGCCCGCGATCCGGGCCATGGCCACGAGCGGCTGGGCGATATGGACCGCCCCCACCACAATCAGACGCAGGGGCGGATTGTGGATACCGATGAAGCGGCCGTCCTCCTCCAGTCCCGACCGGTCGGACCTGAGCCGGGCCGCCACGGACGCCTCTTCGGGGCCGGCCAGCCGATGCCCGCCCGTCTCAGGGTGAAAGACCAGCGCCACCGGCCGTCGGCCCGCACGCGCCGCCACGAGATCGGCGAGAACGGCCTCCGGCAGGGCGGAGCCCACGGGTTCGACCAGCACGCGGATCGTGCCGCCGCAGGCAAGGCCCACTGCGAAGGCCTCGTCGTCGGACACCCCGAAGGTCAGGACCCGCGGGCGCCCGTCGGCCCGCGCCTCTGCCGCCTCGGCGATGACGGCGCCTTCGACGCAGCCGCCCGAGACCGAGCCCATCATCTCGCCATCGTCCGCGATCACGAGCTGGCTTCCCGCGGGCCGCGGCGCCGAGCCCCAGGTCTCGAGCACCGTGGCAATCACGGGCGCTCGACCCGCGCGGTGCCAGTCGAGCGCAAGTTCGGGTATATCGTCGTGGCCGGCCAAGGCTGCCTCCCCGTTGTTTCAGCGATCATGCGACGGGGCACGGAGGGGCCGCCAGTGCCAAAAGGTGGCATGGCGGCCCGAGGCTGGCAGGCGACGGGGGCAGACCCCCGCCGGCTTAGTTCGACGCCGTCTGCATCAGCGGCGTGATGAGCCGGACCGCCACGCGGCGGTTGCGCTGCTCCGGCCCGTCGCTGTCGACGCGCAGATCCTCTTCGCCGTAGCCCTGCACGACCATGTTTTCCGGCGGCACGTCGAAATACTCGGTCAGCGCCAGCGCCACCGACTCGGCCCGCCGGTCGGACAGCGCGAGGTTCGATGCAGCATCGCCCACGGCGTCCGTATGGCCCTCGATCAGGAACACCTCCTCGGGACGTTCGGCGATCATGTCGGCGATCGTCTGGCCCAGCGAGGCGAGCTTCTCGGCCTCGTCGGGATCGATGGCGGCCGAACCGGTGTCGAAGGTGATCTGGTCCACGTCGATCGCCGGAGCGAGCGCGCGCACCTCGCGATATTCCCGGATCTGGCGCAGGCTGTAGGTCCGGTCCAGATCGCGCGTGCGGGTCTGTTCCAGAGCCTGCCGCAGGTCTCGCTGGTCCCGCGTTTGGACGAAGCTGTAGACCGGCGCCGGTTCGGGCAGACGCGAGACATCGACAGCTTGGTAAGACTCGAGATCGTCGATCAGCATGACCTCGCGGCCCTGACCGTCGACGGCCGTCCGGCGCAGCACGCGGCCCGACGCATCGCGGATCGTCACGATCTGGGTGCCGTCGGCGCGGGTCACGACCGAGCGGGTCGAGCCGTCGTCGAAGGACTGCGTCACCACCTCGGATCCCGGACGACGCAGCAGCGTGTCATCGTCCTTCAGCACGGAATAGGTGCCGTCCGACCGCTGCACGACGACCCGGTCGCCGCTGTTCGAGACGACCTCGCCGCGGTTGTTGTTGAGCAGGGTCCCCACCGCGAGACCGCCGAGCGCGAGCAGGCCGAACTTCTCGAAGTTCGAGAGGCCGCCCTCATCGTCGTCGTCGTCATTCTTCTTGTCGCGGTTGCCGTTCAGCAGCGTGCGAAATTCCTCGTTGCTGGAGCGGCTGTTCTCCTCGGTGATGCGCTCCGCACGATTGGCCTGACGCCGCGCCTCGCGGGCAGCCTCACTCGCATCCTCGGCAGAGGCGGCCGCCGCAGCCGCAGACTCCTCGCCCTGATCCTCGCTCTCGAGGATGCGGGCCAGCGACTTCCGCGCCTCCTCGCGCTCGGGCTGCTGTTGACGGGCGCGCCGCGCCTCGTCTCCGGCCTGCTGGCGACCCTGGCCGTCGCGGGCCTGGGCATCGGCCGGACGGGTGCGGTCTTCGGCGTTGCGGTTGCGCTCGCGGTCCGCATCGCGGCCTTCCGCGTCTCGGTTGCGCGGGCGCTCTGCATCGCGGCCCTCGGCATCACGGGCCTGCCCGTCGCCGCGGGCTTCAGCGTTCCTGCCGCCTTCCTCATCGGCCGCCGCGCCGCCATCGCGGTCGCCGCGCGCCTGACGGTCCTTGGCGGGAGCCTCCCCCTGCAGCCTGCGGCGCAGCTCCTCGGCATCCGGGCCGTCACCGTCCGGCGAGGCCTCGCGGGTCTGGGCTTTCCTGCCTTCGGCACCGGCGGCCGGGCGCTCGTCGCCGGCGCGGACGGCATCCCGGGCAGCGCCGCCCTCTTCGGCCGCGCGGGCGCGGTCACCCGCCCGCTCGCGGTCGGCAGGGCGCTCTTCCTCGGCCGGGCGCGCCCGCTTGGCCGGACGAGCCGCATCGCCCTGACCGTTCCCCTCCTGAAGGAGGCGGGTGTCGTCGGCCGCATTCCCCTCCGCCTGGGCACGCGCCGCGCCGTCTTCGCTGTCACGCGCGCGGGCGCGCGCCTTGTCGCCCCGGGCGGGAGCGTCCTGCTCGGCTGCAGGCCGGCGCGCCTGACCGCCCTCTTCCACCTGCTCGCGGTTGGCACGGCGCGCGCGGGCAGCCGCGCCCTCTTCCTCCTGAGCCGCACGCGCGGCGGGACGCTCTTCCTTCCGCCTCTCCTTCGCCTGCTCCTGCTCCTTGCGCTTCTGGGCACCCTCGCCCCGCTTCTGCCTGGGCGGGCACAGGTCGGGGTTCTGCGCGCAGACAGCTTTGTTGGCATCCTGCGCCATCAGGGGCAGCGGCTGGAAAGTGGAAAGCGCGACCGACAGCGCAGCCGTGGTCGTCATAAGACGGCTCTTCATCGGAAAATCCTTTCATCCTTGATCCGGGTTTTGGCGACCGGACCTTTCATGCTGCTTGAGAACCGTCTGCCCCTGTTTTCGTTCCGTCCGGCGCAGCGACAGGCGGACAGATGCCAGTGCTGGACCGGCGCCCGAAGGGCCTTTGCCCGTGGAATGAAAAAAGCCGCCGCCCAATCGGGCGGCGGCAGGAGTAAGGCTTCTGAGAGGCCCGACGTTACTGCGGAACGGCGGCGTTCGAGTCGTCGGTGCCATCCGGGGATTCGGTGCCCGGAACGCTGGGTGCCATACCCTCGGTCGTAAGGCCGCCACCGGTCGAGCTGGGATCGACGGGCGCGGCAGCGGTCGAATCGTCCGTGCCGTCCGGCGCTTCCGCACCCGGGACCATCGGCGTGGTCGAGGTGCTGCCCGAGGCGCCGCCGCCGGTCGAGGTCGAATCCACCGGCGCGGCAGCGGTCGAGTCATCGGTGCCGCCGGGCGATTCGGTGCCCGGGACCGAAGAGGCCCCCGGCGGGCAGGTCACGCTGGCGCTCGGAATGCAGTCTTCGGTCGTCGTCTGCGCGGCAGCCGCAAGCGGTTGCAGGGCGAAGAGGCCGAGCGACAGGGCGGCGGTGGTCTGGAGCAGTTTGAAGGTCATCGTCTGTCCTTTCTCTCTGTGATCTCGGCCTCTCGGCATCGGATCTGCATGGCGCATCAACCGACCGGCGCCGACTGCGTTCCCCCGGCGTATGAGAGACGGAGATAACAGATGTGTGATCGGGGGCCCTCAGGGCCGCGAAAGTGCCTCGCTCAGAGCCTCGAGCGAGGCCACCGAGTGAGCGGCGCGCAGGCTGTCCACATGGGGCAGCATGGCGCGGATGCCGCCGGCGCGCGGGGCGAAGCCCTCCCAGCGCAGCAGCGGGTTCAACCAGATCAGCCTGCGCGCCGACAGATGCAGCCGCTCCATCTCGCGCGAGAGCGCCGCCGGGTCTCCCCGGTCGAGGCCGTCGGTGATGAGAAGCACCACCGCCCCCTGCCCCAGCACGCGGCGCGACCAGTCGCGGTTGAAGATGTGCAGGCATTCGCCGATGCGGGTGCCGCCCGACCAGTCCTGCGCCTCGGCTCCGGCGGCGGCCAGCGCCGCATCGACATCCCGGCGGCGCAGGTGACGGGTGATGTTCGTCAGGCGCGTGCCGAAAGTGAAGGCATGGACCCGCGCCCAGCCCTGACCCTTCCGGTTCGCGACCGCATGGATGAACTGCAGCACCAGCCGTGAATAAAGCGACATTGAGCCCGAGATGTCGCAGAGGACGACGAGGTTCGGCCAGCGCAGCGCCGGGCGGCGGCGGGCGAGCGCGGGGATCTCGCCGCCCTGCCGCAGGGCGCGGGCGAGCGTGCGGCGCAGATCGACCCGCGGCCCGCCCGCCGCGGCGACAAGCCTCCGCGAGCGGATCGGCGGAACGGGGAGCGACAGGCGCGCCAGCATGCGCCGGGCCGCCGCGATCTCTTCGGCCGACATCTGTTCGAAATCGAGCCGCCGCAGCCGTTCCTCGCCCGAGGCGGTGTCGGAGGCGTCGATCTCGATCAGGCTGCCCTCGGGGTCGGGGGCCGCGCGCTCGGGACGCTCGGCACCGTCGAGAAGCGCCTCCGCCGCACGTTTCTCGGCCGGCTCCGGCGGCCGGTCCTCCTGCACCCCACGGAGCTGCGGCAGGAGGAGGCTCATCATCTGTTCGAGGAACTGCGGATCGCGCCAGAACAGGCGGAAGACCTGCGCGAAGACCGCCCGATGCTCGGGGCGGGAGACGAAGCAGGCGTGGAGCGTCCAGTAGAAATCCTCGCGCGAGGTGAAGCCCGCCGCCTCGACCGCGCGGACCGCATCGGCGATCCGGCCCGATCCGATGGGCAGGCCCGCCTTGCGGAGGGCGCGGGCGAACCACAGGATGTTGCGGGCAAGGCTGCCGTCGGCAGGGGCCTCAAACTCCATGTCTCAGCTCCGTCCCCGCCCGCGCCGGGGGGCTGTCTGCCCCCCGCGCCTCCGGCCGCGGCCGGAGGCCCCCCCGAGGATATTTGCGCCAGACTGAAAGAGGCTCATGCCGGGGCGAGGTCGCGGCGGGCCTCGTCGAGCAGGCGGCGCGCCTCGGAGCCCTGGATCTTCTGGATGTCGTCCTGATATTTCAGGAGCGCCCCCAGCGTGTCGGCGATGAGTTCGGGCGAGAGCTCGATCACGTCGAGCGCGAGCAGGCACTTGGCCCAGTCGATCGTCTCGGCCACGCCGGGGCGCTTGAACAGATCCTCGCGGCGCAGGCGCTGGACGAAGGCCACGATCTCGCGGCTGAGCCGCTCCTGTGCCTCGGGCACGCGGGCGGCGAGGATGCGGGCCTCGCGCGGGAAATCGGGATAATCCACCCAGTGATAGAGACAGCGGCGCTTGAGGGCGTCATGCACCTCGCGGGTCCGGTTCGAGGTGAGGATCACGAGCGGCGGTTCGGGCGCGCGGATGGTGCCGAGTTCGGGGATCGTGACCTGAAAGTCCGAGAGCGCCTCGAGCAGGAAGGCCTCGAACGGCTCGTCGGTGCGGTCGAGCTCGTCGATGAGCAGGACCGGGGCGCCGCCGGGCTGGGGGCGCATGGCCTGCAGGAGCGGGCGCTCGATCAGATACTCCTCGATAAAGAGCTCGGTGCGGAGCGCGCTGCGGTCGGCCCCGCCCGCGGCTTCGGCGGTGCGGATCGCGATCATCTGGGCGGCGAAGTTCCAGTCGGCCACGGCTGAGGCCGCGTCGAGCCCCTCGTAGCATTGCAGCCGGATCAGGCGGCGCCCGAGGGCGGCGGCCAGCGCCTTGGCGATCTCGGTCTTGCCGGTGCCGGCTTCGCCTTCGAGAAAGAGCGGCCGGCCGAGCTTCAGAGACAGGAAGACGACGGTCGAGAGCGCCCGGTCGCTCACATAGCCCTGCCCCGCGAGGAGAGCTGCGGCGGCGTTGATCGAGGCGGGCAGGGATTGGGTCACGGCGGCACTCCGGTCATGGGCCGAAGGTGGCGGGCCGCGCCGCCCGGGTCAAGCGCGGGGCCGCGGTCTGCGACCAAGGTCGCGAGCGGCGGGGGCTTGCGCGACTCACTGGAAAAGGCCCGCCCTTTGCAGTAGGCGGCAGGCATGACCCAGAGCCTGACCCTGCGCCGCCCCGACGACTGGCACCTCCACCTGCGCGACGGCGCGATGCTGGAGGGGGTGCTGCCCGAAACCACACGGCACTTCGCCCGCGCCATCGTGATGCCGAACCTCGTGCCGCCGGTGGTGACCGCGGCGGAGGCCCAGGCCTACCGGGCCCGGATCCTGCGCGCCCTGCCCGAGGGCGCGCGGTTCGAGCCGCTGATGGTGCTCTATCTGACCGAGACGACCGATCCGGCCGATGTGCGCGCGGCGGCGGCCTCGGGCCTCGTGACGGCGGTGAAGCTCTATCCCGCGGGGGCCACGACCAATTCGGCCTCGGGCGTGCGCGACTTCGACCGGGTGCGCGGCGTGCTCGAGACCATGGCCGAGATCGGCCTGCCGCTCTGCGTGCATGGCGAGGTGACGGATCCGGCCGTGGACATCTTCGATCGCGAGGCCGTGTTCCTCGACCGGGTGCTGGATCCGATCCGGCGCGCGACGCCGGGGCTCCGGGTCGTGCTCGAACATGTGACCACGCGGGAGGGGCTCGATTATGTGCGCGGCGGGGGGCCGGACATGGCCGGCACGCTCACCACGCATCACCTGATCATCAACCGCAACCACATCCTCGCGGGCGGCATCCGGCCGCATTACTACTGCCTGCCGGTGGCCAAGCGCGAGACGCATCGGCTGGCGCTCCGCGCTGCCGCGACGGGGGGCGAGGCCTGCTTCTTCCTCGGCACCGACAGCGCGCCGCATGTCGATGCGGCCAAGGAGAGCGGCTGCGGCTGCGCGGGCTGCTTCACCGCCCCCAACACGCTCTCGATCCTCGCCCATGTGTTCGAGGAGGAGGGCGCGCTCGACCGGCTGGAAGGGTTCGTGTCGCTCCACGGGCCCGCCTTCTACCGCCTGCCGGCGAACGAGGAGCGCATCACCCTGCGCAAGGGGGCGGCTCTCGCGCTGCCCGGCAAGATCGAGACGGGCGCCGGGCCGGTCACGGTCTTCGATCCCGGCTTCCCGCTTCTGTGGCACGTCGAACCCTGACCCCTTCCCGCCGCAGGCGGACCCGATGAAAGGACCATCCCGATGATCCCCACCTCCTTTCCGCCGCGCGAGGAGATCGCCCGTCTGACGGCGCGGATGCTGCTCGAGATCGAGGCGGTGCATTTCCGCCCGCAGGAGCCCTTCACGCTGGCCTCGGGTCTGCCCTCGCCCACCTATATCGACTGCCGCAAGCTGATCTCCTATCCGCGCATCCGGTCGACGCTGATGGATTTCATGGCGGTGACGCTTCTGCGCGACGCGGGCTTCGAGGCCTTCGACAATATCGCGGGCGGCGAGACGGCCGGGATCCCCTTCGCGGCGCTGGTGGCCGAGCGGCTGGGCCTGCCCATGACCTATGTGCGCAAGAAGCCCAAGGGCTACGGCCGCAACGCCCGGATCGAGGGGGTCATGACCGAGGGTCAGCGCGTGCTTCTGGTCGAGGATCTGACCACCGACGGCGGCTCGAAGCTCTCGTTCGTCGATGCGATCCGCGAGACGGGCGCCAGCTGCGCCCATACGGCGGTGATCTTCTACTACGGGATCTTTCCCGAAACGATCGGACGGCTGCAGGCGCACGGGGTCACGCTGCATCATCTGTGCACCTGGTGGGATGTGCTGGCCGAGGCGCGCGCCTCGGGCACGTTCGACGCGGGCACGCTGGCCGAGGTCGAGAGCTTCCTGTCCAACCCCCGCGACTGGCAGGACGCGCGGAAACCGGCCGATCCGACGAAGAGCCTCTGACGGAGGCGGCACGGGGCCTGTGGGCGAATCCGGGCCCTGCCCGAAGTGCGGCCCAGAGCCTGCGTTTTCGGGCTGAAGGCGCAGCGATATGTGGTAGGCTGTGGAGACCGCAAAACGATCCACAGCTTGTCCACAGGCTTCAGGCCGGATCGTCCCCGAACCTATACCCCCTGCCCGACACGGCCGTTCGGGGGTATCAGGGGCCAGCGAGACAGGAAGGGCGCCCGCTGAAGGTGGCGCCCGCGCAACGAGAGCAGAGGGCAGAGTCATGAACGAGGTCAGGGCGCTCCGGGAGCCTCAGGCGGAGAAATCTCCGGAGGTGCTTCCGCACAACATCGAGGCCGAGCAGCAGCTGCTCGGCGCGATCCTGACCAACAATGACATCTTCGACCGCATCGCCTCGGTGATCCGGGCCGAGCATTTCTTCGATCCGGTCCACCAGCGCATCTTCGAGATCGCGGCGGCGCGGATCCAGAAGAATGCGCTCGCCTCGCCGGTGACGCTGAAGGCCTTCCTCGAGGAGGATGCGGGGCTGAAGGAACTGGGCGGGCCCGCCTATCTCGTGCGGCTCGCGGGGGCGGCGATCTCGGCCTTCGCCGCGCGCGACTATGCGCAGATGATCTACGATCTGGCTGTCCGGCGCGAGCTGATCGGGCTCGGACGCGACATCGCCGCCAAGGCCGCGCGGGTCGATGTGGCGTCGGAGCCGAAGGAGCAGATCGTCGAGGCCGAGCAGAAGCTCTACCGGCTGGGCGAACAGGGCCAGGCCGAGCGCGGCTTCCAGAGCTTCCTGAAGGCCGTGACCGACGCGGTGAACGTGGCCAATGCGGCCTACCAGCGCGACGGGGGCCTTGCCGGCATCTCGACGGGACTTGCCGATCTCGACAAGAAGCTGGGCGGGCTGCATCCCTCCGACCTTCTGATCCTCGCCGGGCGCCCCTCGATGGGCAAGACCTCGCTCGCCACCAACATCGCCTTCAACATCGCCAAGGCCTACCGCCGCGGGCGCCTGCCCGACGGGGCGGAAGGGGCGATCGAGGGCGGCGTGGTGGGCTTCTTCAGCCTCGAGATGAGCGCCGAGCAGCTGGCCGCCCGGATCCTGTCGGAAGCGGCCGAGGTTCCCTCGGAGCAGATCCGCCGCGGCGACATGACCGAGGCCGAGTTCCGCCGCTTCGTCGAGGCCGCGAAGGCGCTCGAGGCCTGCCCGCTCTATATCGACGACACGCCGGCCCTGCCGATCAGTCAGGTGGCGGCGCGCGCGCGGCGGCTGAAGCGGACCCACGGGCTCGACGTGCTGATGGTGGACTATCTCCAGCTGCTGAAGGGCTCGGGCGGCTCGCGCGACAACCGCGTGCAGGAGGTCTCGGAGATCACGCAGGGGCTGAAGGCCATCGCGAAGGAGCTGAACATCCCGGTGGTGGCGCTCTCGCAGCTGTCGCGGTCGGTCGAGAGCCGGGACGACAAGCGGCCGCAGCTGTCCGACCTGCGCGAGTCGGGCTCGATCGAGCAGGACGCCGACGTGGTGATGTTCGTGTTCCGCGAGGAATATTACCGCGAGCGCGAGAAGCCCGGCGACCACGAGATGGAGAAGATGGCCCAGTGGCAGGCGATCATGGAGCAGGTCCATGGCAAGGCCGAAGTCATCATCGGCAAGCAGCGCCACGGGCCCATCGGCTCGGTGGAACTGAGCTTCGAAGGCCGTTTCACGCGGTTCGGCAATCTCGTGCGGCCCTGGCAGCAGGGAATCGAGAGCTACTGACGCGCCGAGAGGGGCCGGCTCGGGGGGCATCGAGCCCCCGCTCTCCGGCGCTGCCGCGGAAGACACAGGCAGCCCACGCGCTTGCATCAGGTGACTGGCGCGCTCCTTCGGAGATCGGCAGGACCGCGACAGGTGCCCTTTGCGCCGTGCCTTCCGGCTCTTGCGTGGCAGGGCGCTTTTATCCCGACCCGGCGGCGATCAGGCAGGAGTTTGCAGGAGCGTTCGGTTGAAGCTCGCGCGCCGGTCCGGTGCTGCACCGCTTGGGGCGAGCTCCGACGCTCGGGTGCAGGCCTGCCTTCGCCCCGCTGTGCGGATCAGGCGAGGAACGCCTTTCGCAGCATGTTCAGCGCCACGATCATGATGAAGACGGCGAAGACCCGCTTGAGGGGTTTGGGGTCCATCGCATGGGCGAGCTTCACGCCGAGGGGCGTGGTCAAGAGCGTCATGGCGATGGTGATGCCGAAGGCAGGCAAGTTGACCGCGCCCACCGTCAGGGGCGGCGCCGCATCGGTGGGCGTGAAGAGGAAGAGCGCGGCCGAGGGCAGGGCGATGATGACGCCGAAGCCCGCCGCGGTGGCCACGGCGCGGTGGATCGGCACGTTGAAGAGGCTCATGAGCGGCACCCCGAAGGTGCCGCCGCCGATGCCCATCAGGACCGACAGGAGCCCCACTCCGGTGCCGGTGGCCGCCCGCGCCGCGCCCTGGGGCAGGCTCTCGCCGAGCCGCCAGCTCGTCTTGCCGAAGGCCATGTAGAGCCCCACGGCCACACCCACGCCGCCGAAGATCCCCTGCAGGACGACCGACTTCATGCTGGAGGCGAGGAAGGTGCCCGCGACCGCGCCGAGCGCGATCCAGAGGCCCCATCGCCGCAGGATCTCGAGATCGACGGCACCCTTGCGGTGGTGGGCATGGACGGAGCGGAGCGAGGTCACGATGATCGTGGCGAGCGAGGTGGCGAGGCAGACGCGCATCAGCGAGGGCCCGCCGTAGCCCATCGCCTCGAAGGCATAGAGATAGGCCGGCACGAGGACGAGCCCGCCGCCCACGCCGAGAAGGCCCGCGATGATCCCCGCGAAGGCGCCGATGGCGAGGAGGAGCGCCAGCATGGGCAGGAGCAGCGAGAGTTCGGTCATGGCGAGCCTGTTCTTGCGGGGATGCGCCCCGCCTTAGCCTGCGTCGGCCGCGAAGGCCAGAGGCCCGCCCTTCGGAAACGTCAGGCCGCGCGCGGCTGCACCGCCTCGAGCGCCTCGTCGAAAAGCGCGAGCCCTGCCCCGGGCCGGGCGGCGCCCTCGGAGAGGATGCGCCGCCAGTGGCGGGCACCGGGCCGCCCGGCAAAGAGCCCGAGCATGTGCCGGGTGATCTGGTGCAGCCGTCCGCCGCCCTCGAGATGCGCCGAGATGTAGGGGCGCATGTCGGCCAGCACCGCCGCGAGATCGCGCGGCGGCTCCTCGCCCCAGAGCCGGTCGGCCTCGAGCAGCAGCTCGGGCTCGTTATAGGCGGCACGGCCGATCATGATGCCGTCGAGCCCCTGCGCCAGCAGCGCCTCGGCCTGCGTAAGGCTGCCCACCCCGCCGTTGAGACAGATCGTGAGTTCGGGGAAACGGCGTTTCATGGCGATCACCAGCGGGTAATCGAGCGGCGGGATCTCGCGGTTCTCCCGTGGGCTCAGCCCCTGCAGCCAGGCCTTGCGGGCGTGGATCACGAAATGCCGCACACCGGCAGCGGCCACGGTCTCGAGGAAGGCGGGCAGCACCTCGGAGGGCTCCTGCTCGTCGACGCCGATCCGGCACTTGACGGTGACGGGCACCGGGCTTTCCGCGATCATGGCCGCCACGCAGTCGGCAACGAGGGAGGGCCGCTCCATCAGCACGGCCCCGAAGCAGCCGGACTGCACACGGTCGGAGGGGCAGCCCACGTTGAGGTTGATCTCGTCATAGCCATAGGGTTCCGCCAGCCGGACCGCCTGCGCAAGCTCCGCCGGATCGGAGCCGCCGAGCTGCAGCGCCACGGGATGCTCCGCCTCGGAGAACCCGAGAAGCCGGTCGCGCGGCCCGTGAATGACGGCGGGCGCGGTGACCATCTCGGTATAAAGCATGGCGCGCCGCGTCATCAGCCGGTGGAAAAAGCGGCAATGGCGGTCGGTCCAGTCCAGCATCGGAGCCACTGACAGGCGGCAGGCCGTTGACGAAGGCTGCTTCAGTTCAGTCACTTATACTCCCCTCGCCTTCGTCTCGTTTCGGTCCGTCATGTTCCATCCACGCCGATCTCGCCATCGGACCCGATGCGTCCCATGCGCCATGTCAGAAGGTCATCATGGGCTCGCTTCGGTGTACGCCAACCTAAGGGAGCCGGCAGCAGATCCCCCGCGCGCGCGATGCGAGAAGGGACCTCGTATCATGAGACGCAGAGCTTTGACAGACGCCCTGCCGCAGCCGCTGGGCTCAAGAAACGTGAGACGGAGCCGGCAAAGATCGGTGCGCGAAGCTGACCCAACCCGACCCGCCGCTGTCCCACTGCGGGCCCAGCGGATCCGCGCGGGTCAAGCCGCGGTAGGGAAAATGCCTTCGGAGCGTTGCCTCTCCAGCGCCTGACGTCGGCGAACAGTGATGGGAGACGTTGAGCGGCAGCCTCAGCCGTCGACAAGCCATTCCGCGTCAATTATCTATAAATCATGCAGCACAGCCCGGAAGAAACTCAATCCGCCCGCATCGCCCGCATCCTTGCAGATCGCATCATCTCGGGCGAGATCCCGCCCGGCGCGCGGCTCAGGCAGGATCATGTCGCCATCGAGTTCGGCGCCAGCCATGTGCCGGTGCGCGAGGCCTTTCGCGAGCTGCAGACCAGGGGGCTGGCCGAGAGCGAACCGAGGCGCGGCTTCCGCGTCACCGAGTTCGACGTGGCCGAGCTGCGCGAGGTCGCCGAGATGCGCTCCAGCCTCGAGAGCCTCGCCCTGCGCCATGCCGCCCCCAACCTGACACGCGCCATTCTGCTGCAGGCAGAAGAAATTACGCGCCGCGGAGACTCGGCCAGCACGGTCCGCGAGTGGGAGGAGGCAAACCGCCATTTCCACCGGCTGATCCTGTCTCCCTGCCGCATGCCCCGCCTGCTGCGGACCATCGACGACCTGCAGGCGGCCAGCGCGCGATTTCTCTTCGCAGCCTGGCGGCGCGACTGGGAGGCGCGCACCGATCACGACCACCGCGCGATCCTCGATGCGCTGCGCAAGGGGCAGACCGACCTCGCCTGTTCCACGCTCGCCCGCCATGTCGGCTGGGTCGGACGGCGCAGGCCATCCGCAAATAACGGAGACAGGCCTGGAACTTACGACATTCACGACTGATTATCTATAATTAACGTTGCCAGAGCAGCGTGGCTCCCTCCTGATTATAGATAGATTCGACCCTATCTCCGGAGGACAAACCCTTGGCGCTTCTCACCCCTTCCATCGGCCGTCCCGCAGCGCTCGGATGCGGCCTTGCACTGGCGCTCGGCGGCGCGGCGCTGATCACGCTCGGCGCCAAGATCCAGATCCCGTTCTGGCCGGTGCCGATGACGCTGCATTCGCTCGCGGTGTTCTTCCTCGCCGCAGCGCTCGGCCCGAGGCTCGGGTTCGCGGCGATGGCGACCTATCTGGCGGCCGGCGCTCTGGGGATGCCGGTCTTTTCGGGCACGCCGGAGCGCGGCATCGGGCTTGTCTACATGGCCGGGCCGACCGGAGGCTATCTTGCGGGCTACCTGCTGGGCGCGGGCCTTGCCGGCTGGCTGGCGGAGGGGCGCGGGGCGATAGTGCGCTTCCTGGCCATGCTTGCGGGGCTCACCGTAGTCTACGCCACCGGCCTCGCCTGGCTTGCCCATTTCGTGCCGGCCGCGTCCCTGCTGGCGGCGGGCTTCCTGCCCTTCATCCTGGGCGATCTGGTCAAGCTGGCCCTGGCCTCCGGGCTGGTCGGCGCGCTCGCGCGCTTCAAGGGACGCGGGCAATGATCCGCCCCGCCCTCAGGACCGACTGGACCTTGGAGGAAGCGAGGGCGATCCACGCCCTGCCCTTCCCCGAGCTGATGCACCGTGCCCAGACGCTCCACCGTGCGCATTTCGACCCCACTGCGATCGAGACCGCGAGCCTTCTGAGCATCAAGACCGGCGGCTGCCCCGAGGATTGCGGCTATTGCTCGCAGTCCGCCCATCACGACACCGGGGTGAAGGCCACGAAACTGATGGGGACGGAGGAGGTTCTGGCCGCCGCCAGGCGCGCCAAGGCCGCCGGCGCGCAGCGCTTCTGCATGGGGGCTGCCTGGCGCAGCCCCAAGGACCGCGACATGGACAGGCTCTGCGACATGGTGCGGGGCGTGGCCGATCTGGGGCTCGAGACCTGCATGACGCTGGGGATGCTCTCGCCCGGGCAGGTCGCGCGGCTAAAGGCGGCGGGCCTCGACTTCTACAACCACAACATCGACACCTCGCCCGCCTATTACGCGCGGATCGCCAGCACGCGGACGATGGAGGATCGCCTCGAGACCGTCGAGCAGGTCCGCAGGGGCGGCATCAAGGTCTGCTGCGGCGGCATCCTCGGCATGGGAGAGGCCGAGGAAGACCGCATCGCCTTGCTGGTGACGCTGGCGACCCTCCCCGCGCATCCCGACAGCGTGCCGGTGAACCTCTGGAACGAGATCGAGGGCGTTCCGGTGCAGGGCCGCGCGCAGGCGGTCGATCCCTTCGCGCTGGTGCGGATCGTGGCGCTGGCCCGCATCCTGATGCCGGCCTCGGTCGTGCGGCTGTCGGCCGGGCGCACGGAGATGAGCGACGAGCTGCAGGCGCTGTGTTTCCTCGCGGGCGCAAATTCGATCTTCGTGGGCGACCAGTTGCTGACCACCGGCAATCCGGCGGCGTGGAAGGATCGGGACCTTCTGAGCCGGCTCGGCCTGCATGTGGCCCCCGCGCGGGCCCGCCCCCCGGTCGCGGCGGACTAGGTCAGCCGGGGAAGCTCCGGGCGAGGATCTCCACCGCCCGGGCGATCTGCCCCTCGTCCAGCGCCGCATAGCCCAGCCGGAAGGCCTGCGGCGCCGGGCTCTCCAGCGCGAAGCGCGTGCCCGGCAGCAGGGCGAGCCCCGCCTGCCCTGCGGCTTCGGCCCAGGTCTCGGCCGAGACGCCCGTGCAGCGCAGCCACAGCGCGAGGCCCCCGGCCGGCAGATCGAAGGCGGCGCGCCCGGCCAGCTGCGCCGTGAGACGCTCCGCCAGCAGATCCCGCCGCGCGCGGTAGACCCTGCGCGCCTTGCGGGCATGGCGGCCCAGATCGCCGTCGCGGATCAGCTCGGCCAGCGCCGCCTCGAGCGGCGCGTCGCCCTGCCGGTCGATGGCGGCGCGCGCCGCGGCCATGCGGGTCAGCAGCCGCTCGGGCGCCAGCGCATAGCCCAGCCGGATACCGGGCGAGAGCAGCTTCGACAGCGAGCCCACATAGATCAGCGGCAGGCCTTCGGGCGCGCGGGCGGCCAGCGGCAGCACCGGGCGGCCCTCGAAACGGTATTCGTGGTCGTAATCGTCCTCGATCAGCGCGAGCCCGTGGCGCTCTGCCAGTTCCAGAAGCTGCAACCGCCGTGCGGCGCCCATGGTGACGGTCGTCGGATACTGGTGGTGCGGCGTGACATAGACCGCCCGGAGGCACGGATCCCGGGACAGCGCGGCCTCGAGCGCGTCGATCCTGAGTCCGCCGCCATCCACCGGCACGCCCCGCACCTCCGCTCCCGCTGCGCGGAACGCCTCCCAGGCCAGCGGATAGCCCGGCTCCTCGACCGCGATCGCCTCGCCCGGCGCCAGCGCCGCCCGGGCGGCCAGGAAGAGCGCCATCTGGCTGCCCCGCGCGATCAGCAGCCGCGCAGGATCCGCGACCACGCCGCGGTCCGAGGCGAGATAGGCTGCCAGCGCCTCCCGCAGCGAGGAGGTGCCGCGGGCATCGCCGTAATCCGCTCCGGCGCGGAAGGCGGGCGACAGGAGCGCCCGGCGAAAGGCCCGCGCCAGCGCCTTGTCGGGCACCAGCTCGGGGTCCGGCGCGCCGTCGGAGAAGGCGAGCCCCGCGCGCATCGCGACCGGCTCGACCGGCGCGGGCGCGGGCCTGCGCACCAGCATCCCCTGCGGCAGATCCTGCGCCACGAAGGTGCCCCGCGCGGGTTCCGCCTGCAGCCAGCCCTGGGTCAGCAACTCCTGATAGGCGGCATCCACCGTGTTGCGGTGCACCCCGAGCGCGCGTGCCAGCGCGCGCGTGCCGGGCAGTCTCGCTCCGGGCCTCAGCCGCCCGCGGGTGATGTCGAGGGTGATCGCCTCGGCGATGGTGAGGAACAGCGGGCCGCCGTGGCCCGGGTCGATCTCGAGGGCAAGAGGCTCGCGCATGTCCAAACCGGCCTATCTCATTCGTTCATACTGGCACTTCCAGACAGGCCAGTGAATTGCCAAAGAGGCAAGAGACGCGAAAGGCCACCGTGATGACATCAGCCCCGATCCTGCGCCACCCGGCCTTTGAAGATGCCCGTTTCCTCGGTCCGGTTCTGCCGAGTGCCGGCGACCTGCTCCGCGGGATGAAGGCGGTGGACCCGCTGCCCGCCCCTGTCGACCCGAGTCCGGCCACTGTGCTGCCGGACTTCGAGCACTGGCGGTTGGGCCAGAGCGCAGAACGGGCGCGGATTGCCCCAGAAGCCCTGCGGCGGGGGGCCAGAGCCGATGGCTCCGTGCGGCGGATCGCCGGGCAGGCCACACCCGAGCATCGGCTGCGGGAGCGCGACGCATGACCCCCCTCACCCTCCTGACGGGTCGCGCCGCGCCCCTGCCCGACAGCGACGTTCTGAGCGGGATCGGCAAGACACCCGTCACCCGCCCGCTGACGCTTGGCCGCGAGGGGTTCGAGGGCGACGAACAGGCCGACCGGCGGGTGCATGGCGGCGCCGAGAAGGCCGTGCATCACTATCCGTCGGACCATTACCCGAGCTGGCGCGCGGAGCTCGGAGACCTTCCGGCGCTCCTCGCGCCCGGCGGGTTCGGCGAGAACCTCTCGACCGTCGGGCTCACCGAAGCGGAGGTCGCCGTGGGCGATACCTTCCGGCTGGGCGGGGCGTTGATCCAGGTTTCGCAGGGGCGCCAGCCCTGCTGGAAGCTCAACCACCGGTTCGGCGTGCCCGATATGGCGCGGCGCGTGCAATTGACCGGACGCACCGGATGGTATTACCGCGTCCTCGAGCCCGGCACCGTCGCCCCCGGCGACCGGCTGGAGCTGATCGACCGGCCGGCACCGGACTGGAGCCTGCGACGGCTCTGGCACGCCCTCTATGTCGACCGGATGAACCTTGCCGAGCTCGAAGGCATGGCCGCGCTCGACGTGCTGGCCGAGGGCTGGCGCAACCATGCGGTCCGGCGGCTGGAAAGCCGGCGGGTCGAGGACTGGAGCAAGAGGCTGGACGGCACCGCATGACACGCCCCCCTTTCGTCATTTCGATCCAGAGTCAGGTGGTCTTCGGCCATGTGGGCAATTCCGCAGCCCTGTTCCCGATGCAGGCGGCGGGGCTGGAGGTGGCGGCGATCCCGACCGTGGTCTTCTCGAACACCCCGGATTACCCGACCCTGCGCGGTCGCGCCCTGCCGCCCGAGTTCTTCTCGGATCTGCTGCAGGGCGCCCGCGAACGCGGGCTGCCCGAGCGGGCGGACTATATCCTCACCGGCTATATCGGCTCGCTCGATGTGGCCGAGATGGTGGCGGATTTCGTGGCCGAGGCGAAGGGTGCAAACCCGCGCCTGCGCTATATCTGCGACCCGGTGATGGGCGACACCGGCCCCGGGCTCTATGTCCCCGAGGCCATTGCGGGCGTGATGCGCGACCGGCTGCTGCCCATGGCCGACATCGCCACGCCGAACCCGTTCGAGCTGGCCTGGCTCACCGGCCGGCAGATCCGCACGCTGGACGATCTTCAGGCCGCCCGCGCGGCGCTTTCCCTCGCCGAAGCTGCGCATCTGATCGCCACCGGCTGCGTGCTCGACGATACCGGCCCCGGCCAGCTCGAAACCGTGCTCATGGGCCCCGAGGGGCTCAGCCGCCACCCGACCGAGCGCCTGACCATCGCCCTTCCCGGCACCGGCGATCTTTTCGCGGGGCTGGTGGTCGCGGGCCTCGGGCGGGGCCTTGTCCTGCCCCGGGCCATCGAGACCGCCCAGACCCTCACGGCCCGCGCCCTCCGCCACGCCGAGGCGCTTGGCGCGGGCGAAGTGGTGCTGAGCGAGCCGGAGTTCCGCCGCGCGCTGCTTGCGCTCGGGACTGGCGAGGCTGAGCCGCCGCGTCCCTGATCCCATCGCGCGGTCGCCTTTCTGCACTGGCCAACGCGGCCCATCAGGCGGACCGATCCAGAACCTCCAGAACGAACTCGACCCGCGCTTCGACCGTGGTCAGAGGCAGCGGCAGAAGGTCGTATCCCGCCATGGCATAGGCCTGCTCCATCGCTTCTGCCGTGGCAACGGCCTCGTCGAAATCCTGCCCGCGCTGCGCATCCTGCCCGAAGATCTCGGGCCAGGGCGGCGCCAGAAACACCGTCGGGCGATACCGGAAAAGTTCGGCGGCCGCGTGGACATGCGCCGGCGCCTCGCCCTCGTAGAGCTGAAGATAGCCGATCAAGTCCGGAATACCGCGGTCGAAGATCACCGGACCGCGGAGGCCCTGCGCCTCGTGCCACGAGCGCATCTCCCATCCGAGCATGAGCTCTGCAAAAAGTTGCCGGTCCTGACCGTGCCACCCCGGTCCGCCGATCGTGGTCTGATCCTGAATGATCGCCCGCCCGGCTTCGGGCATCGTTGCGAGGCCATGCCGCGCCAGCGCGGACAGAAGCGTCGTCTTGCCCGATCCCGGGCCGCCGGTGATGACGAAAAGTCGGTCGTTCATGGGGATCCTGCTGAAAGAAACCTGCGCTCAGCCCGCCGGAGAGACGATCCGCCCCGGCACCTCCTCCGGCAGACGACCGGAGAGCAGCCAAGCGGCGGCCAGCGGCCAGAGCGTCTGTTCGAAACGCGCGTGGAAGAAGGCGAAATGCCCGATCTCGGGCACCGCAATATCCGACGGCGCGATCCGCAGATGGGTCCGATCCGCCGCGGAATAGTAGCCGAGCAATCGCTGCGCGGCAGCTTCGGTGCAGAACGGGTCATCTGTCAACCCGATGGCCAGAAGCCGCGCCCGGGTGGCGCCATGACGCGCCGCGAGGTCTGCCGGGTCCAGATCGGAGCAGACGCTCGTCTCGAACCGCGGCCCCATCCGGCTCCAGTCGCGCACCACGCCGCGCGGCACATCCTCGAGCCATCCAAGCCGGGCGCCGGGGAAATAGCCGAAGAGCCGCGTCACGGCGGGCATGAAGAGATGCCATCTGAGCACCATGGCGCACCGCCTGCGGGCGTCGTAATCGCGCCAGTAGGCGAATTGCGCGCCCACCGTCACGATCCGGTCAAGCCGCGCCGCGCTGCGTGCCAACCCAAGGGCAAAGCCGCCGATCGAATGGCCCACGGCGCGGAGCGGCCGATCCGGCCAGCGCCTGCCGGCATAGGCCAGCACGGCCTCCGCATCGAGGGCACCCCAGTCGATCCATCCCGCCTGCAGATCCTTCACCGGCACGGAGCGGGACTCGCCGATCCCGCGATAGTCGAAGGTCAGGACCGTCGCCCCCTGCCCGGAGAGCCAGGCGGCGAACCGGGCGTAATAGCGCGCCCGAACCGCCGTGGCGGCATGGATCACGACGACAGGGCCGGTATCGGCATGCCAGATCCCGCCTCTGATCGGATAGCCGTCCTCGGCCGCCACCTCGAAGCGTTCGTCGGGCATCGCCGAGGCGGATCTCTCGGCTTTCAGCCGCAAGGGCGCGGCTTCCGGTCTCCAGCGGTCAAGCGGAGATGTCCACATGCGTCTCGGGTCCTCCTCCGGGAGGGCAGCTTCCTGCGCAGGGGACGGCGCTTCAAATGAGCTTTGCACCGCCTCACCTGAAACCAATTCAATTGCGCGACCGCGCGGAATGGCGCTCTCTTCCGTCAGGAGGTCCCGAATGACCCAAGATCGCATGCCCCGCAGCCCCGTCGTTACCCTCGACGATCTGAAGCTGTCGCCGCAGAGCCATGGAACCCGCTTTCATGCCGCCATGGCGGCCATTGCCGCCCCGTTCGGCGCTGCGCATCTGGGTGCGCGGTTGGTGGAGGTACCGCCGGGCAAGGCGGCCTGGCCGTTCCATGCCCATCACGCCAATGACGAGCTGTTCGTCATTCTCTCGGGCAATGGCGAGCTGCGGTTCGGCCTCGACCGGTATCCGGTCGCCGCCGGCATGGTGGCCGTCTGCCCCGCGGGCGGGGCCGAGACGGCCCATCAGCTGATCGCAACAGGCCCTGACCCTCTGCGCTATGTCGCGGTCAGCACCATGCGCGAGCCGGAGGTGATGACCTATCCCGACAGCGGCAAGCTGACCGTCTTCGCGGGAGCCGCGCCCGGAGGCGACAAGGCAAAGCGGCGGGTCGCCGCCTCCTTCCGCACCACGGATGCGGTCGATTACTGGGAGGGCGAGGAGACATGAACCCTATCGAATTCTGGTTCGACTTCTCGTCCGGTTACGCCTTCTTCGCGGCGCAGCGGATCGAGGCCCTTGCGGCAGAGCTGGGCCGGACCGTGCTCTGGCGGCCCTACATGCTGGGCGCCGCCTTCAGCGTGACGGGGGCTCGCGGACTGTCGTCGACGCCGCTGAAACGCGACTATGCGCAGCGCGACTGGGCCCGGATCGCGCGGCAACGGGGCCTGACCTTCCGCCCGCCCGCCGACCATCCGCATGTCGCTCTGGCGGCGACGCGCGCCTTCTACTGGATCGAGGCCCAGAGCCCGGACGCGGCGACCGCCTTCGCGCAGAGGGTCTTCGACCTGTATTTCAGCGACCGTCTCGACACCGCCTCGCCCGAAGCCGTCTCGCGCCTCGGCCCGGAGGTCGGCCTTGAGCCCGAGGCCCTTCTGGCCGGCATCGCCGACCCTGCGCTGAAAGAGACAGTCCGGAAGATCGGCGAAGACGCGGTGGCACGGGGCATTTTCGGCTCTCCCTTCTTCCTCGTCGATGACGAGCCCTTCTGGGGCTGGGATCGCATGGAGATGATGGCAGAGTGGATCAGGACCGGCGGATGGTGAGCGTTCCGACGATCCGGGCGCTCTCCGCCGCAGACGCTCCGCGCCTTGCCGATCTGGCGACGGCTTATCGGAGGGCCATGAGCGGACCGGCCGAGGCGACGACGCCGGGCCAGGCCGCGGCGCTGATCGAGCGCGCCCTCCGCGCGCCCGATCTGCTGCTTCTCGGGGCGGACTGCGGCGGCGCGCTGGCCGGCTTCGCCCTCGCCTTCGAGCTGCCCGAAATCATCTCGGGAGGCCGCGCCGGTCAGCTCGACGACCTCTTCGTCATGCCCGAGGCCCGCGGAAGCGGCCTCGCCCGCGCCCTGATCCGCCAGCTGACCGAGATCGGCACCGCGCGCGGCTGGACCCATCTGCGCTGGCTCGTGCCGCAGGACAATGCGACAGCAATCCACCTGTATCGGTCGATCGCCGACCCTGCGCCCTGGGACAGTTTCCGGATCGACCTGAGCCGCTGTGCTGACGAAGGACCATCTGCGCGAAACCGGCGGCCTGCTGCCTCCGTCGAGAAGCGCTAGGGCACGGGCCGATCCATGAGGCGCCGCCAGCAGAGGCCCACGGACCTGACCCGGCGCCGCGAGATGCCCGAGGGTCCTGCGCCAGCCCCCTGCCGCACGATCCGCTGCCTGAAGATCCCGGATATCGACCGCAGCGGCTTCACCCGCTCTGCGCGAGGGCCCTTTCCCCGGCCGAGGCCTCGACCATCCAGCGGCTCAGGTTGCGCACGCGGCGGTCCCGGGCCAGCGCGTCGGGATAGACGAGGAAGTAGCCTCCGCCCGTCGGCGCCCGGTGCGCAAAGAGCTGCGCCAGCCGCCCGGCCCTCACATCGAAGGCGGCGATTTCGACGCCGGCCAGTGCCACCCCTGCCCCGTCCATGGCCGCGCGCAGGGCGAGCCCCGCGGAATCGACCATCATCACCGCCGCGGGCCGGATCGGCCCGCCCGGCAGGGTCGCATTCCATCGCGCGTAATTCTCTTTCCGATGCTGCGAGAGGAACAGGGTCCGGCGCGCGATCTGCGCCCGCATGTCGTCCGGATCATGCCTGCCCAGGGGCGGCGCGCCGAACAGGCTCACGGTTTCGTCGAACAGCAGATCCGCCTGCAAGCCCTCCCAGCGGCCCTGCCCGTGCCGCACCGCTGCATCGGCCACCCCGGCCGAAAGGTCCACCGCCTCCTGCGTCGTGGAGATCAGCAGATCGAACCCGTTCCGCTCGAACGGATAGCGCGTCAGCCGGGGCGAGAACCAGTGGGCGGCGAAGGTCGGCAACATCGACAGGCGCAGGGGGCCCGCGCTCCGATCCTGCCGGAGCCCGCCGACCGCTGCGCTGATCCGGGAGAAGCCCTCGCTCAGATCCGGCGCCAGTCTCGCTCCGGCCTCGGTCAGTTCCAGCGCCGGACCGACCCGCCGCAGCAGGGTCAGGCCGAGCGCCTCCTCGAGCCCGCGAAGCTGGTGGCTGACGGCCGACGGCGTGACGCCAAGTTCCAGCGCCGCCTCCTTGATCGAGAGATGGCGCGCTACGGCCTCGAAGGCGCGCAGGGCGTTCAGCGGCACAGTCAGCCTATGGGGGACTTGTCTATCCATCGATCCTCACACGAGGACTATCGCCGAGAACCGCCACCGCGCAAACGACGCTTTCCCCTCCGTGCCAGCCCTGTTGCGCAAGGTGAGGCCCAGCCCGTTCGTGCATCCGGACCTCGGCCCGGCGCCGACGCAGGGGCGCAGCCTCTCGCTTCATCGCGGGATCGCGAGCGGGCAGCAGCGCCCGACCGCATTCTTTTCCGGACTCGGGGACGCCCCTGCCCTCCACCACTCTTCCGGATCCGCACCGGGGCCGCTACGGCGGCTCGGGCGCTGGTGCGGGCAGCCGGGATCGAACCGGCACTCCAGAGGACAGGGTGTTTAAGACCCTTGCGTCTACCACTTCCGCCATGCCCGCCCCGAGTGCCGGATAGGACGCGCACCCGGAACCGGCAAGGGAAAAGTGGGGCGCCCCGCCCGCCGGCCGATCCGTCGCGGGGGACCGGACGGCGCCGGAAGAGCCCGATCCGCGGCCTGACGCCGCGGCGCGGCGATTGACAGGCTGCGGAGGCTCGGCCACAAATTCCCCCGAGGAATTTCGGGAGGTCTCCATGAAGAAGGTCTATGACAGCGCGGCCGCCGCGCTGGACGGGCTGCTGTTCGACGGGATGCTGATCGCGGCCGGTGGCTTCGGTCTCTGCGGCATCCCCGAACTGCTGATCCGGGCAATCCGCGAGGCGGGCACCAGGGACCTCACCGTCGCCTCGAACAACGCAGGCGTCGACGGCTTCGGTCTGGGCGTCCTCCTCGAGTCGCGCCAGGTCCGGAAGATGATCTCTTCCTATGTGGGCGAGAATGCCGAATTCATGCGGCAGTATCTCTCGGGCGAGCTGGAGCTCGAATTCAATCCGCAGGGGACGCTGGCCGAGCGGATGCGGGCGGGCGGCGCGGGCATCCCGGGCTTCTACACCAGGACGGGCGTGGGCACCGTGATCGCCGAGGGCAAGGAGCACAAGGAGTTCGACGGCGAGACCTACATCCTCGAGCGCGGGATCGTGGCGGATCTCTCGATCGTCAAGGCCTGGAAGGCGGACCCTTCGGGCAACCTCGTCTTCCGCAAGACCGCGCGCAACTTCAACCCGCCGGCCGCCACCTGCGGCAAGGTCTGCGTGGCCGAGGTCGAGGAGATCGTGCCGCTGGGCAGCCTCGAGCCGGACTCGATCCACCTGCCGGGGATCTATGTGCATCGCCTGATCCAGGGCACGCACGAGAAACGCATCGAACAGCGCACCGTCCGCAAGCGCGCCTGAGGGGGAGAGACAGACATGGCCTGGGATCGCAACCAGATGGCGGCACGCGCCGCGCAGGAGCTTCAGGACGGCTGGTATGTCAACCTCGGGATCGGCATCCCGACGCTGGTGGCCAACTACATCCCCGAGGGGATCGAGGTGACGCTGCAATCCGAGAACGGCATGCTCGGCATGGGTCCCTTCCCCTTCGAGGGCGAGGAGGATGCGGACCTCATCAACGCGGGCAAGCAGACGATCACCGAACTGCCCAAGACCGCCTATTTCGACAGTGCCCAGAGCTTCGCCATGATCCGCGGCGGCAAGATCGCCATGGCGATCCTCGGCGCGATGGAGGTGGCCGAGAACGGCGATCTGGCGAACTGGATGATCCCGGGCAAGCTCGTGAAGGGGATGGGCGGGGCGATGGACCTCGTGGCGGGCGTGCAGCGCGTGGTGGTGGTGATGGACCACACCTCGAAGCACGGCGAATCGAAGGTGCTGAAGCACTGCACCCTGCCGCTGACCGGTCAGGGCGTCGTCAACCGCATCGTGACCAACCTCGGCGTGCTCGATGTCGTTCCGGGCGGTCTCCGGATCGTGGAATGCGCCGAGGGCGTGACCGAGGCCGAGCTGCGGGCCGCGACCGAGGCCACGATCGTTGACTGAGTTCGTCATCGAGCGCGAGAGCGGCCCCGCCAGGGGCCGCTATGTGATCCGCCGCGGCGGCGAGGAGGCGGAACTCACCTGGTCCGTCCTCTCGCCCACACGGATCATCGCCGACCACACCGGCGTTCCCGACAGCTTCCGCGGAACCGGCGCCGGGCGGGCGCTGGTCGAGCGTCTCGTCGCCGATGCCCGCGCCGAGGGCTTCACGATCGTGCCGCTCTGCCCCTTCGTGAATGCGCAGCGCCAGCGCCACCCGGAATGGGCGGACGTCTTCGCCGTATGAAGCGCTTTCGCCGGCGGCCTTCGCGACCGGCACGGGGCCTGCGCTTCCGCTCCGATCCTCAGAGCCCGGCCGAGAGGATGCGGAAGACGCACGGATCCGAGACCAGCTCGGGCGGCGTGAGGCAGAGCCCCTGCGCGACCTGCCAGGCGGCGAGCACCTTCGGCACATAATCGCGGGTCTCGGCATAGGGCGGCACGCCGCCGTTGGCCTTCACCGCCCCCTCGCCCGCGTTGTAGGCGGCGAGCACCATCAGCGGATCGCCTCCGAACTCGCCCATCAGCCAGTCGAGATAGGCCACGCCGCCGCGGATGTTCTGGGCCGGGTCGAGCACGTCCGTCACGCCGAATCGCTGCGCGGTGGCGGGAATGAGCTGCATCAGCCCCCGCGCGCCGGCCGTGCTCACCGCATCGACCCGACCTCCGCTCTCGATACCGATGACGGCGAGAACCAGCGCAGGCGAGACGCGGGTGCCGAGCGTCGCCTTCAGGATCTCGAGCCCATGGCGTTCGGCGATCTGCTGCAGATGCTGCATCCGCGGCGCGCGCACCGCGGCCCCGTTCGGCCCCTGCGAGAGGCTCGCAAGCGCCAGCGGAAAGCGCCCCTGCACGGCGGCGAGCGCCACCGGCACCCTCTCCCAGAACCATCCGTAGGAGGCGCCCTGCGGCGCAGGCCCCGGCTCGGGCCAGAGCGCTCCGGGCAGGGCAGGCACCGCGGGGGCCGGAACGGCAGGGTCCGGGGCGTCGGGCTTCCTCGGCTCGACCTTCGGCAGCGCCGCGAGCCAGCGCGCCTGTTCGGCCGGATCGATCTGGACGGTGATGCGCTTGCCCGCGCCGCTGCCCGGAGGCTTCACCCGGCGGAAGGTGAAGTCCTTGCCGGGGCCGGGCTCGGCCACGGCGATCCCCGGCGCGCATGCCAGGGCGAGGATCAACACGCCTGTCCAGGTCCGCATCGGAAAGCTGCCCGCTTGCCCTTGTTTTCCGGCGAGCCTAGGCGGTGCCCGCCTGCGGAGCGACGGTTCGCGGCCGGGCCGCGGGAGATTTGCCGGAACTAGGACCCATTTCCCACAGTCCCGGAGCTGCGCGCCGGACGCCGCCCCCCTTCTTTCGAGCGGAAGCCGATACGGAAGGACGTCCTCCCCCCTCCTTTCCTTCGCCAAAAAACCCATCCGGCACCAAAGTGCCGCCACATTCGAAGGGCTTAGTCGGTCCATGCCGAAGCGGAGCTCGGACCGGACCACCCGGAAAGACCACCCCGCCCCTCCGGCGATAGGGTTCATTCAAGCAAGGGCTGCTGCCATGAAACTGCTGAACATCTTCAAGACCTTCCGGAACGACGAAGACGGCGCCGTCACCGTCGACTGGGTCGTGCTCACCGCCGCCATCGTGGGCCTCGGCATTCTCGTCGTGGGCGCGGTGTCGGGCGGCCTGACCAACGCGGCAAACACCCTCGTTGAAGACCTCGACGCCACGATGACGCAAGCCGCGGGTAATGGCGCTGACACGGAAACTGATCCGACCAATCCGTAATCGTCTTTATCCCTTCGACGCCGGAAACCGCCCCTCATCCATAACCTGACGTGGCGCGTCCTTGGGTGCGCTGGGCAGACGGCGCGGATGCGCATGTCAGTGGACAAGTCAGCGAGTGCGCGGCAGCTCTACAGGCGCCGCGCATTTACACTGGCCCGATGGGTCATGAGAGCATGGAGGGCTTTGCACATGGTCCGACGGCCACTTGATCTGTGGAACGCGTTTGTCAGAGCGGAAGACGGCGCGGTGACGGTCGACTGGATCGTGCTGACGGCCGCCATCATTGGCTTGTGCCTCCTGGTGACCATCCCGGCCTACACCTCCTCATCCGGGGTCGCTCAGGCTCTTGCCGCCCGGCTGGTCGAAATCGTGACCAGTCTTTCCGCCCCATAAGATCGTTTTCGCGTGCCCGTTGCTCTCGCAGGTTCCCGCCTCAAATAGCCTTGACCCCGGAACAAGCTCATGCGTCTCGTCTTCGCCTTCGTCCTCCTGATCGGCATCGCCCTTGCGGGCTTCGCCGTCTACATGGCGCAGGGCTATATCAGCCAGACGCAGATCGCGCTCGAGAAGGAGCGTGCCGCACGCAAGAAGCTCGGCCCCATGGTCGAGGTTTTCGTGACGAACAAGCCGCTCAATTACGGCGCCCCCCTCACCCGCGCGGATGTCCGCACCATCATGTGGCCCGCGAACGCCCTGCCCGAGACGATCTTCCAGAAGGAAAGCGATCTCTTCCCCGACCCGGCGAAGCCACGCTACGTCCTGCGCCAGATGGAGAAGTTCGAGCCGGTGCTGGGCGTCAAGGTGACCGCGCCCGGCATCGAGGCAGGCATCCGGCTGGCGAGCGGAATGCGCGCCTTCGCGATCAAGGTCGACGTGGCCTCGGGCGTCTCCGGCTTCCTGCAGCCCGGCGACCGGGTCGATGTCTACTGGACGGGCTCCGCCAGCAGCGGCGAGACCACGCGGCTGATCGAGAAGACCATTCCCATCGTCGCGGTCGACCAGACCGCCAATGCCGATCTGGCCACCTCGGCCATCATCGCGCGCACCGTCACCGTGGAAGTGTCTCCGCAGCAGGTGGCGCGGCTCGCGCAGGCGCAGGCGACCGGTCGGCTCTCGCTGTCGCTCGTCGGACGCGACGACACGACCGAGGCGACGGCGACCCCCGTCGACACCCGAAACCTGATCGGCGAGCCCGACAAGGTCGTGGAAGTCGAGGAAAAGCCGGCCTGCATCGTGCGCACCCGGCGCGGGGCCGAGGTCATGGAGAGCATTCCCTGCACCAACTGACGGTCGCCCCGCGCAGCCGCGGGCAGGTCTCTGCCGCAGGTATCGCAGCCGGGTGCATCCCACGGCAAGCCGCTCCCGTGCGCCGGGCAGCGGCTTTGCGCGCCGGGAACCCGCGCCTTCGGTGTTGCCGGTTGTCAACATACACTCCGGCCTGCAACCCCCTGAACATTGCGTCGTTTTCGGGGATACGGCATCCTCGCCCCAGAGCGGGCGATCAAGACCTGCACCGAGGCGGACATGAGAGGCAGGGCAGATGAGCACGAAGGACATATTCCGGGCCGGGCTGGCGGTCCTCGCGCTCGCGGCGGGCATGGCGCTCACGCCCGCGGCGGCGCAGACCCTGCGCGTCATGGAGGGCTCGGCCTCGGGGGCGCTCAATGTGCCGATGAACCGCGCGGTCGTGGTGGAAAGTGACCGGCCCTTCGCCGAGCTCTCCATCGCCAATCCCGGCATCGCCGACATCTCCACCCTGTCCGAGACCTCGATCTATGTCCTCGGCAAGGCGCCCGGCCGCACCACGCTCACGCTTCTCGGGGCCGACGGGCGGCTGATCTCGAACGTGGACGTGCATGTCACGCCCGACGTGGCCGAGTTCAAGGAGCGGCTGCGCCAGATCCTGCCCGGCGAGAATATCGAAGTCCGCACCGCCAACGACGGGATCGTTCTGTCCGGCACCGTCACCAGTACGGCCAAGCTTGATCGCGCGCTCGATCTCGCCAGCCGCTACGCGCCCGACCGCGTGTCCAACCTGATGAGCGTCGGCGGCACGCAGCAGGTCATGCTGAAGGTCCGCTTCGCCGAGATGCAGCGCTCGGTCGCCAAGAGCCTCGGCTCGTCGATCTACGCCCGCAATGGATCGGGCTCGGTGATCGGCGGCACGGGGACGCTGCTGCAGAACGGCATTCCGCCGTCGGGAGCTTCGATCGCCACCTCAGGCAATGGCGCCCTGAGCCTCGGCTTCTCGGTCGGCGCGCTCGAGTTTCAGGTGCTGCTCGAGGCACTCGAATCGAAGGGGGTCGTGCGGACGCTGGCCGAGCCGAACCTCACCGCCCTCTCGGGGCAGGAGGCGAAGTTTCTCGCCGGCGGCGAATATCCGATCCCGGTGGCCAGCGGCGACGAGAAGATCTCGATCGAATACAAGCCCTTCGGCGTCGAGCTGAACTTCACCCCGGTCGTGGTGGACGGCAACCAGATCAACCTGATGATCAATGCCGCCGTCTCCTCGATCGACAATACCGTGACGCTGGAAAGTTCGGGCTTCACCATCAACGCCTTCAAGCGGCGCGAGACCTCGACGACCGTCGAGATGCGCGACGGCGAAAGCTTCGCCATCGCGGGCCTCCTGCAGGACGACTTCCGCAACCTCAACGGCCAGGTGCCGTGGCTGGGCGACATCCCGATCCTCGGCGCCCTCTTCCGCAGCGCCGAATACCAGCGCTCGCAGAGCGAGCTCGTCATCATCGTCACGCCGCATCTCGTGACCCCCACCCGGGGCGAGGCGCTGGCGCTGCCCACCGACCGGGTGAAACTGCCGTCCGAAAAGGATCTCTTCCTGTTCGGCCGCGTCACCGGCCGGGGGGCAGCGGCCGAAGTCGCCCGGCAGGATTTCAGCGGCTCCTACGGCTATGTGATGGAGTGACCCCGATGCGGATGCGTTGTGCCCCCCTCCTCGCCCTGCCGCTGGCTCTCGCGCTCGCGGCCTGCGGCGACCGGCCGGTCTCGACCGAGATCAACGACGGCACCTTCGGCAATGCCACGATGAACAACTCGCTCTTGCAGATGGGGGCGGTGAGCGCGACGCAGGCCCTGGGGCAGCGGTTCGCTTCCGAGGTCGATCCGACGATCACCTTCCCCTTCGACAGCGCCGCCCTGACGCCGGAGGCGCAGGCCACGCTGCGCCGGCAGGCGGACTGGATCCGGCAATTCCCCGAGGTGCGCTTCCGGGTCTATGGCCACACCGACCTCGTCGGCTCCGAGGCCTACAACAAGCGGCTGGGGCTGCGCCGGGCGAAGGCGGTGGTGGCCTATCTGGCCTCGCAGGGCATCAGCCCGGCCCGTCTCGAGGCGCTTGTTTCCTACGGGGAAACAAGGCCGGTGATTCCCGTCGCGGCGCCCGAGGAGCGCAACCGCCGCACCGTCACCGAAGTGTCGGGCTTCGTCACGGGACGCGGGGGCCAGATGAACGGCAAATATGCCGCCGTGGTCTTCCGCGAATATGTCGCGGGCGCCACCCGGGAGCATCCGAGGAACCGGGTGATCGCGACGCAGGTGGCGCCGGAAGGCTGATGCTTTCTCCTGCGACTTCCGGGGCTTGCGCCGGAAGGGGCGGTGTGTCTTGGGGCCTCGGCGGACCTGCCGGAGAGGCCATGGCATCTCACGCGCCCGGCCGGGGCTTCGCAGGACCGCGGGCGGCGGCGCTGCAGCCGCGCCGGCAAATCAAACAATAACGTATTTTTAGCCCAAATCCTGCCACCATTGCGCAGCACCTTGTGCGCAACGGAAACAGTCGGGCTGGCCGGACGCGGCTGGTCGGCGGTTGCCGCAGCTTTGGGCGTTCAGGGCCCCTTCGGGTCCGAGGTCGGCGTTCGACCGAGGCCCCTTGCGGCCCCGCCAGGGGGAAGGACTTGTTGGGATGAGCAGCTTGGCCACGCTTCAACCGGAACCCGCACCGATCGTGGCCTGCACGATCTCGAGGGACGTCCAGAACTTCGAGATCCTCATCAACGACATGGAGAGCGAACTCGGCGAGAGCTGGGGCGATCTCTGCTTCGAGGATGCGGGGCTGTTCCTCCGCCAGCCCGAGGCGCGCACGCTGGAATTCGTGGCGCTTGCGGTCGATGGCGAGGACGAAGGCGATCTGGCGCGGCTCACGGACATCATTCGCACCGCCAAGGAAAAGGCGATCAAGGTCATCCTCATCGCCAACCAGGTGAGCCCGATCGCGCTGCATCAGCTTCTGCGGCTCGGGGCCGACGATTTCGTGCCCTATCCCCTTCCCGAGGGCGCGCTGCACGAAGCGATCGACCGCATCCGCAAGGCGCCTCCGCCGCCCGCCGAGGCCGACCATACGCCGCCCGCCTCGCCCGGCCTGCCCCATGCGCCGGCCTTCAAGGCCCGGGGCGACCGCGATGCCATCGTGCTGCCCGTGCACGGGATGGCCGGCGGGGTCGGCGCCTCGACCTTCGCCTGCAACCTTGCCTGGGAACTGGCCACCGTGGCCAGGACCGAGGGGCCCCGCGTCTGCCTGATCGATCTCGATCTCCAGTTCGGCGCGGTCTCGACCTACCTCGACCTGCCGCGGCGCGAGTCCGTGTTCGACATCCTGTCGGACACCGAAGCGGCCGACAGCGACGGGTTCCTGCAGGCCATGCTCACCTTCAACGACCGGCTGCATGTCTTCACCGCGCCGCCCGACATGCTCCCGCTCGACATAATGACGGCCGAGGACATCGGCCGGCTGCTCGACATGGCGCAGGCCAACTTCGACTTCGTGGTGCTGGACATGCCGACGACCGTCGTCTCCTGGACCGAGGCGGTGCTCACCCGGTCGCAGGCCTATTTCGCGATGATGGAGCTCGACCTCCGCTCGGCGCAGAACGTGCTCAGGCTCGTGCGGGCGCTGAAGGCGGAAAGCCTGCCGCACGACAAGCTGCGCTTCGTCCTGAACCGGGCACCGCGCTTCACCGATCTCTCGGCCAGAGGCCGGGTCAAGCGCATGGCCGAAAGCCTCGATATCGAGTTCGAGCTTCAGCTGCCCGATGGCGGCGTGGCCGTCACGCAGGCCAACGACCACGGCCTGCCTCTGTCGGAATCCGCTGCCAAGAACCCGCTGCGGCGCGAACTGCAGAAGCTCGCCAAGTCGCTCTACGACCACAGCCGCGCGGTGGAAGCGGCCAAGACCTGATGTTGCGGAAGGTGCCCTGAATGTTCTCGCGTTATCGCAAGTCGCCCGACGGGCCCAAGCCCGCGCCCTCGGCGGCGGTGGGGGCGGCGACGCCCTCGGTCACGGCCCCCGTCGCGCCTGCGCCGGCCAAGCCCGCGGCCCCGCCCCGCCCGGGGCCTGCGGCGCCGCGCACGGGCGCCGAGGCGATTGCCAGCGACAAGGAGAAGAAGCGCAAGGAACGGCTGATGGAGCTCAAGGTCGAGCTGCACCGCCGGCTGCTCGACGACCTCAACCTCGCCGCCCTCGAAACCGCCTCGGAATCGAGCCTGCGGAGCGAGATCGCGGCCATCTGCGGCGAGGCGCTCGAGGAGATGAGCGTCGTCCTGAACAAGGACGAACGCGCGATCCTCAACCAGGAGCTTTACGACGAGGTGATGGGCCTCGGCCCGCTCGAACCGCTCCTGAAGGACGAGACGATCAACGACATCCTCGTGAATGGCCCCTACCGGATCTTCGTCGAACGCAGCGGCAAGCTCGAGCTGACCGACACGACCTTCAAGGACGAGCGCCACCTGCTGCGGATCATCGACAAGATCGTCTCGGCGGTGGGCCGGCGGGTGGACGAATCGACCCCTTACGTCGACGCGCGTCTGGCCGACGGGTCGCGCTTCAACGCCATGGTGCCGCCCATCGCGGTCGACGGCTCGCTCGTCTCGATCCGGAAGTTCAAGAAGGACAAGCTCGGCATCGCCGACCTCGTGCGCTTCGGCGCCTTCACCGAGGAGATGGCGGCCTACCTTCAGGCCGCCGTGGCCACGCGGCTCAACATCATCGTCTCGGGCGGCACCGGCTCGGGCAAGACCACGACGCTGAACGCGCTGTCGTCCTTCATCGACAATTCCGAGCGGATCCTGACCATCGAGGACACGGCCGAGCTTCAGCTGCAGCAGGCCCATGTCGGCCGGATGGAGAGCCGGCCCCCGAACGTCGAGGGCAAGGGCGCGGTGACGCAGCGCGACTGTCTGAGGAACGCGCTCCGGATGCGGCCCGACCGGATCATCGTGGGCGAGACCCGCGGCGAGGAGGTCATCGACATGCTGCAGGCGATGAACACCGGCCACGACGGCTCCATGACCACGATCCACGCCAACTCCGCGCGCGACGGGATCAGCCGGCTCGAGAACATGGTGGCGATGGCCGGGATCGAGATGCCGATCAAGGCGGTGCGCGCGCAGATCGCCTCGGCCGTCAACCTGATCGTGCAGGCCAGCCGCCTGCAGGACGGCTCGCGCCGGATGGTCTCGATCACCGAGATCACCGGGATGGAGGGCGACGTCATCTCGATGCAGGAGATCTTCCGCTACGAGCGGCTGGGGGTCGAGCCGTCGGGCAAGATCATCGGCCGGTTCAACGCGACGGGCGTGCGCTCGCACTATTCCGACCGCTTCCGCCAGTGGGGCTACATCCTGCCCGCCACCATCTACGACCCCATTCCCTGAGGGCCCCATGCAGCTGAGCGCGGCACCCATCATCTATATCCTGATCTTCGTCGCGGTGCTGCTGCTGGTCGAGGGGATCTATCTGACCGTCTTCGGCAAGACGATCAGCCTCAACTCGCGCGTCAGCCGCCGCCTCGCGCTGCTCGAGAAGAACCAGAACCGCGAGCAGGTGCTGGAACAGCTCCGCAAGGAGATGAGCCAGCACATGAACGCGCGGGGGATCCCGCTCTATGCGATCCTCGCCTCGAAGGCGCAGAAGGCCAACATCGCCTTCTCGCCCAAGGCTCTGGTCGGGATCATGGTGCTCCTGTCGGCCGTGGCCTACCTCGGCCTCACCATCGGCACCAGCGCGGCACCCCTCGTGCGCGGGGCGGTCGCGGTCGTGATGGGAGTGGGCGCGGTCTATGTCTGGGTCAACGGCAAGGCCAAGAAACGCATGGCGCTGATCGAGGAGCAGCTGCCCGACGCGGTCGAGCTGATGGTGCGCTCGCTCCGGGTGGGCCATCCCTTCTCCTCGGCCATCCAGATCGTCGCCAAGGAGGTGCCCGACCCGCTCGGCACCGAGTTCGGCGTGATTGCGGACGAGGCGGCCTACGGGCGCGACGTGGCCGAATGCATCCGCGCCTTCGCCGAGCGGATGGAGAGCCAGGACCTCCGCTTCCTCGCCGTAGCCGTGACCATCCAGCAGCAGTCGGGCGGCAACCTCGCCGAGATCCTCGAAGGGCTGGCCAAGGTGATCCGCTCGCGCTTCAAGCTTTTCCGCAGGGTCAAGGCGATCACGGCCGAGGCGAAATGGTCCGGCACCTTCCTGTCGGCCTTCCCCATCGTGGCGCTGGTCGCGATCTCGATCCTGAAGCCCGACTATTACGACGGGGTGAAGGAGACACCGCTCTTCATTCCGGCGGCACTCGTCGTGGGGGCGTTCCTGATCGCGAACGTCATCTTCATGAAGATCATGGTCAACATCAAGGTCTGACCCATGGAACTCCTCTCCCTGCTCGAGACCTACCTGACCGACCGGCTGGGTCCGCTCGGCCCCCTCATCGCCGTGGGGTCGCTCGGGATCCTGCTCATCGCGCTCACCCTGCCCGTGATGCTGAAAAAGCGGGTGGAGCCGTTCGACCGGATCCGCGCCCAGCGCACGGCGGCGGTGGCGGCGCCGGTTCAGAAGGGACAGGCGCTGCGCCGCGCGTCGGGCAGCGAGAAGCTCGACCGGTTCGCCAATCTCCTGGAGCCCAAGACTGCCGAAGAGATGTCGGCCTCGCGTCTCAAGATGATGCGCGCCGGCTACCGCTCGAAGGGCGCCGTGCGCGCGTTCCACGCGGCCCAGTTCGCGCTGGGGGTGGGGTTTCTGGCAGCCGGTCTCCTCTATGCGATGGTCGCCTCGGCCGCGGCACCGCTCACCATGCAGCAGATGGTGCTCTACACGATCCTGCCCGGGGCCATCGGCTACTACCTCCCAGTCTACTGGATCAAGCGCCGCGCGCAGGAGCGGTACGACCAGATCGTGTCGGGCTTTCCCGATGCGCTCGACATGATGCTGGTCTGCGTCGAGGCGGGCCAGTCGCTCGATCAGTCGATCCTGCGCGTGGCCCGAGAATCCGCGGCGGGCTATCCGGCGCTTGCCGAAGAGTTCGAGATCGTGGCCCACGAGGTCAAGGCCGGGAAGGAGCGCGTGGCCGTGCTGAAGGACATGTCCGAGCGCGTGGGCATTCCCGACGTTTCCTCCTTCGTGACGACCCTCATCCAGTCGGCCACGTTCGGCACCTCGATCGCCGAGGCGCTCCGCGTCTACTCCTCCGAAATGCGCGACAAACGTGTGATGCGGGCAGAGGAGAAGGCAAACACCTTGCCCACGAAGCTGACGCTCGGCACAATGCTTCTGACCGTGCCGCCGTTGATGCTGATCCTGATCGGCCCCTCGGTCTATGGCATCGCCACTCAGCTGGGCGGACAGTGAGACGACGTGACCCGGGGCCTTGTCTTCCTCCTCCTCTGCGCGACGCTTGCCGCCTGCGGCGGACCGGATGCGCTGTCGCGGCAGGCCTCGGAACGCAACGCGCCCTTCGGGGTCGATCCCGGCCGGAACGGGATCGACGGGCTGCTGGTGGGGCACAGGCTCTTGGCCGCGGGAGAGAGCGAGCTCGCGCTGCGGGCCTATCTCCGCGCCGCGTCCGAGCAGGGCATGACGGCCGACGTGCTCTCGGCGCTCGGTTCCGCCAACCTGCGGCTCGGGCGGCTGAACCAGGCCGAACAGCTGCTGCGCCGCGCCATCGAGCTCGACCCCACCTTCGTGCCGGCTGTCAACAATCTGGGCGTCGTCCTGATGGAGCGCGGCCGTGCCCCCGAGGCGCGGCTCGTCTTCCAGCAGGCCTTCGCGCTCGACAGTGGCGCCACCGACTCCATCCGGGAAAATCTGCGCCGCGCCATCGCGAAGAGCGAGGCGTCGCTGTATGTCGAGCCGGAGGAACGACACGCCTTCTCCCTCGTCCGGCGCGGGCAGGGCCAGTATGTGCTGCTGTCGCAGCTCTGAACACGACCGGGATCGAGCAGCAAGAGGACGCAGAACCATGCGCCACCCCGTCCTGACCGCGCTGTGCCTTGTCGGCACGGCCCTCCTGAGCGGCTGCGGCGGCGGCCGCGATGCCGAAGTCGACCGCGCGCTGAAGAGCCTCAGCGCCGCCGACGAAAGCAACCTGAACGAGATCATGCTGACGGTGGGCGCCCCCGACGAGGCGGTGGCCTATTTCCGCGGCGCCGTCGAGAAGGCGCCCGACCGGATCGACCTCAAGCGCAGCCTTGCCAAGTCGCTCGTGCGCGCCCAGCGCCCCGCCGAGGCGGCAACGGTCTGGAGCCAGGTGGTCAACAGCCACGAGGGCACCAACGCGGACCGTGTGGCCTTTGCCGACACGCTGATCCGCTCGAACGACTGGAGCCGCGCCGAGGCGGAGTTGTCCCGCATCCCGCCGACCTACGAGACCTTCGAGCGTTACCGGCTCGAGGCGATGGTGGCCGACAGCAAAAAGCAGTGGACGAAGGCCGACAGTTTCTACGAGACGGCGACCGGCATGACGACCCAGCCCGCGGGCGTCCTGAACAACTGGGGCTTCTCGAAGCTCTCGCGCGGCGATGCGGCGGCGGCGGAGCGGCTCTTCTACGAGGCGCTGACCTACGACCCGACCTCCTTCACGGCCAAGAACAACCTCGTTCTGGCCCGGGGCGCGCAGCGCAAATACGACCTGCCGGTGATCCAGATGACGCAGACCGAGCGGGCGCAGCTGATCTACACGCTAGCGCTCGCTGCGATCAAGAAAGGCGACGTGACGGTGGGCAAGGGCCTGCTTCAGTCGGCCATCGACACGCATCCGCAATATTTCGAGGCCGCCGTGCGCAGTCTCGAGGCGCTCGACGCGGGCTGAGCGTGGCGGACCTGATCGCCACTCCTGCCCCGGCGGCCGCGGTCTTCCTGCCCCTCGTGCTGCCCATCGCGCTCTGGGTGGCCTGGAGCGACATGAAATTCATGAAGATCCCGAACAAGGCGGTGCTGGCGCTGGCGGCGGTCTTCCTCGTCGCGGGCCCGTTTGTCCTGCCGCTCGACGACTGGCTCTGGCGCTGGCTGCATCTTCTGGTCGTGCTGGCGGTGGGGTTCCTGATGAACATGGGCCGGTTGATCGGCGCAGGCGACGCCAAGTTCGCCGCCGCCATGGCCCTCTTCGTGGCGCTGGAGGACCTGAGGCTGGCCCTCGCGCTCTTCGCGGCCTCCCTCCTCGGCGCCTTCGCCAGTCACCGGGGCCTTGGGCTTCTCGGGCCCTTCCGCCGGGCCACCGCCGACTGGGAGAGCTGGCGCCGCCGCGACTTTCCTATGGGGCTGGCGCTGGCCGGGATGCTGATCCTTTACCTTCTCGCGGCACTCTTCGGCCGCTGACCCAAGGGTGAGTCCATGACCGTGCAGAGCTCAGACGTCATCGCACCTCCCGCGCCGCGCACGCTGCCCGACACGGGCCTGTCGCTCGTCATGCTGCGGGACATCCTGCTCAAGACCATGTTCCGGATGAACCTCGAACTGGTCTCGCAGATCGCGCCGGTGATCTGCCTGCCCGCCCCTCTCGCGCAGGAGCTGGTGGACCTTGCCCGCAGCCAGCGGCTGGTCGAGGCGACGGGCACGCTGCACGCCACCTCGGGCAACGAGATGGGCTATCAGCTGACCGATCAGGGCAAGGCGCGCGCGCTCGATGCGCTGAGCCAGTCGGAATATTACGGCGCGATGCCCGTCCCGCTCGACCGCTACCGCCTGCAGGTCGAGCGGCAGTCGGTGCGCCACATCAAGCTCACGCGGGCGCAGCTGACGGCGGCGATGGGGCATCTGATCCTGCCCGACGAGCTTCTGGACCATCTGGGGCCGGCCGTCACCTCGGGCCGCTCGATCCTGATGTACGGGCCGCCGGGCAACGGGAAATCCTCGATCTCGAACGGGATCCGCGATGCGCTGGGCGACCGGATCTATGTGCCGCGCGCGTTGGAATATTCCGGTCAGGTCATCACGGTCTACGACCCGATCGTGCACCGGTCGGCGGAATCGGCCGTGGACGATCCGACCAGCCTGCGCCGCACCTCGAACCGGTTCGACAACCGCTATGTCTGGTGCGAGCGCCCGACAGTGATTACCGGGGGCGAGCTCACGCTCGACATGCTGGATCTCACCTACAATCCGGTCGCGCGCACCTATCAGGCGCCGCTGCAACTGAAGGCCACCGGCGGGATCTTCATCGTCGACGACCTCGGCCGTCAGGCGGAGCCGCCGCAGAAGCTGGTGAACCGCTGGATCGTGCCGCTCGAGGAAAATCGCGACATCCTCGCGCTGCAGTCGGGCGAGAAATTCACCGTGCCCTTCGACACGCTGGTGATCTTCTCGACCAACTTCCACCCGAACGAGATCTTCGACGGCGCGGCTCTCCGGCGGATCTTCTTCAAGATCAAGGTGGACGGGCCGAGCCAGGAGAATTTCCTGAAGATCTTCGCGATGGTGGCGAAGAAGCGGAAGATGCCGCTCGACGAGACGGCGCTGGTGCATCTGATGAAGGCGAAGTTCCCCACCATCGACAACCGCTATGCCAATTACATGCCGGTCTATCTGATCGACCAGATGATTTCGGTCTGCGACTTCGAGGGCCTGCCCTATCAGATGACCCCGGCCCTGATCGACCGGGCCTGGTCGAACATGTTCGTGCGCGACGAGGTGATCGCGAAATAGGTCAGCGCCGGAGGGGGATGGGGCCGATCTCGGTCAGGATCGCGTCGAGCGGCTGATCGGTGGCATCGATCGGCACCTCGGGCAGTTCCTGCGCGGTAAAGGCGAAGCCCACAGCCGTGACCGGGTGACGCGCGCGCAGCCGCTCGAGCGTCCGGTCGTAGAAGCCGCCGCCGTAGCCCAGACGGAAGCCGCGCCTGTCGAAGGCCATAAGCGGCACGATCAGCACCTCGGGGTCGAGCCAGGCGCCGTCTTCGGGCACCCGCGCGCCGAACGGGCCGTCGACCATGGCGCAGCCCGGGCTCCATTCGCGAAAGCGCAGCGGCTCGCCGGGGGCCACGATGACCGGCACGCAGACCGGCCCGTCGTGGGCCGCCATCGCCGGGAGCGGGTCGATCTCGGACCGGATCGGCATGTATCCCGACAGAACCCGCCCGCGATGGGGCACGAGCCAGTCGGCCAGAAGCTCGGCCGCCTGCCCCTGCCCCGCCTTGTGCGCAAGCGCCCGGGCGGCGCCGGCGGCGCGGCGTGCCTCGGCCTTCAGCGCGGCGACCGTCATATCAGCACCAGACTGGCGAGGCCGAGGAAGGCGAAGAAGCCCATCACGTCGGTGAGCGTGGTCACGAAGGTGCCCGAGGCGAGCGCCGGGTCGAGGCCCAGCCGGTTGAGGCCGAGCGGCACCAGGACCCCGCCCAGGGCCGCCACCACCTGATTGCAGATCATCGCCATGCCGAGAACCGCGCCCAGCACCGGATCGCCGAAGATCACGAAGCCCGCGAGCCCGAGGATGAGCGCCAGCCCGATCCCGTTCAGGAGCCCCGCGAACAGCTCGCGCCGCACCACGCGGGGGGCGTTGGCCGAGGTGAGGTCGCGGGTGGCCAGCGCGCGCACCGCCACCGCGAGCGACTGGGTGCCCGCGATCCCGCCCGTCGAGGCCACGATCGGCATGAGCGCCGCCAGCGTCACGAGCTGGGCGATGGTCGATTCGAACGCCGAGATCACCAGCGCCGAGAGCGAGGCGGTGAAGAGGTTCGCGGCGAGCCACGGCAGCCTCTGGCGGGCGGTGGCGAAGGGGCCGTCGGACAGGCTGCTTTCGTCGCCGACGCCTGCGAGGCGGAGGATATCCTCCTCGTGCTCCTCGTCGAGCACGTTCATCGCGTCGTCGATGGTCACGATCCCCACCAGCCGGTCGTTCTCGTCCACCACCGGGCAGGAGATCAGGTGGTACTGGTTGAAGATATAGGCCACCTCGGATTCGGCCATTGTCGCGCGGATGGTGCGGAAGCTCTCCTCCTCGATGGCGGTGAGCTTCACGTCGCGGCGCGACGAAAGCAGCCGGCCCAGCGTGACATAGCCCGCGGGCTTCATCCGCGGATCGACGAGGATGACGTGGTAGAACTGGTCCGGCAGCTCTTCGGTCTCGCGCAGGAAGTCGATGGTCTCGCCCACCGTCCAGTGGACCGGCGCGACCACCACCTCGCGTTGCATGAGGCGGCCCGCGGAATATTCCGGATAGGCCATGGCCTGCTCGACCGCCACCCGGTCGGCCCGGTCGAGGGCGCCGAGGATCGCCTCCTGCTGCGGCTCCTCCAGATCCTCGAGGATGTCGACCACATCGTCGGTATCGAGCTCGCGCACCGCCTCGGCGATGACCTCGGGCGGCAGGTGCTCGATCACCTCCTCGCGGATCGAGTCGCTGATCTCGGAGAGGATCTCGCCGTCGATCCCGCCCGACCAGAGCGTGAGCAGCTCGCGCCGCTCGGCCGAGCCGATCTGCTCGAGGACGTCGGCAATATCGGCGGCATGCAACGGCTCGAGCAGGTCGGACAGGCGCGCCTCATCCCGCTCCTCGACCGCTTCGAGGACCGAATCCACCACCCGGTCGGGCACGCCCGACCGCTCTTCCTCGCGCGTATCGCCCGTCTCGACCTGCAATATGGCGCCCCCGCTCAACTGTCGCAGGGACCATACCGAAGGATGCGGCGCAGAAACAGGGGCGGCAGGAAATTTACCCTGCCTCGAAAAGGGGCTAGGTTGGAGCGCTTCAGCAGATGGGAGACCCTGCCATGACCGACCTGCTCCTCGGACAGGTGCTGTCCTTCACGGCCGATCCGTTCCTTGAGGGCGAGGCCGCGGCGCGCCACGAGAGCCACGGCGCCGTTCTGGTGGAGGACGGGCGCATCGCCGCCGTGGGTTCGGCCGAGGCGCTGCGCGCGGCCCATCCCCGCGCGCGGGTGACCGATTACGGGCAGGCGCTGATCTCGGCGGGCTTCATCGATGCCCATGTGCACTATCCGCAGACCGCCATCATCGCGAGCTGGGGCAAGCGGCTGATCGACTGGCTCGAGACCTACACCTTCCCCGAGGAGATGCGCTTCGGCGATCCCGCTTATGCCGCCGAGATCTCGGGCCGCTACCTCGACCTGACCCTCGCCCATGGCACGACCACCGTCTGCAGCTATGCCACCATCCATCCCGAGAGCGTGGACGCCTTCTTCGAGGCGGCGGCGGCGCGGGGCTTGCGGGCCTATGCGGGCAAGACCTGCATGGATCGCAACGCGCCCGAGGGGCTGCGCGACACGGCCGAGAGCGCCTATGCCGACAGCAAGCGGCTGCTCGAGAGATGGCATGGGCAGGGCCGGCTCTCCTATGTCATCACGCCCCGCTTCTCGCCCACCTCGACGCCCGAGCAGCTCGCGGCGCTGGGGGCGCTCTGGCGCGAGCATCCCGATTGCCTGATGCAGACCCACCTCTCCGAGCAGCTCGACGAGATCGAATGGGTGAAGGCGCTGCATCCGCAGGCGCGCGACTATCTCGACACCTACGAGGCACAGGGGCTGTTGCGCGAGGGGGCCGTCTTCGGCCATGCGATCCACCTCGCCCCGCGCGAGCGGGCGCGGCTGGCCGAGGCGGGCGCGAGCCTCGTCCATTGCCCGACCTCGAACACCTTCATCGGCTCGGGGCTCTTCGACATGGGCCTCGTGGCCGAGGGGATCCGGGTGGGTCTGGCCACCGATACCGGCGGCGGCTCGTCCTTCTCGATGCTGCGCACCATGGCCGCGGCCTACGAGATCGGCCAGCTGCGCGGGCAGGCGCTGCATCCGGCGCAGCTCTGGTGGCTCGCCACGGCAGGCTCGGCGCGGGCGCTTCGGGCCGAGGACCGGATCGGCAATCTCGCGCCCGGCATGGAGGCCGATCTCGTGGTGGTGGACCTCGCCTCGACCCCGGCCATCGCTCAGGCCACGGGTCGGGCCGAGACGATCTGGCAGGCGCTGTTTCCCACCATCATGATGGGCGACGACCGCGCGATCCGGGCGGTCTGGGTGAACGGCGCGCCCGCGCCCCGCGGCTGACCGGCGGGCCGCGCCGAGAGGCGCGGCCCCTGCTCTCCCCCCTTCAGCTCTCCGGCTGCGGCGGGATCTGGCCCTGCTTCGGCTGGCCGAAATAGATCGTCTGATGCGGGAACGGGATCTCGATGTCGCGCTCGTCGAAGATGCGCTTCAGGATCTCGTTGTAGGCGCGGCCGACGCCCCATTGCTTGCCCGGCAGGGTCTTGATCCGGGCGCGCAGGATGACCGCGCTGTCGCCGAAGGAATCGAGCCCCAGCCATTCGAGGTCGGCAAGGATCACGGCCGCATGTTCGGGCCGGCGGCGCAGCTCCTCGAACGCATCGAACATGGCGGCGCGGACCTCGGTCACGTCCTCGCGGTAGGCCACGCCCATGTCGCAGACGAAGAACGAGAAGTCCCGCATGAAGTTCGAGACCATGTCCACGGACGAGAAGGGGATGATGTGGAAGACCCCGTTCAGGTCGCGCAGGCTGACCGAACGGACGGTCAGCCGCTCGACCACGCCCGAGGTGCCGGCCACCGTCACCACGTCGCCCACGTTGATGGCATTCTCGAACTGGATGAAGATCCCGGTGATGATGTCCTGCACCAGCTTCTGGGCGCCGAAACCGATGGCGAGGCCCAGCACCCCGGCGGAAGCCAGAAGCGGGCCGATGTTGAGCCCGATCTCGGACAGGCAGAACATCAGCGTGATGACCACGAGCGCGATGGTCGCCGCATTGCGCAGAAGCGACAGCAGCGTCTGCTCGCGCGAGGTCGCGACATGGCCGAAGGCCGGGTTCAGCCGGTAGTCGATCCAGGAGGAGAGCGCGATCCAGATCGCGAAGGCCACGGCGAGGATGGCCGAGACCGCGATCAGCGTGCCGATCAGCCGCCGTCCGAGCTGGCTCTCGAGCCAGGTGCCCACATCGATGAGGCCGATGGTGTGGAGCGTGAAGAAGAGCACCGCCGCCACGATCAGGAGCCGCAGCACCAGAAGCGCCTGCGGCACGAAGCGGTTCAAGCGCCGCTCGAGCAGCGGCAGCCGCTCGTTCGCCGTGGCCGGCAGGCGGACGCCGCGCGTGATGGCGCGGGCGAGCGCGCCCGACAGGAAGAAGCCCACCACGAAGACGGCCGCGATCCGCAGCGAGGCGAAGGTCGGCCCCATCGCGTCGCCGCCCGGGCTCACCAGAGACAGGACGAGGATCACGGCCAGATAGGCCAGCGCGAACCAGTGCCAGGACTGCGCCAGCGCCACGAGGGCGGGCGAGCGCCGCACGCGGGGATGCGGCTCCGGGGTGACCTTCACCGGCTCCGCCTCGGGCGGGGGCGGCGCATCGGCCCTGCCCGCCGCGATGTCGGCGGCGAGGTCGGGATCGATCTCCTGTGTCGTCACCACCGGCGGCGCGGGGGGCTCGGCCGCGACATGGCGGGCCGAGACCGGCTGGGTCTCGCGCAGGAGCCATTCGGCCACGGCCTTGCGGTTGCGGACCACGAGGAAGGCCACGAAGAGCACGCCGATCACCGAGATCAGCGCCGAGACGCCGCGGCCTGCGGCGCGCGAGGTGCTTTCCTCGACGATCGGCACGATCAGGAGCTGCCCGTAGCCCAGAAGCGCGATGCTGAAGCTCATCGCGGCCGAGAGATAGCGCGCCGGACGGTCACGCAGCGCGACGATCCGCAGATCGCCCGTCGAGGGCGACAGGACGAACCGCATGGCGGTGCGCAGGAGTTCGACCGCGAGGAAGGCGTTGAGATAGAGCGTCTGGCGCAGGCCGATCTGTCCGGCGCTGCCGATCACCGCGATGGCCAGCACATAGCCGATGGCCCAGGCGCCCACCACGATCAGCACGTCGAGGGCGAGCGCCCCGACATAGAGCAGGATGCGCTTCACGACCCCGGCGGAGCGCGCCCGCTGCCCCATGCGGCGGTAGGTGGGAATGACCGCCCGGCGCAGCAGGTTGAAGATCGCCGCCGTGGCCACGATCAGCAGCAGAAGCTCGATCAGCGCATCGCCGAGCACGCCCAGATCGAGCCGCGAGAGCCCCGCGAACAGCTCGGGCGAGGCCTTGAGCGCATCCCAGAGGCCCCGGACACTGGTCGCAACCGACTCCGCCGCCTCCTGGGTGAAGAGGGCCGCCGACCTGCCGAAGGAGAGGATCTCGTCGGAGGGCGCACTCACTGCGGGCGTCGCAGGCTCACCCGCGGCGGCGACACGTTCCAGTTCGGCGATGAGCTCCGCCCGCGCCTGATCGTTGCGCAAGAGGTCGAGCAGCGTGGCGGCCGAAGTGGGCGCGGCGGGCTCTTCTGCCCCGGAGCCGGGCAAGAGCGCGGTCTGCGCATAGGCGGGGAGAAAGGCGATCGTCGAGCCGAGGAAAAGCGTCAGCGCGAGAAGCAGCGGGGCGGCAAGCGTTCGGAACAGTCGGGTCATGCCGCATGAAAGAGTGCCTTTGCCCGGACTTCCAACCCCTTCCCGACCTTTTTCCTCTTCCAGACGGGGTTTTCGCGGGATTTTGCCGGCGAAGGCGGTGCATCGGGCCCCGGATTGTCCTCCTGCGGCCGGTCTCGTGCGCGGCTTCCTGATCCAGCGGCGGCCCCACTCCCCCGCGGCGCCTCCGCGTCCCGCTGATCGGCAGACGCTTGAATCCCGGAGGCGATGCGGGAGGGCTCGGCTCCGCGGCCTGTCATTCACGCTTCGCGAATGGCGGCCCGGCAGTGAGGCCCTTTCCCCTACCAGCCGGTCAGCCCGTCGACCGGCGGCGGCGGCACCGGCTGGGTCACGAGCTCGCTCCGGCGCTTCTCGTAGAAGGCATTGCCGCCGGTCACGAGCGTGTAATGCATGTTGTCATAGGGAAAGCGGTGCCCCGCCGTGTGAAAGAACATTGCATTGCCCACGAACGGATGCCGCTCGCCCCGCAGAACGGCCCGCGCGGCCTCGCGCACCCGGGGCAGCGAGCGCGAGTCCATCCGCTTCGACATCACGCCCGGCGCGAACTGGTTGCGCTGGCCCACAACGCCGCAGACGGTGTTCGGAAACTGGCCGGAGTTCACGCGGTTCATCACCACCGTGCCCACCGCCACCATTCCGTCCCGGCTCGAGCGGTGCGATTCGAAATACATGGCCCGCTCCATGCATTCCAGATCGCTCGGACGATGGAAGAGGCCGCATCCCAGCAGCAGGAGCGCCGGGGCCGTGCAGAGGACCAGACGGATCGATATCCGGAGAAGTCTCGTCGCCAAACCTGCCTCCTCGCGGGGCTCTGCGCCCTTCTGGCCGAGAGGCGATCTGCTCGGTCTCGGCTTATGGTGGAACGGGGCGAGGATGAAGGACTCCGGGTCCGAGGTCCAGACCCCGCGGAGGGATCTGGTCGGATGCTGCTTTACCGCCTGCGGCGCTGCAAGCGGCCGTGACGTGGGCGAAAGGGGTCGCCGTCGGTCGCGGATGTCGAAGGGGAAGCGATGGAGCTTTGCGCCCGCGATCTTCGCGAGACCTGACCGTGCAGCCAGAGACCGAGCCTGTCTGCGAGACCTGCGCCCGCTCCAGCGGAGCGGCTGGCGTCACCCCCGCAGGATCTCGAGCGCTGCGGCATGAACCTCGGGGCAGGACGCGGCGATCACACGCCCGCCCTGCGGGTTCCGGCGCCCCTCCCAGTCGGTCATGAGGCCGCCCGCGGCCTCGATCACCGCCATGGGCGCCTGCACGTCATAGGGCTGCAGGCCCGCTTCCACGACGAGGTCGATCTGTCCCGCGGCCAGCAGGGCATAGGCGTAGCAGTCGGTGCCGTAGCGCGTCAGCCTGACCTGCCGCGAGAGGCGACGGAAGGCGGCTTCTTCCTCGGCGGTGCCTACTTCGGGGAAGGTCGACATGAGGATCGCCTCGGACAGGGCCCGCGCCGCGCGCGTGGCCAGCCGGTCTTCGCCCCTCGGGCCGCGCACGCGGGCGAGGCCGAAGCCGCCCTCGAACCGCTCGCCGATATAGGGCTGGTCGATCAGGCCGTAGATCGGCCCGCTGGCATCCGCGACCGAGATCAGCACGCCCCAGGTCGGCGTTCCGCACAGGTAGGAGCGCGTCCCGTCGATCGGATCGAGCACCCAGGTGAGGCCGCTGTCGCCGGCCTGCACGCCCATTTCCTCGCCGAGGATACCGTCCCGCGGACGCCGCCGCGCGAGGATGGCGCGCATGCGCTCTTCGCACAGCCGGTCGGCCACGGTCACGGGATCGAACCTGTCGGCTTCCTTGGTATCCGCCGAGAGGCCCCTGCTGCGGAAATGAAGCAGCGTGGCGTCTCGGGCAGCCGCGGCCATCTCTGCCGCGGTGTCGATGATGTCGGCGGTCTCGCGATCGGTGAGCATCTGCATCCCGGCCCTCCTGCGCCCCGCGCGTAGCCTGCGGGGCGGTCAGGGTCAAGCGCGGCGGCCGGAGAGGCACACCCGCTCAGTCATCGAGCTAGGCGGCTTCGGAAAGCACACGCGCGAGGTCGAACAGCCGGCGGCGCTGCGCCTCGGGGATCGCATAGTAGGAGCGGACCAGTTCGAGGGCTTCCTTGTCGGTGATGCGGTCGCCCTCGGCCTGGCGGGCCTGATCGCCGGCACCTTCGAGACCTTCGAAGAAGAAGCTGATCGACACGCCCAGAGCCTCGGCGATGTCCCACAGGCGGGAAGCGCTGACGCGGTTCATGCCGGTCTCGTATTTCTGGATCTGCTGGAACTTGATGCCCACGCAATCAGCCAGTTGCTGCTGCGTCATGCCCACCATCCACCGGCGGTGGCGGATGCGTTTGCCAACGTGGGCGTCGACGGGATGTTTCATGAAATGTCTCCGTAAATCTTCCAGCTGTCCCTGCCCGGATAACAAGCATATTGTGTGCCAAAACCCCGCTCGACGTCCAATTCCATCCAGAAAAACTTGTCTTGAAACAAACCTGTCTTTTTGGATATGTCCATTCATACAAGCTGGGTTCGTTCGGCGTCCGCCGCTGTGGATCATCCCTCGGGAGCACGGGAGACACGTCACTCGCCTCTGAGGTCTTTTGCATTCTGCAATGCAATTTGCAGCGAATTCGCCGCCGAAACTTTGCAAGTCGCGAATATTCGGGAGGGGGCTGGCGGAAACCGGCCCGGGATGCTGAAGTTCGGCGCGCTTTTCCCGACGAGAGGTCCTGATCCGTCCATGCGCGCTTTCCGTTTGAGAGAGACCGGCCTCGCGCCGGACCTGACTGAAGACCCCCTGCCCGAGCCGGGCCCCGGCGAGATCCGGCTGCGCATTGCCGCCTGTGCGCTCAACTTCGCGGATCTCCTCATGATCCAGGGTCGCTATCAGGAGCGCCCTCCCCTGCCGCTGACGCTGGGCATGGAGGTCGCGGGCATCGTGGATGCGCTGGGCGAGGGCGTGAGCGGCCCGGCCCCCGGCACGCGCGTCGCGGCCTTCGGCTCCTGCGGGGGCCTCGCCGAGTTCGGCTGCTGGCCCGCGGGCCGCTGCCTGCCCCTGCCCGACAGCGTGAGCTTCCGCGATGCGGCGGCCTTCCAGATCGCTTACGGCACCGGCCATCTCGCCCTCGACCACCGCGCCCGGCTGCAGCCGGGCGAGCGGCTGCTCGTCACCGGGGCCGCGGGCGGCGTGGGGCTGGCCGCGGTCGAGATCGGACGGCGGATGGGGGCGCATGTGATCGCCACGGCCCGGGGCGAGGAGCGGCTGGCGGTGGCGCGGGCCGCCGGGGCCCACGAGGCGATCGACAGCGAGACGGAGGATCTCAAGGGCGTGCTGAAGGCGCTGGGCGGGATCGATGTCACCTACGATACGGTAGGCGGCGCGGGCTTCGACGCGGCGCTGCGCGCCTCGCGCCCAGAGGGGCGGCTGCTTGCCATCGGCTTTGCCGGCGGCGATGTCCCGCAGGTGCCGGCCAACCTGCTTCTGGTGAAGAACCTGAGCGTGATCGGCCTCTACTGGGGCGGCTACATGACCTTTGCGCCGCAGGTGCTGATCCGCAGCCTCGAGACGCTGCTTGGATGGCTCGCCGACGGCAGCCTGCGGCCGCATGTGAGCCATGAGCTGCCCCTCGAGCGGGCGGCCGAGGGGCTGGAGCTGCTCCGCACGCGGCAGGCCACGGGCAAGGTCGTCATCACGCCCTGAGCATGACTTACGCCCGCAGGGCGAAGCGCGGCCCCTCCCCTGCCGCCCCCTCCACCGGGGCGAGCGGGCGGGGAGCCGCCGCCCCCGCGGCCTGCGCCGCATAGGCGCGCCGGATCAGTTCGGCCATCCCCTCGACGGCGGGGCTGTGCACCGGATCGGCCACATACAGGTTGACCTTGCTCGTCTCGAGATCCGGCAGCGTGCCGCCATGCGGGATCCGCTCCATGTAGCGCGGCTCGGCGCCGGCAAGCGAGACATGCACGGCGAGATCGGCCGAGACGCTGGCCTCGATGGTGCGCGAGCTGTCGGATTCCACCGCCATGGTCCAGGGGATCCCTGCCGCATCGAGAGCCGACTGCACCCCCATGCGGAAGATGCAGTTCGGCTCGAAGGCGAGCCGCAGCGGGCGCTGCTTCCAGGCCTGCCCGCCCGGCGCCCCCACCCAGACCAGCGGCAGCTCCACCAGCGTCTCGCCCCCCGGCTCCACCGTATCCTCGGTGGTCATGATGACGTCGCACTCACCGCGCGCGAACTGCGACTTCAGCTTCCGCGTATAGGAGGAGAGGAGCGTGACGCGCATCCGCGGAAACTCGGCCGAGAACCGCTGCAGCACCTGCGGGATCGCCGGATAGACGATGTCGTGCGGCACGCCGAGCACGACCTCTCCCTCGAAATCGTCATGGGTGAGACGGCCGAAGACCTCGTCGTTCAGCGCCAGCATCCACCGCGCATAGCCCAGAAGCTGCTCTCCCGCGGCGGTCAGCGCCACCCGGCGCGCCGACCGGTCGAGCAGCGCCAGATCGAGCGTCTCCTCGAGCCGCTTGATCTGCATCGAGACCGCCGACTGGGTGAGATTGAGAAAGCCCGCGGCGCGCGTGACCCCGCCTGCATCGGCCACGGCCACGAAAGAGCGGAGGGCGGTCAGGTCGAGGTTGCGCGGCATATCACGACTCCTGATGATTGAAGTCAAAAGCATTCATTTTCCAAATGTGAACGATTCGGGCATAAGGAGCAAGCGGAGAGACCCTCTGCCCAGATCAGATCCCGAAAGGACGGACCCATGTTTGCCTCGCTTCACACAGCCCGCCTCGCGACCCGCGGCGTGCAGGCGGGCGGGAGCCTTCAGCGCCTCGTCGCCCGCGCCCATCTTGCCCTCGCCGCGCACCGGCAGCGCCGGGCCCTTGCCCATCTCGACCCGCATCTTCTGGCCGATGTGGGCCTGACCGTCGACGAGGCCCGGGCCGAGGCCGCGCGTCCCCTCTGGGACGTGCCCTCGAACTGGCGCCGCTGAGACCCATCGCCACGGCCATGGCCCCCGGTTCTGCCCGGAAATCCTTGAATTGCGGGGCCAGCTTTCCAATATAGGCGTCAAACGTGTCCGGTGGGCCGGACAGGATGACGGTCAACAAGGAGAGTACGAGATGGCTGACTATCAGACGGTGCGTTCGGTCGGCGCAGGCGCCCGGGCGGCCAGGATCGACGAGGGCCTGCGCGCCCACATGAACAAGGTCTACGGACTCATGTCGGTCGGGATGCTCCTTACCGGCGGCGTGGCCTGGGCCTTCGGCACCAGCGAGCAGCTGTTCTCGCTGCTGCGCGACCCGGTGACGATGAGCCCGAACATCCTGGGCTGGATCGTCATGTTCGCCCCGCTCATCATGGTCTTCGCCTTCGGCGCCGTGCTGAACCGGCTGAGCCAGGCGGCGGCGCAGCTGTTTTTCTATGCCTATGCGGCGGTGATGGGCCTGTCGCTGAGCTGGATCTTCGTGGCCTTCACCGGCGTCTCGATCGCGCAGACCTTCCTGATCACGGCGATCGCCTTCGCGAGCCTGTCGCTCTTCGGCTACACGACGAAGAAGGACCTCTCCGGCTTCGGCACCTTCCTCATCATGGGCGTGGTCGGCCTTCTGGTCGCGATGGTCGTGAACATCTTCCTCGCCTCGTCTGCGCTGGCCTTCGCGATCTCGGTGATCGGCGTGCTGATCTTTGCGGGCCTTACCGCCTATGACACGCAGAACATCAAGAACACCTACCTCCAGCACGCCCACACCGGCGATGCGGAGTGGCTGGGCAAGGCCGCCATCATGGGCGCGCTGCAGCTCTACCTCGACTTCATCAACCTCTTCATGTTCCTGCTGCAATTCATGGGCAACCGCGAGTAACAGCAGCACGGACGCCACGAACGGGGGCCGGTCTTCGGACCGGCCCTTTTTCATGGTGCGCGCAGCATCCGTTCGCTCGGGAAGGCCACGCCGGGGCCGAGCGGCACCGAGACTTCCCCCAGCCGGCGAAAGCCCATCCGCTCGTAGAAGGGAACGGCCGTGCGCGTGGCGAGGCAATGGAGGCGGAGGATGCCCTCGGCCGCAGCCTGCGCGATCGAGCGGCTAAGCAGCGCCGAGGCGATGCCCTGCCGCACATGGGAGGCGCGGGTCACGAGATGGCGGATCTCGCCTTCTGCCGCGCCGCGCGGGCTCCAGCCGCCGGCGGCGAGGATCCCCCCCTCCGTCTCCGCCAGCCAGTAGCGCCCGGAGGCCAGAAGCGCGGGCTGTGCACGGGCGAGGCGCGGCACGGCGGTCACCAGCACCGACGGCGGATAGTCGGCCCGGATGAGCCGGGCGTAGCTGTGGGCGAAGAGCGCATCCACCGCCGACAGATCCCCGGGGCGCGCGAGGCGCAGATGCAGGCCGGCGACGGTCACGGGCGCAGGCTCCTCAAATGCAGAAGGCCGCGCCCCGGAGGCACGGCCTTGTCCGCGAACAGGAGAGGCAGATCTTACTTGATCTTGCCTTCCTTGTATTCGACATGCTCGCGCTTGACCGGATCGTACTTCCGCACGACCATCTTGTCGGTCATGGTGCGGGCGTTCTTCTTGGTCACGTAGAAGTGCCCGGTGCCCGCCGTCGAGTTCAGCCGGATCTTGATCGTCGTCGGCTTCGCCATGGTTTCTCTCCTGCAGTCGGCGGGCAGACGCCCCCCGCAAAAATCCCTGAGGCCCGCCTTTTACCGAGGCTGATGCGAGAGTCAACTGCAAAAGCCCCCTGAAATCGCAGGGCCCGACAGATGGAAAGGCCCGCCCGGCAGGGGATGCCGGACGGGCCCCGAAATGGCTAGCGGAGGGGTCAGCCGGAGATGCCGCGGAGCCTCTCCGAGCGGCGGCGGAGCAGCTCGACCGTGGCAAGGAGGAGCACCGACACGATGACGAGGATGGTGGCCACCGAGAGAATCGCCGGGCTGATCTGCTCGCGGATGCCGTTCCACATCTGGCGCGGGATCGTCTGCTGGTCGTGGGCCGCAACGAAGAGCACGACCACCACCTCATCGAAGGAGGTGACGAAGGCGAAGAGGGCGCCGGAGATCACGCCGGGCAGGATGAGCGGCATCGTGACCTTGAAGAAGGTGGTGGTGGGGCTGGCCCCGAGCGAGGCGGCGGCCCGGGTGAGCGAGCGGTCGAAGCCCACGAGGGTCGCGGTCACGGTGATGATGACAAAGGGGATGCCCAGGGTCGCATGGGCCAGCACCACGCCCACATAGCTGCCCGCGAGACCCGTCGCGGAATAGAAGAAGAAGAGGCCCGTGGCGGTGATGATGATCGGCACGATCATGGGCGAGATCAGGATCGCCATGATCGCGCGCCGGTAGGGCATCTCGGGGCGCGAGAGGCCCAAGGCCGCCACGGTGCCGAGCACGGTCGCGACCACCGTCGAGGAGACGCCGATGATGACCGAATTCTTCGCCGCCCGCACCCAGGCCGCGTTGTTCCACACATCCATCCACCAGGAGGAGTCGCGCGGAGCCTCGGGATTGGCCATGCCGAAGGTCAGGAGCGTGTCGTACCAGCGCAGCGAATAGCCGTCGGGATCGAGCGACAGCATCTTCTCGGTGAAGGTGAAGTAGGGCTCGACGTTGAAGCTGAGCGGGATGACGATCAGGATCGGCGCGATCAGGAACAGGAAGATCAGCCCGCAGAGGACGCGGTAGCTGTAATACCAGAGGCGCTCGAGCGGGCTGGCGTAGACGGGAAGAGCCATCGGGCTTGTCTCCTGCGGCAGAGGCCGGGGGCTCTGCCCCCGGACCCCCGGGATATTTGGGCAGAGTGAAGGGCCGGGTCAGCCCAGCTTCAGATTGTCGATGCCGACGAGGCGGTCGTAGAGCCAGTAGAGGACCAGCACCGCGCCGAGCAGCACGGCCGCGAGGGCGGCAGCGAGCGACCAGTTCAGGCTGTCCTGCATGTGAAAGGCGATCAGGTTCGAGATGAGCTGCCCCGAGGCGCCTCCGACAAGGGCGGGGGTGATGTAGTAGCCCACGCCGAGGATGAAGACGAGCAGCGCGCCCGCGCCGATGCCCGGCAGGGTCTGCGGCAGATAGACCCTGCGGAAGGCCGTCCAGCTGGAGGCGCCGAGCGAGCGCGCGGCCCGGACGTAGGAGGGCGGGATCGGGCGCATCACGGAATAGAGCGGCAGGATCATGAAGGGCAGCAGGATATGCGTCATCGCGATGATCGTGCCGGCCTGGTTGTAGATCATCTGGATCCGGCTCGAGTCCGAGATGAGGCCGGTGGCCACCAGCGTGTTGTTCACCACCCCCTGCCCCTGCAGGAGCACGATCCAGGAGGTGGTCCTGACCAGAAGCGAGGTCCAGAAGGGCAGCAGGACGAGGATCATCAGGAGGTTCGAGGTGCGCAGCGGCAGGGTCGCCAGCAAATGGGCCACCGGATAGCCGAGCAGCAGGCAGAGGAAGGTGATGAGGCCCACGATCAGGAAGGTGCGCTCGAACAGCATGACATAGACGCGGCGCTCGGCCGGAGCGCGGACGATGTTGCCCTCGTTGTCGCGGGCGAGATCGACGGCGGCGAGGAAGAAGTTCGGGGAGTAGGCCCGCGAGACCTGGCGCATCGTGCCCCAGAGGTCGGGGTTGGCCCATTTCTCGTCCGCCTCGAGGATCGCCGCGCGGTAGGGTGGCTCGAAGTTCCTGGCCTTCCGCCCGGTCGAGGTGAAGAGCGAGCGGGTGCCCGCCATCTCGTAGTTCACGCGCGTGCCCACGACGCCGATCGTCTTGGCCTCGGCCGCGGCCTTGAGATCGGCGGCGAGCGCGGCATAGGCCGCCTCGTCGGGCTCCGTCCCCGGCTCGGTCTCCGCGAACCACTGCGTGAGCTGCGGCATGTTGGCCGCGAAGCCGTCGTTGTGGATCGAGCGGTGCAGCATCTGGCCGATCGGGACGATGAAGGTCACCACGACGAACAGCAGCAGCGGCAGCACCAGAAGGAAGGCGCGGCGTCGGGCGCGGGCCTGAGCGCGCGCGAGCGCGGATTTGAGCGGGCGCCCGTCCGCGGTGGTGAGCCGCTCGGTCCCGGCGGCAGCGATCTGGGCGGTTGCGTCGGCCATCTTGTCCCTCATGTCAGAGGTGGCGCGCGCCGGAGCGCGCGCCGGTCCGGATCAGTTCGACGCCAGCCAGGCGTTGAAGCGCTCTTCCAGTTCGGTGTCGTGATCGACCCAGAACTCGTAGGACGAGGGCAGAGCATTGGTCAGGTTCGCCTCGGCCGTCGGCATGTTCGGACCCATCTCGGTCTTGCCGTCCTGATAGAGCCCGACCAGCGGCGCCGAGGATTTGCGCGCGGGACCGTAGCTGATCCACTTGGCCTGGTCCGCGAGCGGCTGGGTGCCGGTCGCGAAGGCCACGAACTTCTTGGCCGCTTCGAGGTTCGGCGCGCCCTTCGGGATCACGAACAGGTCGTATTCGTAGACCTGTCCGTCCCAGATCGGCACGAAGGGCTTGTTCTCGCTGACCGCCGCCGCGAAGATCCGGCCGTTGTAGGCCGTGGTCATGGCCACCTCGCCATCGGCGAGAAGCTGGACCGGCTGGGCGCCCGCCTCCCACCAGATCAGGTCGCCCTTGATCGCGTCGAGCTTGGCGAAGGCGCGGTCGACGCCTTCGGGCGTGCCCATCACATCATAGACTTCGGCCGCAGGCACGCCGTCGCCCATCAGCGCCATCTCGAGCGTGGTCTTGGCGCTTTTCCACATGGCGCGCTTGCCCGGGAACTTCTCGGTGTCGAAGAAATCGCCGATGGTCTTGGGCTTTTCGTTCGGGAACTTCGACTCGTCGTAGGCCACGATCATCGAATAGACGATGTTGCCCACGGCGCAGTCGCTGAGAGCGCCGGGCAGGAAATCCTCGGTCGCGGGCGTGCCGTCGGGCGCGGCCGGCAGCATCGCCGGATCGATCTCCTCAAGCTGGCCCTCGTCGCAGAGGCGCACGGCGTCGGACGTGTTCACATCGACCACGTCGACGCTGACGTTCTTCGCTTCGACCATGGCCTTGAGCGGCGTGGCCGGATTGTCGGCATCGACCGAGACCACACCGATGCCGGTCTCGGCGGTGAAGGGCTTGTGGAACGCCTCGACCTGACTGGTCGTGTAGGCGCCGCCCCAGGACATCACGGTGATCTGCTCCGCCGAGGCGGCGAAGGCCACGGCCGACAAGGCCGTGGATAGAATGAGGGCCTTCTTCATCTTGTGCTCTCCCATGTTGTGTCGTTTGTTTGTTGGCCGCAGCTTGGCGGCAGGTCCGTTACTACGGAGTTAAAGCGGATCGAGCGCGCGGGCGTCCTGAGGCGCCCAGCCGATCCTGACCTTCTCGCCCGGCTGCATGACGCGCTGGCCGAGGGTGTTGCGGCACTTGATCACGAAATCCTCGGATCCGGCGACCCGCAGCCGCGTGCGGAAGATATCGCCCATGTAGATGAACTCGAGCACTTCGGCATCGATGAGATGTGCGTTGGGCGGCAGCATCTCCGGCTTGAACTCGACCCGCTCGGGACGGATCGAGACGAGCGTCTGCTGGCCCTTGCGGGCGACGTTCACCGGCGTGGCGTCGATCAGCTCGCCGGTCTCGAGCCGCACCAGCGCGCGCCCGTCGGCGATCTCCTCGACGGTGCCGGGCAGGCGGTTGTTCTCGCCGATGAAGCTGGCCACGAAGCTGTTCTTCGGCCGCTCGTAGAGCTCGGACGGCGGGGCCAGCTGCTGGATGCGCCCGTCGTTGAAGACGGCGATCCGGTCCGACATGGTCAGCGCCTCGCCCTGATCGTGGGTGACATAGACCACCGTGATCCCGAGGCTTTCGTGCAGATGCTTGATCTCGAACTGCATATGCTCGCGCAGCTGCTTGTCGAGCGCGCCGAGCGGCTCGTCCATCAGCACGAGCTGCGGGTCGAACACGAGGGCCCGGGCCAGCGCGATCCGCTGCTGCTGCCCGCCGGACAGCTGCGCCGGACGGCGGTTGGCGAAGGCGCCCATCTGGACCATGTCGAGCGCACGCTTGATCTTGCGCTCGCGGTCCGACTTGGACATGCCGCGCACCTCGAGCGGGAAGGAGAGGTTCTCGCCTACCGTCATGTGAGGAAAAAGCGCGTAGTTCTGGAACACCATGCCGATGCCGCGCTTGTGCGGGGGCACCGTGTTGATCGGGCGACCGTCGAGGCGGATCTCGCCGTGCGTCGCCGTCTCGAAGCCCGCGAGCATCATCAGGCAGGTGGTCTTGCCCGACCCGGAGGGCCCCAGCATGGTCAGGAACTCACCCTGCCCGATCGTCAGGTTGAGATCTTTGACGACGAGCGTCTCGCCATCATAGCTTTTTTGCACATGTTCGAAAACGACAAAACCGTCGTCCTGGGTAGAAGCCACCACCCCATTCTCCCCATCTTGACCGGCAGGTTTCCTGCACTTGTTGTCATTGTTTAAAGCGGAAGGCCCCCACCATTGCAATCTTGTTGTGCACGGTCTGCGGGAGGGACGGCGTCTGCCGCATGGTTGAGCAGCTAGCACGAGAGCCCGCGTGCCCAAGCGACGGGATGCGAACAGAGGGCACCCGAATGCGACCGATCGGTGACGGAAGCGAACCGGCGGCCTGAGCCGGGGCCCGAAAACGCCAAAAGGCGGCCCGGAGAGGCCGCCCTTGGGCGCTTCGTCAGAAGAATGGTGCGGTCGAGAAGACTCGAACTTCCACGGGAGTTACCCCACAGCGACCTCAACGCTGCGCGTCTACCAATTCCGCCACGACCGCACTGTCTTGGCTTGGTGGCGGGTTCTTAGCCAAGCTCGCGGGGGAAGAAAAGGGGTATTTTTGCACCGCGTCAAAAATGCCTTCGAGGAGCCGGCGAGCCCGCCGGCCCCTCGCGCTCAAGTCACTGGCCCAGAAGCAGGAACGGCAGCCGCGCGGCGGCCGAGACGGCCTTGGCGCCCGCCTCCGCCATCTCGCCGGACGGCTGTGCCGCAAGGGCCAGAGCGGGCGCCGGAGCGGAGGCCGCCGCCTCGACCGTCGGCGCTGCCACGGGCGCAGGCGCAGGGGCCGCCACCTCGACCGGAGGGGGCGTGACCGGGGCGAAGACCGGCAGCGGCGCGGGCGTCTGGGGCACGATCAGATCCGCCCGCCCGCCGACCGTGTAGGCCGCTTTCCGAATCACCTCGGTCCGGTCGGGCATCCCCTGCCCGAACACGGCCGTGCCGGACTGGGCCGCGTCGAGCCCCATCTGATACCAGTCCAGCGCCAGATCGGGCCGCTGGCTCGCCCCGAAGCCCTGCGCCAGATGGTGGCCCAGAAGCTCGGCATAGCCCTTCTGGCCGAGCGCAGTCAGCAGGAGCGCCGAGGCCACCGCCACATCCATGCGGTCCTGCGCATAGCCCGTGCCGAGGCAGATCCGGGCCGAACCCGCCAGCTGCGCCGGAGGCCGGCCCGAGGCCAGCACGAAGGCCGACACATCCTTCAGCACATCGTCGCGCGGCTCGAGCGACAGCGCCGAGACCTGATCCTGCAGCGCAGGCCCGAGCGCCTGACACTGGTCGGCGATCTGCTGCGGCGTGAAGCCTTGCACCTGCTTCGTCAGCTCCTCGCTGGCCGAGATCGCGTAGCTCCGCGCGAGGCAGAACTGCTCGCCCAGGGCAAAGCTCGCATCGGTCATGCCGGCCGAGGTCGTGTAGCCCCCGTTCGCGTTGGTCTGCAGCCCGATCGTGTTGCAGTGCGAGGCGAGCGAGGCCATCGTCGCCCCCGATCCCAGGAACGAGGGAAGCTCGGGCGCCGCCGGCGCAGGCTCGGCCACGGGAGCGGGCAGCTCCGGCAGAACGGCTGCGGCAGCCCCGGCTGCGGCCGCCGCGGGGGCCACCGGCAGAACGGGGGCCGTCACGGCCATCGGCATCTGCGGAGCCGGCGCCTGCGGCATCAGCGCCATGGCCGACTGCGCGGCGGGCAGCCCCGCCATCTCGTCGCGCTGCATCAGGAGAAGCCCGCGCATCCCCTGCGGATGGGTCGCGATCGCCTGTTGCACCATCGGACCGCCGGCGATGCCGCGGTGATAGGCGGTGGTCAGGATCGTCCGCTCGTATTCCGTGAGCTGGCCGGTCGGCTGGTAGCCCATCAGCACCTGGAACTGCGACACCGCCGAGCGCGAGCGCGACCCCAGCACCCCGTCCACCGTCCCCACCGGATAGCCGAAGTAGTTGAGGGCCGTCTGCACCTCCTTGTTCTGCTCCCGCTGGGCGCTGGACATGGTGGCCTTGGCCGGGGCCCGGCGATAGACCTGCTGCTGCTGGGCGCGGCGGCGGTTCTGGTCGTTGGCGATCGCATGGCCGATGATGCCGCCCACGAGCGCCCCCGCGATGGCGTCGCCCGCATCCGCCTTCACAGGCTCGGCCGGGGCCAGGCCGATGAGGGCAGCGAGGCTGGCGGTGACTAGATATTTCCCATACATCGGACATCTCCCGGAAGTCGAAGGACTCGGGAAGCGTAACACGGCCATGTGAACTGCCGGCATGTTTTTTGCGGTGGAGAAGGGGATCATAAGGCGATGTCCGCAGTGGAATGGTCGATCCTGCCCGGCCTGAGCCCCTATCGGGAGACGCTCGAGGCGATGGAGAACCGGGTGGCCGCCATCCGGGCCGGAGAGGCCGCGGAGGCGATCTGGCTGCTCGAGCACCCCCCGCTCTACACCGCCGGCACCTCGGCCCGGCCCGAGGATCTGGTCGAGCCCGAGCGCTTTCCCGTCCATGTGGCCGGTCGCGGCGGACAATATACCTACCACGGGCCGGGGCAGCGGGTGGCCTATGTCATGCTCGATCTCGACCGGCGCGGCCGGGACGTGCGCCGCTTCGTGACGGCGCTCGAGGACTGGGTGATCGCCACTCTGGCCGAGTTCAACGTGCGGGGCGAGCGGCGCGAGGGGCGCGTCGGGGTCTGGGTCGTGCGGCCCGACCGGCCCGCGGGCCTCGACGGCAGCCCGCGCGAGGACAAGATCGCGGCCATCGGCGTCAAGCTCCGCCGCTGGGTGAGCTTTCACGGGCTCTCGATCAATGTCGAGCCGAACCTGACGCATTTCGAGGGGATCGTGCCCTGCGGCATCCGGGAACACGGGGTGACGAGCCTCGTGGATCTGGGGCTTCCCGTCACGATGCAGGACCTCGACGCGGCCCTGCTGCGCACCTTCCCGCAGCATTTTCCCGACTGACGCCGCAGGCGGCTCCGGCTTGGCCGGTCGCCTGCCGGGCCGAACCGGGCCTCCCGCCAGAGGCCCGCACGGAGCGCGCCTGTTCGCCGAGGAGCCGTTCTCGTGATCCGGGCCGCAGGGTCGACGCAGGAGGGTGCGCGCCGGTGGCACGCAGGCGCTCGGCACGGCCTGCCGACGAGGCCTGCCGCCCGGGCGAGTGTCCCGCCCGGGCCGGCGCCCGCGGGGTCTCGGGCCGGCTTCGTTTCCGCGACGAGATGCCACCCCCACCAAGGAAGGAGTGGGCGTTTTTATTGATCCAGATCAAAGTGCGGCGTTGCCGGAACAAGACCGGCGCTCTACAGATATCCGGGAGATGCTGGCACGGATCCATCCGACGCCCGTCTGATCGGAAACAGCACGCGGGGAGGCAAGCCAATGGCCGACGCAGCCATCCATGGCCACGAGCACGACCGGAGGGGGTTCTTCACCCGCTGGTTCATGTCGACGAACCACAAGGACATCGGCGTTCTCTATCTCTTCACCGGGGGCCTCGTCGGGCTGATCTCGGTGGCCTTCACCGTCTACATGCGGATGGAGCTCATGGCGCCGGGCGTGCAGTTCATGTGCGCCGAACATCTGGAATCGGGCCTCGTGAAGGGCTTCTTCCAGTCGCTCTGGCCCTCGGCGGTGGAAAACTGCACCCCGAACGGCCATCTGTGGAACGTCATGATCACCGGCCACGGGATCCTGATGATGTTCTTCGTGGTCATTCCCGCGCTCTTCGGCGGCTTCGGCAACTATTTCATGCCGCTGCACATCGGCGCGCCGGACATGGCCTTCCCGCGGATGAACAACCTCTCCTACTGGCTCTATGTCGCGGGCACCTCGCTCGCCGTCGCCTCGCTCTTCGCGCCGGGCGGCAACGGCCAGCTGGGCTCTGGCATCGGCTGGGTGCTCTATCCGCCGCTCTCCACCTCCGAATCGGGCTATTCCACCGACCTCGCGATCTTCGCGGTGCACCTGTCGGGCGCCTCCTCGATCCTCGGCGCGATCAACATGATCACGACCTTCCTGAACATGCGCGCACCCGGCATGACCATGCACAAGGTGCCGCTCTTCGCCTGGTCGATCTTCGTCACCGCCTGGCTGATCCTGCTGGCGCTGCCCGTGCTCGCCGGCGCCATTACCATGCTGCTGACCGACCGGAACTTCGGCACCACCTTCTTCCAGCCCTCGGGCGGCGGCGACCCGGTGCTCTACCAGCACATCCTGTGGTTCTTCGGCCACCCGGAGGTCTACATCATCGTGCTGCCGGCCTTCGGCATCGTCAGCCACGTCATCGCGACCTTCGCCAAAAAGCCGATCTTCGGCTATTTGCCGATGGTCTATGCGATGGTGGCGATCGGCGTGCTGGGCTTCGTGGTCTGGGCCCACCACATGTATACAGCCGGCCTGAGCCTCACCCAGCAGAGCTACTTTATGATGGCGACCATGGTGATCGCAGTGCCCACCGGCATCAAGATCTTCTCCTGGATCGCGACCATGTGGGGCGGCTCGATCGAGCTCAAGACGCCGATGCTCTGGGCGCTCGGGTTCCTCTTCCTCTTCACCGTGGGCGGCGTCACCGGCATCGTGCTGAGCCAGGCGAGCGTCGACCGCTATTATCACGACACCTACTATGTCGTGGCGCACTTCCATTATGTGATGAGCCTCGGCGCGGTCTTCGGCATCTTCGCAGGGATCTACTTCTGGATCGGCAAGATGTCGGGCCGGCAATATCCGGAATGGGCCGGGAAGCTGCATTTCTGGATGATGTTCGTGGGCGCGAACCTCACCTTCTTCCCGCAGCACTTCCTCGGCCGCCAGGGCATGCCGCGGCGCTACATCGACTATCCCGAGGCCTTCGCCACCTGGAACTTCGTCTCGTCGCTGGGCGCCTTCCTGTCCTTCGCCTCGTTCCTCTTCTTCCTCGGCGTGATCTTCTACACGCTGACGCGCGGGGCGCGGGTGACGGCGAACAACTACTGGAACGAACATGCCGACACGCTGGAGTGGACGCTGACCTCTCCGCCGCCGGAGCATACGTTCGAGCAGCTTCCCAAGCGGGAAGACTGGGAACGCGCGCCCGCCCACTGATGCCCGCCTTCTGATGCCCTACGAATGGGTCATTGCCCCGAAGGCCCCGGAGACATCCGGGGCCTTTCCTCGTTCGGGGGAGGAAGATCCTCTCGGCCGGCTTCATCTGTGGCCCTACCGCTCGCTGCCACGGCGCGGCTTCGCGGCCTTCATCGGCGTGACCTGCCTGCTGCTCGCCCTGCCGCTGATCGGGCTGCTGGGCTCGCCCGTGCTCTGGGCGCTGCTGCCCTTCCTCGTAGCGGTCGTGACCGGCATGTGGCTGGCGCTGAACCGCAGCTACGGCGACGGGGAGATCCTCGAGGAGCTGACGCTCTGGCCCGACAGGGTGACGCTGGATCGGCACGGGCCGCGCGGCCGGCGGCAGAGCTGGCAGGCCAATCCGCACTGGGTGCGGGTGACGCTGCACCGAAGCGGCGGGCCGGTGCCCCATTACCTCACGCTCGGCGGCGGACCGCGCGAGGTGGAGATCGGCGCCTTTCTGGGCGAGGAGGAGCGTCTGGCGCTCTGGCCCGAACTGGAACGCGCTTTCTCCCGGGCGCGCTGACGGGCGGGAGGAGCGTCGCAGCGGGGCCATCGAGGCCCCTCGCGCCGCGTTGCCACGGACCGGGAGCCGGAGGCCCGCAGCTTGAACCGGCGCGCCGCGGGAGAAGAGTCGTGCGGGAGCCGCCAGGGGCGCGAAGGGCATGACTGCGCTCGCCCGGACGGGCAGCGTCCCCCATGCTCTGCGAGCCGCCCTGCCCCGCGCATCGCCCGACCCGGGCCCCGCCCGGGCGCAGGCCGCTCAGCGCGCGACCTCAGGGGACAAGGTTCGACCGGACCTGCGGGCCCGACCCGGCCGGCAGCCGTAACCTCTCAGCCCAGCCGGTCCTTCACCATCGGACCCACGGCGGAGAAATCCATCTGGCCGGTGTAGCGCGTCTTCAGCTCGGCCATGACCTTGCCCATGTCGCGGATCGTCGTGGCCTCCACCTCGGCGATGGCGGCCGAGATCGCAGCCTCCACCTCCTCCGGATCGAGCTGGCGCGGCAGGAAGTCCTCGATCACGCCGATCTCGGCCCGTTCCTTCTCGGCGAGCTCGAGCCGGCCGCCCTCCTCGTAGGCCCGCGCGCTCTCGATGCGCTGGCGGACCATGCGGCCCAGGATGGCGGTGATCTCCTCGTCCGACACCATGCCGTCGGCGCCATCCACGCGGGCGGCGATGTCGCGGTCCTTGATGGCGGCATTGATGAGACGCAGCGTCGAGAGCCGGTCCGGCTGCTTGGCACGCATCGCCTCTTTCATAGCGTCCTGAAGCCGCTCGCGCAGAGTCATTCTCGTTCGTCTCCATGGCCATGCGAAACTCGCACCATACAGGCAAGCCTCGCCCGACACAACCACGGCACCAAAGATCAAGCCATTGATCTAAAAGGATAGTTCATTTCTGACGCAGCCTTGACCCCTGGCCGCCCAAACCTTAGTGTCCGCCAGATTTTGCCAAGGAGTCGCGCCATGGCCGCAGCCAGCCCCACCGACAAGCCCACTGCCTGCCTCGCGCTCGCCGATGGCACCATCTTCTACGGCAGGGGCTTCGGCGCCCGGGGCGAGACGGTGGCCGAGCTCGTCTTCAACACCGCCATGACCGGCTATCAGGAGATCATGACCGATCCCTCCTATGCGGGGCAGATCGTGACTTTCACCTTCCCGCATGTGGGCAATGTGGGCGTGACCCCCGAGGACGACGAGACGGCCGAGCCGGTCGCCGCCGGCATGGTGGTGAAGTGGGACCCGACCGAACCCTCGAACTGGCGCGCGACCTCGGAGCTCACCCAATGGCTCGAGGCCAAGGGCCGGATCGGCGTGGGCGGCATCGACACGCGGCGCCTCACCCGGGCGATCCGCCAGCAGGGCGCGCCGCATGTGGCGCTGGCCCACGATCCCGAAGGCCGCTTCGACATCGGAGCGCTGGTGGCCAAGGCCCGCGGCTGGCGCGGGCTCGTCGGTCTCGACCTCGCCAAGGACGTGACCTGCGCCCAGAGCTACCGCTGGGACGAGATGCGGTGGGCCTGGCCCGAGGGCTACCGGTCGCGCAGCGAGCCGGGGCTGAAGGTCGTGGCCATCGACTACGGCGCCAAGCGCAACATCCTGCGCTGCCTCGCCTCGGCGGGCTGCGACGTGACCGTGCTCCCCGCGACCGCCACGGCCGAGGACGTGCTGGCGCTGAACCCGGACGGGGTGTTCCTCTCGAACGGCCCGGGCGATCCGGCGGCGACCGGCGCCTATGCGGTGCCGATGATCCAGGGCGTGCTCGCACGGGACATGCCGCTCTTCGGCATCTGCCTCGGCCACCAGATGCTGGCCCTCGCGCTCGGGGCGAAGACCGTCAAGATGAACCACGGCCACCACGGCGCGAACCATCCGGTGAAGGATCTCGAGACCGGCAAGGTCGAGATCACCTCGATGAACCACGGCTTCACGGTCGACAGCCAGACGCTGCCCGCCGGCGTGAAGGAAACCCATGTGAGCCTCTTCGACGGCTCGAACTGCGGGATCCGGGTCGAGGATCGGCCGGTCTTCTCGGTGCAGTATCATCCCGAGGCGAGCCCCGGCCCGCAGGACAGCTATTATCTCTTCGATCGGTTCGCCGCGGCCATGCGCGCCCGCCGCGCGGCCTGACCCGGCCCACCCGTTCGGCCCTTTCCGAGGCCCGCCGCGACAGAGTTCGCGGCGGGCCTCGCACTGTTGTGCCGGAACCAAGTGGCGATGCGGGACCTTTTTTCGGCGATGGAGGGCCATATCCGCGGCTTCCGGGGCACGGCGCCCCGTCGCGGCAGGGCCCGCAACAAGGACATGCCGATGACCGGATCTCTCCCGCGCCGCCTCCTGCCCGCCCTCGCCGCGCTCGCGCTGCTCGCCGCCTGTGCGCCCGAACCGCCGCCCACCCGCAGCGCCACGCCGATGGGCCTCTCGCCGCAGATCGCGGCCCTTTACGGCCCGGTGGCGGACGGCGAGCGGATCATCCCGGCGGTGCCGCCGCAATATCTCTCGGCCGACAAGGTCCGGCGCGAGGTGGATTATTTCACCGATCAGCCGCCGGGGACCATCGTGGTCGATCCCTATGCGCGCTACCTCTATCTGGTGCAGCCCGGCCAGCGGGCGCTGCGCTATGCCATCGCCGTCGGGCGGGAAGGCCGCGGCTTTTCGGGCGAGGCAGTGATCCCGATCAAGCGGGAATGGCCGCGCTGGATTCCCACCAAGAGCATGATTGCGGAAGATCCCGAGCAGTACGGGCCGTGGAAGGACGGGATGGACGGCGGGCTCTCGAACCCGCTCGGGGCCCGCGCGCTCTATCTGCACAGGGACGGCAAGGACACCTATTACCGGATCCACGGCACCAACGATGTCTCCTCGATCGGCAAGGCCACCTCGGCGGGCTGCATCCGGCTCTGGAACCAGGATATCCTCGATCTCTATGCGCGGGTGTCGCTGGGCACGCAGGTGGTGGTGCTGACGGAGGCCGAGTCGGGCAAGGGCACGGTGCCCGCGGGGCGGGCACTGCCGCCGCGCGTTGCGGGCTTGAACAGCGTGGCACCTCCGGGCGAGACGGCCGCCACGATGTTCTTCACCGAGAGCTTCTGATCCTCGGAAGGCCCCTTCCGGCGCCGCAGCCGCGGCGCCGGTGACGTCCGCCGGAGATCGCGCGCCATCGTCATCGTGGTTTACGATCTCTTAATCTCGCGGGAGGATGGTTCCGTGTCCAGCGAAAGGGCACGGCCTTGCCAGCACTCCCCGATTCCCTGCCCCAGATCCGGCCGGGCCGCGCGCCTGCAGCGCCGCGCCCCCTGCCCTCGCCCGCGGAGGCCGCGGAGCCGATGGGCGTGATGCTGCTGCGCGAAGGGCATCTCGCGCCGCACCGGATCATGGCGGCCCTCAGTCACGGCGGGCGGCCGTCCGCACCCCTCGCCGATCTGCTGCTCGCCGAAGGCGCCCTGTCCGAGGACGAGATCCTCGCCATGATGGCGCGGCGGAGCGGGCTGCCGGTGCTCGACCCCGCGGCCGAGCGGCCCGATCCCCGGCTCATCGACCGGCTGGGGGTGCGGGACTGTCTGCGCGAGGGCCTCCTGCCCCTCCGCGACACGGGCAGCGCCGTCCTGCTGGCGGCGGCGGCCCCCGAGAGCTTCCGCCGCCACCGGCCGCGGCTCGAGGAGCTGTTCGGCACCGTGATCCCCGCCCTCGCCAGCCGCTCGTCCATCGAGGACGCGCTGCAGGAGCTGCGCGCGGACGCCATCGGAGCCGCGGCCGAACTTCGGGTCGCACCGGAGGAAAGCTGCCGCGACTGGCGCACGGGGCGGATGACTCGGCTCGCGGCGCTGGCGGGCCTCGCCCTCGCCGCGGGCCTCGCCTTGGCACCGGGCCTTGTGCTGCTCGCCCTGACCGCCTGGGCGCTTCTGGCGCTAGCCTGCGGCACAGCGCTGCGGCTGGCAACCGCGGTGGCGAGCCTGCGCCGCCCTCCGCCCGAGCCCGAAAGCCCGCCGCTCCTGCATCTGCCGATGGTCTCGATCATCGTGGCGCTCTATCGCGAAGAGGATATCGCGGGCCGTCTCGTGGCGCGCCTCGGCCGCCTCGACTATCCCCACGACCGGCTCGAGATCCTGCTTGTGGTGGAAGAGGCCGACCGACGGACACGGCGGGCGCTGCTCGAGGCGCGCCTGCCGCCCTGGATGCGGATCGTGGTCTCGCCCAAAGGCGCGATCCGCACCAAGCCGCGGGCGCTCAACGTGGCGCTCGACCATTGCCGGGGCTCCATCGTGGGCGTCTACGACGCCGAGGACGCGCCCGAGCCCGACCAGATCCGCCGCGTGGTCGAGGGCTTCAGCCGGCGCGGCTCGCACGTCGCCTGCCTGCAGGGACGGCTCGACTATTACAACCCGCGCACCAACTGGCTGTCGCGCTGCTTCACCATCGAATATGCGGCCTGGTTCCGGCTGATGCTGCCGGGGCTCGACCGGCTGGGGCTCGTGGTCCCGCTCGGAGGCACCACCCTCTTCTTCCGCCGCGCGGCGCTCGAGGAGCTGGGCGCCTGGGACGCGCATAACGTGACCGAGGATGCGGATCTCGGCATCCGCCTCGCGCGGCACGGCTACCGCACCGACCTCATCGACACGGTGACGGCCGAGGAAGCCAACTGCCGCGCCATCCCCTGGATCAAGCAGAGATCGCGCTGGATCAAGGGCTTCATGATGACATGGGCCGTCCATATGCGCGCGCCGCGGCTGCTCTGGCGGCAACTCGGCCCCTGGCGCTTTGCAGGCTTCCAGGTGATGTTCCTCGGCTCGATCTCGCAGACCCTGCTCGCGCCGGTGCTCTGGTCCTTCTGGCTGCTGGCGCTCGGCCTGCCGCATCCGGTGGCGCCGCTCGTGCCCGAGCCGCTGCTCTGGTCGATGATCGGGCTTCTCATCGGATCGGAGGGCACCGCCATTGCCATGGGCATCCTCGCCCTGCGGCAGACCCGGCACCGCCTGAACCCGCTCTGGGTGCCGACCCTGCATCTCTACAACCCGCTCGCCACCTTCGCGGCCTACAAGGCGCTGTGGGAGCTCCTGCGCGCGCCCTTCTACTGGGACAAGACCTGCCACGGGGTCTTCGACGCCCAGGCCCGCGGCCGCCCTCTCCTGCAGCCCGCCTGATCCGCCGTCAGCGCATGCGCAGCTCGCCCGCATCCACCCGGAGCCGGGTCTCGAAGGCCTTCGAGATATGGTTGCGCAGCGCCGCATAGGCCGCCTCGCCGTCGCGCGCCTCGATCGCCTGCACGATCTGCTCGTGCTCGGCCATCGCCACCTCGTCGCGCCCCTCGGCCGCGAAGGAGGTCGTGGCCATCAGCGCCATCGAGCGGTGCACGAGGTCGAGCTGCTGCACGAGGAAGCGGTTGTGCGAGGCGAGATGGATCTGCTTGTGAAACCGCTTGTTGGCGCGCGACAGCGCCCGCGGATCGCCGCCCAGAAGCGCCCGGTCGTCCTCGACCATGCCGCGCAGCACCCGGATCTCCTCCTCGGTCGCGTGCCGGGCCGCAAGCCGCGCGGCCAGCCCCTCGAGCTCGGTGCGCACGGCATAGAGCTCCGCCAGCTGGTTATGGTCGAGCGAGGCCACGATCAGGCTGCGGCCGTCGCGCGTGAGCATCGACTGGGTCTCGAGCCGTTGCAGCGCCTCGCGCACCGGGGTGCGGGACACGCCCAGCCGCTCGGCCAGTTCCGATTCCACCAGACGGTCCCCGGGCTTGTAGGTGCCGCCCTCGATGGCCTCGAGGATCAGCGTATAGGCATCTTTCTGCACGACGGGGCGGCCTTTCCCAAACGAAGGGTGGAACGTCGCGACGTTAGCCGCGAGCGCCGCCGCGGATCAACCGCAAACCATTGCGCCGCCACGGGGCCGGGCGTAGCCTCCGCCCATGGTGGCCGATCGTTTCTCACATGTCCGGGGCTGGGTCTTCGACCTCGACAACACGCTCTATCCCCCGTCCGCGCGCCTCTTCGACCAGATCGAGCGACGGATGACGGACTGGGTGATGACCGAGCTTCGCGTGGTGCGGGAGGAGGCCGACCGGCTCCGGCGGCATTACTGGTCCACCTACGGCACCACGCTGGCAGGGCTGATGGCCGAGCACGGGGTCGATCCCGCGCCCTATCTGAGCCATGTCCACGACATCTCGCTCGACCATCTCGAGCGCGACATGATCCTCGCCGCGCGCATCCGGGCGCTGCCGGGGCGCAAGATCGTCTATACCAACGGCTGCGCGCCCTATGCCGAGCGCGTGCTCGAGGCGCGCGGCCTCGCGAACCTCTTCGATGCGGTCTATGGCGTCGAACATGCGGGCTTCCGGCCGAAGCCCGACCGCGCGGCCTTCGAGACCGTCTTCGCCGCCGACCGGCTGGCGCCCGGGACCGCGGCCATGTTCGAGGACGATTCGCGCAATCTCCTCGCGCCGCACGAGATGGGGATGCGCACCGTCCATGTGGCGCCCGAGGCGCTCCCTGCGCCGCACATCCACCACCACACGCTCGATCTGTCGGAGTTCCTGGCCCTTCTGCAGCCCTGAGACGCGACGGCGCGGCATAATGCCCTAGCCACATGACCGGTTTGCGACTATCTGTCCCGCGTCGTTAACGGAGATCTCGCATGAACGCTTACGCCGACGTCACCGACCTGCCGAACCACATCATCCCGCCGATGGAGCGCCATACGCGCAAGACGACCCGCGAGGATCTCGTCCTGTTCGCCTTCGCCGCCGCCCTCGTCTCGATCGTGGCTCTGGGCACCTGGGCGTTCGGCCCCGTCATGCTGGGGATGACCGCGCTCTTCTTCGTGCCGGTGATGATGGTCGTCATCATCATGATTACGCTGGGCTGATCTGGACGACCCGCGTCCGGGCCTCTAGCTTCCCCTGAAACGGAGGGAACCATGGCCCGGATCGCAACCGACATTCTCGTCTCCGGCGGAGGAGTGGCCGGCCTGACGGCCGCCGCCGCCTTCGCCTCGGCCGGCTGGTCCGTGATCTGCGTCGATCCGCAGCCCCCCGTCACCTCGGCCGAGGCCGAGGGGGCCGACCTGCGCTCCACCGCCCTCCTCCAGCCCTCGATCCCGCTCCTTCAGGCCGCGGGCCTCTGGCCGCGTCTGGCGCCCCATGCGGCGCCGCTGCAGGTCATGCGCATCGTGGATGCGGGCGGACCGGTGGCCGAGCCGCGCGTCATCAAGGATTTCGACGCGGCCGACATCTCCGAACAGCCCTTCGGCTGGAACCTCCCGAACTGGCTCCTGCGGCGCGAGATGGTGGCCCATCTCAAGACGCTGAAGCGCGTGGATTTCCGTCCGGGCATCGCCACGAAATCGGTCCTCACCCGCGAGAGCGAAGCGCTTGTCACCCTCTCCGACGGCACCCGCGTCGCGGCCCGGCTGCTGGTCGCGGCCGACGGGCGCAACTCGCCGGTGCGCGAGGCGCTGGGGATCTCGGTGCGCACCACCCGCTACGGCCAGAAGGCGCTGGCCTTCACCGTGACCCACCCGATCCCGCACGAGAATGTCTCGACCGAGATCCACCGCTCGGGCGGCCCCTTCACCCTCGTTCCCCTGCCCGACGCAGGCGGCAAGCCCGCCTCGGCCATCGTCTGGATGGAACGCGGCGAGGAGGCGCTGCGGCTGAAGGCCCTGCCCCGCGAGACCTTCGAGGCCGAGATGACCGCACGCTCCTGCGGGATCCTCGGCCCGCTCACCCTCGCCTCGCAGGTCAATGTCTGGCCGATCATCAGCCAGGTCGCGGCCCGCATGTCGGGCGAGCGCACGGCCCTGATGGCCGAGGCCGCCCATGTCATGCCGCCCATCGGCGCGCAGGGGCTGAACATGAGCCTCGCCGACCTGCGCGCGCTCTTGGAGCTTCTGGCGGATCACCGGGACGATCCCGGCTCCGCAGCCCTGCTCGAGGCCTACCACCGCCGTCGTCACTGGGAGGTGCAGGCCCGCATCCTCGGCATCGACCTCCTGAACCGCGCCTCGATGGCAGGCGATCCGGCCTGGCGCGACCTGCGCGCCAAGCTCCTCGATGCGCTCTACGGCTCGGCGCCGGTGCGCCGCACGCTGATGCGCGCGGGCCTCGGCGTCGCCTGATCCCTCAGAGGACGGCCTCCACCGCCCGGCGCAGCCGGGCCACCGTGCCCTCGACATCGGCGAGCTTGTCGAGCCCGAAGAGCCCGAGCCGGAAGGTGCGGAACTCCGCCCCTTCGCCCACCTGCAGCGGCACGCCCGCCGCGATCTGCAGCCCCTCCGCCAGAAACTTCCGGCCGGTCTGCACCTCGGGATCGTCGGTGTAGCTCACCACAACGCCCGGAGCCGCGAAGCCCTCGGCCGCGACCGAGACCACGCCCTTTTCGGCCAGCATGGCGCGCACCTCCTGCCCGAGCCGCCACTGCGCCGACTTGGCCGCCTCGAAGCCCATGGCCTTCGTCTCGGCCATCGCATCGCGAAAGCCCAGCAGCGCATCGGTGGGCATGGTGGTGTGATAGGCATGCCCGCCCGCCTCGTAGGCCGCCATGATCGCGCGCCATTTCTTCAGATCCAGCGCGAAGCTGTTCGAGGCCGTGGCCTCCAGCCGCTCGACCGCCCGGCCCGACAGCATCACGAGCCCCGCGGCGGGCGAGGCCGACCAGCCCTTCTGCGGCGCCGAGATCAGCACATCGACCCCGGTCGCTGCCATGTCGACCCAGATGCAGCCCGAGGCGATGCAGTCGAGCACCATCAGCGCGCCGGCCGCATGGGCGGCCTCCGCCATCCGGGCGATGTAATCGTCGGGCAGGATGATCCCGGCCGAGGTCTCGACATGCGGCGCGAAGACCACATCCGGCTTCGCCTCGGCGATCTTCGCCTCCACCTCCTCGATCGGCGGCGGCGCGAAGGGCGCGCGCGCCCCGTTGCCCGAGGGCCGGGCCATCACCACCGTCTGCCCGGCTGCAAAGCCGCCCGCCTCGAGGATCTGCGTCCAGCGGTAGGAGAACCAGCCGTTGCGCACCACGAGCGCCTGCGCCCCGGTCGCGAACTGCCGCGCCACCGCCTCCATGGCGAAAGTGCCGCCGCCCGGCACGACAGCCACCGCCTCGGCGCCATAGACCTCGCGCAACATCCCCGAGATGTCGCGCATCACGTGCTGGAACTTCGCGGACATGTGGTTCAGGGACCGGTCGGTGAAGACCACCGAGAATTCCATCAGACCGTCGGGATCGACATCCGGGCGCAGCGCGGGCATGGGCAGCCTCCTTCCTAGCTCCCCGAGAGATAGCGCCCGCCGCCCTCCCGGCGCCACCTGAAAAAGGTCGCACAAGGTCCGCCCCGCCCCTCCGCGGCCGCCCCCGCTTTCACTCTGCGCAAATATCCTCGGGGGTCCGGGGGCAGACAGCCCCCGGCCGTTCCGCCGGGCGCCGCGTCAGCCGAGCGGGCCCGGCCGCTTCTCCTCGGTCAGAAGCACATTGGCCTCGACCTGCCCCACCCCCGGCAGGGTCATGATCCGCCGCCGCAGCACCCGCTCGAAATCGGCGATGTCGCGCGCCACCACCCGCAGCCGGTAATCGAACAGGCCCAGCACATGCTGCACCACCTGCACCTCGGGGATCGCCGTCACCGCGCGCTCGAAATCCTCGAGGCTGACCCGCCCCTTGGTCGCGAGCTTCACCCCGAGGAACACCGTCACCCCGAACCCCAGCGCCTCGCGGTCGACGACCACGCGCCTTCCGGCGATGACGCCCGCCTCCTCCAGCCGCCGGATCCGCCGCCAGGCTGCGGGCTGCGACAGGCCGAAGCGCCGCCCGAGCGCGCCTGCGCCCTGCGTCGCATCCTCGGCCAGCGCCCGGAGCAGCGCCCGGTCGATATCGTCGAGATCGATCACAGCGGCAGCGCCTCCGCCTCGCGGATCGTGGCCACCAGCATCAGCGCCTCGATGTCGGTGATATGCGGCAGCGACAGGATCCGGGAGCGGTAGAGCTCCTGATAATGTTTCATGTCGCGCGCGATCACGTTGAGCCGCACATCCACCCGCCCGAGGAAGGTCTCGATGCCGATCACCTCGGGCACGGTGCGGGCGGCGGCCAGAAACTCGTCGAAGGCGCGCGGGTCGGTCTTGTCCAGCGTGAAGCGCAGCGAGACCTCGACCTCGTAGCCAAGCCTGCGCCAGTCGATCACCGCCTGCCGGGCCCCGATCACGCCGCGTTCGGTCAGCCGCTCGAGCCTGCGCCAGCAGGTGGCCGTGGTCAGTCCCGCCCGCGCGGCAAGCTCCGCCGTGCCGAGCGCGGGCTCGGCCAGAAGGTGACGCAACAGGCGGCGGTCGGTGTCGTCGAGCATGATCTTTTCACTGAAGTGCCATCCGGCGCATGACCTTTGCCAGATATCGTCCGCAGCGTCAAACTTTGCAGCCCGTCACGCGCCCCCATGCCTATCCTGCGCAACAGTTCATCACGGAAGGAGCGCCCCATGCGCGTCTATTACGATCGCGACTGCGACATCAACCTGATCAAGGACAAGAAGGTCGCCATCCTCGGCTATGGCAGCCAGGGTCATGCCCATGCGCTGAACCTGCGCGATTCGGGCGCGAAGAACGTGGTCGTGGCGCTCCGCGAGGGCTCGCCCTCCGCCAAGAAGGCCGAAGCCGAGGGCCTCAAGGTCATGGGCATCGCCGAAGCCGCCGCCTGGTGCGACCTCATCATGTTCACCATGCCCGACGAGCTTCAGGCCGAGACCTACAGGAAATACGTCCACGACAATCTGCGCGAAGGCTCGGCGATCGCCTTCGCCCACGGGCTCAACGTGCATTTCGGCCTGATCGAGCCGAAGCCGGGCGTCGACGTCATCATGATGGCGCCGAAGGGCCCGGGCCACACCGTCCGCGGCGAATATGTCAAGGGCGGCGGCGTGCCCTGCCTCGTGGCCGTGCACAATGATGCGACCGGCAAGGCGATGGAAATCGGCCTCTCCTACTGCTCGGCCATCGGCGGCGGCCGCTCGGGCATCATCGAGACCAACTTCCGTCAGGAATGCGAGACCGACCTCTTCGGCGAGCAGGCCGTGCTCTGCGGCGGCCTCGTCGAGCTCATCCGCATGGGCTTCGAGACGCTGGTCGAAGCCGGCTACGAGCCCGAGATGGCCTATTTCGAGTGCCTGCACGAGGTGAAGCTGATCGTGGACCTGATCTACGAAGGCGGCATCGCCAACATGAACTACTCGATCTCGAACACCGCCGAATATGGCGAATATGTCTCGGGCCCGCGGATCCTGCCCTACGAGGAGACCAAGGCTCGCATGAAGGCCGTGCTGACCGACATCCAGACCGGCAAGTTCGTGCGCGACTTCATGCAGGAAAATGCCGTGGGTCAGCCCTTCTTCAAGGCCACCCGCCGCATCAACGACGAGCACCAGATCGAGCAGGTCGGCGAGAAGCTGCGCGGCATGATGCCCTGGATCTCCAAGGGCAAGATGGTCGACCGCGCCCGCAACTGATCCGGCGGCACTCGGAAACGCGAAAGGCGCCCCTCGGGGCGCCTTTCTGCATCGGGTCCCGTCTGGGGCCGCTTATTCCAGAACGGGTTCGGCGTCGGGCTTGCGGGCGGTGGGCCCGTCCTTGCGCAGGAAGGCCACGCCGCCCTGCGGGCCGTCCTTGGCCAGCGTCGACTTGGGCGCGTTCGGATCGTGGCGGCGCGCCTCGACGCGGTCCTTGCTCGCGATCGCGAACATGATGCCTGCCAGAAGCGTGATGAGCGACAGGAAGGGGATGATCCAGGCGAAGTCCATGGGCGTCTCCTTGTCAGGGGTCGGCCCGAGCGCGGGGATCCTCTCCGCCGCTCGGGCCATGCTCCGACAATGCCGGAAGGGGTCGCGGGTTCCCCTTCTTACGCCGCGTCCCGGACGGCAGCCACGATCTCCTCGACCACGTCGCGGAGCAGCGCCTCGTCCTCGCACTCGGCCATGACCCGGATCAGCGGCTCGGTGCCCGACTTGCGGATCAGAAGCCGCCCCGCCCCGTTCAGCCGCACCTCGGCGTCGCGGATCACCGCCTGCACGCCCGGCGCCTTGAGCGGCTCCTGCCCGGCCGCGTAGCGCACGTTCTGCAGAAGCTGCGGCACGGTCTCGAAACTGCGCGCAAGGTCCGAGGCGCGCCGCCCGGTCTGGGCCATGGCCGCGAGGAACTGGAGCCCCGCCAGCAGCCCGTCGCCGGTGGTCGCGAAATCGGTCATGACGATATGGCCCGACTGCTCGCCGCCGAGGTTCCAGCCGCCGCGCCGCATCGCTTCCACCACATAGCGGTCGCCCACCGGCGTCCGCTCGAGCCGGAGCCCCCGCGCGCCGAGGAACCGCTCGAGCCCGAGGTTCGACATGACGGTGGCCACCAGCGTTCCGTCGCGGAGGCGCCCCTCGTCCGCCCAGCGGGCCGCGAACAGCGCCATGATCTGGTCGCCGTCGGCCTCCTTGCCGGTCTCGTCGAGGATGATGACGCGATCGGCATCCCCGTCGAGGCAGATCCCCACATCGGCGCCATGGGCGCGCACCGCTTCGCCCGCGGCCTGGGGATGGGTCGAGCCGCAGCGCAGGTTGATGTTCTTGCCGTTGGGTTCGACCCCCACCGGGATCACCTCGGCGCCGAGCTCCCACAGCACCTCGGGCGCCGCGCGGTAGGCCGCGCCGTTGGCGCAGTCGATCACGACCTTCAGCCCGTCGAGCCGCAGTCCCGAGGGGAAGGTCGTCTTGCAATATTCCTGATAGCGCCCGCGCCCGTCCTCGATCCGCTTGGCGCGGCCGATGTTGCCGGGCTGCGCGGGCTGGATCTCGCCCGCGAGGATCGCCTCGATCTCGGCCTCGGCCTCGTCCGACAGCTTGAACCCGTCGGGACCGAAGAACTTGATCCCGTTGTCCTCGTGCGGATTGTGGCTGGCCGAGATCATCACGCCCAGCGCCGCCCGCATCGAGCGGGTGAGAAAGCCCACCGCGGGCGTGGGCACCGGCCCCAGAAGCAGCACGTTCATCCCGGTCGAGGTGAGGCCCGCGGTCAGCGCATTCTCGAGCATGTAGCCCGAGAGCCGCGTGTCCTTGCCGATCACCACCCGGGGCGAGCCTGCGCCCACCGGGCGGAAATAGCGCCCCGCCGCGGCGCCGAGCCGCAGCGCCATCTCGGCGGTCATCGGATGGGTGTTGGCCGTGCCGCGCACCCCATCGGTGCCGAAGAGCTTCCTCGTCATGCCTGCCTCCGTTCTGCCGCGGTCTCTGCCGCCTCGCGTGTGACTGCCTGCCACAGGATCAGCGCCTGACGTGTCTCGCGCACGTCGTGCACTCTGAGAATCTGCGCTCCTTGCGCCGCGCCCGCAAGCGCGACGGCGACCGAGCCCGCCATGCGCCGTTCGGCCGAAGGCTCGTCCGCGAGCGTGCCGATGAAACGCTTGCGCGAGGCGCCGAGCAGGATCGGACAGCCCAGCCCGTGAAAGAGCGACAGCCGGCGCAGCAGCGCCAGATTGTGCTCGAGCGTCTTGCCGAAGCCGATGCCCGGGTCGGTCACGATCCGGGCGCGCGGGATGCCCGCCGCCTCGGCCGCCCGGATGCGCTCGGCCAGCCAGTCGTAGACATCGAGCAGCACGTCGTCGTAGCGCGGATCGGCCTGCATGGTCTGCGGCGTACCCTGCGCATGCATGAGGCAGACCGGCGCCTCCCGCCGCGCCGCCACGGCGGCCAGCCCTGCGTCCCAGGTCAGGGCCGCCACATCGTTCACGAGATCGGCCCCCGCGATCAGCGCGGCCTCGGCCACCGGGGCCTTGCGGGTGTCGATCGAGACCGGCACGGCGATCCCCTGCCCCCGCAGCCTCTCGATCACCGGCGCGGTGCGGCGGATCTCCTCGGCCGGCTCCACCTCCGCAGCACCGGGCCGCGTGCTCTCGCCGCCGATGTCGAGGATGTCCGCCCCCGCCGCCACCAGCGCCTCGGCCTGTGCCAGCGCCTCGGGCAGCGCCGCGAACCGGCCGCCGTCCGAAAAACTGTCGGGCGTCACGTTGAGGATGCCCATGATCTGCGGCCGGCCCATGGCGAGCCCCGCCACCGGGGGCCGCGGCGCCGTCAGGGGGGCGAGCGTGGCCGGATCGAGCTCGGCTGCGGGCAGCACGACAGGTGCGCGTCCGCGTTCGAGGATCTCGACGAGGTCGAAGAACAGCGGACCGCCGGCGAGCGGCAGCGCGCCCTCGGGGCGGGCCGCATCGGCGAGCGGGATCGGACGGACATAGGTCATGCGCGGTTCATGCGGCCCCGGCCGCCCCGGCGCAAGGGCCTCCGCTCAGGCGCGTTCGAGCGGCACGCGGCTTCCCGCCGGCAATGTTACATCGCCGTGAACGACCATCCGCTCGGCCGCCAGGATCTCCGCCAGCCACAGGGCCAGCGCCACCGGATCGCGCGAGTTCGGCCCGTCCACCGCATCGAGCACCAGCTTGGAGGGCGCCCAGACGATGGTCTGGCCGCGCCGCATCGCCCAGTCGATCTCGGTCCTCGTGGCCACCACCACGCAGCGCGGATCGCGGGCGGCCAGCGCCCAGGCATTCTGCTCGATGGCCAGAAGGTCGATCCGGCGCTGGGTCGGGCGATGGTGCGTCTCGGGCCGCGGCGCATCGGGCAGACCCACGGCGAGGACGAGCGGCAGTCCCCGCGCCTCGAGCGCATCCAGCCGGGCGGGCAGGTCGGGCGCGGCAATGGCCGCATTGTCGAGGAAAGCCACCAAGGGATGCACCGCCTCGCCGCCCTCGCCCGTCCGCCGGAGCGGCGCCTCGGCGCGCGAGCGCACGATCTCGACGCCCAGCGCGCCGGGGCCGCGGTCGAGCTTCTCGATCCGCACGAAGACCCGCATGGCCTGCGGCTCGGCGAGGATGCGCTCGGCGATCCGCTCGGCCAGCGTCTCGAGCAGGTTCAGTCGCTCGGCCGACAGCTCGTCGGCGATGGATTCGGTGATCCGGTCGTAGGAGAGGATGCGGTCCACATCGTCCTGCAGCGGCGCCGGATGCGGCCGGACTTCGACCACCACATTGAAGCGCACCCGCTGCCTCGTGCCGCGCTCCTGCTGGAAGGCGCCGATCTCGACCTCGGCCACATGATCGCGCAGGCTGATGCGGTCGCGCGGAGCGGCGCCGGCCGAGGCCTCGGCCCGCTCCTCGGGATGGGCGAAGGCAAGGCGGATATCGTTGGTCAAGGCGGCCTCCCGCGTCAGCTTCCGGGAAGCATAGGCCCGGCACCGGCACCGCCTAGCCCGAAGGCGGCAGGCGAGGCAAGTCTTGCGACAGGAGGCCGGTCAGGAGCCGCCGGGCTGGCGGTAGAACAGATGCGCGCCGATGGCCGCCGTGCGCGGGAAGCGGTGCGCCCAACCGGGGCGGACGGCGCGGGTGTGGAAGTGGGTGGCGCCCTGCGTGAGCTGGCGCGGAGCGCCCGCCAGCATCAGCGCCGCGATCTTGCCCGCACGCTGGAAGGCCGCCTTCTCGCGGATCGTTTCGGGCTTGCCGTCGAACATGAAGGAGAACTGCCCGCCCTGCCGGACCACGCCGCAGATGGACCCGGGATAGCCGGGGCGGTCGACGCGGTTCATGATGACCTCGGCCACCGCGAACTGGCCCTGGATCGACTCGCCGCGCGCCTCGAAATAGAGCGCCGTGGCCAGACACTTCCACTCGTCCGAGTCCTTCGCGGTCGCCGGCTGCGAGGCGAGCCAGGCCTCGTCGTAGCGCGGCGCCGGAGCGTCGTCCGCGGCCTTGGCGCCGCGGTTGCCCTTGGTCGCCACCGCCTTGACCGGCGCCTCGGGCTTCGCCTCGGGGCGGGCCACGGCGGCCGCCACCTGCTCGAGCCGCTGGGCCGGCAGGGTCCCGAGGGCGCTCCGCTCGGCGCCCAGAAGGGCCGAAAGCTGCCCGCCCAGACTGACGGACGGATCGTTGGACTGGCTCACCGTCACATCGGCGAAGGCCGCTCCGCTCAGGAGCATCAGTGCCGCGGCACTGCGCATCCAGATATCAAGCAAGCGCATTTACTCTGTTCCCGGTCATGGTCCGCTTTGCACAGAGGCGGGCGTCGAACCCTGCCCCGTGCGAAATCGCGACGTGGCTAGCCGGAAAATCCTTAACGAGTCCACCCACGTGACATTTTTGCCACGGTCAGCAGGGGCATCCATCGGCGGGTTCCCGCCGGTGTTGCTCCCGCGCCACTGTGACAAACCTGCCCGATTTTTGGGCTAACCGCTTGCATCAAGAGGCATTCGGCTGCTCCCGGCTGCGGATCGCCAGATGAGCGGCCGCCAGCCGAGCCAGCGGAACGCGATAGGGCGAACAGGACACATAGTCGAAGCCGGCGCGGCGGCAGAACTCGATTGATTCGGGGTCGCCGCCATGTTCGCCGCAGATCGAGACCACCAGATCGGGCCGCGTGGCCCGCCCCCGTTCCGCCCCGATCAGCAGCAGTTCCCCCACCCCGTCCACGTCGAGAATGTGGAACGGATCCTCGGGGAAGACCCCGCTCTGGACGTAGGTGTTCATGAAACGCCCCGCGTCGTCGCGCGAGAGGCCGTAGGTCATCTGCGTCAGGTCGTTGGTGCCGAAGGAGAGGAAGGCCGCGTGCTGCGCGATCTCGCCCGCCCGCAGCGCCGCCCGCGGCGTCTCGACCATCACCCCCAGCCGGTAGGCGAACTCGCGGCCGTATTTGGTATGGACCGCCGCAGCCACCGCATCGATCCGGGTCTTGACCAGCTCGACCTCGCGCCGCGCCGAGACGAGCGGGATCATGATCTCGGGCACCACCGGATCGCCGCGGCCCGCCACCTCCAGCGTCGCCTCGAAGATCGCCTGCGCCTGCATGTCGTAGATCTCGGGGATGGCCACACCCAGCCGCACGCCCCGCATCCCCAGCATGGGATTGAACTCGGCCATCGCCTCGACGCGCCGCGTGACCTCGGACAGGGGCCGGTCGAGCGCCTCGGCCAGCTCCAGCAGCCCCTCGCGCGAATGGGGTAGGAACTCGTGCAGCGGCGGATCGAGCAGCCTGATGCAGACCGGATGACCCTGCATGATCTCGAAGAGCTGCACGAAATCGGCGCGCTGCATCGGCAGCAGCCGCGCCAGAGCCGCCGCCCGGTCGGTCGCGCTGTCGGCAAAGATCATCTCGCGCATCACCACGAGCCGGTCGTCGGTGAAGAACATGTGCTCGGTCCGGCAGAGGCCGATGCCCTGCGCCTCGAACTGCCGCGCGACGAGCGCATCGGCGGGCGTGTCGGCATTGGCGCGCACGCCGATGTCGCGCATCTCGTCGGCCCAGGAGAGGAGCTTGCGGAAGCAGCTGTCGAGCGCGGGCGCGAGCATGGCCGCCTCGCCCGCGAGCGCCTCGCCCGCCGTGCCGTCCACGGTGATGAGGTCGCCCTCGCGGAAGACGCGCCCGTCGGGCGCCACGAGACGGCGCTCGCGCGCATCGAGCCGGATCTCGGAGGCGCCCACGACGCACGGCAGGCCGAGGCCCCGCGCGATCACGGCGGCATGGCTCGTGACGCCGCCGCGCTCGGTCAGCACGCCCGCCGCGCAGTTCATGCCGCGGATATCCTCGGGCGAGGTCTCGCGCCGGACGAGGATGCAGGGCTCGCCGCGCGCGGCCGAGGCCTGCGCCGCCTGCGAGGAGAAGACGATCCGGCCCACCGCCGCCCCGGGGCTGGCCGCAATGCCGCGGGCGAAGCGGTCGCGCCGCCCGCGCGGATCGACCTGCGGATGCAGAAGCTCGGAGAGCGCGCGCGGCTCGACCCGGAGGAGCGCCTCGGAGCGGGTGATGACCTGATCGTCGGCCAGCGCCACCGCGATGCGGAGCCCCGCCCGCGAGGAGCGCTGCACCTTCACCGCGTCGAGCACCGACAGGTGGCTGTCCTCGATGGTGAATTCGATCTGCATCTCCTCGCGCAGGCGGGCGCGGCAGACCGAGCCGTGGCGGCAGAGGGCCGCGAAGATCTCGGGCGCGCGCTCCTCGAGCGAGGGACCGCGCGGATCCTGCGTGAGATAGAGCGTCTCGGCCTTGCCGTGCCAGGCGCGCGAGCGGTTGAAGAAGCGCCCCGTCACCTGCGGGACGCCGGTGGCGGGATCGACGAACTGGATCACGCCCGAGCCCGAGATCCCCTGCCCCAGATCCTGCGCCATCTCCTGCACGACGAGGCCGAGCCGCGCCTCGGCGGGGGCGCCCTTCGCCTGCCGGAGGAGCCGGGCGGTCGTTCCCTCCCAGGCCCGCGCCATCGAGCGCAGCACTTCGGAGAGCTGCTGTGCGGGATCCTGCGGGAAGGGCTCGTCCATCTCCTCGGCCCAGGCATGGAGCGCCGCGCGGAGCGCCTCGGAGGAGGAGCCGCCGGTCTCGAACATCTCGGGATCGAGGCGGGCCACATGGATCGCATAGCTCTGGATGAAGCCGAGATAGATCGCGTCGGCCGCCTCCTCGCCATGGATGCGCGCGAGCGCCGCGTGGCGGGCCGCGTTCATGCCGATGTTGAGGACGGTGGCGGGTCCGCCCCAGTCGGGATTCTCGGGGCTGGGCCGCACCGAGACGAGGGGAGTGGGGCCGAAATCGGCGAGAATGGCCGGGCAATCGACCGGGTGGCCGGCCGCGATGGCGCGGACGGTGGTGGCGGGCAGCGCCACGGTGACCGGCACCGGCAGGTCGAGCCGGACGAGGCGCTGCAGGCACTTGGCCCGGAAGCCATGCGTCTTCAGGCTGATCGCCGCGGTCGGCGTGATACGGTCGAAGTCGCTGATCGGCTCGATTTTCTGCACTGCGGCGCTCCCTTCAGGGCAGGATACGCATCGCAACCGGGCAAGCAAGCGGAGAGGTGGGCGGCGGGGGTTTCACACCCCCGCACCCCCGTGGGATATTTGGGCCAGAATGAAGGGCTCAGCCCTCGATCCGGGTGAGATCCGCCACGCGCGCGCAGGTGGCGCGGATGGAATGGAGCATGTTGAGCCGGTTCCGCCGCAGGACCGCATTGTCGGCATTGACCTGCACCGTCTCGAAGAAGGCGTCGATGGGGGCGCGGAGGGCGGCCATGGCGGACATGGCGGCGGCGAAATCCTCGGCCTGCAGGGCGGGGCCGATGGCCGCCTCGGCCGTCTCGAGGGCTGCGAAGAGCGCGCGCTCGGCGTCGGTTTCGGCGAATTTCGGATCTGCGCCGAAACTGTATTCGACCCCGTCCTTCGCCTCGGCCTGGGTCAGGATGTTGTTCGCCCGCTTGAAGCCCTGCAGGAGGTTGGTGCCGTCGTCGGTCTTGAGGAAGGCCGACAGGGCTTCCGCGCGCTTCACCAGGAGCGTGAGATCGTCGTTCCCCGGCATGGCGAGGCAGGCGTCGATCACGTCGTGCCGGATCCCCTGCTCGCGCAGGTGGACCTTCAGGCGGTCGTGGAAGAAGGCGAGGAGGTCCCGTTCGTACGGGGTAAAGTCGGATGTATCGAAGGGTTCCAAGTGCCGGTTCATCGCGGGGAGCATTATCCCCATGAGGCCCGCACGAGAATTGTTCGTGAGTAGCAGCCGGATCACCCCCAGCGCCGCGCGTCGCAGGGCAAAGGGGTCCTTGCTGCCCGTGGGCTTTTCGCCGATCCGCCAGAAGCCTGCCAGCGTGTCGATCTTGTCGGCCAGCGCCACAGCGACCGAGACGGGGTCGGTGGGCACCGCGTCGGAGGGGCCGAGCGGCTGGTAATGGGCCTTGCAGGCCTGCGCCACCGCTTCGGGCAGGCCCGCCGCGCGGGCGTAGTAGCTGCCCATCGTGCCCTGCAGTTCCGGGAACTCGCCCACCATCGCCGATTGCAGGTCGGCCTTGGCCACGCGGGCTGCCTCGGCAGCGAGGTCGGGGGAGGCGCCGACGAGGGGGGCGATCTCGCGCGCCAGCGCCTCGATGCGGGCGATGCGGGCGGCCTGGCTGCCCAGCCTGTTGTGGAAGGTGACCTGTTTCAACCCCTCGGCCATGCCTTCGAGGCCCGCCGTCTTCACGGTGCGCAGGTCGTTCTCCCAGAAGAAGCGCGCGTCCGAGAGCCGGGCCGAGAGCACCTTGCCGTTGCCCTTCAGGATCGTCTCGCCGTGGTCCGCGGTCTCGCGGTTGGCCACGGTCACGAATTTCTCGATCCGGCCGGTGGCGGGGTTCGTGACCGAGAAGAACTTCTGATGCTCGCGCATCGAGGTCTGCAGCACCTCGGGCGGGAGGCCCAAGAAATCCTCGCCGATGGCGCCCATCAGCACGACGGGCCATTCGACGAGGCCCGCGACCTCGGAGAGGAGCGCCGCGTCGGGCACGACCTCGAGCCCCTGCGCGAAGGCCTGGGTCGTTGCCTCGTGCCAGATCGCCTGCTCGCGCTCGGAGGCGTCGAGCATCACGAAGGCGCGGGCGAGCTTCGCGCGGTAATCCTCGAAGCCCGAGACGGCGAAGCGCGCGGGCGCCATGAAGCGGTGGCCCTCGGTGCTGTTGCCGGCTGTCAACCCGTCGAGCGTCATCGGCACGACCTCGGCGCCGGCCTCGTCGGAGAGGAGGCAGAGGATCGACTGGAGCGGCCGCACCCAGCGCAAGCTGCCCGTGCCCCAGCGCATCGACTTGGGCCAGGGGAAGGTGCGGATCGTCCGCTCCAGCACCTCGGCCACGATCTCGGGCGCGGGCCGGCCGGGCTTTTCCACCACGGCGAAGAGGACGGCGCCCTTCTTGTCCTCGCGGGTCTCGAGCTGGTCGCGGGTGAGGCCCGTCGAGCGCAGGAAGCCCTCGATGGCGGCGGCGGGCGCGTCGGCCTTGGGGCCCTTGCGCTCTTCGCGGAGCGTGGGGCTTTCGGCCGAGAGGCCCTCGACCGACAGGACGAGCCGGCGCGGGGTCGAGAAGGCGCCCGCCGAGGCATAGGTGAGGCCTGCCTCGACGAGACCGTCGGTCACGAGCTTCTTCAGGTCCTCGCGCGCGCGGGCCTGCATCCGGGCGGGGATCTCTTCCGAGAAGAGTTCGATCAAGAGATCGGGCATGGGCTACTGTTCCTCGGCGTTCAGCTGGTGCCACGCAAAGGCGTGGCCGTCGGGAAAGACCGCGACCACGCGGTCCACCCCGGGGGCAATGTCATGTTCGGACAGGAAGGCGATGGCCTCGCCCTTCTGCAGCGCCATGTCGATCCGCTCGGCGTCGAAACAGTCGAACCAGGGCGGCGCGTTGAGCGGCGTGGGATCGGGATAGACGCGGTAGGTCTCGGTCAGCATGGCCTGGCTCAAGGGCGTGGTGAAGCAGGCCCGGAACCGGAGCGGCGACGAGCCGGAATCGATCCCCGTCACCTCGTTCGCGACGATCGCCTCCGGCGCGTCGCCGAGGATCGGCGTGAGGCGGATCTCCTCACCCGGCGCGAAGCTGGCCTCCTCGTAATAGGCATAGAGCTGGGCCCACCACATGACGGCGCCGGCTGCGAGCGCGCTCAGCACGATGCCACCGACGAGGAGCTTGCCATTCACGCAGCCGCCCCCGCCTCGGTGGTGACGAAGGCGTCGGCGCATTTCTTGGCGAGCGCGCGGACGCGGCCGATATAGGCCTGCCGCTCGGTCACCGAGATCACGCCGCGGGCGTCGAGCAGGTTGAAGAGGTGGCTGGCCTTGATGCACTGATCGTAGGCGGGATGGGCCATGACGATGCGACGGCCGGCCTTGTCGGTCTCGGGCGCGGCAAGGATGCGTTCGCATTCGGCCTCGGCATCCTTGAAATGCTGCAGAAGCATGTCGGTGTCGGCCTGATCGAAGTTCCAGCGCGAATATTCCTGCTCGGTCTGGCGGAAGACATCGCCATAGGTGAGCGGCGTGGGACCACAGGGATCGTTGAAGGGCATGTCCATGACATGGTCGATGCCCAGCACATACATGGCCAGCCGCTCGAGCCCGTAGGTGAGCTCGCCCGAGACGGGCCTGCAGTCGTGCCCGCCCACCTGCTGGAAGTAGGTGAACTGGCTGACTTCCATCCCGTCGCACCAGACTTCCCAGCCGAGGCCCCAGGCGCCGAGCGTCGGGCTCTCCCAGTCGTCCTCGACGAAGCGGATGTCGTGGAGATCCATGTCGATCCCGATCGCCTCGAGCGAGCCGAGATAGAGCTTCTGCAGATCCGGCGGCGAGGGTTTGATGAGGACTTGATACTGGTAATAATGCTGGAGGCGGTTCGGGTTCTCGCCGTAGCGGCCGTCGGTCGGGCGGCGCGAGGGCTGAACATAGGCCGCAGCCCAGGGACGGGCGCCGAGCGAGCGGAGCGTCGTCGCCGGATGGAAGGTTCCCGCGCCGACTTCCATGTCGTAGGGTTGCAGGACGGCACATCCTTTCGCGCCCCAGTAGGTCATCAGGCGCAGGATGATTTCCTGAAAGCTGCGGGGGGGAACGGGTTTGCCGGTCATGCGCTGGCCCTCTTGCAAAGCGCCCTCTCCATAGGCAAGAGGCAGGCAAGGGTCAATCGGCGGCGGCCGCGCGGACCGGAAATGACGGGCCTGCCGCCGGGGCCCGCGCGAGGCGGGACGGCCGATGATGAAACAGGCGATCTTCCTTCTGTGGCTGGGGGCGGCCCTGCCTGCGGCGGCTCCGGTCTGGGCACAGGAGCAGAGCGAGACGCGGGTCTGGGTGCAGATCGAGGCGCGGCCCACGGAGGCCGAGGCCGACGAGCGCGCCCGGGCCTATGCCGAGGTCTTCCCCGACGTGGCAGGCTACCGGCTGTCCTCGGGATGGTATGCGATCGTGCTCGGCCCCTACGGGACGGACGTGGCGCGGCTGCGGCTGCAGGATCTGCTGGAAGCGGGCATGATCCCCCGGGACAGTTTCATCGCCGACGGGCGCGCCTTCCGCGAGCCCTTCCTCGCCCCGGGCGAGCTGCCCCCGGCCCCCGACGCGGAAGCTCTGGCGGTGCCCGGCCCCGAGATGCTGCCCGAGGACGAGCCATTGGACGCGCCCCCGGCCCTTGAGGCCGCGCCCGCCCCCCTGCCGGACGAGACCCCCGCCGAGGCGCGGCGGTCCGAGGCGCTTCTCATCGCCTCCGAGCGGCAGGAGCTGCAGGCCGCCCTGCAATGGTTCGGCTTCTACGGCGCGGCCATCGACGGGGCCTTCGGCCCGGGCACCCGCGCCTCGATGGCGGCCTGGCAGGCGGCCGAGGGCGCCGAGGCCACCGGCATCCTGACCGCGCGCCAGCGGGCCGAGCTTCTCGACCGCTACGGGCGGGCGCAGGCGGAACTTGGGCTCGAGACGGTGACCGAAGACGAGGCCGGCATCCGCATCACCCTGCCCATCGCCCTCGTGGCCTTCGACCGCTACGACCCGCCCTTCGTCCATTACGCGCCGAAGGACGGATCGGGCGTGCAGGTCATGCTGATCTCGGAGCCGGGCGACCGGGGCGCGCTCTACGGCCTCTATGACATCCTCCAGACGCTGGAAGTGGTGCCGCCCGAAGGCACCCGCAGCCGGACGGAGACCGGCTTCACCATCGAGGGCCGCTCGGCCGATCTGGCGAGCTACACCCATGTCGAGCTCGCCGGCGGTCTCCTCAAGGGCTACATGCTGGTCTGGCATCCGGGCGACGACGAGCGGATGGCGCGCGTGCTGACGGCAATGCAGTCGAGCTTCCGCCCCTTCGGCGACCGGGCGCTCGATCCGGGCATGGTCGAGATGACCGAAGAGCAGCGGCGGGGAATGCTGGCCGGGCTCGAGGTGCGCAAGCCGCGCCAGTCGCGCTCGGGGATCTTCGTCGATCCGAAAGGCGCCGTCCTCACGACGGCCGAGGCGGTGGCGGGCTGCGGGCGCGTGACCATCGACCGCGAGCACGAGGCCAAGGTGGTGGCGACCGACACGGCCCTCGGCATGGCGCTCCTGCGGCCGGTTCATCCGATGGCGCCCCGCGTCACCGCGAGCTTCCGCAGCACCGAGGCGCGGCTCGGCTCGCCCGTGGCGGTGGCGGGCTATCCCTACGGGGAGGCGCTGCCTGCGCCCACGCTCACCTTCGGGGCGCTCGATGCGCTGACGGGGCTCGAGGGCGAGGCCGACCTGCGCCGTCTCCGCCTTGCGTCGCGGCCGGGCGACGCGGGCGGGCCGGTGCTCGACGGGTCGGGCGCGGTCTTGGGGATGCTGGTGGCGCCCGAGACGGGCGAGCGGCGGCTGCCCGACGAGGTCTCCTTCGCCCTCGCCCCGGCCGCGCTCACCGCGCGCCTTTCGGAGGCGGGCATCGAGCCGCGCCGCGCCGAGGGCAGCGGCGCCCTCGCCCCCGAGGATCTGGTCCGGCTGGGCGACGGCATGACCGCCCTCGTCTCCTGCTGGGACTGAACGAAGAGCCTCGCCCGGGGCGGCCGGGCGCGGCCCTGCCCCCTCCCCCGTCCGCGGGGCGCCGTCCCGTCAGCTGCGCCAGAACCGGGGCGTGAGGAGGACGAAGACCGACAGAAGCTCCAGCCGTCCGACCAGCATGCCCCCGATCATCAGCCATTTGGCCACCGCCGGGAAGCGGTCGACGGCCCCGGTCGCGCTCACCTCGGGCCCGAAGGCCGGGCCCACGTTCGCGATGGCGGTCCAGGCGGCGGTGATGGCCGTCTTGGTCTGAAGCCCGGTCAGCGACAGGAGCACCGCGAGCACGCCGAAGCTCAGGATGAACATGGTGAAGAAGAGGATCACCGAGTTGATGACATCCTCGCCCACGCGGCGGCCCTCGTAATCCACGAAGATCACCGCGCTCGGGCTTTGCAGGCGACGGATCTGCACCTTGATCGCCTCGAGCAGGATCAGGTAGCGGAACACCTTGACCGAGCAGCCGGTCGAGGAGGTGCAGCCCCCGATCAGCCCCACCACGATCAGCAGGACGAAGGGAAAGGTGCCCCAGAGCCCGAGATCGACGCTGGAAAAGCCGGTGCCCGAAAAGGTCGAGATGACGTTGAAGGTCGTCTCGCGCAGCGTGGGCAGGACCGGCGCATTGCGCGTGACCACCTCGTAGGCCACGATCAGCCCAATCGCATAGCCGTTCCAGCGCAGGTAGGCCCGCACCTGCGGATCGCGCCAGAGCGGCAGGAAGGTGCCCTGCGCCAGCTGGACGAAGCGCACGAAGGGCAGCGAGGCCAGCACCATGAAGAAGGCGCAGGCATATTCGGCGGGCCCCTGGAACAGGCCGAACGACCGGTCCGAGCTGGAGAAGCCGCCGGTCGAGACGGTGGTCAGCGCATGGACGACGGCCTCGAACAGCGGAATGCCGAGCGCGAGGAAGGTCATCACGCAGGCCATGGTCAGCACGAGGTAGATCTGGATGAGCGCCGTCGAGATGTCGAGCGCGCGGGGCAGGATCTTGCCTAGCGTGTCGAACCCCTCGGAGCGGAAGAACTGCATCCCGCCCACCTTCATCACCGGCAGGAAGATCATGGCCACGATGACGATCCCGAGGCCGCCCAGCCATTGCAGCATCCCGCGCCAGAGGTTCGTGCCGAGCGGCAGCGCATCGAGCCCCACGAAGACGGTGGTGCCGGTGGTGGTGAAGCCGGACATGGCCTCGAACACCGCATCGGTGAAGCTGGCGTCCGGCCGCCCCATCATGAAGGGCAGCGCGCCGAACACCGGCAGCAGGACCCAGGCCCCGGTGGTGAGCAGGAAGCTCTGCTGCAGCGAGAGCCCCGTGCCCTGCCCGCGCCCGTTCGCGCAGGCGAGCGCGAGCATCGAGCCCGCGACGGTGGTGATGGTCGCGGTCTCGGCGAAGGAGAGCCAGTGCCGGTCGCCCGCGGCCAGATCGAGCGCCATCGGCACCAGCATCAGCGCGCCCAGCGTGGCCACGAGCAGACCGAGGATATATCCGACGGGGCGAGGGTCGATCATGCGCGAGGCTTGGCGGGGGGCGGCCGGGCTGTCAAGCGGGCCTCACTGCCGCCAGAAGCGCGGCAGCACCAGCACCACGAGCGCCAGAAGGGCGAGCCGCCCCATCAGCATTGCCAGGATGAGCACCCATTTCGCCAGCTCCGGGAAGTCTATGAAGGTGCCCGTGCGTGCGACGAGCGGGCCGTATCCGTAGCCGATATTGCCGATCGAGGTCCAGACGCCGAACAGGGCGGAGGTCGGATCGACGCCCGTCAGGGTCAGCGCCACGCTCAGCGTGCCGATGGCGAGAATATAGCCCGTCACATAGAGGATCAGCGCGTTCATCACGTCGTCCTCGACGCGCCGGCCCTCGTAGCGGACCGAGGCCATGCGGTCGGGCATGCCGATCCGCTCGATCTGCACGCGGATCGCCGTCAGCACCACCTGCACCCGGAAGACGCTGAGCGCGCCCGAGCTCGAGGAGGAGCAGCCGCCGATCATGCCGACGCAGAAGGCGACCACCATCCCGAAGCCGCCCCAGTTGGCGAAACTGCCCGAGAAGAAGCCGGTGCCCGTGAAGACCGAGACGAGGTTGAAGGACGCCTCGCGGAAGGCGGGCTCGAGCCCCTGATCCGAGGTCAGCACCCGCCAGAGCGTCACGATGCCCACCCCGTAGACCATCCAGCGCAGCATGGCGCGGATCTGGCTGTCGCCGAAGAAGGCCTGCGGCGCACCGCTCACGAGCTGGACGAAGCGGATGTAGGGCATGGCCCCGAGGATCATGAAGACGGTGCCCGCATATTCGCCCGCGCCGGGATATTTCCCGAACGAGGCGTCCGAGGGCGAGAAGCCCCCGGTGGCGATGGTGGCCACCCCGTTCACCACCGCGTCGAGCGGCTCCATCCCGATCAGCAGGTAGGTGGCGATGCAGAGCGCGGTGAGCCCGGTATAGACGCCGAGCAGCGCGCGGGCGATGTCGGTGGCGCGCGGCAGCACCTTGCCCAGCGTGTCGAACCCCTCGGTGCGGAAGAACTGCATCCCCCCCACCCGCATGACCGGCAGGAAGATCATGGCGATGAAGGCGATCCCCAGACCGCCGAGCCAGTTCAGCATCCCCCGCCAGAGATTCGTGCCCGCGGGCAGATGGTCGAGCCCGACGATCACGGTCGAGCCGGTCGTGGTGATGCCGGAGACCGCCTCGAACATCGCGTCGGTGAAGGTCAGGTCGGGCTCGCCCAGAATCAACGGCAGGCTGCCGAAGGCCGGCAGCGCGAACCAGATCGCCGCGGTCAGCACGAAGGCCTGCCGGATGCCGAGCTGCTTCGTGGGGGCATTGGCGCAGGCCAGCGCCACCGCCCCGCCGGTGAACATGGTCAGCATCGCGGCTTGAAGGATCGCCGGCCCGTTGCCGTCTCCAAGCAGCAGATCGACCGATGCCGGAAGCAGCATGGCGGCGCCCAAGGCGACCACGAGCAGGCCGATGATGAATCCGACGGGGCGCAGGTCCAGCATGATCGTCGCCAGCCGTGCGATGCCGGTCTGCGGCTGTCAAGCCCGCCGGTTCAGCCGACGTGGTAGAGGCTGGAAAAGAGCCTCGGATCGAGACTTTCGGCAGCGAACGTCGGCCCCTCGGTCAGAACCGAGACCGCATCGTGGGAATGCAGCGATTCCTGATGGCTCGCCACCACGCGGAAGTCGCCGATCCGCGGATCGGACTGCAGCGCCTGACAGAAGCTGCGCGCGGCATCCTCGACGAAGATCGGGTTCGCGGCATTCAGCTCGGCGAAGGCCTGCTCGTCCTCGCGCTTGACCATGACCTGCGTCTCGGTCGGCACCGCGCTGCGGACGAGATCCAGAAGATCCTCGAACCAGAGACACTTGCCCTGCCGCACCTCGACCGAGATCCGCGCGACCGACCGCTGCGAATGCGGCGTGGCCAGCTGCCCGCGCTCGCGACGGGCATGTTCCGACAGCTCCAGCGAGCAGGGGCAGGTCGAGGAATAGACGAAGTCGAGATGCATGATCTCCTTGCGCACCCCGCCGCGGTCGACCAGCTCGAGCGCGATGTCGTAATACTGCCAGCCTGTGAGGCCCGAGCGCAGCGACGGCACCTTCACCGGGAAGGAGAAGCGCATCTGGATGCGGGCGTCGAAACTCTCGAGATCGCGTTTGTAATCCTCGAGCGCGCGCTCGATCACCTCGAAGCTGAAGGCCTGCTCGGCATGGGCATAGAAGGACCGCATGATGCGGCTCATGTTGATGCCCTTCTTCTCGGCCTCGAGGCTCACGGTGCCGGTGACGGAGGTTTCGAGCTGCAGATCGCCGTTGTCGCGCGTGTGATAGCGGATCGGCAGGCGGAAGTTCGAGATGCCGACATGCTGGATCACGGCCTTCGCGCCGACGATCAGGCTGGCGGGCCCGTTCTGCAGGTCGGGCAGCGAGGCCTTGTAGGCCTCGTCCACCGTGAAGGTGCGGGGATAGGCGCGGCTGAGGTCGGGATAGACCAGAGCCGGGGCCTCGGGCGCGAGCGCGGCCACATCGGAGGCCGGCGTATGCGTCGCCCAGCGGCGGAGCACGGCCAGTGCCTCTTCGGCTTCCTCACGGCTCGGCAGGCGCTCGGCCACGGGCGTCAGGATGTTCATCGCGCTTCCCCTCGTCACATGCGGGTCGGACCCCCAATATAGAGAGGTCCGGCCCGTTCCCCAACTGTCGATGCTGATACGGGTTAAGCGACGGTTCAGATCACCGCGAGCGCCTGTTTCAGATCGGCGATCAGGTCGTCCGCATCCTCGAGCCCCACCGACAGCCGCACGAGCCCGGGCGTGATGCCGAGATGGGCCTTCTGCGCGTCGGAAAGACGCTGGTGGGTGGTCGTTGCCGGGTGGGTCGCGATCGAGCGGGCATCGCCCAGATTGTTGGAGATCTTCACGATCCTCAGGGCGTCGAGGAAGCGGAAGGCCGCCTCCTTGCCCCCGGCGAGGTCGAGCGCGATCATCGTGCCGGGACGCTCCATCTGCGCCTTGGCCATCTCGTGCTGCGGGTGGCTTTCCAGCGCGGGATGGATCACGCGGCCGAGCTGCGGATGGCCCTCGAGCGCGCGGGCGATCTTCTCGGCCGTGTCGGCCATCGCGCGGCAGCGCAGGTCGAGCGTCGCCATCCCGTTCAGCATGAGCCAGGCGTTGAAGGGGCTCATCGAGCCGCCGGTGTGCTTCATGAAGGGTTCGAGCACCTTGCGGATGAAGGCCTGCGAGGCGCAGACCACGCCGCCGAGCGCGCGCCCTTGCCCGTCGATGTGCTTGGTGGCCGAATAGATCACCACATCCGCGCCCTGCCGCACCGCCGTCGAGAAGACGGGCGTCGCGAAGACATTGTCCACGATGACGAGCGCGCCCACGGCATGGGCGATCTCGGCGATGGCGCCGATATCGGCCACCTCGAGCGTCGGATTCGAGACCGACTCGAAGAACACGGCCTTCGTGCCGGGCCGCACCGCCGCGCGCCACTGATCGAGATCGGTGCCGTCGACGAAGGTCACCTCGACGCCGAATCGGCCCAGCACCTCCTCGAGGATGTAGATGCAGGAGCCGAACAGAGCGCGCGCCGCCACCAGATGATCGCCCGCCCGCACGATCGAGGTGAGCACGCCGTGGATCGCGGCCATGCCCGAGGCGGTGGCGAACGCATCCTCGGTGCCCTCGACGGCCGCGATGCGCTCTTCGAACATGCGCGTCGTGGGGTTGCCGTAGCGGGCATAGATGAATTCGTCGGCGCCGGTCTCGATGAAGCGCGCTTCGGCCTGTTCGGCCGAGTCGTAGACGAAGCCCTGGGTCAGGAAGATCGCCTCGGCCATTTCGCCATACTGGCTCCGGCGGCTGCCCCCGTGGACGAGTTGCGTCCTTGTCTTCCAGTCCTTCGTCATGCCCGTCCGTCCTTCACGAAACGCGATACCCATGCCGGGCGAGCACGGGGGCGGCGGGCCCTCGCCTCTTTAGCGGTTTCTTTAACGTGGCCCGCAATCCGGCACAAAGCACCACGGCTTTTGCCCTTACGCCTGTCCCGGGGGCAGGTCAATCGCGCGAAGGGCGCATCCCGAGGGGCGCGGGCGAACCGTCAGTCGACCTGCGTCGCCAGCCACTCGAGGATGGCGGGGCGCACCGTCTCGGCGCCCGAGGCGCGGGCCATCTCGATCACCTTGCGGGCCTCGATCAGATCCACGCGGCGCAGCAGCGCCTTCACCGGGCCGATCGAGGCGGGGCGCATCGAGAGCGTCTGGATGCCCATGGCCGCGAAGCACAGGGCCTCGACCGGGCGGCCGGCATCCTCGCCGCAGAAGGACAGGGGCGTCGCCGTCTCGGCGCAGCGGTTCACGATATGCTCGAGGAAGGTCAGGAAGCTCACGTTCAGCACGTCGTAGCGCCGGCGCACGCGCTCGTTCTCGCGGTCGGCCGCGAAGAAGAACTGGCGCAGGTCGTTGCCGCCGATCGAGATGAAATCGGTGGTCTCGAAGAAGGCGCGCGGCGCGTAGGCGAGGCTCGGCGTCTCGAGCATGGTGCCCACGCGGATGTTCACCGGCACCGGATGGCCGAGGCTGCGCTCGCGGTGCAGCTCGCGCAGCAGATGGCTGCGGGCCATCATGAATTCGTGGTGTTCGGACACGAAGGGGAACATGATCGACAGATCGCGCCCCGCCGAGGCCCGGATCAGCGCCTGAAGCTGCATCCTCAGCACGCCGGGCTTGTCGAGCCCGACGCGGATCGCGCGCCAGCCCATCGCGGGGTTCGGCTCATCCTGCGGCTTGAGATAGGGCAGCACCTTGTCCGAGCCGATGTCGAGCGTGCGGAACACCACCCGGTGTCCGCGTGCGGCATCCATCACCCGGGCATAGAGCCGCGCCAGCTCGTCGCGCTTGGGCATCTGGTTGCGGATCAGGAACTGAAGCTCGGTGCGGAAGAGGCCCACGCCCTCGGCCCCCGAGGAATCGAGCGAGGGCAGATCGGCCATGAGCCCCGCATTCATCATGAGGCCCGTGACCGTGCCGCATTTCGACTGGGCGGGCAGGTTGCGGAGCGAGGCGTAGCGCTCCTGCGCCTTGGCCTGCATCGCCATCTTGTCGCGGAAGGCCGCGGCGATCGAGGCCTCGGGGCGCAGATGCACGAGGCCGTTGTCGCCGTCCACCATGATATGATCGCCGTTCAGCGCCTCGGTGGTGATCCGCTCGGCATGAATGACCAGCGGAATGGCCAGCGCCCGCGCCACGACCGCGGCATGAGAGCCGACCGAACCCTCCTCGAGCACGATGCCGCGCAGCTTGCGGCCGTATTCCAGAAGCTCGGCGGGCCCGATGTTGCGCGCCACGAGCACCGGGTTCTCCGGCATCTCGGCGCCGGTGTCGCGCCCCTGCCCGGTCAGGATCCTGAGCAGCCGGTGCGACAGGTCGTCGAGATCGTGGAGCCGGTCGCGCAGATAGGCGTCGGGCACCTGCTCGAGCCGCGCGCGGGCGGCTGACTGCTCTTTCTGCACCGCGGCCTCGGCCGAGAGGCCGGCCATGATGTCCTCTTCCATCCGCCGCAGCCAGCCGCGGGAATGGGCGAAGAGCCTATAGGCCTCGAGCACCTGCCGCTGATCCTTGTCGAGCGTCGAGGCCGAGAGAAGATCGTCGACCGAGACGCGCAGCTGCGCCACGGCGGCGCGGATGCGTTCGGTCTCGTGCACCGGATCGTCGCCCACCGGGTTCGTGACCACGACGCGCGCCTCGTGCAGCCAGACATGGCCCTCGGCCGCGCCCTCCTGCCCGGTCGACCCGCGCATCAGCACGGGCTGCGTATGTTTGGCCGACAGCGCCTCGCCCTCGCCCACGAAGACGCCCAGTTCGGCCATTTCCGCCAGCACCATGGCCACCACCTCGAGGGCATAGACCTCGTCTTCGGAATATTCCCGCGCCTCGCGCGACTGCACCACCAGCACGCCGAGCTTCTCGCCCACGCGCTGGATCGGCACCCCAAGGAAGGCGGAATAGATCTCCTCGCCGGTCTCGGGCATGAACCGGAAGCCGCGCTCGGACGGCGCGTTGCCGGTGTTGATCGGGCTCGCCATCCGCGCCACGCGGCCGACAAGGCCCTCGCCCATCTTCAGCCGCGTCTGGTGGACGGCTTCGGGATTGAGACCCTGGGTCGCGCAGAGCTCGAGCGTGTCGGGGTCGCGGAAGAGATAGATCGAGCAGACCTCGGTCCGCATCGAGTCCGCAATCAGGGACGTGATGCGGTCCAGCCGGTCCTGGCCCTTTCCGGACAGGGCCAGACTGTCCCGCAACCGCCTGAGAAGCTTGCGGCTTTCGCTTTCGCTGCGTTCAGGCATGACCCCCCGGCGTCAATGCCGGCCTCAGTTGGCCGTCTCCAATGCGAAGGCATCATGGAGTGCCTGCACCGCGAGTTCCATATATTTCCGGTCGATCAGCACCGAAATCTTGATCTCGGAGGTTGCGATGACCTTTATGTTCACACCGTCGGCGGCCAGCGCCTTGAACATGGTCGCCGCGACGCCCGCATGGCTGCGCATCCCGATGCCCACGACCGAGACCTTGGCCACCTCGGTGTCGACCACCAGATCGTCATAGACGATGGTGCCCTCGGCCTTGGCATCCTCGAGCGCCTTGCGCGCGCGGGCCACCTGATTGATCGGGCAGGAGAAGGTCATGTCGGTGACCGACCCGGGATGGCTGCCGTAGTCCTTTTCCGAGATGTTCTGGACGATCATGTCCACGTTCACCCCGGCCTCGGCCAGCGGCCCGAAGATCGCCGCGGCGACGCCGGGGCGGTCCTCGACGGTGACGAGGGTCATTTTCGCTTCGTCGCGCGAATAGGCGACGCCAGAGACGACTTTCGATTCCATGATATCCTCCTCGTCGCAGACCAGGGTTCCCGAGGTCTCGTCCGTGTCCTCGAACGAGGACAGCACCCGTAGCTTCACCTTGTAGCGCATCGCCAGCTCGACCGAGCGGGTCTGCAGCACCTTCGCGCCGAGCGAGGCGAGCTCCAGCATCTCCTCGTAGGCGATCTTTTCCAGCTTGCGCGCCTTGGACGCGATCCGCGGATCGGTCGTATAGACCCCGTCCACGTCGGTATAGATGTCGCAGCGCTCGGCGGCGAAAGCGGCGGCAAAGGCCACGGCCGTCGTGTCCGAGCCGCCGCGGCCCAGCGTCGTGATCCGCCCCTCGGGGCTCACGCCCTGGAAGCCCGCGACCACCGCGACCTTGAAGCCTTCGGCGAATTTCGCGTCGAGATTTTCGCGCGGGATCTCGAGGAAGCGCGCGGCCGAATGCTGCGAGGTGGTCCTGATCGGCACCTGCCAGCCCTGCCAGCTGCGCGCGGGTACCTCCATCTCCTGAAGGGTCAGCGCCATCAGGCCCGCCGTCACATTCTCGCCCGACGAGACCACCGCATCATATTCGCGCGCGTCGAACAGGGGCGAGGTCTGCTCGACCCAGCCCACAAGCTCGTTGGTCTTGCCCGACATGGCCGAGACGATGACGATCACGTCATAGCCGCGCTCCACCTCGCGCTTGACCTTCTGCGCGGCGTTCTTGATGCGCGCCAGATCGGCAACGGAGGTGCCGCCGAATTTCATCACTAGAAGCGGCATGGATCAACCCCCGCAGCCGGACCCCGGAATCCGGCGCTTCTTATGCGGGGGCGGACGGAAGGGCAAGGGCTTCCCGCCGTGCGTCGAGCGCCGGGCGGGCCTGCGACATCCTCGCGGGCGGCGTCCCCCTGTAGCGCGGCGCCGTCGACATGTTCCTGTTGCAGAAGCCTGCGAGCCTCCTCGCCGTCACGGGTGCGAGGGGATGAACGATGGATGGGGTGGCAGAGCGGCAGATGATGGGGGAGGACTCGCCTCCGTCCGGCGACGATCCGCGTGCCGAGGCACGCGCGCTTCTGGCCGAGCTGACCGCGCTCCGTGCCGATCTCTTCCGCCGGGCGGATGCGCGGATGGCGGACTGGGCCACGCGGGTGCGCCGGCTGGAATTCCTGCCGTCGGTCGCCAACATGGCGGACTGGCTGGCGCTGCGCGAGGCGGATCTGACGACGCTCCAGCCGCGGCTGAGCCGCCTCGGCCTCTCGACGCTCGGACGGCTCGACGGCCATGTGCCGCCCTCGCTCGAGGCGGTGATCGCGGCGCTCTCGGCCATCGCGGGCCTCGAGGGTCCGGCCTTTCCCGACCGGGAGAGCTTCGACCCCGAGCTCCGCAGCCTCCACGCACGGCGCGACGCCCTGTTCGGCGCGCGGGACACAGCGCCCGGCACGCGCATCCTCGTGACCCTGCCCTCCGAGGCGGCGTCGGATCCCGCCATCGTGCGCGAGCTGGTGGCGGCGGGGGCGGATGCCTTCCGCATCAACTGCGCCCATGACGGCCCCGAGGCCTGGGCGGCGATGATCGGCCACATCCGCAAGTCCGAGCGGATGACGGGACGCAAGCTGCCGATCTCGATGGATCTCGGCGGGCCGAAGTTCCGCGTGACGAAGACCGGCGGGCCGCTGCCCAAGCGCCTGCAGGCCGGCGACCGCTTCGCCTTCGTCGAGAAACCCTCGTTGGCGCCCGAAGGCCGGGGCTGGGCCATGCTCGGCCATCCCGCGCTGCTTGCCGCCCTTGCACCGGGCGTGCAGGTCTCGGTGGACGATGGCAAGCTCTGGGCCACGGTGATCCAGACCGGCCGGGGGCACGCGCTCCTCGAGGTGGACCGCGTGGGCGAGCGCGGGCTGAAGCTGAAGCCCGGCCGCGGGGTGAACCTGCCCGGCTCGCATCTCGATGTGGCCGCGCTGACCGAGGAAGACCTTGCGGCGCTCGATGTGGTGGTGGCCGAGGCCGACCTCGTGGCCTTCTCCTTCGTCCAGACACCGGGCGACGTGCGCGCCCTGATCGCGGCGATGGAGGCGCGGGCCTGCCATCCGCGCCCGCTCCCGGCGATCCTTCTGAAGATCGAGACCCCGATGGGGCTGCATCTCCTGCCCGAGCTGATCGTCGAGGCCGGCGGCTCGCTGCCCGTGGGGGTGATGATCGCGCGCGGCGATCTCGCCGTCGAGATCGGCTTCGACCGGCTCTCCGAGATCCAGGAAGAGATCCTCTGGCTCTGCGAGGCGGCAAAGGTGCCGGTGGTCTGGGCCACGCAGGTGCTGGAAGGGATGGTGAAGGAGGGTCAGGCCAGCCGCGCCGAGGTGACCGACGCCGCGATGAGCCAGCGGGCGGACTGCGTGATGCTGAACAAGGGGCCGCATGTGGCGGCCGCCATCGAGTTCCTCCGCGACATCCTGATCCGCATGGACCGCCACCAGACGAAGAAGAGCGCCCGCCTCGGCCCGCTGCGCGTCTGGGCGGGCTGAGGCGCGAAAGAAGCCTCGCCCGGAAGGACGGACGCCGCTGGGCCGCACCTTGCGCCGGGCGGACGAGCCTGCGCCTTCATCAGGCGCGGCACCGAGGCCTTCCGTGACCGGAGCGCTCATGCCTGCGCGCCACGATTGGCGCGCGGCACCGGCCCTCCGGCGGAAGGCCTCGGGGCTCGGTCTACCCGCGCTCGGGCCCCGTCAGAGGGCGCGCCAGCCGATGTCGCGGCGGCAGAAGCCTTCGGGCCAGTCGATCGCATCGACCATCGCATAGGCCGCGGCCTGCGCTTCGGCGAGGGTGGCGCCCCGCGCGGTGGCGGCCAGCACCCGCCCGCCGGTGGCGAGGATGCGGCCCTCCTCTGCGGCCGTTCCTGCATGGAAGACGACCTGCCGGCTGGTCTCGGGCAGCGCCTCGAGGCCGCGGATCTCGGTGCCCTTCCGGTAGCTGCCGGGATAGCCCTGCGCGGCCATCACCACCGTCAGCGCATGATCCTCGGCCCAGTTCACCTGCACCTGATCGAGCCGCCCCTCGGCGCAGGCCAGCAGCAGATCGAGCGCCTGCGCGCCCAGCCGCAGCATCAGCACCTGACATTCCGGATCGCCGAAGCGGACGTTGTACTCCACGAGCCGCGCGCGGCCCTCCTCGATCATCAGCCCGGCATAGAGCACGCCGCTGTAGGGCGCGCCGCGGCGGCCCATCTCGGCGATGGTGGGCTTCACGATCTCGTCGAGCGCCTGCCGCTGCACCGCCGTCGTCAGCACCGGAGCGGGCGAATAGGCGCCCATGCCGCCGGTGTTCGGCCCCTCGTCGCCGTCGAAGGCGCGCTTGTGATCCTGCGCCGTGCCGATGGGCAGGACGGTGCGCCCGTCGGTCAGGACGAAGAAGCTCGCCTCCTCGCCGGTCATGAACTCCTCGATCACCACCTCGGCGCCCGCCGCGCCGAAGCTGCCGCCGAACATGTCGTCGATGGCGGCCAGCGCCTCGGCCTCGGTCATGGCCACCACGACGCCCTTGCCCGCCGCGAGCCCGTCCGCCTTGATGACGATGGGCGCGCCGGTGGCGCGCACATGCGCGCGGGCGGCCTCGGCTTCGGTGAAGCGGGCATAGCCTGCCGTGGGCGCGCCGCAGGCGTCGCAGACCTCCTTGGTGAAGCCCTTCGAGGCCTCGAGCCGCGCCGCCGCCTGCGACGGGCCGAAGGTCAGGAGGCCCGCGGCGCGGGTGGCATCGGCCACGCCCGCGGCGAGCGGCGCCTCGGGGCCCACCACCACGAAATCGACCGAGTTCGCTTCGCAGAAGGCCACCACCGCCGCCCCGTCGAGGATGTCGAGATCGGCGCATTCGGCGATCTGCGCGATCCCGGCATTGCCCGGCGCGACGATCAGACGGTCGCATTTCGGGTTCTGCTTGATCGCCCAGGCCAGCGCATGTTCGCGCCCGCCGCCGCCGAGAATGAGGATGTTCATGGCCGCTCCCTTGTCCATCGGTGCCGCGTCTCTAATCCGAAAGCGTCCCGTGGGACAAGGCGCCCGCGCCCCCTTCGCGCCCCGTTGCGCGGGGCCGGGCGCCATGCGAAGAAGCCCGGGCGCCCGGCCACGAGGGCCGGTCCTCTCCGAGCACAGGTCATGGATCTCCGCACCCTTCTCCTCCCCGCAGCCCTTCTCGCCGCCACCCCGCTTCTGGCCGATGAGGCCACGATCGCCCGTCTCGAGGCGGCCTTCGCCGCCCTCACCCCCGAAGAGCGGGTGGCCGTTCAGGAAGAGCTCGAGATCGCGGGCCTCTATGTCGGACCGGTCGACGGCAGCACCGGCCCCGGCGACGGGCGCACGCTCGAAGATGCGGCGACCTTCATCGAGGAGAATTCCGCAGGCATGGTGGCCGTGCCGCTCGCCACCGACGAGGAGGCCCGCGCCTTCGCGAAAAGCCTCGCCGAACGGGGCTATTCGTCCTGGCTCTACGGCGAGGGCGACGAGGGCTGACCTTCGCCGCCCCTCCGCGGTGACGGCCGGAGAGACGGGGCAGACGCTCCGGCGCGCGCCGACCGCAAGCCTCACTCAGCCCGGGCCGAGGCCCGCTCTCCGGACAGCGGCCGGCAGCGTCCCGAGGGCGCGACACCTGTGGCCCTCCTCTCCGGGCAAGATCCCGACCCGTTGCAGGCGGCCCGAACCCGCAGCTTGCCTGTCGGACGGGCCTCGGGCACAAAGACCCCATGTCCGACCTCTTCGAAGATCCCGCCCCCAGCCGCAACACGCCGGAATTCACCGTCTCGGAGCTGTCGGGCGCCGTGAAGCGGGTGATCGAGGGCGAGTTCGGCCTCGTCCGGGTCCGCGGCGAGATCGGGCGCGTCTCGCGGCCCGCCTCGGGGCACCTCTATTTCGACCTGAAGGACGACCGCGCCGTGATGGCGGCGATCTGCTGGAAGGGTCAGGCCGGCCGGCTCTCCGTGCGTCCCGAAGAGGGGATGGAGGTGGTGGCCACCGGCCGGATGACCACCTTCCCCGGCCAGTCGAAATATCAGATCATCGTCGAGGACATGGCCCCCGCAGGCGCAGGCGCACTGATGGCCATGCTCGAGAAGCGCCGTGCGGCGCTGGCCGCGGAGGGGCTGTTCGACGCCGCCCGCAAGCACCCCCTCCCCTTCCTGCCGCGGGTGATCGGCGTCGTGACCTCGCCGTCGGGCGCGGTGATCCGCGACATCCTCCACCGGCTGCGCGACCGCTTCCCGAGCCATGTGCTGATCTGGCCCGTGGCGGTGCAGGGCGAGAAATGCGCGCCCGAGGTGGCCGCCGCCATCCGCGGCTTCAATGCCCTGCCCGAGGGCGGCCCTATCCCGCGCCCCGACCTCCTGATCGTCGCGCGCGGCGGCGGCAGCCTTGAGGATCTCTGGGGCTTCAACGAGGAGATCGTCGTCCGGGCCGCGGCCGAGAGCCGGATCCCCTTGATCTCGGCCGTGGGGCACGAGACGGACACCACGCTCATCGACCATGCCGCCGACCGCCGCGCGCCGACCCCCACCGCCGCGGCCGAGATGGCGGTGCCCGTGCGGCTCGAGCTGCTCGCCGGCCTCGACGGTCAGGTCGCGCGGCTCTCGCGCTGTGCGGCCGAGACCATCCGGCGGCGCGACCAGCGCCTGCGCGACCTCGCCCGCGCCCTGCCGCGGCTCGAGAGCCTCGTGGCCGGCCCGAGCCAGCGCTTCGACCTCTGGTCGGGCCGGCTCTCGGGGGCGCTCGGCCAGAGCGTTGCCGCCCGCCGGGCCCGGCTCGAGCCGCTCGGCGCGCATCTGCGGCCGCGGCTGCTCGCCGATCTGGTGGCGCGGCAGAAGGACCGGCTGGGCGACCGGACGCGCAGCCTCGAGACCTGCCTCGGGCGGCGGGCCGAGCGCGCCCGGGACCGGTTCGACGCCCTCTCGGCCCGCCTTGCCCCGGCCTTCGCGCGGCTCATCGCCGAGACCGAGCGCGCGACCCGGCGCGACGCGGCCACGCTCGGCACGCTTGCGGCGCGGCTCGACGCGGCTCCCGAGGCGCGGCTTGCCCGCCTCTCGGACCGGCTCGAGGCGCTCGACCGCCTGCGCCAGACGCTGGGCTACCGCGAGACGCTGAAGCGCGGCTATGCGGTGGTGCGCGCGGACGGCGCCGTGCTCACGACGAAGGCCGAGGCCGGAGCCGCCGCGATGCTCGAAATCGAGTTCCAGGATGGCCGCCTCTCCGTGGGTCGCGGCAAGACCCGCAAGCCAAAGGAAGAGCCGCCCGCGCAGGGCAGCCTGCTCTGAACCCACCCGCGCCGGCACCGCGCCGCCCCTCCTGCCGCGACGACCGGACCCTCCGCGCGATCTCCGGAAGGACGGACAGCCCCGGACGCGCGTGCCCCGAGGCCCTGCGGCAGGCGCCCGTCAGACCCCCACGTCCGGGCCCGCGCAGATCAGGGGCGTGCGCGTCTGGGAGACTTCCGACAGTTCGGTGCCCGTGGGATCGCCCTCGAACTGCGCCCGCACGCCCGAGGCCTCGCGGTAGAAGCTCCAGCATTGCGGCGTGGCATCGTGCTCGTAGACGAAGCAGATCTGCCCCGCCTGCTCGTACCACTGGCCATGCGTGCATTCCTGACCGCGGAAGGCCCAGACCACGCGCCGCCCCGGCAGATACTGTTCGGCGCCATAGATCTCGCCGCCGACCGCATAGGAGAGCGTCTTGCCCGTCGAATAGGCCTCGAACTCTTCCGCGCTCATCGGCTCGGCCGCAAGCGCGGGAGCGGCGAGGGCGAGGGTCAGGGCCGCGGCCCAGATCCTGTGCATGATGTCTCCTCCGGCGGGTTGAAACGGCGCGACCGGCCGCGACGGACATCAGCCTGCCAGAAGCCCGCCCCTCTGACCAGTCACGCCTGCGCCAGCCCCGGGCGGGGGCGACTGCGGCGGGCTTCCCCCTTCCCTCGCGCCGCCTGAGCGACTAGGTGTCAGGGGCCGCAAGCAGGGGAGGCGGAAAGCCCATGTCGTTCTTCAAGAAGATGCGCGAGAAGATGTTCCGCTCCTCGGACCGGCTGTCGGAGGATCTGGACGCGCTGGTCGAGGACAAGGCTTCCGAGGCGCCGGCCCCCGAGGTGCCGACACCCGGGCCCCTGCCCGACCCGGAGAAGGACGCCCCCCTGATCCTCGACCGGCCCGTGCCGCAGGCGCCCGACCCGCAGCCGCAGCCCGCCCCCGCCCCCCCCGCCGCGCCCCTGCCCGGCCTGCCGCCGGAGCCCGAACCCGAACGCCGCCCGGGCCTCTTCGGCCGCATGTTCGGTCAGACCGAGGAGCCCCGCCGCATCCTCGACGATGCGATGCTCGAGAGCCTCGAGGAAGTGCTGATCCAGGCCGACATGGGCGTCGAGACGGCACTGCGCGTCACCGCGAACATCGCCGAGGGCCGCTACGGCCGAAGGGTCTCGGCCCGCGAGATCAAGGAGGCGCTGGCCGCCGAGATCGCCCGCATCCTCGAGCCGGTGGCGCGGCCGATGCCGCTCTATCCGTCGCGCCCGCAGGTCGTGCTGGTGGTGGGCGTGAACGGCTCGGGCAAGACCACGACCATCGGCAAGCTCGCCTCGCAGTTCCGCGCTGCGGGCAAGTCGGTGGTGATCGCCGCGGGCGACACGTTCCGCGCGGCAGCGGTCGAGCAGCTTCAGGTCTGGGGCCGCCGCGCCGGCGTGCCGGTCCTGACCGCGCCCGAAGGCTCCGACCCGGCCTCGCTCGCCTTCGACGCCATGACGAAGGCCCAGGCCGAAGGCGCGGACCTCCTGATGATCGACACGGCCGGCCGGCTGCAGAACCGCGCCGACCTGATGGAGGAACTGTCCAAGATCGTCCGAGTGATCCGCAAGAAGGATCCCGACGCGCCGCACAACACGCTCCTCGTGCTCGATGCCACGACGGGGCAGAATGCGCTGAACCAGGTAGAGATCTTCCGCAAGCTCGCCGATGTCTCGGGCCTCGTGATGACCAAGCTCGACGGCACCGCCAAGGGCGGCGTCCTCGTGGCGCTGGCCGACCGGTTCGGCCTGCCGATCCATGCCATCGGCGTGGGCGAGCAGATCGACGACCTCGCGCCCTTCGATCCCGAGGAGTTCGCCCGCGCCCTGATGGGTCTGGACGACTGACGCCCCCGCCCCCTTCGTCCCCTCTCACTCTGGAAAAATATCCTCGGGGGGTCCGGGGGGCGGAAAGCCCCCCGGCGGTCCGCCCCAGAGCCCCGGTCCGCCGCTCCGCCCGATCATGACAGCCTGGATCCTCTCTCTCGAAGGCACCCCGGAGGGCGCGCGGATCGCGCTCCTCCTCGCGCTCACGTCGGCCTTCGCCCATGCCTGCTTCGGCGCGCTCCAGAAGGGGCGGCACGATCCCTGGCTCTCCCGCGGCGCGATCGACAGCTTCATGCTGCTCCTCTCGGCGCCGGTCGCCGTCTTCCTCGTGCCCTGGCCGCGGGGCGTCGAGTGGCTGGTCATGGCGGGCGTCATGGCGATCCACCTCGCCTACAAGATCGCCATGGCGCGGGCCTATTCGCGCGCGGCCTATACGGTCGTCTATCCGGTGGTGCGCGGCGTGGGACCGCTCGCCACGCTCGCCTTCGCCGCGCTCTTTCTCGGCGAGCATTATGTGGCGATCCAGTGGCTGGGCGTCGCGATCCTGTCGGCGGCGATCCTCGCGCTCGCCCGGCTGAATTTCACCGCGAGCCCGCAGATCGGGCGGATGGACCTCAAGGCCGGCCTCGTCTGGGCCTTCGCCGGCGGGCTCATGGTCGCGATCTACACGACCTTCGACGCCTGGGCGATCCGGCTCATGCCCGATCCCTTCACCTTCCTCGCCTGGTTCTTCCTGATGACCTCGCTCGATTTCCCGCTGCTGCTGGGCTACAGGCTGCTGAAGGCGCGGCAGATGCCGGAGGCGGCGGCAGCCCTCGCGCTCCGCGGCTTCGTGGGCGCGCTCGTGGCCTTCGTCAGCTTCGGCGGCGTGATGCTCGGGACGAGGCTCGGCAAGGTGGCCGAGGTCTCCTCGCTGCGCGAGACCTCGACGCTCTTCGCCGCAGCCATCGGCTGGCTCCTGCTCGGCGAGCGGTCGGGGCCCGCGAAAATACTGCTGATGGGCCTGATCGCCCTCGGCGCGATACTGGTTCAGTTGGCCTGAAAGGGAGAGACATGGCAGAGCGCATCAACCCGGTGGTCAAGGCGGTGCTGGAATGGGGCCCGATCGCGGCCTTCTTCCTCGGCTACGTCAAGCTGAAGGACGAGACCTTCACCGTCGCCGGCACCGACTATCAGGGGTTCATCATCGTCACGGCGGCCTTCATTCCGCTGATGGTGATCTGCACCGGCCTCCTCTGGTGGCTCTCGGGCAAGCTCTCGAAGATGCAGGTGGCCACCGTCGTGCTGGTCGTGGTCTTCGGCGGCCTGTCGGTCTGGCTGAACGACGACCGCTTCTTCAAGATGAAGCCCACCATGATCTACCTGCTGTTCGGCGTGCTGCTCGGGATCGGGCTCCTGCGCGGGCAGAGCTGGCTCCGGCTCGTGCTGGAAGAGGCGATCCCGCTGCAGGACGAGGGCTGGATGATCCTCACGCGCCGGGTGATGGCCTTCTTCTTCGCGCTGGCCATCGCCAACGAGGCGGTCTGGCGGCTGATGAGCACCGATGCCTGGGTGAATTTCAAGACCTTCGGCCTGCCCTTGGCGATCTTCGTCTTCTTCATGACCCAGAGCGGCCTCTTCAAGCGCTACAATCCGGAGCGGAAGGACGAGGCCTGAGGCGCGGCCTGCCCGGCGCCCCCGGCAGACCGGCGGCGCCGCAGATGTCAGGCCCGGTAGAGCGGGATCGGCTTCACCGCCGACTGGAACTCCGACAGCACGCGCTCGGGCCCATGGGTCTGGGCGAGCCGCAGCAGCGCGAAGCGGATCTCGGCGATCTCGCGATAGTAGGTGAGATAGGCCGTGTTGAGCGCGGCGCCCGCCACCGCCCCCAGAACCGGCACCGCCTGCGCCATGAGCTTCTGGCCGAGCGCGGTGGCGAGTTTCGGCGCGACCGAGGCCACCACCTTGCTGACCGCCGCGCCGCTCATCGCGATCCGGGCGCCGATGAAGCTCGTGTTCACCCCGTCGTCGCGCTGCAGCGGGCTGCCGGCACCGAAGATGCGCAGACATTCCACCCGGATCGCCGGATCGTCGGGGTCGAAGCCCTCGGCCTCGGCCGCGTTGCGGATCGCATGCATGATGACGGTGATCGTCACGGGCAGCTCGGCGATCGAGGTGGCGATCCCGCCCGCGCCGCCCGCGGCCCCGGTCAGCGCCACCAGCGCCGGCGCACCCCGGCGCCCGAGATCCGGCGCGGCGCGGCCTGCCGCCGCGACCCGGTGGCTCTGTTCCAGCGCGCGCCGCGTCACCGCCTCGATCTGGCGCAGCACGGGCGCGGGCAGCAGGGCCATCCGCTCCTCGACCGAGCCGCCGAGGCGGTTCATCAGCGACATGAGCGGTCCGTGCGCGCGATCGAACCGCAGGGCGAGGGCCGCGATCTCGGCCTCGGGGCCGGTGTGCAGGGCAGGCAGGCGGGTCTTCTGTGTCATGGCACAGAAGTAGGATCGAGAGCCCCTTCGGGCAATGGCCCTCCCGCCGGAGCGCGCCTGCCCGCCGATCCCCGTCAGGCGCCGCAACTGAGAGGGGCCGGCGCCTTGCGGGAAGCGTCAGGCCGGAGTTTCCCCCCTGGGCCGCCCCTTCGGCGAAACCCCTCACGGCGAGCTCTTGGCGGGCGGCCACGTCTCCGGCCGGTCGGCAGGCTGCCGGCTCAGGCGGCCTTCGTCACGAGGCCCTCGACCCCCTCCCAGGCGCCGATGACGAGCGGCATCCCCAGCACGCGCTCGGGGTTCGTGGGGGGCGGCATCACGACCTTCTCGAGCTTGCGGAAGCCGAAGCGCCGGTAATAGGGCGCGTCTCCCACCAGCATCACCCGCTCCCAGCCGATGCGGCGCGCCTCGGCCAGCGTCTCCGCGATCAGAAGCGCGCCCAGCCCCTCGCCCTGCCGCGTCGGGTGGACCGCGACCGGCCCGAGGAGGAGCACCGGCTTGCCCCCGACCGTGACCGGCCAGTAGCGGATCGCTGCGGCCAGCGTGCCGTCCTCGTCGCGCAAAAGCGCGCAGAGGTCGGCCACGGTGGGCACCCCGTCGCGCAGCCGGTAGGAGGAGAGCGCCGTGCGGCCGGGCGCGAAGCAGAGGTCGTAGAGCGCCTCGACTTCCCACCAGTCGGCCTCACGTTCCTGTTCAAGGCGATACACGCCGATCCCCCTGCCCCGGATTTGCCTGGAAAGGCGCGTAACATGCGGGCAGACCGGGATCAAACCGGAAAGGAGCCTCCATGTTCTACCGCCCCGAAGACGGCCACGGCCTGCCGCACAATCCCTTCAACGCCATCGTCTCGCCGCGCCCGATCGGTTGGATCTCGACCCGCGGCCCCGAGGGGGACAATCTCGCGCCCTATTCCTTCTTCAATGCGGTGGCCTACGTTCCGCCGCAGGTCATGTTCGCCTCGACCGGCGCCAAGGACAGTCTGGCGGCGCTCCGCGCCAGCGGCGTCTTCTGCGTGAACATCGTCGAGGCGGCGGCGCTCGCGCGGATGAACGCCACCTCCGCCGCCTTCCCGCGCGGGACCGACGAATTCCTCGCGGCAGAGGTGCCGAAAGAGGAATGCCGCACCATTCCCTGCCCGCGGGTGGCCGACGCGCCCGCGTCGCTCGAATGCCGGGTCACGCAGGTGGTCGAGCTTCTGGGCCGCGACAATTTCCTGATCCTCGGCGAGGTCACGGGCGTGCATCTGCGCGACGACTGCCTGCGCGACGGACGGTTCGACGTGACCGCCTTCCGCCCGATGGCGCGCCTCGGCTACCGCGACTATGCCGTGGTGCGCGAGGTGATCGAGCTCTCCCGCCCGGGAGAAGGCTGAGCGCCTGCAATTCGCGCGTCGTGAACGGCCGCGCCCCGTGCCGGCCGGTCGCACAGACCCCGCCACGCAGACCCCCTGCGCTTCGGGAGCGGCACCGGAGGCCCGCAAGCCGCGGCGCCCATTCCTTCGGGGCGAGTGACCCATGACCACGCCAGAGACCTGAGCCAGCGGCAGCACAAAGCCCGCAATTCGCGCTTCGCGAGCGACAACGGCGATTTATCGCACCCGGTCGGGCGGGGTTCGCGCTTTTCTCCTCCGGGCGCGCGGCCTACTGTCCGGCCGGTCAATCCAACCGGGGACAGCAATGAAGACCATGATCGGGGTGATCGGCGGTTCGGGGGTCTACGAGATCGACGGGCTCGAGGATGCGGTCTGGACGAAGGTCGAGACGCCGTGGGGCGATCCGTCGGACGAGATCCTCACGGGCAGGCTCGACGGCGTGCCGATGGCCTTCCTGCCCCGGCACGGGCGCGGCCATGTCCACAGCCCGACGACCGTGCCCTACCGCGCCAACATCGACGCGCTGAAGCGGCTGGGGGTCACCGACCTCGTCTCGGTCTCGGCCTGCGGCTCGTTCCGCGAGGAGATGGCGCCGGGCGATTTCGTGATCGTCGACCAGTTCATCGACCGCAGCTTCGCCCGCGCCAAATCCTTCTTCGGCTCGGGCTGCGTGGCCCATGTCTCGCTGGCCCACCCGACCTGCGGTCGCCTCTCGGCGCTCTGCGCCGAGGCCGCCCGCGCCACCGGCGTCACCGTCCACGAGGGCGGCACCTATCTCTGCATGGAGGGGCCGCAGTTCTCGACGCTGGCCGAGTCGCTCCTCTACAAGAGCTGGGGCTGCCATGTCATCGGCATGACCAACATGCCCGAGGCCAAGCTCGCCCGCGAGGCCGAGATCTGCTACGCCTCGGTGGCCATGGTCACCGACTACGACAGCTGGCACCCCCACCATGGCGAGGTCGACATCACCGCGATCATCGCGACGCTCGGCACCAATGCCGACCATGCCCGCGGGCTGGTGGCGGGCCTGCCCGCCCGCCTCGGGACCGAGCGCGACCTCTGCCCGCACGGCTGCGACCGGGCGCTCGACCATGCGCTCATGACCGCTCCCGCCAAGCGCGACCCGGAGCTTCTGGCGAAACTCGACGCGGTCGCCGGCCGCGTTCTGAAGGGCTGAGACCATGACCCACAAGTCGGTCCGCGACTATATCCGCACCATCGTGGACTTCCCGCACGAGGGGATCCTGTTCCGCGACGTGACCACGCTGTTTGCCGACCCGCGCGGCTTCCGCATCGCCATCGACCAGCTTCTGGCGCCCTACGCCGGGATGCGGTTCGACAAGGTGGCGGGGCTCGAGGCCCGCGGCTTCATCCTCGGCGGCGCGGTGGCGCACCGGCTCTCGACGGGCTTCGTGCCGATCCGGAAGAAGGGCAAGCTGCCCGGCCGCACCATCTCGGTCAGCTACCAGCTCGAATATGGCGAGGCGGTGGTCGAGGTGCATGACGACGCGATCCAGGCAGGCGAGAAGGTGCTTCTGGTCGACGATCTTCTGGCGACCGGCGGGACGGCCGAGGCTGGGATCAAGCTCATCGAGCAGCTGGGCGGACAGGTGGTGGGCTGCGCCTTCGTGGTCGATCTGCCCGACCTCGGCGGCCGCAAGCGGCTCGAGGCGATGGGGATGGAGGTCCATGCCCTCTGCGCCTTCGAGGGCCTCTGAGGCGCCTTAACCGGCTGTTAGGCGAATCGTCCTACATCGGAAGGACCGGGCGACCGGCGCTGCTTGCTCGACGTAACCTCAACCCCAACCTCGCCCCGCCGGTCGCTCCGGCGGGGCTTTTCGTGGCCTCATTCCGCCCGCAGCACGGCGCCCGGGTTCATGATCCCGAAGGGGTCGAGCGCCGCCTTGAGGGCGCGCATCGCCCGCAGCTTCGCGGGATCGCCGTAGCGTTCGAGATCCTCCACCTTCAGCCGCCCGATCCCGTGCTCGGCGCTGATCGAGCCTCCGGCCGCCGCCACGAGATCGTGCACGGTGCGCGTGATCTCGCCCCGCAGGTCGTCGTACGCCTCGCGCCGCCGCCCCGCCGCCGGGAAGACGTTGTAATGCAGGTTGCCGTCGCCCAGATGGCCGAAGCAGTTCACCCGCAGATCGCCGAGCCGTCCGATCGCCGCACCGGCCTCCGTCACGAAGCGCGCGATCTCCGACAGGGGCAATGAGATGTCGTGGCTCGCGATGGCGCCGATCCGGCGGTTGGCCTCGGGGATGCTCTCGCGCAGCGCCCAGAAATCCGCCCGCTGGGCCAGCGACTGCGCGAGGGCCCCGTCCGAGACGAGCCCCGCCTCGGCCGCTTCGGCGAACAAAGCCTCGAGCTCGGCCGCAGGATCCATGCCCTCGGTCAGGCCCAGATCGACGAGCACCGTCCAGTCCGGCAGGTCGGCGAAGGGCAACCGCCGCTCGGGCATGGTCTCGGCCAGAAAGGCGAAGCCCTGCCGGTGCATGAGCTCGAACCCCGTCACCAGCGGCCCGAGCCGCCGCTGCGCGCGCCCCAGCAGCTCCAGTGCCGCGGCGGGGTCGCGCACCGCCAGAAGCGCGGCCCCTTCCGCCGCGGGCGGCCGCACGAGCTTCAGGCTCGCCGCCGTGATGATCCCGAGCGTGCCCTCGGCGCCGATCAACAGGTTGCGCAGGTCGTAGCCGGTATTGTCCTTGCGCAGCCGCTTCAACCCGTGGAACACCGACCCGTCCGGCAGAACCGCTTCGAGCCCGAGGCAGAGGTCGCGCGCATTGCCGTAGCGCAGGACCGCCGTCCCGCCCGCATTCGAGGCAAGATTGCCGCCGATCCGGCAGGAGCCTTCCGAGGCGAGCCAGAGCGGGAACATCCGCCCCGCCGCTTCGGCCGCCGCCTGCACCTCGGCGAGGATGGCCCCCGCTTCCACGAGAATCACATTCTCCTCCGGAAAGATCCCCCGCACGCGGTTCATCCGCTCGAGCGAGAGGAGGAGCGGCAGCGGGCCCGTCTCCATCACCTGCCCGCCCACGAGGCCGGTGCCGCCGCCGAGCGGCACGATCCCCACCCGCGCCGCGGCGCAGGCCGCGACGATCGCGGCCACCTCGGCCGTGTCGCGCGGCAGCGCCAGCGCGCCCGCCTGCCCCTGCCTGCGGCCGCGCGGCTCGGTCAGATGGCGCGGCTCGGGCGCGGTCAGCGAGCCCGGCGGCAGGCGCCCGGCCAGCCGGGCGAGGAAGGCATCGTCGGCGGGGTTCAGCATGGGCACCTCCGGGTGCCTCTCTACGCGCGCCCCCGGGCTCAGTCCACCCAGGCCGGGTCGAGCACCATGATCGTGGGCCGCCGCGGCAGCGAGGTCAGCGAGAGCTCGATCTCGGGGCCCTCGAGGCGCACCACCTCGAACTCGGGCTCCATCTCGCCCAGAAAGCTCTCGAGCGAGCGGCCCGAGAACCAGTGCATCGGCAGCACCACCGAGGAGCGCAGGCGGCGGACCACCTTCTGCATCGTCTCGAGACCGACGGTATAGCCGCCGTCCACCGGCACCATCAGCACGTCGAGCCGGCCGAGCGCCGCATATTGGGCTGCGTCCGGCTCATGGTGCAGGTGGCCGAGATGGCCGATACAGAGCCCCGCCACCTCGAAGACGAAGATCGAATTGCCGTCCTTGCGGATCCCCTCGCCCCAGCGCGACCGCACGTCGGTGGGCACGTTGCGCACCAGCATCTCGCCCAGATCGAGATGATGCTCGGCGCGCCCGCCCTCCTGCCAGCCGGGCAACAGATGCGGAATGCGCGGATCCGGTAGATCGGTCCAGTGGGTGGAATGGGCATTGTTCATGGTGGCCACATCCGGCACCACGTCGCGCTGCCCCAGAAGGCCGGTATAGTCGGTCGCGGCCACCAGCCCGCCCGGCGTCTCGATCAGGAAGGTGGCGTGATGGACATAGCGGATCCGCACCCGGTCCTCGGCGAGAGGATCGCCGAAGGCCGCAGGCACCACCCGCTCGGGCCCCTGGGCCAGCGCGATGCAGTGGCTCGGCGTCCGCTCCTGCGCCGGGGCGGCAACCGGAACGGCAAGGGCAAGGGTGGCGAGGGCGGTTCGGATCATCGGCGGCACCTCCGGGCCGAAGCGTACCAGCCCGCGCCCGCGCGCCCGTTCACAGCTGCGTCAGCCGCCCGCCCCACGCCCGTAAGCCTGCAGACGCTGGGGCTTCGCCCGGCGCCACGGCCGCCGCCTCCCGCCAATCCTCAAGGGCGACCGGCGGTGCGCCACCCGCCCGGCCGCCGCAGCCAACCCCGGACATCCGCTGCGAGATAAAGAAATCCTGCCGAAGGCGCGGACCGCACGAAGCCTCGCGCCCCGCGCCCTTCCGGCTTTCATTCTGGCCCAAATATCCTGCGGGGGGTGCGGGGGGCGCAAAGCCCCCCGCCTGCGGCCCCCTCAGCCCGCGTCGGTGCGTCCGCGCCGGTCGCCGCGGAGGTTCGCGTAGAGCACATGGTTCCGCCAGCGCCCCGCGATCTGCAGATAGCTCTGCGCCACGCCCTCGTATTTGAAGCCGCATTTCTCCAGCACCCCGCGCGAGGCCGCGTTCTCGGGCAGGCAGGCGGCCTCGATCCGGCTCACGTCCATCGCGGTGAAGGCGTGGTGCACGATGCCCTGGATCGCCTCGCGCATGTAGCCCTGCCGCGCATGGGGCCGGCCGATCCAGTAGCCGAGCGTCCCCGACTGCGCCGGACCGCGGCGGATGTTGTCGAGCGTGATGGCGCCCAGCAGCGCCTGATCCTCGCGCCGGATCAGCAGAACCGGCAGCGCGGTGCCCTGGCTCTCGGCGCGGGCGGCCCAGTAGACGCGGTTGGTGAAGGCCTTGCGCGAGAGATGGTCCGAGGACCAGACGGGCTCCCACGGCGTGAGGAAGGTCGCGCTCTCGGCGCGCAGGGCGGCCCAGTCGCGCCAGTCGGAATGGGCCGGCAGGCGCAGCGTCATCCGCTCCGTCTCGATGCGAACCTTCCGCCGCAGTCCGAGCATCAGGCGGCCAGCCGCTCGCGGATCTGTGCGAGGGCAGGAGCCGCCTCGGCCGGGCCGTAGAGCGCGAGCGCCGAGCGGGCCTGCGCCATGCGCTCTGCATAGTCGCGCACCGCCCCGACCGTCACCGCGTCGATCTTCTCCACCGCCTCGTCCACGCCCGGCACCCTGCCCCAGATGGCCAGAAGCCGCGCCAGCCGCTCGGCCCGGTTCGAGGGGCTTTCGAGCCCCATCAGGAGCCCGGCCTTGAGCTGCGCGCGGGCGCGAGCGACCTCGGCCTCGGACATGTCCTCGGTGGCGCGCTTCAGCTCGTCCACCGTAAGCCCCGCGAGATCGGCCACCTCCTCGCCCGAGGTGCCGGCATAGATCGTGATCTGCCCGGTATCCTCGTAGGCGCCCGACTGGGCGAAGATCGAATAGCAGAGGCCGCGCTCCTCGCGCACCTTCTGGAAGAGCCGCGAGGACATGCCGCCCCCGAGCGCCATGGCATAGACCTGCGCCGCATAGACGTCGGGCGCCCGGTAGTTCGGCGCCTCGAATGCCATGGCGAAATGGACCTGCTCCAGCGACTTCAGCTCGCGCCGCTCGCCGCCGAGGAAGTCCGCGGGCTGCATCGGGCGCTGGCCCACCGGCTTCAGATGACCGAACAGCGCCTGCGCCTGCGCGACGATCCTGCCGTGATCGACGCCCCCCGCAGCGGCGAGGATCATGTGGTCCGGGCCGTAATGCTCGCCCACGAAGCGCGTGAGATCGGCGCGCCCGAAGGTCGAGACCCGCTCCTCGGGGCCGAGGATGGTGCGGCCGAAGGCCTGACCGGGGTAGGAGGCCTCCTGCAGCCAGTCGAAGATGATGTCGTCGGGCGTGTCGAGCGCCTGGCCGATCTCCTGCAGGATGACGTGCCGCTCGATCTCGATCTCCTTCGGGTCGAAGACCGGGTTCAGAACGATGTCGGCGATCACGTCCAGCGCGAGCCCGGTGTCGGCCTCGAGCACCCGGGCGTAATAGGCCGTCATCTCGCGCGAGGTGTAGGCGTTGATGTAGCCGCCCACATCCTCGATCTCCTCGGCGATGCGCAGCGCGCTGCGGGTCTTCGTGCCCTTGAAGGCCATGTGCTCGAGGAAATGGGCGATCCCGTTCTGTTCGGGCCGCTCGTGGCGACCGCCCGCCGCGATCCAGATCCCGATCGAGGCCGAATGCAGCCCGGGCATGTGCTCGGTGACGATGCGGAAGCCGTTCGGCAGGGTGTCGAGGAGAACGGTCAACGCCCGGTCCTTTCGCGGATGAGGGTTTCGAGGGCGGACAGGTCGTTGGGAACGCGCGTCACCCGCTCGGGTCGGTCGAAGAGATCGGCCATGCGGGCAGGCAGCGGCGGGCGCAGGCCAGTGGCCGCCTCGACCGCATCGGGGAACTTGGCCGGATGGGCGGTGGCGAGCGTGATCATCGGCTCGGGGCCGAGCGCCTCCTCGGCCACCTTCACGCCCACGGCCGAATGGGGGCAGAGAAGCTCGCCCGTCGCCGCATGGGTGGCGCGGATCGTGGCCAGCGTCTCTTCCTCGGAGGCGCGGCCCGAGGCGAAGGTCGCGCGCAGCGTCCCCAGCGCATTTTCGGAGATGCGGAAGCCGCCCTCCTTCAGCTCGGCCATGAGGGCTGCCACCGCCGCCCCGTCGCGGCCATAGGCATCGAACAAGGCCCGCTCGAAGTTCGAGGAGACCTGGATGTCCATCGAGGGGCTGATCGACGGCGTGACGCCCTCGGTCTCGTAGGCGCCCGTCGAGAGCGCACGGTGCAGGATGTCGTTCTGGTTGGTGGCCACCACGAGGCGGGCGATGGGCAGCCCCATGCGCCGCGCGATGTAGCCCGCGAAGATGTCGCCGAAATTGCCGGTGGGCACCGTGAAGCTCACCTCGCGGTGCGGCGCGCCGAGCGCCACGGCCGAGGTGAAGTAATAGACGACCTGCGCCAGCACCCGCGCCCAGTTGATCGAATTGACGCCAGCCAGCCCCACCGCATCGCGGAAGGCGAAGTCGTTGAACATGTCCTTCAGCCGGGCCTGGCAATCGTCGAAGTCGCCGTCCACCGCGAGGGCGTGAACGTTCGGCTCGGACGGCGTCGTCATCTGGCGTCGCTGCACCTCGGACACGCGGCCGTGCGGGAAGAGGATAAAGACATCGACGTTCGAGAGGCCGCGGAAGGCCTCGATCGCGGCCGAGCCGGTGTCGCCCGAGGTGGCGCCGACGATGGTGATCCGTTGCCCGTTCTTCGCCAGCGCCGCCTGGAACAGCTGGCCGATCAGCTGCATGGCGAAGTCCTTGAAGGCGAGCGTGGGCCCGTGGAACAGCTCGAGCAGGAAGTGGTTCGGGCCGAGTTGCACCAGCGGCGCGCGGGCGGCATGGCCGAAGCCCTCGTAGGCGGCGGCGATCAGGCCGCGGAACTCGTCGTCGCCGAAGGTCTCTCCCACGAAGGGCCGCATGATGCGGAAGGCCACCTCCTCGTAGGACAGGCCCGCCAGCGCCGCGATCTCGGACTCCGACAGGGCGGGCACCGACTCGGGCACATAGAGACCGCCGTCCCGGGCAAGGCCCGTCAGCATGGCCTCGCCGAAGCCGAGAACCGGAGCCGTGCCGCGAGTCGAGATATACTGCATCGTTACCGCCTTCATTCCATCCGACGCCTGATACGCCAGAGCAGCAGGACTGTCATCCCCAGCCAGAGAACGGCAAGCGAAAACCACGTCACCGCATAGCCGAGATGGTCGTTCGGAATGCCTTCGGTGCCGATGGGCCAGGGGTCGATCCCGTCGCCGGTGGGGGTGGCGGCCACCACGAGGACCGGCTCGGTCGAGAGCGCCTCGGCCATGGCGGGCACGTCGCGGGCGAACCAGATGCCGGAGACCGGATCGGGCGACGGGGTGAAGCTGTCCACCTCCGCGGGCCAGGCGAGGTTGCCGGTCAGGCCCGCCCCCACCGCCGTGCGCGGCAGGCCGCGATCCTCCTGCGGAAGGAAGCCCCGGTCGATCAGGATGCGGCGTCCCTCGTCGGTCTCGAAGGCCGAGATCACCCGGTAGCCCGCGCCCCTGTCCTTGCGGCTTGTGAGCACGTCGATGTGCTCGCCGGTGAAGCGGCCCGAGACGGTGACGGGCAGATAGCGGTCGCGCGCAGCTTCGGGCGCTTCGGGCAGGGTCACGGGCGGAGCCGCGACGCGGGCCTCGATGTCGGCCAGCACCCCCTCCTTCCACTGGAGCCGCTGCACCTGCCAGAGGCCGAGCGACACGAGGATCGCCGCCCCGATCAGGCCGAAGAGAAGGGGCAGGATCATCCGGCGGATCATGGGGCAGCTCCTCGATGCGGAAAGCGCGGGCCTCGCGGCCCGCGCTTTCTGATCCCGGGGGAGGCGGCTGGCAAGGGTGCAGTTCCCGGACCCTCCCCTGCTACCCGAGCTGGACACCGGAGTTCCCTGGCCCGACAGCCCGCGTGCTGGCCCGGTGGGTCCATAGGCTCGGCGCAGCGGCCCCCAGTCCGGCGTCGGACTTACTGGCCCCAGATGTAGATCGAGGCGAAGAGGAACAGCCAGACCACATCGACGAAGTGCCAGTACCAGATCGCCGCCTCGAAGCCGACATGCTTCTCGGGGGTGAAGTGGCCGCGCTGCACCCGGATCAGGCAGACGAGCAGGAAGATCGTGCCCACGATGACGTGGAAGCCGTGGAATCCCGTCGCCATGAAGAAGTTGGCGCCATAGATGTTGCCCGCGAAGCCGAAAGCCGCGTGGCTGTATTCGTAGGCCTGGAACACCGTGAAGAGCGCGCCGAGCGCGATGGCGAGCGCCAGCCCCCAGGCCACGTCGCGGCGATTGTTCTCATGCACCAGCGCATGGTGCGCCCAGGTGGCCGCGCAGCCCGAGCAGAGCAGGATCAGCGTGTTGATGAGCGGCAGATGCCACGGATCGAAGGTGATGATCCCCTCGGGCGGAAAGATCCCGTCGATGATCGGGCTCTCGGGCCCCATCGGATAGAGCGCGTGCTTGAAGAAGCTCCAGAACCAGGCCGAGAAGAACATCACCTCGGACATGATGAAGAGGATGAAGCCCCAGCGCAGGCCCAGACGCACCACCGGCGTGTGGTCGCCCTCGAGGCTTTCCGTCACCACGTCGGACCACCAGCCGAACATCGTGTAGAGCACCACGACGAGCCCGATCAGCCCCATCCAGGGCCCCGAGCCGTGCATCCAGAGCACGGCGCCGAACAGCATGACGAAGGCTCCGACCGAGGCCATGAAGGGCCAGATCGAGGGCGGCAGGATGTGGTAGTCGTGGTTCTTGGCGTGGGCCATGGTTCCCCCCGGGGTGGCGTCTCTGGATCAGTTCACGTCGGTCGCGGACTCGGCGGCAAGTGCGGCCTGTTCCTCGGTCAGTGCGGTCTCGTGGAAGGTGTAGGACAGGGTGATCTGGCGGACGTAGCGCCCGTCGGGATCGTCGATGATGGCGGGATCGACATAGAAGGTCACCGGCATCTCGACCCGCTCGCCGGGCGCCAGCACCTGCTCGGTGAAGCAGAAGCAGGCAATCTTGGCGAAATAGCCGCCCGCCGCATCGGGCGTCACGTTGTAGCTGGCGGTGCCCGCGACCGTGCGGTCCGTGGGATTGTAGGCCTCGTAGAAGGCGAGGCCCGTCTCGCCGATCTTCAGCTTCATCTCGCGCTGGAGCGGGCGGAACTCCCACGGCATCCCCGCCTCGCGCGAGGCGTCGAACCGGACCTTCACGGTGCGGTCGAGCACCTCGGCCGGCGCCTCGGTGGCGACGGCGGTCGTGCCCGCAAAGCCCGTGACCCGGCAGAACCAGTTGTAGAAGGGCACGGCCGCGAACGAGGCCGCCCCCATCACCGCCACGACGAGCACGAGGCCCCCCGCGGTCTTCTGATGCGGCGAGAGGCTCATTGCCCCATGGCCCCCGGCGGGGCATGGGCGAAGGCGCCCTGCTCGCCCAGCTGCGAGACCTTGGCGACCGTCAGGCCGAAGACCACGAGGATGAAGGCCGCGAGCGTGAGGCCCACGCCCAGATTGCGGCCGAGCCTGCGGCGGTGGATCTCGTGTTCGGCGCGGATGGTCATGTCACCAGCCTCCCAGTCCGTAGGGCTTCAGGGCGGCCTCGGCGAGGATCGCCCCGAAATGCAGGAAGAGATAATAGAGCGAGAAGCGGAAGAAGCCCTTCTCGACGCGGTAGCGGTCGGCCTCGGCCTGCGCCTCGTCGCGCCGCCAGATCCGCACCGCGCCCACCAGAAGCCAGCCGTTCAGTGCCAGCGCCGTGGCGAGATAGAGCGGTCCGCCGATTCCGGTGAAGGCGCCCGCCACCGCCAGCGGCGCAAGCAGCAGCGAATAGACCAGCACATGCGCCCGCGTCACCCGCCGCCCGTGGGTCACGGTCAGCATCGGCACGCCGGCGTCGGAATAGTCGGACTTCATGAAGAGCGCAAGCGACCAGAAGTGCGGCGGCGTCCACATGAAGATGAGCGCGAACATGAAGAGCGACTCGACCGAGACGCCGCCCGTCGCCACAGCCCAGCCGATCATGGGCGGGAAGGCCCCCGCCGCGCCGCCGATCACGATGTTCTGCGGCGTCGTCCGCTTCAGCCACATCGAATAGACGACGGCATAGAAGAAGATGGTGAAGGCCAGCAGCCCCGCGGCGAAGAGGTTGGTGGCCAGCCCCAGCATCACCACCGCGATGCCCGAGAGCGCGAGCCCGATCCCCAGCGCCTCGCCCGGCGCCACAGTGCCCGAGGGCACCGGCCGGTTCCGGGTGCGCTTCATCACCCGGTCGATATCCTCGTCCCACCACATGTTCAGCGCGCCCGAGGCCCCGGCACCGAGCGCGATGAACAGGATCCCCGTCAGCGCGATCATCGGATGGACCGTCACCGGCGCCACCAGAAGACCCACCAGCGCCGTGAAGACCACGAGCGACATGACGCGCGGCTTCAGGAGGGCGACATAGTCGCCAAATCCGGCCTCCTTGGGGATCCCGGTGATACGGATGTCGGTCATTCAGCTCTCCCTGCGGCGCCGGCCCGGATTCTCCTCCCGAACGTGGCGCCGCGCCTGTTCGTTCCTGCGTTCACTCCACCGACACGCCCGCAGGCGTCGCGGGCAGGACGGAGGACAGCTCGTAGGTGCCGCCGCGGGCCTGTTCGAGCCAGGCGGCATAGGCTTCTTCCGACACGACCTTGACCGTGATCGGCATGTAGGCGTGCGAGATGCCGCAGAGCTCCGAACACTGGCCGAAGAAGATCCCCTCGCGCTCGGCCCGGAACCAGAGCTGCGCGAGCCGGCCCGGCACCGCATCCTGCTTCACGCCGAAGGCGGGCACGGTCCAGGAGTGGATCACGTCGGCACCGGTCACCTGCACCACGACGGTCTTGTTCACCGGCACGACCATGGCGGTGTCGGTGGCCAGCAGGAACTCGTCGCGGCTGTAGCCGGCCTCGATCAGCTGCTGCTCGACCTCGGGCGACATACGGTTGTCGCCACCCGTGGCGGGCGAGCCGATCATGTAGCTCTCGAACGAGATTTCCTCGTCGGGATATTCGTAGCCCCAGTACCACTGGTAGCCCGTGACCTTCACCGTCACGTCCGCCTCGGGGATTTCCTGCTGGTTGAACAGCACCGGCAGCGAGAAGGCCCCGATGGCCACGAGGATGACGATCGGCACGATCGTCCAGGCGATCTCGAGCGGGGAATTGTGGGTGAAGCGGGCCGGCACCTTGTTGCGCTTCTCATGGAAGCGCCAGACCGCATAGAGGATAAGGAGCGTGACGAAGATGGTGATGGCGGCGATGATGACGAGGATGAACCCGTCGAGCCAATGGATCTGCGTGGCCACCGGGCTCGCCGAAGGCTGGAAGCCCGTGCCCCCCGGCTGCGGCCGCCCGATGATCTCGAGGCTCTGCTGCTGCGCGGCCGCGGCCGTGGCCGCCAGAAGCCCTGCCGCCCCCGTGGCGCATCCGGTCAAGGTCGTGGAATGTCTCATGTTCAGATCCCGTTGGCTTCGGCCGGCCATCGTGCCGTCAGTTCGCCGCCCGGAAACCGGGCAGATTTCCCGTTGTTCCTGAACCGATTGAGACCATATTGTTTTGGCGACGACAAGGAAAACGATGCGTCGAAGCGTCATCATTTGATCTGAATCAAGGACAGTAGTCATGACCGACTCGGCTTTCCGGCCTTTCGAGACGCATCTGGACGTGGAGACCGCCTCCGCGATCCTGCGCGAAGCGACGCGGGGCGCCGACGACGGCGAACTCTTCCTGGAAAGGTCGCGCTCGGAATCACTCGTGCTCGACGACGGGCGGGTGAAGACGGCGAGTTACGATGCCTCCGAGGGCTTCGGGCTGCGCGCCGTGCGCGGCGAGGTGGCAGGCTACGCCCATTCGACCCAGATTTCCGAACAGGCGCTGAAGCGGGCCTGCGAGACGGCGCGGCTCGCGGTGGGCGACGGCGGCGGCGCGATGGCGGCCCCGCCTGCGGGGACGAACCGCAGGCTCTATGCCGACCTCGATCCGATGGCCGATGCGGCCTTCCCGGTGAAGATCGAGCTTCTTCGCGAGATCGACGCCTTCGTGCGCGACCTCGACCCCCGCGTGATCCAGGTCTCGGCCACGGTCGGCGCGGGGCTGCAGGAGGTCGAGATCCTGCGTCCCGAGGGCACGCGGCTCGCCGACGTGCGGCCGATGGTGCGGATGAATGTCTCGGTGATCGTCGAGGAGAACGGCCGGCGCGAGTCGGGCAGCTTCGGCGGCGGCGGACGCTTCGGCCTGTCGAAGCTGATGGAGCCCGACTGGTGGCAGGCCGCCGCACGCGAGGCGGTGCGCATCGCCACGGTGAACCTTCAGGCGGTGCCCGCACCTGCCGGGGTGATGGATGTGGTGCTCGGCGCGGGCTGGCCGGGGATCCTTCTGCACGAGGCCATCGGCCACGGGCTCGAGGCCGACTTCAACCGCAAGAAGACCTCGGCCTTCGCGGGCCTCATGGGCGAGCGGATCGCGGCGCCGGGCGTGACCGTGCTCGACGACGGCACGATCCCCGACCGGCGCGGCTCGATCTCGGTCGATGACGAGGGCACGCCCTCGAACCGCACCGTCCTGATCGAGGACGGCATCCTCGTGGGCTACATGCAGGATCGCCAGAATGCCCGGCTGATGGGCACCGCCTCGACCGGCAACGGCCGCCGCGAGAGCTATGCCCATATCCCCATGCCGCGCATGACCAACACCTACATGCTGGGCGGCGATGCCGATCCGGCCGGGATCGTGGCCGACCTCAAGGACGGGATCTATGCCGTGGGCTTCGGCGGAGGTCAGGTCGACATCACCAACGGCAAGTTCGTCTTCTCCTGCACCGAGGCCTATCTGGTGAAGGACGGCAAGGTGGGCGCCCCGGTGAAGGGCGCGACCCTGATCGGCGACGGCGCGACGGCGCTGCGCCAGATCCGCGCCATCGGCAACGACATGAAGCTCGATCCCGGCATCGGCAACTGCGGCAAGCAGGGTCAATGGGTGCCGGTGGGCGTGGGCCAGCCCACGCTGATGATCGGCGGGCTGACGGTCGGCGGCAGCAAGGCCTGACGGCCGCGCGGCGCCACCCCGGGCCGGGTCGCGCCGCGTCAGCCGAGGTCCACCACCTGCCGGATCGCGCTGCCCTTGGCCAGCCGGTCCATCGCGAGGTTGATCTCGTCGAGCTTCAGCCGGTGGGTCAGCATCTTCTCGACCGGCAGCAGGCCGCGGCGGTGCAGCGCCAGCATCCGCGGCAGGTCGCGCTGGGGCACGCAGGACCCGATGTAACTGCCCTTCAGGGTGCGCTCCTCGGCCACGAGCTTCAGTGCCTCGAGCGACATCCGGTCGTCCGGGTGGGGCAGGCCCGCGGTCACCGTCATGCCGCCGCGGCGGGTGACGGCGAAGGCGGTTTCGAGCGCCCGGACCGAGCCCGCCAGCTCGAAGGCGTAATCGACGCCGCCCGCCGTCAGGTCGCGCACCGCCGCCACCGTATCTCCGTCCGCGGGCACCGAGAGCGTCGCGCCCATGGCGCGCGCGGCCTCCATCTTGGCGGGAAACGGGTCGATCGCCACGATCTCGGCCGCTCCGGCCGCCGCCGCGCCGAGGATGGCGGACAGGCCGACGCCGCCCAGCCCCACCACGGCGACCTTCGAGCCGGGCCGGATCTGCGCCGTGTTGAAGACGGCCCCCGCCCCCGTCAGCATGGCGCAGGAGAAAAGCGCCGAGACATGGGGCGGGACCTCGCGCGGGACGCGGACCAGCGACGGCCGCGCCACCACGGCATGGGTGGCGAAGCCCGAGATGCCGAGGTGATGGTGCACGGACCGCCCGCCGAGCGACAGCCGCCGGTGCCCGGTCATCAGTTCGCCCACCGCATGATGGCGCGCCGCCTTCTCGCAGAGCGCAGGCCGCCCCTCGGCGCAGGGCGTGCAGCGGCCGCAGCCGGGTGCGAAGATGCAGACGACATGGTCGCCGTGCTCGAGATCCTCGACCCCCTCGCCCAGAGCCTCGACATGGCCCGAGGCCTCGTGGCCGAGCACCATCGGCAGCGGCCGCCGCCGCGTGCCGTTGATGACCGACAGGTCGGAATGGCAGATGCCCGCGGCGGCCACCCGGATCAGGACCTCGCCCGGCCCCGGCTCCGCGAGATCGAGCTCGCGGATCGCGAGCGGCCGCTCCTCGGCATAATTCCCCGCGATCCCGTCGCGTTCGAGCACCGCCGCCGTGATTTTCATGCCGATCCCTCCCGTTTGCGCCAGCCTAGGCTGCCCGTCGCGCCGCGTCAGGTCAAAAGTGGCGCCATGCGGTCCATCGCTTCTCGGGAGGCCTCGCGGCGTTCGGCCTGCGGCTCCACCCGATCCCCGAAGCGGACGCGCCAGAGCCCATCCTGCGCAGTGGTGTCCCCTGCAGACAAAATTCGGCGGCCCGCCGTGGCAGCCCCGCCCGTCCCGGCGCAGGCAAGGGGCTTTCCCCCGTCGCCGCGGCGGGCCAGAGTGGCGGCATCAGCCGGAAGGAGCGTCAGACTGTGAAGATTGCCATCGTGACCGCCTCGGACCGCGCCAGCCGCGGCGACTACGAGGACCTGAGCGGCCCCGCCATCGCCGACTGGCTCGCCACCGCCATGACCTCGCCCTACGAGATCGTGCGACGCATCGTGCCGGACGGGGTGGAAACGGTGCGCACGGCGCTGATCGAGCTGTGCGACGCGGAGGGGGCGGCGCTCGTCTTCACCACGGGTGGCACGGGACCATCGCCGCGGGACCTCACGCCCGAGGCGATGGTGGGCGTGATCGAGAAGGAGCTACCGGGGTTCGGCGAGCTCCTGCGCAGCATCGGCCTGCAGCAGACCCCGACCGCGATCCTGTCGCGCCAGACCGCGGGCGTGCGGGGGAGATCGCTGATCGTGAACCTGCCGGGACAGCCCGCGGCCATCGCGCTCTCGCTGCAGGGCGTGTTCGGCGCCATCCCGAAATGTCTCGACCTGATCGGCGCGGGGCGGATGACCGTCTCTGACCGCTGGGGCGCGGAGGGCCGCGCGGCCCCCACCCTGCCGGACTATCTCCGGTCCTGAGGCCCGCCCGGCAGGCACCCCGTCAGCGGTGCGCCTCCTGCAGCACGGTCAGCCCTTCCTGAAGGGCGCGCCGCAGCGTGGCCGCAAGGACCTGACGGGGACTGCCCGGGAAGTAATGCTCGCTCACGCGGGTCTCCTGCCCGCGCAGCGCCGCGGCGACGCAGACATATCCGGGCGGGTGGCCCTCGTCTTCGCCCGGCCCCGCGACGCCCGTGACGGCCAGAGCGAGATCGGCCTCGGGGGCGGACGCCAGCGCCCCCTCCGCCATGCGGCGGGCGACCTTGGGATCGTAGACCGTCTCTTCGGCAATCAGCGCCTCGGGCACGCCCAGCGCCGCGAATTTCATCGTCGGGCGGTAGGCCACGAAGCTTCCCTCCAGAACGCCCGAACGGCCCGGAACCCCCGAGACGCAGGCCGCGATCAGCCCCGCGGTACAGGATTCGGCCGTCACCAGCCGGCAGTCGGCCGCCTTCAGCGCCCAGACGAGATGCGCCGCCAGATCCTGCATCTCTGTCGGAAACCCCATCAGGGCCTCGTCCGACTTCACCCCCTGCGGCCGGAAAAGCCGCGCCTCCATCCGTTCGAGCGGCTCGTAGCGGTCGGCCTTCGGATGGTTGAGCCGGATCGGGTTCAGGCGCTTGTGCCATGTGGCCCGCATCCGCGCGATGAGGGTGCCGAGCACCTCCTGAGCGTGGCGGTCCGCATCCATCCGCAACGCGAAGGCGAGATGCCGGGTCGCAAGCCCCGGATCGTCGCCGAGCGCCTCGGCCAGCGCGAATTGCAGGATGTCCCATTCGAGATAGGTGGCGCCGATCTGGGCCTCGTCGCCGCCGCCGATGCCGAGCCCATCCGTGGGCATCGCCCGCCAGGTCGCTTCGGGCACGCGGTAGGCACGCGCGAGCCACGGCACCTCCCATGACTTCAGCAGCGACTGGACGGGCGCCAGATCCCCCACATCTCCGTGGAGGGTCCAGAAGCCCGCGGTCAGCTCGGAGAAATTGTCGGTGCCGGCGACGAGGCCGCCCAGCCGGTGCGCCTGATCGTAGAGCGTCATCATCCGCAGCCGGGCGCGCAGGTTCCCGCGGCGCGTCCGCGCCGGCGTCTCGTCGGAGGAGAGAAGATCCGGATCGAGCTCGCCGAGCTGGGCGAGCGCCGCCTCGTAGGCGCCCGAGAGATCGAGGGGACGATGCTCGATCCCGAGCGCCGCGCAGGCCTCGATCCCGCGGTCCGTTTCGGTGGGGTCCTGCTCGATGGGAAGGGTGTGGCCCATGACATGCCAGCCCGCGGCCTTGAAGAGAGCCGCCGTCAGCGCGGAATCCACCCCTCCCGACATGCCGATGACGGCCGTCGAGACCTGCGTCCGGGTGCGGTACTCGACCAGCTCCTCGACCAGCCGCGCGCCCGTCGCCTCGAGATCCTCGGGGGACAGGAACAGACCCTTCTCGACCTGCTCCTCCAGCCGAGCGGCGAACCATGGGGACAGGGGGCCCGCCTGCCGTTGTCGCGACAGATCGAGAATCTCCTCCACCAGCGTCTCCTGCCGAGCCGCTGCGACTTGACCGCTCATCTCGTGTCTCCTGCTGCTGCCTTGGGCTGCGAACAGGTGGCTCGGGTGAATGTTCCTGTTGAAGGAACCTTCGGCACTATCTCCGGCGGTGTCGGCAGGAATACCCGCCCCCCTCGCGCGGGGCGCATCGCGACCGCCGCCTTGGCAGGCAGCCGGGCGGTCCTGTTTCGCCTCTGCTCTTCAGGTCGTGACGGAACAGGGGCGGCTCCTGCCGGTTGCCCACCCACGCCACGCAAGGAGGAGCCGATGGATCGACCCAAGGAGAAGCGGCAGCGCAAGGACACGCCCTTCTATGAGGCGGCATCGGGCAGTTGGGGGTCGGTCCGTGGCATCGCCCGGGTGCTGCTCGACCAGAAGCCGGGTCCCGGCGTGGTCCGGACACTCATGCGCCAGAACAAGCCCGGGGGGCACATGTGCACCTCCTGCGCCTGGGCCAAGCCCGCAAAGCCCAACCTGTTCGAATTCTGCGAGAACGGTGCGAAGGCGACGGTGTGGGACCTGACCACGGACCGTTGCGGGCCGGACTTCTTCGCCGCCCATTCCGTGTCCGAGCTGCGCACCTGGTCGGACCATGACCTCGAGAAGATCGGTCGCCTCACCCATCCGATGCGCTATGATGCGGCGAGCGACCACTACCTTCCCGTCACCTGGGAAGAGGCCTTCCGCGAGATCGGCGGCAGGCTCCGCGGCATCGATCCGAAACAGACGGTGTTCTACACCTCCGGGAAGGCGAGCCTCGAGACCGCCTTTCTCTGGCAGCTCTTCGCGCGGGCTTACGGACACAACAATCTGCCCGACAGTTCGAACATGTGCCACGAGACCACGAGCGTCGGACTGAAGAAGGTGATCGGCTCGCCCGTGGGCACCTGCGTGCTCGAGGATTTCACCCACTGCGACATGATCCTCTTCTTCGGCCAGAACACCGGTACGAACAGCCCGCGCTTCCTGCACGAGCTGCAGCGGGCGGTGCAGCGCGGCTGCAAGATCGTGACCTTCAACCCGGTGCGCGAGCGGGGCCTCGTGGAATTCGTGAACCCGCAGAACCCCTCGCAGATGACGCTGGGCAGCCCGACGCGGATCTCGGACATCTATCTTCAGGTGCGCCCCGGCGGCGACATCGCGGCGCTGGCGGGCATCTGCAAGCATCTGTTCGCACTGGAGGACCAGCGCGGCTCCGTGATCGACCGCGCCTTCGTGGCCGAACATACGTCGGACTTCGAGGCCTTCGAGGCGCGCATCCGCGACACCCCGTGGGAAGAGATCGAGCGGAACTCGATGCTGCGGCGCGCCGATCTCGAGCAGGTGGCCGAGATCTATGCCCGGTCGGAGAAGGTGATCGGGATCTACGGCATGGGCCTCACCCAGCATGTGCATGGCTGGCTGAACATCGGCATGCTGGTGAACCTTCTCCTGATGCGGGGCAATATCGGGCGCAGGGGCGCCGGTATTTCCCCGGTCCGCGGCCACTCGAACGTGCAGGGCCAGCGGACGGTCGGGATCAGCGAGAAGCCTTCGCTCGTGCCCATCGACAAGATGGAGGAGCTGTTCGGCCTCTCCATTCCGCGGGACGAGGGCTGGAACACCGCCGTCGCGACGGAGAAACTGCTCGATGGGACGTTGAAGGCGTTCCTGTCGCTCGGGGGCAACTTTGCGCGGGCGATTCCCGATCAGGGTCGGACGGACGCCGCCTGGGCCGGGCTCGATCTGAACGTGCAGGTGGCGACGAAGCTCAATCGCTCGCACACGCTGGTCAGCCGCGAGAGCTGGCTTCTGCCCTGCCTCGTGCGCGCCGAAGAGGACCGACAGGCGAGCGGCCCTCAGGCGGTATCCATGGAGGACAGCCTGAGCCACATCCATGGCTCGGTGGGCAAGCGCCCGCCCGCCTCGGCGTGGCTTCTGTCGGAGGCCGCCATCGTGGCGGGCCTGGCCGAGGCGACGCTGCCCGCAAACCCGAAGCTGCGCTGGCGCGACTGGGTCGGCGATTATCGCCACATCCGCGATCTGATCGAGGCCTGCTGGCCGGAGCAGTTCGCGGCCTTCAATGCGCGGCTGTTCACGCCCGGCGGCTTCTACCGCGGCAATGCCGCGCGCGAGCGGCAATGGAAGACCGAAAGCGGCAAGGCGCAGTTCACCGCGCCCGACAAGCTCTGCGCCCTGGGCGAGCCGCCCGAGGGCAAGGAGATGACACTGGTGACCCTGCGGTCGAACGATCAGTTCAACACGACGATCTACGGCTTCTCGGACAGGTTGCGGGGGCTCGAAGGACCGCGCAACGTGCTTCTGATGAACCCCGAGGAGATCGCGCGGCACGGGCTGCACGAGGGCCAGCGGGTGACCCTCGAATGCGCCTGGAGCGACGGGGTAGATCGCCGCGTGTCGGGGCTGCGGGTGACGGCCTACGACCTGCCCGACAGCTGCGTCGGCGCCTATTATCCCGAGACCAATCCGCTGGTGCCGCTGGCGGCCCGCGACGAGCTGTCGGGCACGCCCGCCTACAAGGGCACGCCCGTGCGGGTCCGGGCGGAAGGGTCGGCCGCCCCGCTCTGAGGCTGGTCGTCGAGGCCCGCGGGCAAGGTTGCGGCCGGCGGCTCTCGCATCCGGTGGAGGTCCTCCTCCGCCGGATGTTCTCATTCCGGTGGGCGCCGCTCCCGCTTCCGCGCGGTCAGGCCATTCAGCGCGCCGACGGCCGGAACATCCGGCCTGACCGGCGGTTCACCGGGCATAACCTGAATGGAGACGGACATGAAGACGAAGGAACTCGACACGGCCTTTCACGACATGCTCAAGGACGTCTATTACGCCGAGCGGCAGATCCTGAAGGCCCTGCCCAAGATGGCCCGCGCCGCCAAGTCCGAGCAGCTCAAGGAGGCCTTCAAGACCCACCGCGAAGAGACCGAGGGCCAGAAGGAGCGCCTCGAGAAGGTGTTCGAGCTTCTGGGCAAGCGGGCGCAGGGCAAGACCTGTCCGGCCATCGACGGGATCATCGAGGAAGGCTCCGAGGTGATGGACGAATACAAGGACAGCCCGGCCCTCGATGCCGCGCTGCTCGCGGCGGCGCAGGCGGTCGAACATTACGAGATGGCCCGCTACGGGACGCTCGTGGCCTGGGCCCGGACCCTCGGGATGGAGGATGCGGCGAAGCTTCTGGCGGAAACGCTGGAAGAAGAGAAGAAGACCGATGGCCTGCTGAACGATCTCGCCGGCGCCGAAGTGAACCAGAGCGCCCTCGCAGCGGCCTGAGCCCGGACGGAGGGGCCTCCGGCCCCTCCCATCGGCATCCGCCTCTGACGGTCTTGCCGCGGGTTCCATCTGGATGGAGGGGCCGATGGCCCCTCCCGTCGGTGCCCGCGCCTGAGCTTCCGTATCGCGCGCGCATCCCGCGTCCGGGCCGCCGCCCGAAGTGTCGAGCATCGACGCAGAACCGGAGTGCCACACGCCGCTGACGACCGGAAGCAGGGCATCTTCCCGGCATCGCGGAGCGCACCCGCGCACTTTCCGTCACACACACTCCGACCCAGCCAATGGCTCGGAGGTCATGCGCCTCGCGCGCGCCGTCGCGCCGCGCCGTGGGCTCCTCTCTGTCGCGCCAATAGGACTCGGGAGCCGGGACCTCCCGGCCTCGACGGAAGGCCCGGAGGGCAGCCTTGCGCAAAGTCCGCCCAATTCTTGAGCGAACAGCTCGGACAAGGGCAGGCAGCCTCTCCGAAAATTCGAAACATCCTCTCTTCGGGGCCGGAACTTGATCCGCGTCAAGGTGCCCCAGCCTCCAATCCCTATTAAAACCGTAAACCACTCAGGGTGGTCAGACGGGCAGAGGGTCCGGGGCGAAGGAGACGAGTTTATGATGAATGCGAGGCAGATGCCCTTGGCCTTCGCGCCGGAAGAGGCGCGGCTGGCGGTCACGGGGCTCGCGGGCTGCAAGGAGATGCAGAAGCGTCTTTCCGAGATGGGCCTGCATGTCGGCGGCGAGGTCAAGGTGATCCGCGGCTGCGTCACGGGCCCGCTCCTCCTCGCGGTGGGCAAGTCGCGCCTCGCGCTCGGGCAGGAGATGTCGCGCAAGATCTTCGTCACTCCGCTGCAGGACAGGTAACGGCCGATGGTTCTCTCGCTGAAAGACATGGCGGCCGGTGCGACCGCCCGCGTCACGGGCTACGCCCCCGGCGGTGCCGCCTACCGCCAGAAGCTGCTCTCGATGGGCCTCACGCCCGGCACGGCGCTGCGCGTTCTGCGCGTGGCCCCCCTGGGCGATCCGGTGGTCATCGAAGTCCGCGGCTACCAGCTGTCGCTGCGCAAGGCCGAGGCCTCGGCCCTGTCCATCGAGGAGACCGCGGCATGAGCGGGGCCACCATCGCCCTTCTGGGCAATCCCAACTGCGGCAAGACCACCCTCTTCAACGCCTTGACCGGCACGCGGCAGATGGTCGGCAACTGGCCCGGCGTCACGGTCGAGAAGAAGACGGGCGAGATCCGCTTCGCCGGCCGCACCGCGGCCCTCGTCGATCTGCCCGGCACCTATTCGCTGGGATCGGGCCACACCGTCTCGACCGACGAACGGATCGCGCGCGACTTCGCCCTTTCGGGCGAGGCGCAGCTGGTGGTCAATATCGTCGATGCCTCGAACATCGAGCGGAACCTCTACCTCACGCTGCAGATCCTCGAGATGGGCGTGCCGGTGGTGGTGGCGCTCAACATGATGGATATCGCCGCGAGCCAGCGGATCGAGATCGACCTTGAGGCGCTCGCGGCCCGGCTCGGCTGTCCGGTCGTGCCCATCGTGGCCGCCACCGGCCGGGGCATCGAGGAGCTGAAGGCGGCCCTCGTGCGGGCACTCGACACCGGCGTGCCAGCCGTGAAGCCGCTCTCCTACGTTCCCGAGATCGAGGCGGCGGTGGCCGATCTTGTCCCCGCCATCGAGGCGGCAGGCGAGACGCGCGCGCCGCGCTGGCTCGCGCTCGAGCTCCTTGAGGGCAGCCGCACGCTGATCGCCCGCGTGCCGGCGCTGGCTCCCGAGGTGGCGCGCGCGCGGCAGGCGCTGGAAGAGGCTCTGGGCTACGATCCCGACACGGCCATCGCGAGCGGCCGCTACGATGCGGTGGCCGAGGCGACGGCCGCGGCGGTGCGCCGGACCTCGGAACTGGGCCGCACCCTCTCGGACCGGATCGACCGGGTGGTTCTGAACCGGGTGCTCGGCATCCCGATCTTCCTCTTCGTCATGTATCTGATGTTCCTGTTCACGATCAACGTGGGCAGCGCCTTCATCGACTTCTTCGACGTGGCGGCCGCGACGATCTTCGTCGAGGGCACCGCCGAACTGCTCGGCCGGGCCGGCAGCCCCGACTGGCTGACGACCGTGCTCGCCTCGGGCGTGGGCGGCGGCGTGCAGACGGTGGCGACCTTCATCCCGGTCATCGCCTGCCTCTTCCTCTTCCTCTCGGTGCTCGAGGATTCGGGCTACATGGCGCGGGCGGCCTTCGTGATGGACCGGTTCATGCGGATCGTGGGCCTGCCGGGCAAGAGTTTCGTGCCGCTGATCGTGGGCTTCGGCTGCAACGTGCCCGCGGTGATGGCGACGCGCACGCTCGAGAACGAGCGCGACCGGACCATGACCATCGCCATGGCGCCCTTCATGTCCTGCGGCGCGCGGCTGCCGGTCTATGCGCTGTTCGCCGCCGCCTTCTTCCCGGCGAACGGGCAGAACCTCGTGTTCCTGCTCTATCTGATTGGGATCCTCGCGGCGGTCTTCACCGGTCTCGTGCTGAAGAACACGCTCCTGCCGGGCAGCACCACCCCCTTCGTGATGGAACTGCCGCCCTATCACATCCCCACGCTGCGCGCGGTGCTGCTGCGCACCTGGGACCGGCTCAAGTCCTTCGTGATCCGCGCGGGCCGGGTGCTCGTGCCGGTGGTGGCGGTGATTGCGGTGCTGAACTCCTGGGGGCGCGACGGCAGCTTCGGCAACGAGGATACGGACAATTCCGTGCTGGCGGCCATCGGGCAGACCATCGCCCCGGCCTTCGAGCCCATGGGCCTCCGCCCGGAGAACTGGCCCGCGACGGTCGGCATCTTCACCGGCCTTCTGGCCAAGGAGGCGGTGGTGGGCACGCTGAACGCGCTCTATTCCGGCATGGGCGAAACGGAGGAGGCGCAGGAAGAGGCCGCGCCCTACAGCCTGACTGCCGGCCTCTCGGCCGCCGTGGCGACCATCGGCGAGAATTTCGGCGATCTCGCCGACGCGCTCACCGATCCGCTCGGGATCGAGATCGGCGACCTCTCCTCGACGGACGCGGCCGCGGAGGAGCTCGAGGTCTCGACCGGCACCTTCGGCGCGATGCGCGCGCTCTTCGACGGTCAGGCCGGGGCCTTCGCCTATCTCCTCATGGTGCTGCTCTATGTGCCCTGCACCGCGGCCATTGCCGCCGTCTGGCGCGAGGCGGGCCCGGCCTGGACGGGCTTCGTCTCGGTCTGGACGCTGATGATGGGCTGGGGCTCGGCCACGGTCTACTATCAGGCCGCCACCTTCGCCCGCCATCCCGAGGCCTCGGCGCTCTGGATCGGCGGCGTCCTCGCGGCCTTCGCCCTCGTCATCCTCGTCATGAAGCGGATCGGGGGCACCGGCGCCTCCCGCTCCGCCCCCGCCGGAGCCTGAGGATCCATGCTGCTGATCGCCGTCCGTGACTATCTGCGCGAGCGCCACCAGGCCAGCCTCGGCGACCTTGCGCACCGCTTCCGCTGCGATCCGGCCGCCATGCGCGGGATGGTCGAGCACTGGGTCGGCAAGGGCAAGGCGCGCGAGCTGCCCTGCGCGCCGCTGGCCTGCGGCAAGTCCTGCTGCGGCTGCACCAAGGCCCCGGAGGTGATCTACGAATGGGTCGAAGGGCCGCCGCACTGAGCCTCTGCGGGCGCGGACCCGGCCGCCCGAAAGCGGTTAACGCTCGTGAAACCAATTCGGGCTAAGGCTCGGGCGAAAGGGGACACCCATGATCGCCCGAGCCTTCACCGTTGCCTTCGAAGGCATCGATCCGCGCAGCGTCGAGGTGCAATGTGCCGTCTCGCCGGGGCTGCCCGCCTTCGCCATCGTGGGCCTGCCCGACAAGGCGGTCTCGGAGGCGCGCGAGCGGGTGCGGACGGCGCTCGCCTCCATGTCCATCGCCCTGCCCTCGCGCCGGATCACGGTGAACCTCTCGCCTGCCGATCTGCCCAAGGAAGGCTCGCACTTCGATCTCGCCATCGCGCTGGCACTTCTGGCCGCGCTCGAGATCGTGCCCGCCGAAGAGGTCGAGCGGATCCTCGCCATCGGAGAACTGTCGCTCGACGGGCGCCTCGTGCCGGTGGCAGGCGCCCTGCCGGCCGCGGTCGCGGCCGCCGAACAGGATCGCGCGCTCCTCTGCCCCCGCGGCTCGGGGGCCGAAGCGGCCTGGGTCGGGGCCACGGAGGTCCTCGCAGCCGCCTCGCTCGACCAGGTGGTGCGCCATTTCACCGGACAGGCGTCGATCCCGCCCGCCGAGGCGGGCGAGGTGATCGACCGGCCTGCTGTCTCGGTCGATCTGGCCTCGGTGAGCGGGCAGGAGCGGGCCCGGCGCGCGCTGGAGATCGCCGCAGCCGGGCGGCACCATCTGCTGATGATCGGGGCGCCCGGGTCGGGCAAGTCCCTGCTCGCGCGCTGCATGCCCGGCCTCCTGCCGCCGATGACTCCGGCCGAAGCGCTCGAGACCTCCATGATCCAGTCGCTCGCGGGCAAGCTCAGCGACGGCGGGATCAGCCGGGCGCGCCCCTTCAGCAGCCCCCATCACACGGCTTCGCCCGCGTCCATCGTCGGCGGCGGCCGCCGGGCCGGGCCGGGCGAGGCCAGCCTCGCCCACAACGGTGTCCTCTTCCTCGACGAACTGCCCGAATTTCCGCCGCGCGTGCTCGACACGCTGCGCCAGCCGCTGGAGACCGGCGAGATCATGGTGCCGCGTGCCGATGCCCGCCATCGCTACCCGTGCCGCTTCCTGCTGATCGCGGCGGCCAACCCCTGCCGCTGCGGCCATCTCGCGGATGCGTCCAAGGCCTGCAGCCGCGCCCCCATCTGCGGAGAGGAATATCTCGGCCGGATCTCGGGCCCGCTCATGGACAGGCTCGACCTGCGGATCGAGGTGCCCCCGGTGGATTGGGTCGACGGACGACTGCCGCCCGCCACCGAAGGCTCGGCCACCGTCGCAGCCCGCGTGGCGGCCGCGCGGGCACTCCAGACGCGGCGCTATGAAGGATCGGCCGGCGTGCGGGTGAATGCCGATGCAGAGGGCCCGCTGCTCGAGCAGGTGGCCGCTCCCGACGCCGAGGGACGCGCACTCCTGGCCCGGGTGGCAGAGCGGTTCGGCCTGTCGGCGCGGGCCTATCACCGGATCCTGCGGGTGGCGCGCACGATCGCCGACCTCGACGGCGCGCCAGAGGTGCGCCATCCCCATCTGGCGGAAGCGGTGAGCTACCGGCTTACGGCCACGAGGCCGAGGAACGCTCCCGCCACCTCGGGCTGACAGGCCTGAAGCTCTTCAAAGCCTGCGGCTGCAGCTTCGCAGCAGGCCCTCCGGGCCGTTCCTCCCGCGAGGATCCTTATCCCGCGCGCGCGGGCTCGGAGAGGATGCAGCAGCCGTCCATGGCGCGGCAGCCCTTGGCCCGCGCCCATGTGACCTCGAGCCGGGCGGTTCAGCGCCGAGGATGCCATGCTCGCGCGACCCGCGCCTCCGGTTCCTGCCGCCTCCGGAAGGATCGGATCGGCTGACGCTGTCTCTGGCAGGGCACGGACGACGCCTGCTTCCGGCCCGATGTCAGGACCATCTCCGGCGCGCCTCCGGCAGGGCCGCGCCGGAGAAGAAGGCCCGCTCGAAGCCCCGAGGCCGGTCAGCCGCGCCTGCGGGCTTCGATCACCTCCCAGATCCGCGCGGCGCCGTTGGTGCCGTCGAACCGCTCCAGTTCCTGCAGGCCGGTGGGCGAGGTCACGTTGATTTCGGTCAACCAGTCGCCGATGACGTCGATCCCCACGAAGATCTGCCCCTTCTCGCGCAGCACCGGCCCCAGCGCCGCGCAGATCTCGCGGTCGCGATCGGTCAGGCTCACCTTCTCGGCCCGGCCGCCCACATGCATGTTCGACCGCGTCTCGCCCGCCTGCGGCACGCGATTGATGGCGCCGATGGGCTCGCCGTCGACGAGGATGATCCGCTTGTCCCCCTTTTCGACCGCAGGCAGGAACTTCTGCGCGATGAGCGGCTCGCGGCTCATCGAGGTGAAGAGCTCATGCAGCGAAGAAAGGTTGCGATCGTTCGGGTCCAGCCGGAAGACGCCCGCGCCCCCGTTGCCGTAGAGCGGCTTCAGGATGATGTCGCCATGCCGCTCCTTGAAGGCGCGGATCGTGGCCAGATCCCGCGCGATGGTGGTGGGCGGGATCAGATCGGGGAAACGCAGCACGAGGAGCTTCTCGGGCGCGTTGCGCACCCAGAACGGATCGTTGACCACCAGCACCTCGGGCATCAGCAGCTCGAGGATATGGGTCGTGGTGATATAGCCCATGTCGAAGGGCGGATCCTGCCGCAGCCAGACCACGTCGAAGTCGCCGAGATCGACCGTCGTGGTCTCGCCGTAGCTCACATGGTTGCCCTTCTCGCGCCGGAGCTCGATCCAAGCTCCCCGGGCGGTCACCCGCCCGTCGTCGTAGGCGAGATGGTCCGGCGTGTAGAAGAACAGCCGATGCCCGCGGGCCTGGGCTTCCAGCGCGATGCGGAACGTGCTGTCCGCATCGATATTGACCGATCCGATCGGATCCATCTGAAGGGCGACGTTCAGGCTCATGCGCATCTCCTGCCGAATGGGCCCTTGATGGCGCAGCGCCCGGACGGTTGCAACCGGATCAGGCGGCGAAGGCGTTCTCGATGATCTCGACCCGGCCCAGCGCATCGACGAGGGCCACGTCGAACCGGCTGGCGGTCAGCTGCCCCCGCGGCTCTCCGGCCAGAAACTCGGAGGCGGCGCCGTAGATGCGGTCCATCTGCCGGCGCGAGAGCCGGGCCGCGGCGGCGGCATGGCTCGTGCTCTTCTTGACCTCGATGAAGATCACCTCGGCCCCTTCGCGGGCGATCAGATCGATCTCGCCCGAGACCCCCCGCCAGCGCCGGGCAGCCACCGGCCGCCCCGATCGGTCGTAGATCCGGGCCACCGCCTCTTCGGCCGTCTGGCCCGCGTAATAGGACACCTCGCCGCTCATCGCTCCTCCGCCAGCCGCAGCGCGGCCTGATAGACATCCCGCCGGGGCAGCCCGAGCTGCCCGGCCACCGCCGCCGCGGCCTCCTTCACCGACATGGTCCCGAGCGCCGCGATCAGCGCCGCCTCGAGATCCTCGGGCCCCGCCTGCACCGGCGGGGCACGGTCGACCACCACCACGATCTCGCCCTTGACGGAGCGGTCGCCGAACTCCTGCGCCAGGAGATCCAGCGGCCCCCGCGACACTTCCTCGAATCGCTTGGTCAGTTCCCGGCAGACGGCGGCCTGCCGGTCTCCCAGCACTACCGCCATATCCTCTAATGTCTTGTGAATGCGCTTGGGAGATTCGTAGAGAACCAGCGTCGCGGGCACGGGCGCGAGCTCGGCCAGGAACTTGCGGCGCGCCGAGGCGGTGGCGGGGGGAAAGCCTGCGAAGAGGAAGCGGTCCGTGGGCAGCCCCGAGACCGTCAGCGCGGCGAGCACCGCCGAAGGTCCCGGCGCGGCCAGCACCGGATGGCCGGCCGCGATCGCCGCACGGCCGAGCTGGAAGCCCGGATCGGCCACGAGCGGCGTACCCGCCTCGGAGGCATAGGCCACGCTCCGCCCCTCGGCGAGCGCCCGGAGGAGGCGCGGGCGCGCCGCCTCTCCGTTGTGGTCGTGATAGGCCACGAGCGGCCGCCCGCCGAGGGGAATGCCATGGATCTCCATCAGGTGGCGCAGCGTCCGCGTGTCCTCGGCCGCCAGCACATCGGCCGCCCGCAGGATGTCGAGCGCCCTGAGCGTGATGTCGCGCGCGGCGCCGATCGGCGTTGCGATGAAATGCAGCCCGGGCGCGAGCGGCCGGGCCCCGCCGGGGCCGCTCTCCGGCTCGGCTTCGCCGATGGTCATGGGGGCGCTCCTTCCAAAGTTGCCATCCCGGATGCGACCGCATAGGCTCGGTCGCAACATTGCAACGGGATGAGGAGCCAGCATGTTGTCCGTTCTCAGCCGCGCCCGCAAGTCGCTGGGCCGCGCCGCTCTGGCGCTTGCCGCGCTGGGCGTTGCCGCCTGCGAACCCGTCGCCATGACCGGCGGGGGCCCGGCCGTGGACAGCTCGAAACCGGTGCCGGTGGCGCTTCTCGTGCCGGCGGGCTCGGGGCAGGCCAGCGACGAGCTTCTGGCCCGCAGCCTGCAGAACGCGGCCCGCCTCGCTGCGGCCGACCTGGGCAATGTCCAGATCGACCTTCGGGTCTACAACACCGCGGGCCAGCCCTCGCAGGCCGCGAGCGTGGCGTCGCAGGCGGTGGCCGACGGGGCGAAGATCATCCTCGGCCCCGTCTTCGCGCAGGAAGCCAATGCCGTGGGCGCGGCCGTCGCACCGAGCGGCGTCAATGTGCTCAGCTTCTCGAACAACCCCGACATCGCGGGCGGCAACGTCTTCGTCCTCGGGCCGACCTTCCAGAACACCGCCAACCGGCTCGCGGGCTATGCCGTCCGTCAGGGCAACGGCCGCATCATGGCGGTGAGCGACCGCACCCCGGCGGGCCAATCGGGACGCGCCGCCATCGAGCGCGGCGTGGCCCAGTCCGGCGGCACGCTCGTGGCGTCGATGGACTACGAATTCTCGCAGAACGGCATCGTCTCGGCCGCGCCGGGCATCGTCGAGCGCGCGCAGGTGACCAATGCGCAGGCGCTGTTCCTGACCGCCGACACGGCGGGCGCGCTGCCGCTCGTGACCCAGGTGCTGCGCGAGAACGGGCTGCCGCAGGAGACCGCCCGCTTCATCGGCCTCACGCGCTGGGACATTCCCTCGGCCACCCTCTCGCTGCCGGGCGTCCAGGGCGGCTGGTTCGCCCTGCCCGATCCGGGCGTCTACGGCCAGTACGAGCAGCGCTACCGCGCGGCCTACGGCGAGGCGCCGCATCCGATCTCGGGGCTCGCCTACGACGGCGTCGCCGCCGTGGGGGCGCTTCTCAAGCGCGGCGCCTCGGACGGGCTCAGCGGCCGCGCCCTCACCCAAGGCTCTGGATTCGTCGGCGTGAACGGCATATTCCGGCTGCGCAGCGACGGCACCAACGAACGCGGATTGGCCGTCGCCCAGATCCGCAACAATCAGGTGGTAGTGATTGACCCCGCGCCGCGAAGCTTCGGTGGCGCCGGCTTCTGAGGCCGGCCCCGCGCAGGATCCGCTCTTCTCGGGGCTGATCCTGCCCCGCTCCCGCATTCTCGACGCAGAGGCGCTGACGCGCAGCATCCTGGCCGAGATCGACGCGGCCGGTCCGCTCGACCCCAAGTCCGCCCGCGCCATCGCCGTGCGCCAGATGACGGAGGCGAAGGCTGCGGGCAACCGCGCCCTCTCCGAGACGTTCGAAGCCCGCCCGCGCGAGGCGCGCGGTCTGATCCGCGCGCAGGCCGCGCTGACCGACGGGCTCGTGACCGCCGCACTGCGCGTGGCCTGCGAGCGGCTGCACCCGCTGGCCAACCCCACCGAGGCCGAGCGCATCGCTGTCCTCGCGGTGGGCGGCTACGGCCGGGCCGAGATGGCACCCCATTCCGACGTGGACCTGCTCTTCCTTACCCCGTGGAAGATCACGCCCTGGGCCGAGATGGTCATCGAGAGCATGCTCTACATGCTCTGGGACCTGCGGCTGAAGGTCGGCCATTCGAGCCGCACGGTGAAGGACTGCCTGCGCCTCGGGCGCGAGGACATCACCATCCGCACGGCGCTCCTCGAACATCGCTTCCTTGCGGGGCACGCGCCGCTCGCGGCCGAGCTCGACGAGACGCTCTGGAACGACCTGTTCCGCGGCACGGGCGCGGAGTTCATCGACGCCAAGCTCGAGGAGCGCGGCCAGCGCCACAAGCGGCAGGGCGGCCAGCGCTATGTGCTCGAGCCCAACGTGAAGGAGGGCAAGGGCGGGCTGCGCGACCTGCAGACGCTCTACTGGATCGGGAAATATCTCAACCGCGTCCCCTCGCCCTCCGGCCTCGTGGCGGCGGGCCTGCTCACGCGGGACGAGTTCGAGACCTTCGAGCGGGCCGAGTCCTTCCTCTGGGCCGTGCGCTGCCACCTGCATTACGCCACCGGCCGCGCGACCGACCAGCTGACCTTCGATCTGCAGGTCGAGGTGGCCGCGCGCATGGGCTATGCCGACACCCGCGGCCGCCGCGGGGTCGAGGTCTTCATGCAGGATTATTTCCGCCACGCCACCCGCGTGGGAGAGCTGACCCGCGTCTTCCTCGCGCAGCTCGAGGCGCGCCACGAGAAGCGCGAACCCAAGATCATGGGCCTCTTCCGGCGCAAGAAGCGGCTGAAGCCAGAGTACAGCCTCGTGAACGGCCGCATCGACGTGCTCGATCCCAAGGCCTTCCTCGCCGACAAGCTGAACCTGCTGCGCATCTTCGAGGAGGCGCTGCGCACGGGCTTCCTGATCCATCCGGGCGCCATGCGGCTGATCGCGGCCAACCTGCACCTGATCGACGAGGAGATGCAGCACGACCGCGAGGCGAACCGGATCTTCCTCGACATGCTGCTGCGCCACGGCAATCCCGAACGGGCGCTGCGCCGGATGAACGAACTGGGCGTGCTCGGCGCCTTCATCCCCGAGTTCGAGCGCATCGTGGCGATGATGCAGTTCAACGTCTACCACCACTACACGGTGGACGAGCACACCATCCAGTGCATCTCGACGCTGGCCCAGATCGAGCGGCACGAGCTGGATGAAGAGCTGCCCATCGCCAACCGGATCCTGACCGACGGGATCAGCCGCCGCGTGATCTATGTGGCGCTGCTCCTGCATGACATCGGCAAGGGCCGGCCCGAGGATCATTCGATCCTCGGCGCCCAGATCGCCCGCCGCGTGGCACCCCGCTTCGGCCTGACCGCCGAGGAATGCGAGACGGTGGAATGGCTGGTGCGCTACCACCTGCTCATGTCCGACATGGCGCAGAAGCGTGACATCGGCGACCCGCGGACGGTGCGCGACTTCGCCAAGGCGGTGCGGTCGAAGAAGCGGCTCGACCTGCTGACCGTGCTGACCGTCTGCGACATCCGCGGCGTGGGGCCCGGCACCTGGAACAACTGGAAGGCGCAGCTTCTGCGCAAGCTCTACCGCGACACGGTGACGGCGCTCGATGCAGGCCTCGAGAGCCTGAACCGCGAGAACCGCGCCGACGAGGCCAAGCGCGCCCTGCGCGAACTGCTCGAGGAGTGGGATCCGAAGGATCTGCGGGCAGAGCTCGCGCGCCACTATCCCCCCTACTGGCAGGCGCTGTCGAACGCGACGCATGCGGTCTTCGCGCGGATGCTGCGGGGCCTGGGCGAAACCGAGATCCGCATCGACCTCGACCCCGATCCCGACCGCGACGCCACCCGCGCCTGCTTCGCGCTGGCCGACCATCCGGGCATCTTCTCGCGGCTTGCGGGGGCGCTGGCGCTGGTGGGCGCCAATGTCGTCGATGCGCGGACCTACACGACCAAGGACGGCTATGCGACCGCCGTCTTCTGGATCCAGGATTCCGAGGGCTCGCCCTACGAGATCAGCCGCCTGCCCCGCCTGACCAGCATGATCGACAAGACGCTGAAGGGCGAGGTCGTGGCCCGCGAGGCGCTGAAGGACCGCGACAAGCTGAAGAAGCGCGAGGCGCAGTTCCGCTTCCCGACCCATATCGCCTTCGACAACGAGGGGTCGGATATCTACACGATCATCGAGGTCGACACCCGCGACCGCCCGGGCCTGCTCTACGACCTGACGCGGACGCTGGCTGCCAACAACATCTACATCGCCTCTGCCGTGATCGCGACCTACGGGGCGCAGGTCGTGGACAGCTTCTATGTGAAGGACATGTTCGGCTTGAAGCTGCACCAGAAGAACCGGCAGGAGACGCTGGAGAAGAAGCTCCGTCAGGCGATCGTCGAAGGCGCGGAGCGGGCAAAGCAGTGAAGCCGATCTCTCTCGCCCGCGGGTTCCTGACGGTCGGCGGCTGGACGCTGCTCAGCCGCGGTGCGGGCTTTGCCCGCGACGTGATGATGGCGGCCTATCTGGGCGCGGGCCCGGTGGCCGAGGCCTTCCTCGTGGCCTTCTCGCTGCCCAACATGTTCCGCCGCTTCTTCGCCGAGGGCGCCTTCAACATGGCCTTCGTGCCGATGTTCGCGAAGAAGCTGGAAGGTCATGAGGATGCCAAGGCCTTCGCCCGCGACGCCTTCTCGGGGCTGGCCGGGATCCTCGTGGTCTTCACGCTTCTCGGCACGCTGCTCATGCCGTGGCTCGTCCTTGCCATGGCCTCGGGCTTTGCGGGCGACGCACGCTTCGACCTCGCGGTCGAGTTCGGGCGCATCGCCTTTTCCTACATCTTCTTCATCTCGCTGGTGGCGCTTCTGTCGGGGGTGCTCAATGCCTTCGGCCGCTTCACCGAGGCGAGCTTCGTGCCGGTGCTGATGAACCTCATGTTCATCGCCGCCATGCTGATCGCCGACCGGCAGGGCTGGGACATGGGCCTGACGCTTGCCTGGACGGTGCCGGTGACGGGGGTGGCGCAGTTCCTCTTCACCTGGTTTGCGGCGCGGCGGCTGGGCTTCACCCTCTGGCCGCATCTGCCGCGGCTGACGCCGGACCTGAAGCGTCTGGCCGTGATCGCGGCCCCGGCCGTGCTGGCGGGGGGCGTGGTGCAGGTGAACCTCCTCGTCGGCCGTCAGGTCGCGAGCTTCACCGAAGGCGCGGTGGCCTGGCTCTCCTATGCCGACCGGCTCTATCAGCTGCCGCTGGGCGTCGTGGGCATCGCCATCGGCACGGTGCTGCTGCCCGACCTCTCGCGCCGGCTGCGGGCTGGGGACGAGGCCGGAAGCCGCGCCTCGTTCAACCGCGGCACGGAATTCGCGCTGATGCTGACGGTGCCCGCCGCCGTGGCGCTGGTGGTGATCGCCCTGCCGCTCACGCAGGTGCTGTTCCAGCGCGGCGCCTTCGGACCGGAGGACGCCTGGAACACCGCGCTGGCGCTCGGCGCCTACGGGCTGGGGCTGCCGGCCTTCGTGCTCCACAAGGTGCTGCAGCCGCTTTACTACGCGCGCGAGGACACGCGGCGGCCGTTCCATTATGCGGTCGTCTCGATGGTCGTGAACCTCGCCTTCGCCATCGGGCTGATGCCGGTCATGGGCTTCCTCGCCGCCGCCCTCGCCACCACGGTCTCGGGCTGGGTCATGGTCTGGCAGCTCTGGGCGGGCTCGCGCGGGATGGGCGCAGCAAGCCGCCTCGACGAGCGGCTGCGCGCGCGGCTGCCGCGGATCGTGGTGGCCGCGCTGTTCATGGGACTGGTGCTCTTTGGCGCGACCGGGCTTCTCGAGCCGCTCCTCTCCGAGCCGGGATGGCGCTATCCCGGTCTGGCCGCCCTCGTGGCCGCGGGGATCGCGAGCTACTTCGGCGCGGGCGCGGCCATCGGCGCCTTCCGCCTCTCGGATCTCCGGTCGCTCCGCCGCCGCGCCTGAGCGGCCTCCGGCAGAGAGGGCCGGGAGGGTCTCAGCGACGGCGCAGCTTCTCCTTCACCCGCGCCCAGCCGCCGGGGCTGACGGCAAAGGACAGCAGGAACCCCGTCGCGAAGCCCGCGAGATCGGCCACCCATTCGTAGCCGCCGCCGAAGAAGAGCCCGAACAGAAGCTGGATGCCGAGCAGCATCCCGATCAGCGAGAAGGCGCGGTACTGGTTGCCCCCCGTCGCGGCAAGACGCGTCCAGATCAGGAAGGTGAAGGCCCCCACCAGCCCGTAATCGGCCGGATAGGCGCCGATCAGCGGCGCCCGCACGCCCGGGATCGCCGCATAGGCCAGCGCCCCGACAACGGCGGCACCGAGAAAGACCGCCGCCACCGCCCAGGGCCGGAACACCTCGCCCACCATCTTGCCGAGCGCGAGCAGGATCACCACCGCCATCAGCGCATGGAGAAAGGTGGCATGGACCAGCGGATAGGAGACCAGCCGGATCATCCCCTGCCAGGGATAGGTGTGGGTCTCGAGCATCGCCCGCATGAGGTCGGGCGAGAAGGCGAACCGCTGCCAGGCGTCGAGCCGCCAGCCCGCGCCCGCGCCGCCGCCCACGATCCCGCTCGCGCCGAGCGCCACCACCGCCTCCATGGCGACGATCGGCAGGGCCAGCAACCAGACCACCGCCGGCATCGGATTGACCGGCGAGGCATTGTAATTGTCACGCATGGGGCACCCCGTCTGGCGCGGGCCGTCACATTGACGGCCCCTGTCCCGGGGGATAAGGCCAATGGCACCCTTTTACCAGACGGAGCCAACCATGACCGAGCCGGTCCAAACGCCTCAGGTCTTCCCCACCCGGGTCTTCTCCGGCATCCAGCCCTCCGGTGGGCTGACGCTGGGCAACTATCTCGGCGCGCTGAAGCGCTTTGCCGAGATGCAGAAGGACGGGGTCGAGACCATCTATTGTGTCGTCGACATGCATGCCATCACCGTCTGGCAGGACCCCGCGAAGCTGCGCCAGCAGACCCGCGAGATCGCCGCCGCCTTCCTTGCCGCAGGCGTCGATCCGGTGCGCTCGATCCTCTTCAACCAGAGCCAGGTCACGGCCCATGCCGAGCTGGCCTGGATCTTCAACTGCGTGGCCCGCATGGGCTGGATGAACCGCATGACGCAGTGGAAGGACAAGGCGGGCAAGAATGCCGAGGCGGCCTCGCTGGGCCTCTTCGCCTATCCCGCGCTGATGGCGGCGGACATCCTTGCCTATCGCGCGACCCATGTGCCGGTGGGCGAGGATCAGAAACAGCATGTGGAGCTGACCCGCGACATCGCGATCAAGTTCAACAACGACTTCGGCGTGAATTTCTTCCCGGTGACCGAGCCCGTGATCGAGGGCGTGGCGACCCGCGTCATGAGCCTCCGGGACGGCACGAAGAAGATGTCGAAGTCCGATCCGTCCGACCAGAGCCGGATCAACATGACCGACGATGCCGACACGATCACCCAGAAGATCCGCAAGGCCAAGACCGACCCCGAGCCTCTGCCCGACAGCATCGAGGGGCTGAAGGAGCGGCCCGAGGCGCGCAACCTCGTGAACATCTATGCCGCCCTCTCGCGCTCCACGCCCGAGGCGGTGGTGGCCGAGTTCGCGGGCGCGCAGTTCGGCTCGTTCAAGCCGAAACTGGCCGAGCTCGCCGTGTCGGTCATGGCGCCGATCAGCGACGAGATGAACCGGCTGATGGCCGATCCCGCCGAGATCGACCGCATCCTCGGCGACGGCGCGGACCGGGCCGAGGCGCTGGCCCGGCCGGTGCTCGACGAGGTCCATGACATCGTCGGCATGATCCGCTCGCGGCGCAGATGATCCGGCGGCTCGCCCGGGCGGTCCTCGGCCTTTCGCTGATGGGCTCGCTCGCGGCGACCGGCCTCACGGCTGCGCGGATCGCCCGCGACCCCGCGCTCACGCCCTTCACCGAGGCGGCGGCGGACGAGATCCGCGCCGCCTCGGACCGGGCCATGGCCCGCCATGCTCCGCCTGAGGCGATCCTCGCCCGGCTCGCAGAGCGGCTGGCCGAGGAACCGCCGAACCCCGTGGCCGTCGAGGCGCTGGCGGAGCTGGCGGCGGAACAGGGCCTGACCCTGCCCCCCGACACCGCCGCCCGTCTCGAAGAGCTGCGCGAGGAGACGCTGTGGGAGGATGCCGCGGGCTGCCTCGCCTGCCTCTGGGACGCGGCCTCCTGCAGCCTCTCGGCCGAGCTTCTCTGTCAGGCGCCCATGGTGCTGACGCCCGCAGGCGATGTGGCGGGGCTGGCGCGCGCCGGTCAGGCCTGGGCCAGCGGCGCCGAGGTCGACCGGGTGGATCTCACTCTCTCCACGGTGGGCCTCGGGGCCACGGCGGCGGTGCTGGTCTCGGGCGGCAGCTCTGCCACGGTGAAGGTGGGGGCGGGCCTTCTGCGGATGGCGCACCGGATGCGGCTTCTCTCGCCGCCGCTCGCCCGGCTCGTGACCCGCACCGCCGCCACGGCGGTGGACTGGGCGCGGCTGCCGGCCGTCCGCTCGACCGGCGACATGGCGGGTCTGCTGCGGCCCGAGGCGCTCAGGCCGATGGCAGAGGTGGCGGAGGGTCTGGGCCGGATCGGCGCGCGCCTGCCGCCCGCACAGACGCTGCATCTGCTGCGCCATGTCGACGACGCGGCCGATGCCCGCCGCTTCGCCGCCGCCGCCGAGGCTCTGGGGCCGCGGACGGTGGTCCGGGTCGAGATGCTGGGAAAGACCCGCTTCCTGCGCGCGACGCTGCGCTGGTCCGAGGCCGCCCGGGCGCTGATGGCAAGCCTCGCGGCGCTTCTCGCCTCCGCGACAGCCCTGCTCTTGGGCGCGGCCCAGAGCCTCGGCCTCCGCCTCCTGCGCCGCCTCGCGTGACGGAAGCGCAGCGCGGGCTTGCTCTCCCTGTCTGGCGTGGTTGAAGGCGGGGCCCGGAGCCTCCGTCTCTGCCTCCTGCGTCGCCGCGCGTGACGGAGCATAGGGCGGCCTTGCGGTCACCCCGTTCGGGCATGGCTGAAAGCGCGGAAGCGGAACTTCTCGCCGGAGAAACGATCAGCGCAGGCTTGCGGCGGCGAGGATCGCGCCCGGGCCTTCGTTCTGCAGGATCACCGCCAGCGGCTCGGCGCCTGCGGCCTTGGCCTCGATCGACAGCGGCGCCTGACCGCCCCAGTCGCCCACCACCTCCCACGAGGTGACGATGTTGCGGTAGGTGACCGTGCGGCCCTCGTTCTCGCCGTGCTCGATGGCGACCGTCTCCTCGGGGCGGTAGCGCACGAGCTGCACCCGCACCGCCTCATCGAGCGGCGGGTCGGCCTCGGCATGGATGCGCAGCACGTCGCCGTCGCGCTCGAGCCAGAGGCCCACGCGCTCGGCCGCCTGCATGTGCTTGAGGATCAGCGCCGCGACCTTTTCGGGCGCATTGCCCTCGACCCGGTCGGTGCCGCCCACGATCATCTGCGGCGTGTAGATCGTGCGGCTGCCGATGGCGCGGGCGTAGGATTTCTGGCGCTGCGTGAACCGGGCGTCGGCGAACTGGTCCTCCCAGCCGATGTAGTCCCAGTAATCCACATGCAGCGCGAGCGGAATGACGCGGGGATCGGCGGCCAGCGCGGCGAGGAAGGCATCGGCCGGCGGACAGGCGGAGCAGCCCTGCGAGGTGAAGAGCTCGACCACCACCCCCGCCTGCGACTGCCCGTGGGCGACACCTGCAATGCCCAGAGAAAGGGCGCAAGCAGCGCCGAGCGTCCATCGCATCTGCATGAAGTCTCCCGAATGTCCTGATCCCGTTCTAGCCCTGCCTGCCTCGGCCGTTCCAATCAAGGTTTTGCGAGGCTCGCCCGCGAAAAAGCCGCAGAAGGGCTCTGGATTTTCGGCATACATCGGTATACAAGACCGCCATCTCCCTTGCGCGACCAGGCCCGGTGGGGCAAAACGCGCGCGGAGCACAAGCCCAACCCTCGCCACGGCGCCAGGAGGACCGCATGACCGTCACCGTCGGACACGACAGCCAGAAGACCCGCAAGACCCTCAGCGTCGGCGGCTCTAGCTATGCCTACTACTCGATTCCGGCAGCGGAGGAAGCCGGTCTCGGCCAGTTCGCCCGCCTGCCCGCCGCGCTGAAGGTGGTGCTGGAGAACATGCTGCGCTTCGAGGACGGCAAGACGGTGTCGGTCGACGACATCCGCGCCTTCTCGGAATGGGGCGCGAACGGCGGCCGGAACCCGCGCGAGATCGCCTATCGCCCGGCCCGCGTGCTGATGCAGGACTTCACCGGCGTTCCGGCGGTGGTGGACCTTGCCGCGATGCGCGACGGCATCCTCGGGCTCGGCGGCGACGCGCAAAAGATCAACCCGCTGAACCCGGTCGATCTCGTCATCGACCACTCGGTCATGATCGACGAATTCGGCAATCCGCGCGCCTTCCAGATGAATGTGGACCGCGAATACGAGCGGAACATGGAACGCTACACCTTCCTCAAATGGGGGCAGAAGGCGTTCAACAACTTCCGCGTGGTGCCGCCGGGCACCGGCATCTGCCACCAGGTGAACCTCGAATATCTCGCGCAGACGGTCTGGACCGACCGTGACCAGGACGGGATGGAAGTGGCCTATCCGGACACGCTGGTGGGCACCGATTCGCACACCACGATGGTCAATGGTCTGGCCGTCCTCGGCTGGGGCGTGGGCGGGATCGAGGCCGAGGCCGCGATGCTGGGCCAGCCGGTCTCGATGCTGATCCCCGAGGTCGTGGGCTTCAAGCTGACCGGCCAAATGATCGAAGGCACGACGGCCACCGACCTCGTGCTGAAGGTCGTGCAGATGCTGCGCAAGAAGGGCGTGGTGGGCAAGTTCGTCGAATTCTACGGCGAGGGTCTCGACCATCTGCCGCTCGCGGACCGCGCGACCATCGCCAACATGGCCCCGGAATATGGCGCGACCTGCGGCTTCTTCCCGATCGACGGCGAGACGCTGCGCTACCTGCGCCAGACGGGCCGGGACGAGTCGCGCATCGCGCTGGTCGAAGCCTATGCCAAGGCCAACGGCCTGTGGCGCGACGCCTCCTACGAGCCGATCTACACCGACACGCTGCATCTCGACATGGGCGAGATCGTGCCCGCCATCTCGGGCCCGAAACGCCCGCAGGACTACCTGCCGCTGACCGACGCCAAGGCTTCGTTCGCGCGGGAGATGGAGACGAGCTTCAAGCGCCCGGTGGGCAAGGAAGTGCCCGTCGCGGGCGAAGACTACACCATGTCCTCGGGCAAGGTGGTGATCGCCTCGATCACCTCCTGCACCAACACCTCGAACCCCTATGTCCTGATCGGCGCCGGCCTCGTCGCCCGCAAGGCGCGCGCGCTGGGGCTGAACCGCAAGCCGTGGGTCAAGACCTCGCTCGCGCCCGGATCGCAGGTCGTGTCCGAATATCTGGAGGCCGCGGGCCTGCAGGAGGATCTGGACGCGGTGGGCTTCAACCTCGTGGGCTACGGCTGCACCACCTGCATCGGCAACTCGGGCCCGCTGCAGCCGGAGATCTCGGCCGCCATCAACGAGGGTGACCTCGTGGCCGCCGCCGTGCTCTCGGGCAACCGGAACTTCGAGGGCCGGATCAGCCCCGACGTGCGGGCGAACTACCTCGCCTCGCCGCCGCTGGTGGTGGCCTATGCGCTGGCCGGCGACATGAACATCGACCTGACCTCGGAGCCCATCGGCATGGGCACGAACGGGCCGGTCTATCTCAAGGACATCTGGCCCACCAACGCCGAGATCGCCGAGCTGGTCGAGAAGACCGTGACCCGCGAGGCCTTCCAGAAGAAATATGCCGATGTCTTCAAGGGCGATGCCAAGTGGCAGTCGGTCTCGACCACGGACAGCCAGACCTACGACTGGCCGGCGAGCTCGACCTACATCCAGAACCCGCCCTACTTCCAGAACATGTCGAAGGAGCCGGGCGTCATCACCGACATCACCGGCGCGCGCGTCCTTGCGCTCCTCGGCGACATGATCACCACCGACCATATCTCGCCCGCGGGCTCGTTCAAGGAGAGCACGCCGGCCGGGAAATATCTGGTCGAGCGGCAGGTCTCGCCGCGCGAGTTCAACTCCTACGGCTCGCGGCGCGGCAACCACGAAGTGATGATGCGCGGCACCTTCGCCAACATCCGCATCAAGAACGAGATGCTGGACGGGGTCGAGGGCGGCTACACGCTCGGGCCGGACGGGCAGCAGACCTCGATCTTCGACGCCTCGATGGCCTATCAGGCGGCGGGCACCCCGCTCGTCCTCTTCGGCGGCATCGAATATGGTGCGGGCTCCAGCCGTGACTGGGCGGCCAAGGGCACGGCGCTTCTGGGCGTCAAGGCGGTCATCGCCGAGAGCTTCGAGCGCATCCACCGCTCGAACCTCGTCGGCATGGGCGTGATCCCGTTCGAGTTCACCGAAGGCCAGAACCGCAAGTCGCTGGGCCTGAAGGGTGACGAGACGGTCTCGATCCAGGGCCTCTCCGGCGATCTGAAGCCGCTGTCGCTGGTGCCCTGCACCATCACCTACGGCGACGGCACGGTGAAGACGATCCAGCTCAAGTGCCGGATCGATACCGAGATCGAGATCGAATATGTCGAGCACGGCGGCGTGCTGCATTACGTGCTGCGCGACCTCGCCTCGGTCTGAGACCCTCGCAGGGATCCGAGAGACGCCCCGGTCGGCTGGCCGGGGCGTTTCTTTGGCGCTCCAGCGGTGGGAGACGCCGCTGCGGTCCGGCGTCGGAGCCTCCGGCGGGGATATTTGGGCCAGAATGAAAGGGCGCGCGGACGGGCGGCCCATGCGCCCGGGAGCCGATGGGGCCGGGAGGTGCCAGTCTGTCGGGAGTTACCGGGCGGCTGCGGCCGCCTTCTCCATGGCGGGGCGGATCGTCTCTTCGAGCACCCGCTCGGTGACGGGACCCGGGAAGCGGAGCACGATGCGGCCCTTGCCGTCGATCACATAGGTTTCCGGCACGCCATAGACGCCCCAGTCGAGGGCCATCCGGCCGGAGGCGTCGGCGCCCAGCGTGGCGTAGGGGTTGCCCAGCTCGGCCAGGAAGGCCTCGGCATTCTCGGGCTTATCCTTGTAGTTCACGCCGTGGATCTCGACCCCGTCGGCGGCCAGCGCCTCGAGCGTCGGCGCCTCGACCCGGCAGGGGGCGCACCAGCTGGCCCAGTAGTTCACGAGCTTCACGCCCGGCGCGCGCAGGATCGCATCCTCGAACGGCGGATGGTCGCCCAAGGGCTCGGTCCGGACCGCGGGCGCGGGCTTTCCCGCCAGCGCCGAGGGCAGTTCGTCGGGATTCTCGCGCTGCATGCCCACGAAGAACATGGCGGCGAGCCCGGCGAAGAGGACGGGCGGCACGAACATCAGAACCTTAGCCATCGATGCGCCCCTGCCGCTGCTCCACCTCGCGGAGCATCCGCCGCACCCGCGCGCCGCGCCAGAGCGACAGCGCCACCAGCCCCGCAAGAAGCGCGATCGAGGCGCCGTAGGCGGTCAGCACCGAGACCGCATATTTGCCGAGATCGGGGATCATGCCATGCGCTCCCGCGCGAGAAGCGCCTGCACGCGGCGCACGCGGATCTCGGTCCGGGTGCGCAGGAGCACGAGCGTCAGGAACAGGAGGACGAACCCCGCGATGCAGACGAGCAGCGGGAAATAGAACACGTCGGCCACGTTCTCCTCCTTGTCGAGCGAGAGCGAGGCGCCCTGATGCAGGCCCTGGTTCCAGAAGTTCACCGCATAGCGGCTGAGCACTGCGAAGACCGAGCCCACGATGCAGAGGACCGAGGTGAGGTCGGCCGCCGTATCCGGGTTCTCGACCGCCTGCCAGAGCGCGATATAGCCGAGGTAGAAGAGCGCGAGGATCAGGAACGAGGTCAGCCGCGGATCCCAGGCCCACCAGGTGCCCCACATCGGCTGCCCCCAGACCGCGCCGGTGACCAGCGCGACCAGGGTGAAGGTCAGCCCGACGGGCCCCGCGGCCTTTGCGGCCAGGGCCGAGACATGGTGCCTGCGGACCAGCCAGATCAGCGAGGCGGCCAGCATCATGAGCCAGGCGTTGATGGCCATCAGCGCCGAGGGCACATGCAGATAGATGATCTTGACGGTCGAGCCCTGCTTGAAGTCGTCGGGCGTGAAGAAGAATCCCCAGACCAGCCCCACGATCAGGCAGAGCAGCGCCCCGCCCGTGGCCCAGGGCAGCGCGATGGAGGAGGTCTCCATGAACTTCTTCGGGTTGGCGTATTCCCAGATCGACATGGCCATGGAGCTAGGCGGTTCCCGTCGTGGATTCAAGCCGCGAGTTCGTTACCGGAGATTTATCCGAACGGCGGCTGCTGAGGCGAAAGGTAGCAGGGCCGCGACACCCGCCGTGATGCCTCCGAGAAGGAGGAATGGGGTCGCGACATCCATGCCGAGCGCACCGCGCCGCACCGCCTCGGCCCCGAAGACGAGGGTCGGCACATAGAGCGGCAGCACGAGGAGGCTGAGCAGGAGCCCGCCCCGCTTCAGCCCGACGGTGAGGGCCGCGCCGAAGGTGCCGATCACCGAGAGCGCCGGCGTGCCGATGGCGAGCGAGGCCAGAAGCAGCGGATAGCCCTCGGCCGGCAGGTTCATCAGGAGCCCGAGCAGCGGCGAGACCAGCGTCAGCGGCAGGCCGGTGACGATCCAGTGCGCGCAGGCCTTCACCGCCACCACCCCCTCGAGCGGGATGGGGGCGGTGGCGAGGAGATCGAGCGATCCGTCCTCGTGATCGAGCGCGAAGATCCGGTCGAGCGAGAGAAGACAGGCCAGGAGCGCGCCGACCCAGAGGATGCCGGGCGCGATCTTCGCCAGCGTCGCAGGCTCGGGCCCGACGCCGAGCGGCACGAGGACGGCCACCAGCAGGAAGAAGGCGAGGCCCAGGCCGAAGCCGCCGCCCGCCCGCAGCGCGAGCCGCAGGTCCCGGAGGAGAAGCGCGATCATGCCGTCACCCCGGCGAAGGGATCGTCGGCGGGCTCGGTGCCGGCCGGCGTCTCGGCGCGGTAGGGCGCCAGATCCAGCACCTCCGCCTCGGCCAGTCCGAGATCGATGTGGGTGGCCATCAGCGCAGCACCTCCCTCGGCCAGATGCGTGCGCACCACGTCGCCGAAGAGCGCCACCGAGGCCGCATCGAGCGAGACGGTGGGCTCGTCCAGCACCCAGAGCGGGCGACCCGTCACCAGAAGCCGCGCGAGCCCCAGCCGCCGCTTCTGTCCGGCGGACAGGTTCTGCGCCTGCCGGTCGGCCAGTGCCGCGAGGTTCATCCGCTCGATGGCGCGGGCGGCGCGGTCGGTGCCGTAGATCGCCGCCCAGAAGGCGAGGTTCTCGGCCACCGTCAGCGTGGCCTTCAGCCCGTCGGCATGGGCGGCATAGGCCACGGCCTCGGGCGGCATCGAGATCTCGCCCGCCACGGCCGGCTGCAACCCCGCCACCGTCCGCAGGAGCGTCGTCTTGCCGATGCCGTTCGGCCCCCGCAGGATCAGCGCCGCGCCGCGCGAGAGCCGGAAGCTCACGCGCTCGAGCACGGTCACGCCGCCGCGGGCGCAGGCGAGGTTGGTGACGGTCAGATCCATGGGCCTGCCCTAGCGCATAAGCCGCGCCGGCGGAAGGGCTTCGGGGCGGCGGCCTTTGCGGCGCGCGTCAGACCGGCAGAAGCGCGATGGCCACGCGGCGGCCTTCCGAAAGCAGCACATTGTAGGTGCGGCAGGCGGCGGGGGAGGACATGGCTTCGACGCCGATCCCGGCCTCTTCCAGCGCCGCCCGGAAGGCCTGCGGCACATGGGCCACGTCCGCGCCCATGCCCACGAAGAGCACGTCGATCCGGTCGATCAGCGCGAGGGGTCCGGCCATGTCCTCGAGCCCGCCCCAGGGCCCCGCCCCCCAGGGCGAGATCAGGCAGGCACCCTCCAGCACCTCGCCGCCGATGCGGAAATAGCCGGGCCCGTAGCCCTCGACGGGCTGGGCGCTGTCGTAGGTGATCTCGGTCAGGCGCATGGCGCATCCTCCGCTTCGGACCGCGCCTTTGGCGCCGGTCGGGCATGGGCGGCGACCCTCGCGGCCCGGCGGGGCCGCAGTCGCACGGCAGTCGGTCAGGCACGGACGCGACCGGAACGGAACGGGTACCAGAGCCCTGAACGGGATTGGGCGGCCTTGCGGGCCGCCCGTCCGGTCAGGCGTCGATATTGGCGAACTGAGTGCCCGCCTTGCTGTCCTTCTTCGGCCCACCCCGGTCCACGCCGAGATAGAGCACGATGTTCTTGGCCATGTAGACCGAGGAATAGGTCCCGATCACCACGCCGAAGGTGATGGCGAAGACGAAGCCGCGGATCACGTCGCCGCCGAAGACGAGAAGCGACACGAGCGCGATGAGTGTGGTCATCAGCGTCATGATCGTCCGGCTCAGCGTCTCGTTGACCGAGAGGTTCATCACGTCGCGGAGCGGCATGGTCTTGTACTTGACGAGGTTCTCGCGCAGCCGGTCGAACACCACCACCGTGTCGTTGATCGAATAGCCGAGAACGGTGAGGAGGGCCGCGACCGTCGTCAGGTCGAACTTGATCTGGAACAGCGCGAAGACGCCGATCGTCACCAGCACGTCGTGGATCAATGCGGCCACCGAGCCCAGGGCGAACTGCCATTCGAACCTGAGCCAGATATAGACGGCGATGCCCGCGCAGGCGGCGGCGACCGCCAGGATCGCCGACCGGATCAGCTCGCCCGAGACCTTCGGCCCCACCGACTCGACGGACGGGAAGGTGATGGACGGATCGACGGTCTTCAGCGCCTCCTCGACCTGTCCGATCTGCTCGGGCGTGATCGACTGGGTCGCGTCCTGTGCGCCGATGCGGACCATGGCGACGTGCTGATCCGCGCGGAAGCCGGGATCGAAGACCTCGGTGATCGAGATGTCGCCAAGATCCTGCCCCTCGAGGGCGGCGCGATAGGCGGCCACATCCACGGCCTGTGTCGATTCCGTCCGGATCGTCGTGCCGCCGCGGAAGTCGATCCCGAAATTCAGCCCCAGCGTCAGCCAGGCCACGAGCGAGGCCGCCATCAGGAAGACCGAGAAGCCGAAGGTGACCGGCGCGGCCCAGAAGAAGTCGATGTTCGTCTTTTCGGGGCAGAGTTTGAGGCGGAAAGCCATGGGAGCTCCTCAGACGACGATGGTGCGCGGCCGCCGCCAGGCGAACCAGGTGGCGATCAGGATCCGGGTGACGTAGACGGCCGTGAAGACCGACGTGAAGATGCCGATGGTCAGCGTCACGGCAAAGCCGCGCACGGGCCCGGCCCCCACGAGAAACATGATGAGTGCCACGAGGAAGGTGGTGACGTTGGCATCGACGATGGCGGACAGGGCCTTCTCGAAGCCGAGTTCGATGGCGCGGCCCGGCTGCTTGCCCTGCCTCAGCTCCTCGCGGATCCGTTCGTAGATCAGCACGTTCGCATCCACCGCCACGCCGATGGTCAGCACGATGCCCGCGATGCCCGGCAGCGTCAGGGTCGCCCCCACCACCGACAGGAGCGCGATGATCGCCAGCATGTTGATGGCGAGCGCGATGTTGGCCAGCACGCCGAACCAGCCGTAGCTCGCGATCATGAAGGCCACGACGGCGATCATGCCCACGATGGCGGCCGTCCGGCCGGCGTCGATCGAATCCTGCCCGAGTTCCGGGCCGATGGTCCGTTCCTCGAGGAAGGTCATCTCGGCCGGCAGCGCGCCTGCGCGCAGGAGGACGGCGAGCTCGGTGGATTCCTCGACCGAGAAGTTGCCGGTGATGATGCCGGAGCCGCCCGCGATATGCGCCTGGATCACCGGGGCCGAGATCACCTCATTGTCGAGGACGATCGCGAAGGGCTTGCCGATGTTCTGCGCCGTATAGTCGCCGAAGGCCCGCGCCCCCGAGGGATTGAAGCGGAAGCTGACCGCCGGGCGGTTGTTCTGGTCGAACGAGGGCTGGGCGTCGACGAGCTCCTCGCCGGTCACGACGGGCGAGCGGTCGAGGACGTAGAAGATCCCCTGCTCGTTGGCCGCCGGCAGCACGAGATCGCCGCTCGCGCTGCTCTGCGCGTCGGCGGTGCGGCCGAGCACCGGATGGAAGGTCAGCTTCGCCGTCGTTCCGATGAGCGACTTCAGCTCGGCAGCCGAGCCGATGCCCGGCACCTGGATCAGGATCCGGTCCTCGCCCTGGCGCTGGATGGTGGGCTCGCGCGTGCCGACCTCGTCGACACGGCGGCGGATGATCTCGAGGCTCTGCTGCACCGTCCGGCTGTCCATCGCCGTCTTCTCGGCGTCGGTCAGGCGGATCACCAGCACGTCGCCCTGGCTCGAGATCTCGATGTCGTTCTGCCCCATGCCCGTGAAGGACACCACGGGCTGGGCCAGCCTGCGCGCGGCCTCGAGCGCCGCCTGCATCCCCTCGGGGCGCGAGATCGCCACCCGAAGCTCGCCCGCCGGCGCGGTCTGCCGCCGGATCGAGCCCACCTGATCGCGCAGGCCGCGGAGCGCGTCGCGCACCTCCGGCCAGAGCCCGTCCATGCGCGCGGCATAGACGTCCTCGACCCGGACCTCGGCCAGAAGATGCGCGCCGCCGCGCAGGTCGAGGCCGAGGTTCACGATGTTCGAAGGCAGCCATTCGGGCCAGAGCCCCACCGCCGCCGTCTGCTCGGGAGTGGCGGTTCCCCCGGCCTTCTCGATGGCGGCGACCGCATCATTGTGACTTTCGACGCGGCTGTAGAAGAAGTTGGGCGCGGCATAGAGGATCGCGAGGGCACAGATGCCCCAGATCAGAACGCGCTTCCAAACGGGGAAATGGAGCATCTGGACCCGATCCGATCAGGCGGCAGCAGGTTCGGTCTTGGACATGACCTGAACGATGGTGGATTTCATCACGCGGACCTTCACGCCATCGGCGATCTCGACATCGACGATGCCGTCCTCGTGGACCTTCACCACCTTGCCGACGATGCCGCCGCCGGTGAGAACCTGATCGCCACGGCGGAGCGCTTCCACCATAGCCTTGTGTTCCTTCAGTTTTTTCTGCTGAGGACGGATCAGAAGGAAATACATGATCACGAAGATCAGGATCAGCGGCACGAAACTGGTGAAGGCGCCGGCAGCACCGCCAGAAGCGGCCTGGGCGAAGGCGGGGGTCACGAACATTGTCGTCCTCTTGGATTCACCCGGGGATCAGGCCCGGACTTTGGCGGGGCGCACCCTAGCCGCGGGGTGCCGCGATGGCAAGCAAGCCATGGGCGCCCATATATGCACGCGACGCGCGGTTCCAAGCCCGGGATGAACCGGCCCGGGCGGGCGCAGGGTCCGATCTCCCGACATGCCGGCCGCCGGCCGGAGACGGGGCCAACGCAGGGAACAGTCGCGCGCCCCTCCCGTTTCCTCGGCTGAACCCGGTGGCCGGAAGACCCGAGCCGCCCCATCCGACGGAGGAGACACATGTCGAGGACCATCGCCATCGCCGCCGCGGCCCTTCTGGCCGCCCCCGCCCTTGCCCAGGACGTTCCGGCGCGAGCCGAGAATGCCACCGCCGCGCCCGGACAGCCGGGCTTCCCGGAACGGACGGCCACCTTCATGTCGGTCGAGGGCACGCCTCTCGGGAAGGCCACCATCGCCCCCCTGCCCCACGGTGTTCTGTTCACGCTCGACCTGCAGGGGTTGCCGCCGGAGAGCTGGCTCGGGTTTCACATTCACGAGACCGGCGAATGCGATACGGGCACGGGCTTCAAATCCGCCGGCGGTCACTTCTCGATCGCGGAAACGGAGCACGGGCTGATGGTCGAGGCCGGCCCCCATTCGGGCGACATGCCGAACCAGTATGTCGGCGCCGACGGCATCCTACGCGCGCAGGTCTTCAACACCTTCGTCCAGCTCGGCGGCGAGAATGCCTCGGATCTGACGGGGCGCGCGCTCATGCTCCATTCCGGGCCCGACGACTATGTGAGCCAGCCCGCAGGCGATGCCGGCGACCGGCTCGCCTGCGCTGTCATCGAATAGGCCGCAGGCAAGATTTCGGTTCACCTGACCGGAGGTATCGGGCATTAGAGGCCCGATCCTCCGGCACCGAAGGGCCGGGGGCTCGCCCTTCAGCCAAGGTGACCCCATGCACGACATCCGCATCATCCGCGAGTTTCCCGACCGCTTCGACACCGCGCTCTCGCGGCGCGGGCTTTCGGCGCTCTCGGGCGAGATCCTCGCCATCGACGAGGCGCGGCGGTCGAAGATCCTCGCCGCCGAGACCGCGCAGGCCGAGCAGAACCGGGCCTCCAAGGAGGTCGGTGCGGCCAAGGCCCGCGGCGACGAGGCCGAGTTCGAGCGGCTGCGCGCCCTCGTGGCCGAGAAGAAGGCCGAGGTGGCGCGGCTGAACGAGGAGGCCGCGGCCGAGGATGCGCGCCTGCGCGACATGCTGGCGGCGATCCCGAACCTGCCGCTCGACGAGGTGCCGGAGGGCCCCGACGAGAGCGCCAACGTCGAGATCCGCCGCTGGGGCACGCCGCGCGGCTTCAACTTCGCGCCGAAGGAGCATTTCGAGATCGCGGGCGTGAAGCCGGGGATGGATTTCGCCACCGCCGCCAAGCTCTCGGGCAGCCGCTTCGTGATGCTGAAGGGCGCGGTGATCCGCGTCCACCGCGCGCTCGCGCAGTTCATGCTCGACACCCATGTGACCGAGCACGGGCTGACCGAGACCTGGACGCCGGTTCTGGTCAAGGACGAGGCGATGTTCGGCACCGGCCAGCTGCCGAAATTCTCCGAAGACAGCTACCAGACCACGAACGGCTGGTGGCTGATCCCCACCTCCGAGGTGACGCTGACCAACTCGGTCGCGGGCGAGATCCTCGACGAAGCGCAGCTGCCGATCCGCATGACCGCCCATACCCAGTGCTTCCGCTCGGAGGCGGGCAGCGCGGGCAAGGACACGTCCGGGATGCTGCGCCAGCACCAGTTCGAGAAGGTCGAGATGGTCTCGATCACCACGCCCGAGACCTCGCTGGCCGAACATGAGCGCATGACCGGCTGTGCCGAAGCGATCCTGCAGAAGCTGGGCCTGCCCTACCGCACCATCGTCCTCTGCACCGGCGACATGGGCTTCGGGGCGACCAAGACCCACGATCTCGAGGTCTGGCTGCCCGGGCAGAACACCTACCGCGAGATCAGCTCGGTCTCGGTCTGCGGCGATTTCCAGGCGCGGCGCATGAACGCCCGCTTCCGCCCGGCAGGCGGCGGCAAGCCCGAGTTCGTCCATACGCTGAACGGCTCGGGCCTCGCCGTGGGCCGCTGCCTGATCGCGGTGCTCGAGAACGGACAGCAGGAGGATGGCTCCGTGGAGCTGCCCGAGGCGCTGCATCCCTATCTCGGCGGCAAGACCCGCATCTCGGCAGACGGCACGCTGGAATGAATGAGGATCGGGGGCGGCCCGCTGCGGCCGCTTCCGAGGCATGAGGGCAGAGAGCCCTCGGCCGCTTCCGACGCGTGAACGCAGAAAGCTCTCGAGACGGCCGTCGGCGGCGTCAGCCGTTGCCCCAGATGACCTTCACATAGTTCTGCGTCTCGCGGTAGGGCGGGATGCCCGAATGTTTCTCGACCGCCTGCGGCCCGGCATTGTAGGCGGCAAGCGCGAGCTGCCAGGTGCCGAACTTGTTGTACATCATCTTGAGGTACCGCGCCCCGCCCTCGAGATTCTGATGCGGGTCGTTGATGTTCACCCGCAAAAGCTGCGCCGTGCCCGGCATCAGCTGGGCCAGCCCCGTGGCGCCCTTCACCGAGACCGCGCCGGGGTTCCAGCCCGATTCCTGCTGCACGAGCCGGAGATAGAGATCCTCCGGCACGCCATGCTTGCGCGCCGCGGACTTGGCCGATTCGAGGAACTCGCCCTTGTAGCGGCCGTTGTAGCGCGCCGTCGGCAGAGCCGCCGCCAGCTTCTCGACCTTCGGCTTCAGCCGGGTGGAGCTTTCGTACTGCTGCGACAGGCGCCCGTCGAGAAGTCGCGTCTGCGACTTGAAGATTCCCGCCCGGTTCATCGTGGATCGCTGGATCTTCAGCCCATCGGCCAGACCCGCGGTCGGCCCCGAGGCAAGACCCAAGCCCACGACCGCCGCGCCCAATGCACCGATCAATCGCCGCATGAAAACAACCTTCATCTGTCCCGCCCGCACATTACACGGATTGCCGGCAAGTTCGCCACCCTTTTGAACACAACCGGGGCGGGTGAGGCCGGGCGCCGCGCGGGTCCCGGCCCGGTGCGCCCGTCCGGCGTTGCGGGTGCGGCCCGGTCAGTGTAGCCATTCCGTTAACCACATCCGGGGCATCCTTCCCCGGCCACAGGATTCGGAGGAAGCATGGCGGGCTCGGTCAACAAGGTCATCATCATCGGCAATCTCGGCCGCGATCCCGAGGTGCGCAGCTTCCAGAACGGCGGCAAGGTGGTGAACCTCCGCATCGCCACGTCCGAGCAGTGGCGCGACCGCGCCTCGGGCGAGCGGAAGGAGCGCACCGAATGGCACTCGGTCGCCATCTTCGATGAAAACCTGGCGCGGGTGGCCGAGCAGTATCTGCGCAAGGGCTCGACCGTCTATATCGAGGGCCAGCTCGAGACGCGGAAGTGGCAGGACCAGTCGGGTCAGGACCGCTACTCGACCGAGGTCGTGCTGCGCCCGTTCCGCAGCTCGCTGACGATGCTCGGAGGGCGCGGCGAAGGCGCGGGCGCCGGCGGCGGCATGGGCGGTGGCGGCTACGAGGATCGCGGCGGGCCGGACAACTACGACAATTACGGCAGCGGCCCCCGCGGCGGCGCCTCCTCGGGCGGCGCCCCGAGTGGCGGCGGCCGCCGGAACGACCTCGACGACGAGATCCCGTTCTAAGCCCCCCGACCCGACAGGCCCGGACGGATCCGGCGCCGGCCGCGCCACGCTGGGGCCGCCTGGCCTTCGCTGTCCGAGCCCGAAGCCCGGAGCGGCCAGCCGCCGCTCCGAGCACGCCGCGCCTCAGCCCCGCGCCTCGGGATCGAAGCGCAGAAGACGCAGCGCGTTCAGCGTCACCAGCACGGTGGCGCCCGTGTCGGCGAGGATCGCGATCCAGAGCCCGGTGATCCCGAGGACCGAGGTCACGAGGAACACTCCCTTCAACCCCAGCGCCACCGCGATGTTCTGGCGGATGTTGCGCATGGCGGCGCGGGCGAGGCGGATCGTGGCCGGCACATCCGTCACCCGGTCGCGCAGGATCGCCGCATCCGCCGTCTCGAGCGCCACGTCGGTGCCCGAGCCCATGGCCACGCCCACGCTCGCGGCCTTCAGCGCGGGCGCATCGTTGATGCCGTCGCCGATCATCATGACGCCCCCCTGCCCCGCCATCTCGCGGATGGCGGCGAGCTTGTCGTCGGGGCGCATCTGCGCGCGGAAGCCTGTGCCGAGCCGGGCCGCGATGGCCTCGGCGGTGCGGGCATTGTCGCCGGTGAGGATCGTGGCGCTCACGCCCATCCGGCCCAGCTGCCGCACCGCTTCGGCCGCATCCCCACGCGGCTCGTCGCGCAGCGCCAGAAGCCCCAGCGTCCGACCCTCGCGGAAGAGGACCGTGACGGTCTTGCCCTCCGCCTCCAGCGCCTCGGCGCGGGCGCGGGTTCCGGCATCGAGCACGCCCCTTTCGGCCGCGAAGGAGGGACTCGCGACCCAGAGGTCTTCCCCCTCGACACGGGCCTCGGCCCCGCGCCCGGCGAGGCTGCGCGCGGCCTCGGCCGGCAGGTCCGGCGCGCCCGCGGCCTCGGCCCGTGCAAGGATCGCCTGCGCCAGCGGATGGGCCGAGCCACGCTCGACCGCGGCGGCCAGCGCCAGCACCCGGACCTCGGACTCGACGCTCAAGGTCACGACATCCGTCACCTCAGGCCGCCCGCGGGTGAGCGTGCCGGTCTTGTCGAACGCCACCTGCCGCACGGCGGCCGCGGCCTCGATCACCGCGCCGCCCTTCATCAGGAGACCGCGCCGCGCGCCCGAGGCCAAAGCCGAGGCGATGGCCGCCGGCACCGAGATCACCAGAGCGCAGGGGCAGCCGATCAGGAGGAGCGCGAGACCGCGATAGATCCAGGTGGACCAGTCGGCCCCGGCGGCGAGCGGCGGCAGCACGGCCACGGCCACGGCCAGCCCCACGATCAGCGGCATGTACCAGCGGCTGAACCGGTCGATGAACCGCTCGGTCGGGGCACGCGCTTCCTCGGCCTCCTCGACCAGGCGGACGATGCGCGCGATCGTGTTGTCCTTCGCCGCGCGCGTGACGCGGATGCGCAGGGCCGCATCGGTCGCGACCGCACCCGCGAAGACCGCCTCGCCGGGGCCCCGGGTCACGGGGATGCTCTCGCCCGTCACGGGGCTCTCGTCGAGCCCGCCCTGCCCCTCGAGGATCTCGCCGTCGGCCGGGATGCGCTCGCCCGGCCGGACGCGGACGATCTGGCCGGGTTGCAGGCCGGCCGCGGGCACCTCCAGCGTGCGTCCGTCCTGCTCGAGCCGCGCGGTCTCGGGCACGAGGCGCGAGAGGGCGCGGATCCCGTCGCGGGCGCGGCTCGCCGCCACCCCTTCCAGCACCTCGCCCACGGCGAAGAGGAAGATGACCAGCGCTGCCTCCTCCGCCGCGCCAATGAAGAGCGCGCCTGCGGCGGCGACCGTCATCAGCCCCTCGATGGTGAAGGGCTGGCCGAGCCGCAGGGCGGCAAAGGCGCGCCGGGCGATGGGCACGAGCCCGATGAGGCAGGCCAGCGCGAAGGCCACCGGCCCGACCGGCCCGGGCACCAGCGCCTCGACGGTCCAGGCGCAGGCCAGAAGCACCCCGGTCAGCAGGACGAGACGACCCTTCGCGGTTCGGTACCAGGCGCCCGGCTCGGCTGCCTCATGGTCGTGGGAATGGCTGTGCGCGTGCGGCGCGTCTGTCCCGCAGGCGCCGCAGCCGCAGGCCGCTTCGGCCGCCTCGGGCAGGACGAAGGGCTGCGCCTCGGCCCGCGGCGCGATGCCGAAGCCGAGCTTGCGCACCGTGGCCTCGACCGCCTCGGGGCCGCCCTGCCCTTCGTCGAGCGAGAGCTTCAGCCGCTCGGACATGATCGCCACCTCGACGCCGCTCACGCCCGGCAGGCGCCCCACCGCATCGCGGATCCTGCCCGCGCAGGAGGCGCAATCCATCCCCGTCACGCGCCATTCGTGCACCGCTCCACTCGTGTCGTTCGTCATCTCACTCTCCCGCCCGGGGGCGCTTGTCCTCAACGACTCAGGAACCTAATGTCTCTAGCAACTATAGGTTCAAGGGGTTTCTCATGCTCACGATCGGGAAACTGGCAGAGGCGGCCGGCGTGAAGGTGCCGACGATCCGCTATTACGAGCAGATCGGGCTGCTGCCGCCGCCCGAGCGCAGCGCGGGCAACCAGCGGCTCTACGGACACCGGGCGGAGGAGCGTCTGGCCTTCATCCGCCACGCGCGCGATCTGGGCTTCCCGCTCGAGGCGATCCGGGATCTCCTGAGCCTGTCGGACCGGCCCGACCAGTCCTGCGAGGCGGCCGACGCCATCGCGCGGGCGCAACTCTCCGCGGTGCGGGCGCGGATCGGGCGGCTGCGCGCGCTCGAGGCGGAGCTCGAGCGCATGATCGGCCAGTGCGCCCATGGCACGATCGCCGATTGCCGGGTGATCGAAGTGCTGGGCGATCATGCCCACTGCGCGCACGAGCACCGGAAGGAGCCCTGATGGGACTGTCGCTCGCGGCCTATGCGGGGGCGGCGCTGGCCGAGATCGCGGGATGTTTCGCGGTCTGGGCTTGGTGGCGGCTGGGCGCCTCGGCGCTCTGGCTGGTGCCGGGGGCCCTGTCGCTCGGCACCTTCGCCTGGCTTCTGGCGCTGACCCCGGTCGAGGCGGCGGGCCGGTCCTATGCTGTGTACGGCGGGGTCTATGTGGCGGCCTCCCTCCTCTGGCTCTGGGCCGTCGAGGGCGTGCGTCCCGACCGCTGGGACATGGGCGGCGCGGCCCTCGTCCTCGCCGGGGCGGCGGTGATCCTCTGGGCGCCGCGGGGCTGAGGACCGTCCGCGTGCTGGGAATGCGACATGACGGAGCCGGCACCCGGAGGTGCCGGCCCCGAGGTCCGGTCCCGCGTGGGAGGCCGCGGGGCCGGGCGCGCCGTCAGACGGCCGAGGGCACCGCGGCGGGCACCACGATCCGCCGCTTGACCAGCGCCAGCGCGAGAACCGAGACCGCCGTGCCCGCCACGAGGGCGATCCCGAAGCCCGTGAGGTTCGTCACGGCATTGGGGATCGGCAGGACGAAGATCCCGCCGTGCGGCACGCGCTGCGCCACGCCGAGCGCCATGCAGATCGCCCCCGCCACCGCCGAGCCCGCGATAAGGCTCGGGATCACCCGCAGCGGATCGCGCGCCGCGAAGGGGATCGCGCCCTCGGTGACGAAGGCGAGGCCCAGCACGAAGGCCGCATTGCCGGCCTCGCGCTCTTCCGGGGTGAAGCGGGCGGGCAGAAGCCGGCACGCCACCGCGAGCGCGATGGGCGGCACCATGCCCGCGCACATGACGGCCGCCATCGGCTCCAGCACATTGGCCGCGATGAGCGTGGTGGCGAAGGCATAGGCCGCCTTGTTGACGGGCCCGCCCATGTCCACCGCCATCATGCCGCCGAGGAGCAGCCCCAGAAGGGCGGCCGACGTGCCCTGCATCCCCTGCAGGAAGGCGGTGATGGTGGCCAGCAGCCGCGCCGTGGGCTCGCCCACGACATAATACATCAGAAGCCCGGTCAGCGCCGTGCCGAGAAGCGGCAGGATCAGCACGGGCTTCAGCCCCTGCAGGGTCTTCGGCAGCTTGATCGCGCGGTTGAGCCAGAGGACGCCGTAGCCCGCGATGAAGCCCGCGACGATCCCGCCGAGGAAGCCCGCGCCGATGGTGCCCGCGATGACGCCGCCGGTCATGCCGGGGGCGAGGCCGGGCCGGTCGGCGATGGACCAGGCGATGTAGCCCGCCAGCGCCGGCACCATCAGCGTGAAGGCCCCCTTCGCGCCGATCTGGAACAGCGTATGGCCGAGCGTGCCGGCATACTGGTCCTCATAGACGTAGATCCCGCCCAGAGCGAAGGCGATGGCGATGAGAAGCCCGCCCGCCACCACGAAGGGCAGCATGAAGGAGACGCCCGTCATCAGGTGCTTGTAGACGCCGACCTTCTTGGCCTCGGGCTGCGCGGCCTCGGAGGAGGCCGATCCGGCCTGCATCCGCGCCTCGGCCTGCGCCTTGCGGATCAGGCCCGCGCCGTCGGTGATCGCGGGCTTGGTGGGCGAGAGGAACAGGCGCTTGCCGCCGAAACGCCCGAGATCCACCTGCTTGTCGGCCGCGATGATGACGAGATCGGCCGCCGCAATCTCGGCCGCGGTCAGTTCGTCCTGCGCGCCGACAGAGCCCTGGGTCTCGACCCGGATCTGGTGACCCTGCGCGCTGGCGCCCTCGACGAGCCCCTCGGCCGCCATGAAGGTATGGGCGATGCCGGTGGGGCAGGAGGTGATGGCCACGATCTTCAGCGCGCCCTCGGCCGCGGCAGGATCCGCGGCCGGAGCCGCGGCGGCGCCGGATCCGGTGCGGGCCAGCACGCCCGGCGCATCTTCCAGCACCTCGGCCAACGTCGCATGGATCGTGGGGCGGCCGGCGAAGCGGGCCTCGTCGGCCGCGGCTCCGCCGGGCTCGGTCACGAGCAGCACCTGACTTGCGCCGCTCACCGCCTCGGGCGGCAGCGCGTCGGTCACGGTCTCCTGCGTGCGCAGCTCGACCGCGATGGCGCGGCCCAGCCCCTGCGCGGCCTTGCGCAAGGCCTCGCGCGCGAGGGCCGCATGGGGCCCGAAGCTCCCCGTCGAAATGACGGCGACGATGCCTGTCATGTCCTCTCTCCCTGATCGGCCGTCCGGCCCGCGGCGCGGATCCAGTCCGCCGCCGCCATCCTCTCCACGCGCGCCTCGAGGGCGCGCACCTGATCCACGCCCGGCAGATGCGGGCCGGGGTTCTGCAGCTTGGCCGCGGCGAAGGCCGTGGCCCGCGCGGCGGTGGCGCGAAGCGGCAGCCCCTCGACCAGCGCCGAGGCGAGGCCCGCCACCATCGCATCCCCCGCTCCGACCGTGCTGCCGCGCGACAGCTGCACCGGGCGCGCCACGACCGCCCCGTCCGACGAGACGAAGAGCGCGCCTTCGGTGCCGAGCGAGACCACGACGAGCGCGATCCCGCGGGCCGCGAGCGCCGCGGCGGCCGCGGCCAGATCGGCCCGGTCGGCGAGACTGCGCCCGACCCAGCCCTCGAGCTCGTGCCGGTTGGGCTTGATCGCATCCGGTAGGACGGGGGCCGCCAGCACCTCGGCCAGCGGGGCGCCCGAGACGTCGCAGAGCACCCGCGCGCCGCGCTCCTGCACCCGGGCGGCAAGCCGCGCGGTGGCCGAGGCCGGAAGGCCCGCGGGCTGGCTGCCCGAGATTACCACGAGTTCGCCCGCCGCGACCGAGCCCAGCCCCTCGGCCAGCGCCGCAAGATGGCCCTCGTCCGCCGGAAAGCCGGGCAGGTTCAGGTCGGTGGTGCGCCCGTCCTCTTCGAGGATCTTGACGTTGGTGCGCGTCTCGCCGGCCACCCGCAGCATCCGGTCGGCGATCGATTTCTGCGCAAAGAGCGCCTCGAAGGGCGCGGCATTCGCCCGCCCCAGAAGACCGTGGGCCGCGACCGAGACGCCCCAGTCGGCCAGCACCGAGGCCACATTGATCCCCTTGCCGCCCGGATCGTGGCGCACGGCCGTCGCGCGGTTGACCTCGCCCACCGCCAGATGCGGCAGGCTCACCGTCTGGTCGATGGCCGGGTTGAGCGTGACGGTATGGACGCGGCTCATGGGGCCTCCGCGGCGAGGGCCCGCACGGCTTCGGCGTCGGAACAGGCCAGCGCGTGTTCGGCCAGAGCCCTGAGCCCCGCCCGGTCGGACTGGCGCAGACGCTCCTTCACCGCGGGAATGTCGCGCGGGGTCATCGAAAGCTCGTCCACCCCGAGGCCCGCAAGCAGCGCCGCGCCGAACGGATCGCCCGCGATGCCGCCGCAGACCCCCACCCAGCGGCCATGGACCGCCGCGCCCTTCACCGTCAGATCGATGAGCCGCAGGACGGCCGGATGCAGGCTGTCCGCCTCGGGGGCGAGCTCCGGGTTCTGCCGGTCGATGGCCAGCGCATATTGGGTAAGATCGTTGGTCCCGATCGAGAAGAAGTCCGCGTGGGCGGCGAATTCCGCCGCAAGAAGCGCCGCGGAGGGCACCTCGACCATGATGCCCAGCGGCACGACCGGCGCGTCCAGCTCCTGCCGGATCCGCTCGCAGGTGGCGCGCAGCTCCAGAAGCTCGCCGAGCGAGGTGACCATCGGGAACATGACCGAGATCTGCGCCCCGCCGGCCGCCGCGCGATAGAGCGCGCGCAGCTGCGGCACCAGCAGGTCGGGCCGGCGCAGCAGGAGCCGCGCGCCGCGCACGCCGAGGAACGGGTTCTCCTCGCGCGGGAGGTCGAGATGGGCCACCTGCTTGTCGCCGCCGATGTCGAGCGCGCGGATCACCAGCGGCCGCCCCTCGAGCGCGCGCGCCATCGCCGCATAGGCTTCGGCCTGCTCGTCCTCGGTCGGGCTCTCGCTGCGTTCGAGGAACAGGAACTCGGTCCGCATCAGACCCACGCCCTCGGCACCCTGCCCCAGCGCGAAGGCTGCCTGCTCGGCGAGGTTGATGTTGGCGCCGATGTCGATCCGGTGCCCGTCGCGCGTGGTGGCGGGCAGCGCCCGCGTCTCGGCCGCCCGGGCGCGGCGTGCCTCTTCCGCCGCGATCCAGTCGCGGGCCGAGGCGAGGTCGGCTTCCGACGGATCGAGATAGAGCCGCCCGCCATGGCCATCGACGATGGCGCACGCGCCATCTTCCAGCCGCTCGACCACCGCTCCCGTGCCCACGACCGCGGGCAGGCCCAGCGTCCGGGCGAGGATCGCCGTGTGCGAGGTGGGACCGCCCAGCGCCGTCACGAGGCCCGCAACTTTCGCGGGGTCCAGTCCCGCCGCATCCGAGGGCGAGATATCCTCGGCCACGAGGATCGTGTCCTCGGGCAGGTCGGCCAGCCGCGACCGGGCAAAGCGCGGGTCGATATGGGCAAGCACCCGCTGGCCCACGTCGCGCAGGTCGGCCGCGCGGGCAGCCAGCACCGGGTTGCGCAGGGCCGAGAGCCGCGCCGCCATGTCCTCATAGGCGCGATGCCAGGACCAGGCGAGGCCGTGCCCGTCCACCAGCCATTGCGAGGCGAGCGTGATGAGATCGGGATCGGCCAGCAGCCCCGCCTGCGCCCGGAAGATGGCCGCATCCGATTCTCCCAGCCGCCGCGCGGTATCGTCGGCGAGGCTGTGGAGCTGTTCCGCCGTCTGGCCCAAGGCCGCATGAAGCAGATCGGCCGCCCGGGCCAGCTCCACCGGCTCGTCGGGGATCTCCATCCCGTCGGTGGCGATCCGGGTGATGCGCCCGATGGCCAGACCCGGCGCGGCCGGCACGCCCTCGATGGCGCGCGGAGACGAGGGCGGCACCCAGCCGCCGGCCGCGGCGGTCGCGCGGCGCTTCTCCTCGGCGCGGGCCGCGTCGGCCTTCTCCCGGGCGCTGAGCCCGGTCATCGTGACCTTCAGCGTGGCGAGCGCCTCGGCCGCGCCCTGCCCTTCGGCCGAAACGGTGATCGCATCGCCCGACTTCAGCCCAAGGCTCAGAAGCGAAATCATGTTGCGCGCATCCGCCGTCTCGGCGCCGTGCCGGATGCGGATGCGGCAGGGGAAGCGGCGCGCCGCCTCGGCCCATTCGGTGGCGGGCCGGGCATGGAGCCCGGTCGGGTAATCCAGCACCCAGTCGAAGGACTGCGCGAAATCGCCCGCAGGCTCGGCAGTGGCCGCAGCGCCCGCGGCCACTCCGTTCAGCGCGTCGGACAGCGCCTGCCGGTCGTCCGTCGCGGCGAGGACGGCCAGCCGGTCCTCGTCCTGCAGAAGCCGGGTCAGCCGGCGGAGGATCTCGATATGGCCGTCCGACCGGGCGGCGATGGCCACCACGAGCCGCGCCCGCTCGCCCGCGTTCCATTCCACGCCGTCGCGCACCTGAAGCACAGCGATGGCATCCTTCTGGATCAGGTCGCGGTCCTCGACCGTGCCGTGCGGAATCGCGATCCCCTTGCCGAGATAGGTGTTCGACACCGCTTCGCGCCGCAGCATGCTGGCCTCGAAGCCGGGCCGCACGCAGCCCGCCGCCACGAGCGCCGCCGCCGCCTGAGCGATGGCCTCTTCCTTGGACGACGCGCGCGCGTCCAGTTGGATCAGTTCGCGCGGGATCTCTCCCTGCCTGGTCAATGACGTCACCGACTCCTCCCCAGATCGCCTATGGATTCATCATAGCGGAATGTGGAAACGTTTCCACCAAGAATTTTCCTGTCTTTGGTGTCTTGGCGGTGGAACGGGCTGAAGCCTTGTCAAACGGCCCCGTCCGGCGCATTGTCGAGCGGGATTGGCAGTGGAAACGATTGCGGATGACCGTCAGCATCAAGGATGTCGCCCGGGCGGCAGGGGTCGCTCCCTCCACGGTCTCGCGGGCTCTGGGCAAGGGCCCCGTCAGCGCCGAGGTCCGCGCGCAGGTCGAGGCGGCGGTGCGCGCCACCGGCTACCAGCCCAATCTCTCGGCCCGCCGGCTGCGCTCGCAGGTGCCCGCCACCGTGGGTCTGGTGCTGGCCGACATCCGCAATCCCTTCTTCACGCGCCTGAGCTTCGGCGTCGAGGATGCGGCCTACCGGGCAGGGCTGCGGGTGTTCCTGTGCAACACGGACGAGGATCCCGCCCGCGAGGCGATGCATCTGGAGATGATGGCCGGCGAACGTGTCAGCGGGCTGATCCTCGCGCCCACGCGCGAGCTTCGGCCCGAGGCGCTGCGACGGCTGCAGATGCCCGTGGTGCTGGTCGACCGCGATCCCGAGGGCGCGGGCTGCGACGCGGTCACGCTCGACAACGAGGGCGCGATGCGCACGCTCGTCGATCATGTGGTGGCCAGCGGGCGGCAGCGGATCGCGGGCCTCTTCGGGGCGAACTCCTTCACCGGCGAGGCCCGTGCCCGGGGCTTCGTCGCCGCTCTGGCGCGGCACGGGCTGGCTGCCCTCGTCCATCGCGCCCCGCCCAATGCGGTGGCGGGCTACGCGGCGCTGGCCGACTGGCTCGAGGCCGAACGCCCCGAGGCGCTGATCGTCAGCAACGGCCTCTTTCTCGAGGCGGCGGTGCGCTTCTGTCACGACCGCGGCCTCGTCATCCCGCGCGATCTGGCGGTGGCCGGGGTCGACGACGATCCCTGGACCGGCATCGTCAATCCCGGGCTGACGGTGCTGCGCCAGCCCGCCGAAACCATGGGCCGCGAGGCGTTGACGCTGCTCCTCGCGCGGCTCGAGATGCCGGACCGGCCGCGGCGAAAGCTGGTGCTCGAGAGCGAGCTCGTCCCGCGCGATTCGACGGCCCCTCGGCTTCTGTCGCGCGACGAACCGGCCGCCTGAGCCGCCATCCGGAGCGAGCCGCCGGAGGCCCCGCTGCGCGGCCCGCGCACAGCTCTGGCCGCCCGGCCTGAACTCGACGTCCGGAAGACCGGCCCCCTTTCCGCCACGGCAGGGCGGAACAGGAGTGCGGGACCGATGTTGCGAGAGCGACCGCCACCCCCGAGGCCGCCATGGAACCCAGGGACGCCCGCCTCTTCGTGCTCCTGCTCGTCGCGCTGAGCGCAACCTCGGCCGGCATCATCGTCAACCTCTGGCCCTACTGACCCGCTCCCGATCCGCCTCCGTCGAGCACGCCCCCTGAGACAGACGGTCACGGTCCTGCGCTGGAACAGCGGGCGCACTGCCGGGTTCTTCCTGAAAAGGGAGGCAGGAATGAATACCGGCATGACTGGCAGAGCTCTCTCTGGCCGTTCGGTGCTGGTCGTGGAGGACGATTTCTTTCTGGCCCACGACCTTGCCGCCATTCTGGAGGCGGAGGGCGCCGAGGTGCTGGGTCCGGCCGGAACCTTGACCGAGGCGCTGGATCTCGCCAGCAGCAGCGCCTGCGATGCAGCCGTTCTGGACGTGAACCTCCGCCACCTGACCGTGCAGCCGGTGATCGAGGTGCTCGAGCGGCGGGGCGTGCCGCTCGTGCTTCTGACCGGCGCGAGCCCCGAGACGCTGCCGCCCGATATGCGGGCGCTTCCGCTCATGATGAAACCGGTGGAGGCCGCGGCTCTGGTGGCCCATCTGGCCGCCTGCGGCTGACCGCGCCGGCGTCGGCGCAGCTTCCGTTCAGGCCGCGCGCACCTTGTCGGGTGCCTCGCACTCCGGCTCGATCACCCGCATGAGCGCCATCAGGGACCGCTCCATCTCATCGAGGGCGAAGCTCAGAGCCTGCAGCGCCTGCTCCTGCGCAGGCGCGATGTCGCGCCCCTCCGCCGCGGCGGCGAGGGTCAGCTCGCGCGCCTCGGCCAGCACGCGCATCAGTTCCGTGGGGTCGGTCGGCGTCGCGCGGCCGGGTCCCGCGGCGATCGAGGCGCTCTCAAGCACCCGGCATGCTTCCGTCTGGACGGCGGCCAGCACCGGCCGCACCCGCTCGACCGTTCTGTCGGGCAGCCGCGCACGGCCCGAGATCACGCCGCGGTCGAGGATCACCAGCGCATACCAGAGGGCTTCCACCGCATCGGCCGCTTCGCGCAGCCCCGCGCCGCTGCGCACCTGCGGCGTGAAATGCGTTTCCGCGATCCGGTCGTAGAGTGCGAAGAGATGCCCCCGGAACCTCTGGTGGAGGAAGTAGCGGTTGCGCCTGTCATCGGTCGTGACGCCCTTGTGGATCAACCCGAGAAACTCCCGGCAGTCGTCCATCGCCTCGCGCAGCGACAGGACGGCGCGATTGCGCCCGAACTCGGGCCAGACGAGGAAGCTCGCCGCGGTGCCGAAGATCGTGCCGAGCACGACGGCTCCGGACAGGGCAAGGGCGCTGCGGCCGTCGGGGCTCGGGTCGAGCGCCACGATGGCGGCCATCACCGCGGCATAGGTCAGGCCCGGCCAGATGGCGGCGAGACTGTTCGACAGGACCGCCGCCAGCAGCAGGGCCGGGAGGCTGGAGCCGCCGAGCAGGCCCGTCACCGCAAGCCCGAGCCCCGCCCCGAGCGCGGTGCCCGCGATCCGGGAGATCCCGGCGCCGAGCGTGGCATCGACGCTGGTCCCGATGGTGAAGAGCGCCGCGATCACCGCCCAGGATTCCAGATCCGGCGCGAGAGGCCGCATCAGGAGATGCACGGCGAGCGTTGCCACCGCTGTCTGCACCGCCACGCGCAGCGCATGGCGGCGGCTGGACATGATCCGGTAGGCGGCAAACTGGAACACGATCCTCTCCTTCGGCACGACCGGCGGCGGTAACCCGAACCCGGGGTCCGCGGTTCGCGCACAATCGCGCGACGAGCCCGCCCGGAGGCCGCCGGGCGCCCTGCGGCCGGGAACCCTCGGCCGGCTGGGCAGTATCTGCTTCGGATCAACCAAAGGAGAGCGAGATGCCGCAAGCCCCTGCCCCTTCGGTCGCTGCCATCGGCGGACGGCCCCTCCATGCGATGCTCGTGCCCTTCCCCATTGCCTGCCTGACCCTCACGCTGGGCGCGGACCTCGCCTACTGGGCCACGGGAAACCTGATGTGGCAGCATTTCGCGGAATGGCTCCTCCTGATCGCCGTGGTCACCGGGGCCGTCGCGGCGTTGCTCGGGGCGATCGATCTGCTCGTGCGCCGTCCGCTGCGGCGGCTGCGCATCGGCTGGATCCACGGGCTCGGCAATCTCGTGGCGCTGGGGCTTGCCGTGGTGAACAGCTTCGTTCATGCGCGCGACGGCTGGACCGGTGTCGTGCCGTGGGGGATCGTGCTTTCGGCGGCGACGGTGGCCGTCATGGCGGTGACCGTCTGGCTCGGCCTCTCGATGGTCTTCCGCCATGGTGCGGGGGTGGCCCGTCATGACTAGGATCCGTCTCCTCCCGCTCGCGCTCCTTGTGGCGGCTCCCGCCTTCGCGGCCGACGGTTTCGACGTCAGCACCCAGATCGGGCCGGATCCGGTTCTGCCCGCGCCCGAGATGTCCCTGTTGCCCGACCTGACGGTGGCCGAAGTGGTGGGCTGGCAGGAGGGCGAGACGCCGACCGTGCCCGAGGGCCTGAGCATCGCCGCCTATGCGACCGGCCTCGCCAATCCCCGCACCGTCCACACCCTGCCCAACGGCGACGTGCTGGTGGTGCAGTCGCGCGGCCCGGCGGGAGAGCCCGTCTCGCGGCCGAAGGATCTCATCCGCGGCTGGATCATGGCGATGGCCCATGGCGGCGGCGGCGACCAGCCGCCGAGCAACCGCATCACGCTTCTGCGCGACGCCGACCGCGACGGCACGGTGGACGAGCGTCATGATCTGCTCACCGACCTGAACTCGCCCTTCGGCGTGGCCTGGATCGACGACCGGCTCTATGTGGCGGCGACCGATGCGATCCTCGTCTATCCCTACACGCTCGGACAGACCGAGATCGTGGCCAAGCCCGAGGTGCTGACGCCGCTGCCGGGCGGCCCGATCAACCACCACTGGACCAAGGATCTCGCGCTCAGCCCGGACGGGGCGAGCCTCTTCGTCTCGGTCGGCTCGAACTCGAACATCGTCGAGAACGGGATCGAGGCCGAGAAGGGCCGCGCGGCCATCTGGCAGGTGGATCGCGAGACCGGCGCGGCCCGCGTCTATGCCTCGGGCCTGCGCAACCCCAACGGGCTCACCTTCCACCCCGAGACGGGGAGCCTCTGGACCGTGGTCAACGAACGCGACGAGCTCGGGCCGAACCTCGTGCCCGACTACATGACCTCGGTGCAGGAGGGCGCCTTCTACGGCTGGCCGTGGAGCTACTACGGCCAGCATGTCGATCCGCGCGTCCATCCCGAGCGTCCCGATATGGTTCAGGCGGCCATCCCGCCCGACTATGCGCTGTCGAGCCATGTGGCGGCGCTGGGGCTCACCTTCTCCTACGGCTCGGCGCTGCCCGAGGCCTGGCGGAGCGGCGCCTTCGTGGGCGAGCACGGCAGCTGGAACCGCGATGCCTTCAACGGCTACAAGGTGGTCTATGTGCCCTTCGTCGACGGCCGCCCCGCCGAAACGGCGCAGGACGTGGTGACGGGCTTCCTCGACGGTGACCGCGCCCACGGGCGGCCGGTGGGCGTCGGGATCGACGGGACGGGGGCGCTCCTCGTGGCCGACGATGCGGGCAACACGGTCTGGCGGGTGGCGGCGGCCGACGGCACGATCAGCGACGCGCCGGTGGGGACCGATCGGGTTGGAACCGGGCAGTCCGGGGCGGCCGCCGCTCCGCAGGAAGAGGCTCCGCGTGCCACGGGCACCCCTGCCCAGACCCAGATCGCGCCCGCGACGGAGCCTCTACGCCCCTGAGACTCGATCAGCCGGGAGGCCAGGCCTTGTCGAAGGTCTGGCCCGTCCAGCGCCAGCGGATATAGGGCGGGTGGCTCGGCCGCGTGCCGCCGAGGATCAGATCGGGCCAGCCGCCCACGCCTTCGCGGCTGTCGAACCAGATCGGCCCGCTGCCGATCAGGTCGAGCACGCGGACGAAGCCCGCGCCGCCCGCCGGCATCGTGAAGAGGCTGGAATGGCAGCCGAGGTTTCCGAACCAGGCGCCGCCGCAGAGAGCGATATGCAGCAGGCGCCGACCGTCGGCGAAGTCCACGAGCAGGCCCTCGACCTCGACAGGCTCGCCCGACCCCGCCTCGGCCTCGGCGATGGCCCGGGCCTCGATCCTGCGGGCGAGGTCCTGGGCGGTGGCATCGGTGCGCGCGACGCTTTCGAGCGCGAGGAAGCGGGCGGGATCGGTGGCGGGGGTCGCATCGACCTGCGCCAGCGCCAGCGTCGGGGCGAGGCAGAGCGGCAACAGAAGCAGACGGATCCAGATCACAGGCATCTCCCGGCAGGGCACACCAGCCTGAGGCCGAATCGTGCGCCCGCCAAGCGTCCCGTCACCTCCTGCTGCCTGTTCGCTCCCCTCCGGCCATACCGTCAAGCAGCGGCTCGATCAGCCCACCATACGGGCAGGCGCCACCCACCAGCCGGGGTGCTCTGCCCCGATGGCCTCGGCCGCAGCCCGCGCGGCCTCTTCGGCGGCAAAGAGGCCGAAGCAGGTCGCGCCCGATCCCGACATGCGGGCCAGCAGGCACCCCCGTTGCGCGGCAAGGGCGGCGCGGGTCCGGGCGATCTCGGGCGCAAGCGCGATGGCCGGCGGCTCCAGATCGTTGCGCTGCGTGGCCAGGAACGCGGCCAGGGCCTCGACGGTGGGCCAGCCGGGCAGATCGTCGGGCATCGGCGGGTTGTCCCGCCGGGCGAGCGCCTTGAAAACCGGGGGCGTCGGCACCGACACGCCGGGGTTCGCCAGCACCAGCCAGCCTTCGGGCAAGGGCGCTGCAAGCGGCGTCAGGATCTCGCCCACCCCGGCCATCCGCACCGCGCGGCCTTCGAGGCAGACCGGCACGTCGGCCCCGAGCTTCAGGACAGCGGCGGGTTCCGGCAGCGGCACCTGCCAGAGCCGGGCCAGCGCCACGAGGGCCGCCGCCGCATCGGCGGAGCCGCCGCCGATACCCGAGGCCACGGGCAGATGCTTCTCGAGCGTGAGCCGCGCCCCCTGACCGCCCAGCGTCCGGGCGGCGCGCAGCACCAGATTGTCGTCCGCCACCGGCAGGTTCGCCGCCTGCGGCCCGGTGATGGCGAGGCTCAGCGCTTCGGCCGGTTCGGCCCGCACCCGGTCGCCCACATCGGCGAAGACCACGAGCGAGTCGAGAAGGTGATAGCCGTCCGGCCGCTGGCCGGTGACATGCAGGGTCAGGTTGATCTTCGCGCGGGCAAAGGCTTCAGTCATTCGCTCTTACGGCTACCGACAGGGGTTTCGCACCTTCCTCCGCCAGAAGCGCATCGAGGCCGACCTCGAGCTTGCGGCGGATACGCTGCGCCTCCTTCTCCTCGGGATCGAAGGACAGGGCGCGGTGCCACTGGAAACGGGCTTCGAGCTTGCGGCCCACGGCCCAATAGACATCGCCCAGATGGTCGGTGACGATCGGATCGACCGGCTCGAGCAGCGAGGCCTTCTCCATCGGTTCCACCGCATCCTGATAGCGGCCGAGCCGGAAATAGGCCCAGGCGAGGCTGTCGATGATATAGCCGCTCTCGGGCCGCGCGGCGACGGCGCGCTCGATCATCGAGAGCGCCTCCTCGAGATTCTGGCCGCGGTCCACGAAGGAATAGCCGAGGTAGTTCAGCACCTGCGGCTCGTCGGGATTGAGCTCGAGCGCGCGGCGGAAATCCGCCTCGGCCTCCTTCCAGTGCGAGAGCCGCTCGTGACAGATGCCGCGGCTGTAGAACAACGGCCAGTGCTGGCGCTCCGGCGCGGGCACGCGCGCAATCGCCGCATCATAGGCCTTGACCGCATCCGCATAGCGTTCCTCGCGCCGCAGCGCGTCGCCGAGCGCGAGATGGACCTGCATCAGCTCGGGCTTCGAACGCGCGAGCCCCTGCAGCACCTCGAGCGAGGCCTCGATCTTGCCGTCGGCCCGCAAAGCGTCGGCGCGCCCGATCTCGGCCACGAAGAACATCGGATCCGCGGTCGGGATCCGGGCATAGGTTTCGGAGGCGAGCTGATGCTGGCCCTGATTGTCGAGGATCTGCGCCGAGAGCAGCAGGGCCTCGGTGTGGTCGGGGCGCAGATGGGTGGCCGTGCGGGCATAGAGCAGGGTCGAGCCGTCGTCGACCTCGCCACTCAGCGCGCCCGCGAGCGTAAAGAAGATCTCGGCCATGCCGTCGGTCGCGTTGCGCGCCACGTCATAGGGCAGCGTCTCGCCCGCCGCGAGCCGTTCCTTCAGCGCGTCGATGCCCGCATCGGCGTCGGTGCCGAAGCTCTTCTCCAGCATCGCCACCGCATCGGCGTTCCGGTCGAGCTGGCTCAGGATCTGGGCATGCGCGATCGAGCCGCGGCGCATGACGCGCAGCGCATTGCCGTCGCGCCCCGACAGGATCTCGTCCGCGCCCTCGAAATCGCCCGCGGCGGCCAGTGCCAGCGCCTTGTGATAGAGACCGAAGGGCTCGAGCCCCTGCGTGGTGGCGAGCTGATCGAAGGCTTCGAGCGCCTCGGACATCCGGCCCGCGCCGAAGGCCGCCCAGGCGAAGGACAGCCGGTCGACCAGCGGGCCGAGGCCGGTTGGGCTCGGCCGTCAGGATGGCCTGATACTCCTCGCGCTTGGCCCGGTCGGCGAGCAGGACGAGCGCCGCGGCCTGCGCCCCGTTGCCGCTCTCGGTCAGGCGCGTGGCGAGCGGCACCGCCTTCTCGATCTCGCCCAGCGAGAAGTCCGAGATCAGCGCGCCCTCGATGAGACTGGTGTTGGAGGGATCCGCGGCGAGCGCCCGGGTGAACCAGTCGGCCGCGGAACGATAGTCGCTGCCCGCGGCCGCCACGCGCGCGGCCAGATAGGCGCCCGCATCCTCCTGCTGCGCCCCGGCCGCCGCCGGCAGGAGCGCCGCGAGCGCCAGAGCCAGAACCGGCCGCATCAGGATGTTCGCCATGGAAATATGCCTCCGCTTTGCGGCCACGCTAGACTTGCCGGGAAGGCAAGGCAATGGACGCGGGAACGGCCGGGGGCCGCTCGCGCGATTGTCAGAGGCTCACATGTTGGGATAGTTCGGCCCGTCCCCGCCCTGCGGCGTGGTCCAGTCGATGTTCTGGCTCGGATCCTTGATGTCGCAGGTCTTGCAGTGGACGCAGTTCTGGAAGTTGATGACGAAGCGCGGATCGCGGCCCGCCTCGCTCACCACCTCATAGACGCCGGCCGGGCAGTAGCGCTGCGCAGGCTCGGCATATTTCGGCAGGTTCACCGCGATCGGGATCGCGGGATCCTTGAGCTTGAGATGCGCGGGCTGGCTCTCCTCGTGGTTCGTGAAGGAGAAGGCCACGTTCGTCAGCCGGTCGAAGGACAGGACGCCGTCGGGCTTGGGATAGTCGATGGGCGCGAAATCCCGGGCGGGCTTGGTGTCGGCCGCGTCGGTCTGATGGTGCTTCATCGTGCCGAAGAACGAGAAGTTGAACAGGCTGTTCGTCCACATGTCGAGCCCGCCCAGCGCCATCGAGGCATAGAGCCCGAGATGCGACCAGATCGGCTTGACGTTGCGGACCTTCCAGAGGTCCTGCCCGATGGGCCCCTTGCGGACCGACTGCTCGTAGTCGGACAGCTCGTCCGACTGCCGGCCGGCCTTGATCGCGGCATGGGCGGCCTCGGCCGCGGCCTTGCCCGAGAGCATGGCATTGTGGTTGCCCTTGATGCGCGGCACGTTGACCATGCCGGCCGAGCAGCCAAGGAGCGCGCCGCCCGGGAAGACCATCTTCGGCAGCGACTGGTAGCCCCCTTCCGAGATCGCCCGCGCGCCATAGGCCACGCGCTTGCCGCCCTTCAGCAGCTCGGCCACCATCGGGTGATGCTTGAAGCGCTGGAACTCCTGATAGGGATAGAGATGCGGGTTCTCGTAGTTCAGGTGGACGACGAGGCCGATGAAGACCTGATTGTTCTCGGCATGATAGATGAACGATCCGCCGCCCGCATTCTTGCCCAGAGGCCAGCCCATCGTGTGCCAGATCCGGCCCGGCTTGTGCTTGGCCGGGTCGATCTCCCAGATCTCCTTCATGCCGAGGCCGTATTTCTGCGGCCCGTAGCCCTTGCGGAGATCGAACTTCTCCATCACCTGCTTGGAGAGCGAGCCGCGCACGCCTTCGGCCAGCATCACATACTTGCCCAGAAGCTCCATCCCGGGCTCGTAGCTCGGGCCGGGCGTGCCGTCGGCATTCTTGCCGAACTCGCCCGCCACCACGCCGCGCACCTCGCCGTTCTCGCCATAGACGAGCTCGGAACAGGACATGCCCGGGAAGATCTCGACGCCCAGCTCCTCGGCCTGCGTGGCGAGCCAGCGGCAGACATTGCCCATCGACACGACATAGTTGCCGTGGTTGTCCATGAGCTTCGGCACCGGCCACGAGGGCAGCATGGTCTGGCCGGCGGGGGTGAGGACGAAGAAATGATCCTCGGTCACCGGCGTGTTGAGCGGCGCGCCCTTCTCCTTCCAGTCGGGGATCAGCGCGTTCAGACCCGCCGGATCGAGCACCGCACCCGACAGGATATGCGCGCCCACCTCCGAGCCCTTCTCGAGCAGGACGACCGACAGATCCGGGTCGAGCTGTTTCAACCGGATAGCCGCCGACAGGCCCGACGGCCCCGCCCCCACGATGACGACATCATATTCCATCTGCTCGCGGGGAGTCTGCTCGGTCATCAGGCGGTCCTCTGGCGGGCCCGGTCGGCCCGGCTGGAAAGGGCTGTTAAGACATCTCGTCGTTCCTGCAACATGCATGGCGCAAGGTCAATCGTGACGCGGCGCTCCGCGCGCCCGCGTGCCGCGACAAATGCTGCGCCCCTGCGGCCCTCAGGCGGCGGGGCACGGACCCCCTTGCATTCGTCGGTCCCATCGGATCAGGTGAGGGGAACGCAAGCTCAAGGTCATGGCCCTGCCCGGGCCGTGGCTTTCTGTTTTTTGGGTGAAGGCAGATGGACAAGATTCCGATGACCCGCGCGGGCTTCACCGCGCTCGACGACGAACTCAAGACGCTGAAGACCGTGGAGCGTCCGGCCGTCATCCGCTCCATCGCCGAGGCGCGCGAGCATGGCGACCTGTCGGAGAATGCCGAATATCACGCCGCGCGCGAGAAGCAGAGCTTCATCGAGGGCCGCATCAAGGAGCTCGAGGCGATCCTGTCGCTGGCCGAGGTGATCGACCCGGCGAAGCTCTCGGGCTCGATCAAGTTCGGCGCCACGGTCACGATCCTCGACGAGGAGACCGAGGAAGAGCGCACCTATCAGATCGTGGGCGAGGCCGAGGCCGACATCGAGGCGGGGCTTCTGAACATCAAGTCGCCGCTGGCGCGCGCGCTGATCGGCAAGGATGAGGGCGACTCGATCGAGGTCAAGACGCCGGGCGGCGAGCGCGGATACGAGGTGGTCTCGGTCCGGTTCGTCTGACGGGGACGCCATGACCGAGCCGCAGGACAAGTCCGTCGATCTGGGCTTCTACGCCCGCGAGCGTCTGGCCGCGCTGTCTCCGCTCGAAGCCGGGGTGGCCGGGGCCGGCCTCCTCTGGACGCTTTCGGTCGCGCTCCATCTGATCTTCCGCGGCGACGGCGGGATCTTCGCGCATGTCATGGCGATCCTCGCCGTGGTGCTGCCGCTGACGCTGACGGTCTCGATGGTGCTCTTCCTGCGCACCATCCGGCATCTGAAGGCCGAGAACGAGCGCATGGCTTCGGCCGTCGATGCGATGCGCAAGGCCCATCTCGTGAGCCAGCAGGGCGGCGCCGCGCGTGTGGCGCTGGAAAAGCGGGTGGAGGAACTGGCCGCGGCCCAGCACCAGACGGAGACCCGGCTGGCCGAGCTCTTCGCGGTGCCCGCCGAGCCCGCCCCTGCCGGTCGCGCCCCCGAGGATCAGCCGGCGCTCGCGCTCGGCGGGCCGCGCCAGCGCGCGCCGCTGACGGTGGGCGATCTGGTCCGGGCGATGAACTTCCCCGAAAGCGCCGAGGATCGCGCGGGCTTTCGCGCGCTGCGCCGGGCGCTCGAGGATCCGTCCTCGGCCAAGCTGATCCGGGCCGCGCAGGATGTGCTGACGCTCCTGAGCCAGCTCGGCCTCTTCATGGAGGACTTTCCGCCAGACCGCGCGCGCCCCGATATCTGGCGCCGCTTCGCCGAGGGCGAGCGCGGGCGGCCGATCTCGGATCTGGGCGGCATCCATGACAAGGAGGCGCTCGCCTCGGTCGCGGTCAAGATGCGCGAGGACGCGGTCTTCCGCGATGCCTCGCACCATTTCCTGCGGGCCTTCGACCGGACGGTCTCGCACTTCGCCGGACAGGCGAGCGACGCCGAGATCGTCGATATGTCGGAGACCCGCACCGCACGAGCCTTCATGCTGATCGGCCGGGCCTCGGGCACCTTCGACTGAGGCCCGAGACTCCCGGCCGGAGCGTCAGCCGGCCTCGGGCGTCACCCGCAGGATGCCGCCATCCGGCGCGTCGATCAGCAGGAGAATGTGACCCTCCCCCGTCTCCTCGACATCGCGGACCCGGCCCACGTCGCCCAGCAGGCGCTCCTCGCCGGCGACGCGGCCCTCCTCGAGCGTCAGCCGGACAAGACCGCCGGGCTTCATCGAGCCCACGAGCAGGTCGCCCTGCCAGCTCTCGAACGCGGTGCCCCGATAGAAGGTCATGTCGCCCGGTGCGATGACCGGATCCCAGTAATAGGTGGGCTCGGTGAAGCCCTCGCCGCGCGGCTCTCCGGTGCCCACGGGCGAGCCGTCGTAATTCACCCCGTAGCTCACCTCGGGCCAGCCGTAGTTCGCGCCCGGCTGGATCAGGTTCAGCTCGTCTCCGCCCTTGGGCCCGTGCTCGACGATCCAGAGCTGGCCCTCCGCGTCGAAGGCCGCGCTCTGGATGTTGCGGTGGCCGTAGCTCCAGATGGTGCCGAGGCCCTCGCTCTCGGCGAAGGGATTGTCCTCGGGCGTCCCGCCATCCAGCGCCACCCGGATCACCTTGCCGTAGCTGGTGCCGAGATCCTGCGCCCGGTCGCGCTCGGCCTCGATCGAATGTTCGCCGGTGGTGATGATCGCATGGCCCTCGCCGTCGAACAGGATGCGCGAGCCGTAGTGCATCGGCGCCTGTGAGGGCGGCTCCTGCCGGAAGATGTCCTCGACCGCGCTCACCTCCGCCCCGTCCTCCGACAGCACGCCTCGCGCCGCGGCGGTGATGGTGCCGCCCTCGACCGCCTTGGCATAGGTCCAGTAGATCATCCGGTCTTCGGCGAAGGTCGGGCCCGTGGCCACGTCCAGGAGACCGCCTTGCTTGCGGGCATCCACCCCGGGCAGACCCTTGATCGGGTCGGACAGCGTTCCGTCCTCGGAGACCATCCGCAGACGGCCGGGCCGCTCGGTCACGAGCCATCCGCCCTCCGGCAGGGCCGCGATGCCCCAGGGATGCTCGAGCCCCTCCACGAAGGGCTCCGCCGTGGCCCCGGTTGCTTCCAGCGCCGGCGCGCGGGTTTGGGTCTCGAAGGCCGGTTCGAAATCGGTTGCGGCGGGACCCTGCTCGACGGGCTGGGCGAAGGCGCCGGCGGGCAGAAGCAGAAGGACGAGCGGGCTGCGGCGGATCATCTGTATCTCCCTTGACTGTGCCGCGCCAACGGGAGGAGGCCGGAGCCGTTCCTCGGCCTCACCCCCTCGTGACGGGGGCGTGAGCGTTCAGCGGGAGGAACTGCGCCGCGGGCGCGCGTCCCGCCCCGGGAGCGGCCCTCAGGCGAGCTTCAGCGCGATGATGCCGGCGAGGATCAGGCCGATGCCCGCGATCCGCAGGGGAGAGGCAGGCTCGCCGAAAAGCGCCATGGCGAGGAGCGCCGTCCCCACCGCGCCGATGCCGACCCACACCGCATAGGCGGTGCCGACGGGCAGGCTCTTCATGGCGAGGCTCAGCAGCCAGAAGCTCGCCACCGCGCCGACGAGCGTGAGAACGCTCGGCACGGGGCGGGTGAATCCATCGGAATATTTGAGGCCCAGTGCCCAGCCGGTCTCCATGAGACCGGCCACCAGCACGAGGAGCCAGGGCGTCACGCCGCGAGGCCCTTCGACCCCATGTCGAGGAACTTGTTGCGCCGATCCTTCACGAGCCACTCGGGCTTGCGGCCCACCAGCTCCTTCAGCATCATCTCGATGGCCTTGCCCACGGCGTCGACCGTCTCGCGGCGTCCGCGCTGCGCCCCGCCGAGCGGCTCCTTGATGATCCGGTCGATCACGCCGAGCTTGTGGAGATCCTGCGCGGTCAGCCGCAGGGCTTCGGCGGCTTCGCGCATCTTCTCGGCATCCTTCCACAGGATCGAGGCGCAGCCCTCGGGCGAGATCACCGAATAGACCGAATGTTCGAGCATGGCGATCCGGTTCGCCGTGGCCAGCGCCACCGCCCCGCCCGAGCCGCCCTCGCCGATCACCACCGCCACCAGCGGCACGCCGATCTCGAGGCATTTCTGCGTGGCCCGCGCAATGGCCTCGGCCTGGCCGCGCTCTTCCGCACCCTTGCCGGGATAGGCGCCGGGCGTATCCACGAGCGTGATGACCGGCAGCCGGAAGCGGTGCGCCATCTCCATCAGCCGGATGGCTTTGCGATAGCCCTCGGGGCGGGCCATGCCGAAGTTGCGCTCGATCCGGGTCTTGGTGTCGTGGCCCTTCTCCTGACCGATCACCACCACCGGATTGTCGTTGAACCGCGCGAGCCCGCCCATGATCGCATGGTCGTCGGCGAAGTTCCGGTCGCCCGCGAGCGGCGTATATTCGGTGAAGAGGCCCTCGATATAGTCCTTGCAGTGCGGGCGGTCGGGATGGCGCGCCACCTGGCACTTCCGCCAGGGGGTCAGGTCCTTGTAGAGATCCTTCAGCAGCGTCTCGGCCTTCTTGTCGAGCGCCGACGCTTCCTTCTCGACGTCCATCTCCCTGTTGCCCCGCGCGAGCGCGCGCAACTCCTCGGCCTTGCCCTCGATCTCGGACAGCGGCTTTTCGAATTCGAGATAGTTCATCGCGGACACTCCGTGCGGACCGGCCCGGTATATGCAACCGGGCGCGCGCAAATGCAACATGACGACCGGGTCGCGCCGTCGCACCGGAGGGCCAGCGCCCCGTGGAAGAGTGCCGCAGCGTCCGGCGCGGCGGGCGGGTCCGGTCAAGATGCCACACGAGCGCCGGAGGAAGAATGGCGCACTATCGGGTCATTGTCCGATGAGTTGAGGAGCCATGGCCATGTTCCCCGTGCATATTCGCGAAACATCCCCACGCCGCCTTGCTGCCCTTCGCCATACGGGCTCCTTCGAGGAGATCGGCGCCACCTTCGGCCAGATCTGCCAGATCCTCGAGGAGCGCAGCCTGCTGTCGCAGGCGGGCTGCATGATCGGCGTCTATTGGGACAACCCCCTGCTCGCGCCTCCGGGCGCGCTGCACAGCCATGCGGGCATCGACCTGCCGGAGGCGATGGAGATCGCGCCCCCCCTCGAGGAGCTGCGACTGAGCGGCGGCCGGCACGCCGTCCTGCAGTACACCGGCCCCTACAGCGGGCTGGCCCGCGCCTACCGCTACTTCTTTTCCCAGTGGCTGCCCGAGGCGCGCGAGATCCAGGCCGAAGGTCCGCTGATCGAGATCTACCGCAATGCGGCGATGGAGACGCCGTCCGACCAGCTCGTGACAGAAATCTGCGTGCCGCTGCTCTGAACACAGCAACGCCCCGGACCTGGGTCCGGGGCGCGCGTCCTCCCGATTTGCTGCGGCTTGCCTCCCAACTTACCGCAGCTCCGGTATGACTCAGGCCGAGATCATTTCTGCCTGCCTTACGATCACTTCTGCCTGTTTGATGGACGCGATGTCAACAAGTCTTCCCTTGTAGACCGTGGCGCCCTCGCCCCTCGCCTTGGCCGCATCCATCGCCGCGAGGATCTCGCGCGCTTCGGTCACGGCCGTCTCGGAAGGGGTGAAAACTTCGTTCGCAAGGGCCACCTGTTTGGGATGTATGGCCCATTTGCCCACCATGCCCAGAGTGGCCGAGCGGCGGGCCTGCGCGCGGAAGCCCTCATCGTCGGAAAAATCGCCGAACGGGCCGTCCACGGGCAGGATCCCGTGGGTCCGGCAGGCCGCCACGATGGCCGCCTGCGCCCAGTGCCACGGGTCCGACCAGTGCTTCTGCCCGTCATGCAACATGTAGTAGTTTTCCTGCGTGCCACCGATACCTGTCGTCTGCATCCCCATCGAGGCTGCGAAATCGGCGGCGCCGAGGCTCATGGCCTGCAGGCGCGGCGAGGAGGCCGCGATTTCCTCGACATGGGCGATGCCCGCGGCCGATTCGATGATGACCTCGAAGCTCAGGGGCTTGGTGCGGCCCTTGGCGCGCTCGATGGCCGTGACCAGAGCATCGACCGCATAGACATCCGCCGCGCAGCCGACCTTCGGGATCATGATCTGGTCGAGCCGGTCGCCGGCCTGTTCGAGCAGGTCCACGACGTCGCGATACCAGAAGGGCGTGTCCAGACCGTTGATGCGGACCGAGAGATACTTGCGGCCCCAGTCGAGCCCGTTGATCGCCTCGATGATGTTCGCGCGGGCCTGCGCCTTGTCGTCGGGCGCCACCGAATCCTCGAGGTCGAGGTTGATCACGTCTGCTGCGGAGGCCGCCATCTTCTCGAACAGCGCGGGCCGGGAGCCGGGGCCGAACAGCTGGCAGCGGTTCGGACGGGCAGGCGGCGCGGGCTGAAGGCGGAAGCTCATGCGGTCTCTCGGCAAGGATGTTTCATCTCTATGGCCGAATTCGGTATAATATTGCGAACCGAAGCGCAAGCGCCTTTCGCTGCCGCAGAATGGCCTCGCGCGGCTTGTCATAGGTTGCGCAAGAGGGGAGCGACGCGACAAATTCTTCGGCGCTGGGGCGAAGACTGCGAAGATAATTGCGGAAGCCGCCCGGCAGCGCGCAGGGATTGCGATGCAATCCCGTAGATTGCCGCGCATGATCCGTCGGTCAATGCAAGGAACTTCCCCATGATCGAGACTCCCTACCTGCTCTTCCTCGGCGATGCGCCGGACGCTCTGGCTGCCAAGGTGGCGCAGGGCATCAAGGACTGGCGCCCCGAATTTGCGGTGGGCCAGTTCCGGATGGAGGGGTGCAAGGCCGACATGGGCCTGCCCGACATGACGCTGGCCGAAGCGAAGGCCGCGGGCTGCAAGACGCTGGTGATCGGCGTGGCCAACCGCGGCGGCGTGATCTCGCAGGCCTGGAAGAAGGTGCTGATCTCGGCGCTCGAGGAAGGGTTCGATCTCGCCTCGGGCCTGCACAACCTTCTGCGTGACGAGGAAGACCTCGCCGCCGTCGCTCGCGCCACCGGTCGGACGCTGCATGACGTGCGGGTGCCGACGGTCGACTATCCCATCGCCAACGGCCGCAAGCGGACCGGCAAGCGGATGCTGGCCGTGGGCACCGACTGCTCCATCGGCAAGATGTATACCGCGCTCTGCGTCGACCGCGAGATGCGGGAGCGCGGGCTGAAGAGCAGCTTCCGCGCCACGGGCCAGACCGGCATCCTCATCACCGGCGACGGCGTGCCGCTCGATGCGGTGATCGCGGACTTCATGGCGGGCTCGATCGAATATCTCACGCCCGACAACGAGGCCGACCACTGGGACCTGATCGAGGGTCAGGGCTCGCTGTTCCATGTCAGCTATTCGGGCGTCACGCTCGCGCTGATCCATGGCGGGCAGCCCGATGCGCTGGTGATCTGTCACGAGCCCACCCGCAGCCACATGCGCGGCCTGCCCGACTACAAGCTGCCGTCCATCGAGCAGGTGCGCGATGCGGCGCTGGCCATGGCGCGGGTGGCCAATCCCGCCTGCGTGGCCGTGGGCTGCTCGATCAACACCCAGGCGCTCTCGGACGAGGAGGCGCTGGCCTATTGCGCCGAGATCGAGGCCCGCACCGGCCTGCCGACGGTCGATCCCTTCCGCCATGGCGCCGGCCGTCTGGTCGATGCGCTGATGGCCGTGTAACCTCCGCCCTTCAGGCGCTGCGACCCGGCCGGGCCCGCCCGGACCGGTTGCAGCGCCCCCCTCCTGCGGGCGCGCCCGCAGCCCCGACACCCAAGGCCGGAGGAGCCGCCATGATCACCGTCACCCCCGAGAGCTTCCGGCTCGCCGAAGTCTTCACCATCTCGCGCGGCTCGCGCACCGAATCGCGGGTGCTCACCGTGACGGTGACGCGCGAGGGCCTCAGCGGGCGGGGCGAATGCGTCCCCTATGCGCGCTACGGCGAGACGCTGGAGAGCGTGGCCGACCAGATCGCCACCCTGCCCGAGAACCTGACCCGCGCCGATCTCCAGACCCTGCTGCCGGCAGGGGCCGCGCGGAACGCGGTCGATTGCGCGCTCTGGGATCTCGAGGCCAAGGACAGCGGCAAGCGCGTCTGGCAGCTTCTGGGCCTGCCCGCGCCGCAGCCGCAGGTCACGGCCTTCACCCTCTCTCTCGACGCGCCCGAGAAGATGCGCGCGGCCGCGGCCCGAAACGCGCACCGGCCGCTGCTGAAGATCAAGCTCGGCACGCCCGACGACATGGCCCGGCTCGAGGCCGTCCGCGCAGGCGCGCCCGCCACGCGCATCATCGTCGATGCGAACGAGGGCTGGACGGCCGACATCTACACCGAACTGGCCCCGCATCTGCTGCGTCTCGGCGTGGCGCTGGTCGAGCAGCCGCTGCCCGCGGGGCAGGACGAGCTTCTGGCCGAGATCGCCCGCCCGCTGCCGGTCTGCGCCGACGAGGCCTGCCACGACCGGCACTCGCTGCCCGCGCTGAAGGGCAAATATGACGTGGTCAACATCAAGCTCGACAAGACCGGCGGGCTGACCGAGGCGCTGGCGCTGCGCGAGGCCGCGCTGGCGGAGGGCTACGGCTTGATGGTGGGCTGCATGGTGGGCAGCTCGCTCGCCATGGCGCCCGCCACGCTCGTCGCGCAGGGTGCGGCTTATGTCGACCTTGACGGACCCCTGCTTCTGGCCGAAGACCGCGAGCAGCCGCTCGTCTTCGACGAGGCCGGCATCCATCCTCCATCCGCCGAACTCTGGGGTTGAACATGAGCCGCACCGTCTATGTGAACGGGGAATATCTCCCCGAGGAAGAAGCCACCGTCTCGATCTTCGACCGGGGCTTTCTCATGGCCGACGGGGTCTATGAGGTGACATCCGTCCTCGGCGGCAAGCTGATCGACTTTCCGGGCCATGCGGCGCGGCTCGACCGGTCGCTGACCGAACTCGAGATGACCGCGCCGATGAATGCCGAGGACCTGCTCGAGGTGCACCGCGAACTGGTCCGGCGGAACGGGATCGATGAGGGGCTGATCTATCTCCAGATCACCCGCGGCAACCCGGGCGACCGCGACTTCGCCTTCCCGCCCGCGGATACGAAACCCACGGTCGTCCTCTTCACGCAGGCCAAGCCGGGCCTTGCCGCCAATCCCACGGCCAAGGTCGGCATCAAGGTCATCTCGATCCCGGACATCCGCTGGGGCCGGCGCGACATCAAGACGGTGCAGCTCCTCTATCCGTCCATGGCCAAGATGGCGGCCAAGAAGGCGCATGTGGACGATGCCTGGTTCGTCGAGGACGGGCTCGTGACCGAGGGCACCTCGAACAACGCCTATATCGTGAAGGGCGGCAAGATCATCACCCGCAACCTCTCCAACGACATTCTGCACGGCATCACCCGCGCGGCCGTCGTCCGCTTCGCCCGCGAAGCGCAGATGGAGGTCGAGGAGCGCCCCTTCACCATCGAGGAAGCGCAGGGCGCCGACGAGGCCTTCTTCACCTCGGCCTCGGCCTTCGTGATGCCGGTGGTCGAGATCGACGGCAAGGCGGTGGGCACCGGCACCCCCGGCCCCGTCGCCGCCCGCCTGCGCGAGATCTACCTCGACGAGAGCCTCAAGGCCGCCGTCTGAGACATCCCTTCCCCGATGCAAACGGGCGGCCCCTCGGCCGCCCGTTCTGCTTTGCGTCCCCGGCCAGCAGGGGCCACCGTGGGCAGGAAAGACCCTCAGGCCTTTCCGGATGGAAACGGGCGGCCGACGGGCCGCCTGTTCCGCTTTGGCCGTCGGCAGTCCCGGCGATCACGGAAGCACCCTCAGGTTCTGGACCCGGACCGGGCGGCACAGGAGCCGGGGTATCTCGAGACGGTGCCGTCCACGATTGCCGGAGTTCGTCGTGCACAGGCCGAAGCCGCCGAGGCAGGACGAGCCGTGCACCGCAATAGGTGCGGCGCCCCCGACAGGCCGCGGCCGGTTCTCAGTCCGGCAGCGCCGCCAGCACTTCCTCGAGGATCGGCGCAAGACGCTCGGCCCAGGCCGTCTGCTGCCCCTCCTCGCGGATCAGGTCGTGGCGCAGCTCGATCAGCGTGTTCAGCCGGTCGCGTTGCAGCGCGTGCCGGTCGATGGAATCCCCCGGCAGATGACCGAGGTAGGGCTGGTTGTCGCCCACGCAGAGATCGGGCTCTCCCTGAAGCCTCTCGATCAGCGCGCGGCTGAAGCGGTCGTTCAGCGGCGAATGGAGGATGCCCACATGCCAGGGCCGCGGCGGGCGCCCCAGCAGCTGCGGGGTGAAGGAGTGGATCGCCACGATCACCGTATCCGCCCGCCGCGCCGCCAGCCGCGCCAGCGCCGCATGATAGGGTCGGTGGAGCGTCTCGAGCCGCCGCTCAACCTCGGCCGCATCGACATGCCGGTTCGCGGGAATGATCGTCCCGTCATAGAGCCGCATCACCAGCGTGGGGTCCTTCTCGCCCCGGTTCGGATCGATCACCAGCCGCGAGAAGGTCGAGAGCACGCAGGGTCCGTCGAGCCGATCCGCCAGCGCCCGCGCCAGCCCCGCAGCCCCCACGTCATAGGCGATGTGGCGGCCCATCTCGGCCGCAGGCAGGCCCAGATCGCCGCCCGCCACCTCGGGCGGCACCCTGTTGGAGGCATGGTCGCAGGTCACGAGCCAGCGCGAGGGGCGGTCCGCTCCCACGATCTCGAAGGCGGTCATCCGGGTCTCCGTCACATCCCTGTCAGGGGTCCGGTTTAGGACGCATCGTAGAAAAGCGCCAGTTGCCGTGCCGCGGGCTTTGGGCCATAGAGGGACCGGCCCACCACGACATCGATGGAACGACAAGGAAACGAGGCAGGATGAGACGCCTTCGCAATGTAAAGATCGTGGCCACCCTGGGGCCGGCCTCCAACGACTATGCCACCATCCGCGCGCTGTTCGAAGCGGGTGCGGACGTGTTCCGGCTCAACATGAGCCACGGATCGCATGACGACATCCGGGCGCGCCACCAGATGCTGCGCCAGATCGAGGCCGACACCGGGACTCCGGTCTGCATCCTCGCCGACCTGCAGGGGCCGAAGCTCCGCGTCGGCACCTTCGCCAACGGCTCCGAAGAGCTGGTCGAGCGCGGCCGCTTCCGGCTCGACCTCGACCCCGCGCCGGGCACCGCCGAGCGCGTGAACCTGCCCCACCCCGAGATCTTCGCGGCGCTCGAGCCGGGATCGTCGCTCCTCGTCAACGACGGCAAGATCCGCCTCGAGGTGGCCGACTGCGGCCCGGACTTCGCCGACTGCATCGTGACGGTGGGCGGCACGATCTCGAACCGCAAGGGCGTGAACGTGCCCGACGTGGTTCTGCCCCTCGCCGCCCTCTCCGAGAAGGACCGCCGCGACCTCGAATTCGTCTGCGAACTCGGCGTGGACTGGCTCGCCCTCTCCTTCGTGCAGCGCCCCGAGGATGTGGAAGAGGCGCGCAGCCTCGCCCGCGGCCGGGCGGCGATCCTGTCGAAGATCGAGAAGCCCGCGGCCGTGAAGGCCTATGACGCGATCCTCGCCGTCTCCGACGGGATCATGGTGGCGCGCGGCGACCTCGGGGTCGAACTGCCCGTTCAGGCGGTGCCGCCGATCCAGAAGCGCCTCGTGCGCGGCGCCCGTGCGGCGGCGAAGCCCGTGATCGTGGCCACCCAGATGCTCGAGTCGATGATCGACTCGCCCATGCCCACCCGCGCCGAGGTCTCGGACGTGGCGACCGCCATCTACGAGGGCGCCGACGCGGTCATGCTCTCGGCCGAATCTGCCGCGGGCTCCTACCCGATCGAAGCCGTGATGACGATGAACAACACGGCCATCTCGGTCGAGAGCGATCCCGTCTACCGCGACATCATCGAGGCCTCGCGCGCAGCCAAGCGCGCCTCGGTCGCCGATGCCATCGTGGCGGCCGCGCGCGAGATCGCCGAGACGACGCCGATCAAGGCCATCTGCTGCTTCACCCAGACCGGCAAGACCGTGTCGCTGGTGGCGCGCGAGCGGCCGCGCGTGCCGATCCTCGCGCTGACACCGCTGGTCGAGACCGCGCGGCGTCTGTCGCTCACCTGGGGGACGCACTGCGTCGTCACCGCGCCGCAGGAGCGGTTCAAGGGCGCAGTCATCTGCGCCGCGCGGGCGGCACTGTCCGACGGGTTCGCGCAGGAGCACGAGCAGATCGCCGTGGTCGCGGGCGTGCCCTTCAACGTGCGCGGCACCACGAACATCCTGCGCGTCGCCCCCTGCGACGAGCGGCTGATCTACAGCGGCGATCCGGAATAGGCTTTCCGCTTGCACCCGGGGCCGCTCCCCGTTATGGGAGCGGCCTTCAAACCCGCACGGCCGGCCGGAGAGGCATGCCGAGTCGTGCTTGACCCACTCGAAAGAGGAGATGGAAATGCCCAAGATGAAGACCAAGTCCGCGGCGAAGAAGCGCTTCAGCTTCACCGCCACCGGCAAGGTGAAGGCCGGCCCCGCCGGCAAGCGCCACGGCATGATCAAACGCTCGACGAAGTTCATCCGCGACGTGACCGGGACCATGATCCTGTCCGACGCGGACGCGAAGATCGTCAAGAAATACATGCCCTACGACCGGTAAGGAGAGCTTCACATGTCCCGCGTCAAGTCCGGCAAGGTCACGCACGCCCGCCACCGCAAGGTCATCAAGCAGGCGAAGGGCTACTACGCCGCCCGCTCCACGAACTTCCGCACCGCGACCCAGGCCGTCGACAAGGCCAACCAGTATGCAACCCGCGACCGCAAGGCCCGCAAGCGCAACTTCCGCGCGCTCTGGATCCAGCGGATCAACGCGGCCGTCCGGCTGTTCGACATCGAGATGACCTACTCGCGCTTCATCAACGGCCTGTCGAAAGCCGGCATCGAGGTGGACCGCAAGGTGCTGGCCGATCTCGCCGTGCACGAGCCGGAAGCGTTCAACGCGATCGCCGCGCAGGCCAAGGCCGCGCTGGCCTGAGGCCTCCGACCGCTTCAGGGCAGGCCCCGCACCCGTCCGGGTGGCGGGGCCTTCTCATGTCCGGGGCCCTGTCCCGGCCGTCCAGGCCGAGGTCACCACGCATCTGCCTCGGGCAGCCTCTGCCGGGCCGGCCGCCGGGCGGCGGCGCTCTGGACAAAGCGGCCCTCTGCCGGTAGCACCCGCTCACCTGCATCGGAGGCTGACATGACCGCGCTCGACACGCTCAGAGGCAAATATATCGAGGCCATCTCCAGCGCCGCCGACGAGGCCGCGCTCGAGGAAGTCCGGCTGGCAGCCCTGGGCAAGAAGGGCGAGATCAGCCTGAAGATGCGCGAACTGGGCCAGATGTCGCCCGAGGAGCGCCAGACCACCGGCGCCGCGCTGAACCGGCTGCGCGACGAGATCGACGCGAGCCTGCGCGCCCGCAAGCAGGGGCTGGCCGATGCGGCGCTCGATGCGCGGCTGAAGACCGAATGGCTCGACGTGACCCTGCCCGGCCGGCCGCGGCGGGCGGGCACCATCCATCCGGTGAGCCAGGTCATGGCCGAACTGACCGCGATCTTCGCCGACATGGGCTTCGCCGTGGCGGAAGGCCCGCAGGTCGAGAGCGACTGGTTCAACTTCGATGCCCTGAACATCCCGCCCGAGCACCCGGCCCGGCAGGAGCACGACACCTTCTTCATGGCGCGCGCCGAGGGCGACGACCGCCCGCCGCACGTCCTGCGCACCCATACGTCGCCGGTGCAGATCCGGGCCATGCAGGCGCAGGGCGCGCCGATCCGGGTGATCGCGCCCGGCCGCGTCTATCGCATGGACATGGACCAGACCCACACGCCGATGTTCCATCAGGTCGAAGGCCTCGCCATCGACCGCGATATCTCGATGGCCAATCTCAAATGGGTGCTCGAGGAATTCTGCCGCGCCTTCTTCGAGGTGCCTTCGGTCGAGCTGCGCTTCCGCGCCTCGCACTTCCCCTTCACCGAGCCCTCGGCCGAGGTCGATATCCGCTGCTCGTGGGAGGGCGGCCAGCTCAGGATCGGCGAGGGCGACGGCTGGCTCGAGATTCTCGGCTCGGGCATGGTGCATCCGAAGGTGCTGGCCGCGGCCGGTGTGAACCCCGACGAGTGGCAGGGCTTCGCCTTCGGCATGGGGATCGACCGGATCGCCATGCTGAAATACGGCATCCCGGACCTGCGCGCCTTCTTCGAAAGCGACCTGCGCTGGCTGCGTCACTATGGCTTTGCCGCTCTGGACATGCCCGATCTGGCCGGGGGCCTCTCGCGCTGATACCTTGACCGGATCTTGGTAAAGGGTCCGGTCATGGTTAGCGTGCACAACATCGTCACCATCCAGAACGTCATCGCGGCGACCCTCGTCGTCTGGTATTTCGCCGCGGTCTATTATCTCGAGCTGCGCCGTCAGTTCCGCTATCCCGAATATCCGGCCGCAAGGCTCTATCCGATGTGGCGGAAGCGGTTCCAGCTCTACGGCCAGCTTCAGGCCAATGCGGCCGGCAATGTCACCGAGCGCAGCCCGGAAGCACAGGAGGTGCTGCAGTCCTTCCTCCGCAAGGTCGAGGTGCGCAGCGCGACGCTGGTGGCCCTCTGGGCCGTGCTGCTCGGGGCGGACCTCATGCTCGCCTTTTCGATCCCCACCTGGCAACCGGGGCGGCTGCTGCTGATCGGGCTCGCCGTCTGCTGCCTGCCCTTCGTGCTGCGGCTGGGCTTCGGCCTGTCGCAGGTGGATCAGATCGCGGCGCATCGCGTGCTGACGAACGCCACCGACGATGCCACCGCCGCACGGCGGTTGCAGGACCAGCTGATCGAGGATCTCTACCGCAAGGAGCTGGCCTTCCGCTTCTCGGCGCAGGGCTTCCGCATGATGCTGCTGGTGCTCGCCATGCTGACGGTGGGCTATCTGTCCACCTACATCGACTGGGCCGCGGTGCGCGCGCAGCTGCCGGAGCTGACGCTGCCGCGCCTCTCGCTGCCCGAGCTGAGCCTGCCCGCCCTGTCGCTGCCGAAGTTCGGCTTCTGAGCCGCGGCTCCGGGCGTCCGCGCCCGGAGCACCACCCCTGCCTCAGGGCGCCGCGGGCGCGGGCCCCGTCCGCCAGGGACAGGGCCGCGGCCGCACCGGACGAGGGGTAGCCGCACCCGCCGGAGGCGGAGGCGGCGTGATCTGGACGGCTTCGCCCGAGGCGGCGAGGGTCAGTCCGAGCGGCGCAATGAGGGCCGCGAGAAGGCAGAGCCGCAGAAGCAGGAAGAGACGGCGGCCCGTGCGGGGGATGAGATCGAGGTCCATGCCTCAGCCTCGCCCGAAAAGCTGGAGAAAGGGTTGACGGCCGCGGCCCGCGCAGGCGCCGCGGCCTTTCCCTTCCCGCCCGTTTGCGCTAAGGCCCGAACCGCAACAATTCCGAGGGGCGCCCGATGAAATTCACCCTGTCCTGGCTGAAGGATCACCTCGAGACCGAGGCCCCGCTCGACGAGATCGTGACCGCGCTGACCGACCTCGGCCATGAGGTCGAGGGGGTGGAGGATCCGGTCAAGGTGCTGGGCGCCTTCCGCATCTGCCGCGTGATCGAGGCCCAGCCGCATCCGAATGCGGACCGGCTGCGGCTCTGCCGCGTGGCGACCTGGCCCAACGGCCCCGACGCGCCCTCCGAGGAGGTGCAGGTGGTCTGCGGCGCGCCCAACGCCCGCACCGGCCTCGTGGGGGTCTTCGCCCCGGTGGGCACCCATGTCCCCGGCACCGGCGTCGACCTCAAGCCCGGCGTGATCCGCGGCGTCGAATCGAACGGGATGCTCTGCTCGGAGCGCGAGCTGATGCTGTCGGACGATCACGACGGGATCATCGACCTGCCCGAGGATGCGCCGATGGGGATGCGCTTCATCGACTACAAGGGCGTGAACGACCCCACGATCGAAGTGAAGATCACCCCGAACCGCCCCGACGGTCTGGGCGTGCGCGGCCTTGCGCGCGATCTGGCCGCCCGCGGCCTCGGCCGGCTGAAACCCCTGCCCGTCGAGCCGGTGCCGGGCCTCTTCCCCTCGCCGGTCTCGGTGACGATCGAGGCGGCGCTGAAGGAGAAGGGCTGCCCGCTCTTCGCCGGTCGCACCATCCGCGGCGTGAAGAACGGCCCCTCGCCCGACTGGCTGCAGGCGCGCCTGCGCAGCGTGGGGCTGCGGCCGATCTCGGCGCTGGTGGATATCACCAACTATTTCACCATCGGGCTGAACCGGCCGCTCCATGTCTTCGATGTGGCCAAGATCACGGGCGGCCTGCGCATCCATGCCGCAGAGGGCGGCGAGGAGCTGCTGGCCCTCGACGGCAAGACCTACAAGCTGCGGCCGGGCCAGATGCTGATCTCGGACGATGCCCAGCCGGAGTCGCTCGCGGGCATCATGGGTGGTGAACTCTCGGGCTGCACCGAGGAGACGACCGACGTCTTCCTCGAGAGCGCCTACTGGGATCCGATCACCATTGCCGCCACGGGGCGCGCACTGAAGATCGTCTCGGACGCGCGTTACCGTTTCGAGCGCGGCGTGGATCCGGCCTTCACCCTGCCGGGGCTGGAGCTGGCCACCCGGATGATCCTCGATCTCTGCGGCGGCGAAGCCTCGGAGGTGGTGATGGACGGCGCGGTGCCGGACACGTCCCGCGCCTACCGCTTCGATCCGAAGCGCGTGGTGAGCCTCGTCGGCATGGAGATCCCCGAGGCCGAACAGCGCACCACGCTCGAGGCGCTCGGCTTCACGCTCGAGGGCGAGCTGGCCGCGCCGCCCTCCTGGCGGCCGGACGTGCAGGGCGAAGCGGATCTGGTGGAAGAGATCGCCCGGGTCGCCTCGCTGACGAAGCTTCAGGGCAAGCCCCTGCCCCGCGCGCAGGCGGGCGTGCCGAAGCCGATCCTGACGCCCCTGCAGGTGCGCGAGCAGGCGGCGCGGCGGACGCTGGCGGCGCTCGGCTACAATGAATGCGTGACCTACAGCTTCATCGACGAAGCGGCGGCGAAGCTCTTCGGCGGCGGCTCCGAGGCGGTGCGGGTCGAGAACCCGATCTCCTCCGAGATGACCCACCTGCGCCCCGACCTGCTGCCGGGCCTGCTGCGCGCGGCGGCCCGCAATCAGGCGCGCGGCTTCGCCGACATGGCGCTCTGCGAGATCGGGCCGGTCTTCGCGGGCGGCGAACCGGGCGAGCAGCAGCTGCAGGCGACGGGCCTTCTCGTCGGCGCGTCGGCGCCGCGGGACCCGTTCGGCTCGCGCCGCCCGGTCGATGTCTATGACGCCAAGGCCGATGCCGAGGCGGTGCTGGCGGCCGTCGGCGCTCCGGCGAAGATGCAGATCAGCCGCAAGGTGCCGGGCTGGTGGCATCCCGGCCGCTCGGGCGCCGTGGGCCTCGGGCCGAACCTGCTCGCGACCTTCGGCGAGGTTCATCCGAAGATCCTGCGCGAGATGGATGTGAAGGGGCCTGCGGTGGCCTTCACGATCCTCGTGGCCAATGTGCCGCTGCCGAAGGTCAAGACGCCCACCCGGCCCGCGCTGAAACTGTCGGATCTGCAGGCGGTCGAGCGCGACTTCGCCTTCGTGGTGGATGCCTCGGTCGAGGCGCTGACGCTGGTGAATGCAGCTCAGGGCGCGGACAAGGCGCTGATCGAGAGCGTGCGGGTCTTCGACCAGTTCTCGGGCGACAAGGCCGAGGCGCAGATGGGGGCGGGCAAGAAGTCGCTCGCGCTGACGGTGCGGCTGCAGCCGACCGACAGGACGCTGACCGACAAGGACATCGAGGCCGTCTCGGCGAAGATCGTCGAGAAGGTGGCGAAGGCGACCGGAGCCACACTCCGCGGCTGAAGCCCCCTCCGCAGACGAAGGCGCCGGAGTCCGCGGGGACTCCGGCGCCTTTCCTTTCGGGTCCGCCCGGCGGGAACAACCGGGGCGAGGAGACCGTGCTGCTGCCGCTCTCAGCTCCGCAGCGAGCGCATCCAGGCCTTGAAGCGGCCCACATTGGTGCGGGTGCGCTTGCGGGCCAGGCCCGACTCGCGGTCCCAGGCATCGCCCATGTCCTCGAGCGCCGGGTCGATAGTGCGCTCGCGGAACTGCATCCACATGCCGCGGGCAAGGATGGCAAGCCCGCCCAGCGCCACGAAGAAGAAGATGTTGAACCACGGGATCACGGTGACCTCGGGGCTTGCGACCTCGCGCAGCTTCACCGCGTTCGGGAAAGTGGTGAAAAGCTGGTTGCGCCAGCCGTAGCGCGTGACCACCACCCATTTCGGCTCGGCCTCGGTCGAGGTGAGGTCGGTCGCCTTCGCCTGAATGTCGAAGCTGTTCACCTTGAAGTAAGGCGGCCAGCCCCAGCCGGTATCCTCGTTGCGATAGACGATTGTCTTGCCGTTCGGACGCACGGCGTTGATGAACTTGATATCGCGGTTGCCCGCCGTGGCGGTGTTGGTCCCCGCATCGGGCGACGCGAAGAAGAAGGCGTTCTCGCCCAGATCCATCCGCTGCGTGTTGGTGCCCACGATCCGCACCACGTCATGACGGGGCAGGGTGTAGTGCAGGAAGGAAATCACCAGAAGCGCCGCAACCGCTGGAACCGTCCACTTCAGATAACGCATAACTACCTCACGGGTTATTCAAGGTCCAGAACACGGCCGCAAAGATGATGGCCGGCACGATGTAGACGAGCAGGATCAGCTTCTTGCGCAGGCTGTGCTCGTAGTCCCTCATGCCAGCTTCGATATAGGCTTCGCGCGGGCCGTCGCCATGGCCCTCGTCATATTCGTTCTCCAGCGCCTCGCGGCGGAGGGACCGGGCGTAGATCCGGATGAGCACATAGAGGATCGTGAGCAGTACGAAGCCCACCAGCGCAAGTTTCAGAAATCCGAGGATCATTCTTGCCGTCTCCCTTCCGTTGGCGGCCCCGGCGGACCGTTGCGCCGTTGTAGCGCAGGACGCAAAGTCGCGGTATCGGGCACATGGCCGCGCTGTTGCCCTCGGGGGGCCGGTCGGGGCAGTCTGGCGGGATGGATGACCGCCGCCTCATCGCCGAAGTCGAGGCCCGCCGCGCCGATCTGGTGGCGCTGACGCAGGATCTCGTGCGCATTCCCACACTGAACCCGCCGGGGCGGAACTACCGCGCGCTCTGCGACATGCTGGCGGCCCGTCTCGCGCCGCAGTTCGAGGTCGAGCTGGTGCGGGCCCACGGCGCGCCCGGCGATTCCGAGACCTATCCGCGCTGGAACCTGATCGCCCGGCGGCAGGGCGCGCGGGACGGCGACTGCGTGCATTTCAACTCGCATCACGACGTGGTCGAGGTGGGCCACGGCTGGACGCGCGACCCGTTCGGGGCCGAGGTCGAGGGCGACCGGCTCTACGGACGCGGCGCCTGCGACATGAAGGGCGGTCTCGCGGCCTCGGTGATCGCGGCCGAGGCCTTCCTTGCCGTCTGCCCGGATTTCGCCGGCAGCATCGAGATCTCGGCCACCGCCGACGAGGAGTCGGGCGGCTTCGGCGGCGTGGCCTATCTGGCCCGGCAGGGCCGTTTCGCCCATGTCCAGCATGTGCTGATCCCCGAACCCTTGCACAAGGACCGGATCTGCCTCGGCCATCGCGGCGTCTGGTGGGCCGAGGTCGAGACGCAGGGGCGCATCGCCCATGGCTCGATGCCCTTCCTCGGCGACAGCGCGATCCGGCACATGGGCGCGCTTCTGGCCGAGATCGAGGAGCGGCTCTATCCGCTTTTGGCCACTCGCACCACCGCCATGCCGGTGACGCCCGAGGGGGCGCGGCAATCCACGCTCAACATCAATTCGATCCACGGCGGCGAGCCCGAGCCCGAGCCGGGCTACACCGGCCTGCCCGCGCCCTGCGTGGCCGACCGCTGCCGCATCGTGATCGACCGCCGCTTCCTGATCGAGGAGGATCTGGACGAGGTGAAGGCCGAGCTGCGCGCCCTGGCCGAGCGGCTGGCCGAGGCGCGGCCGGGCTTCGCCTTCGAGATCCGCGACCTGTTCGAGGTGCGCCCCACCCTCACCGACCGCGACGCGCCGGTGGTGCGCTCGACCGCCGCCGCCATCGAGCGCGTTCTGGCGCGGCAGGCGGAATATGTGGTCTCGCCCGGCACCTACGATCAGAAGCACATCGACCGGATCGGCAAGCTGAAGAACTGCATCGCCTATGGGCCGGGGCTGCTGCATCTGGCGCACCAGCCGGACGAATGGGTGGGCATCGCGGACATGGTCGACAGCGCGAAGGTCATGGCGCTGGTGCTGGCGGATCTGCTCGCCCCCGAGTGACGGGCGGGGGCGGCAATGAGCCCGGCGGCCAGAGAAAGCGCGTTGGAAGCGGCTGCCGGGGGCGAGATCCCTAGATGCGTCGGCCGCCCGACAGGGTCTCAGACGGGAATATTGTCGATCAGCCGCACGCCATCGAGGGTCGCCGCAGCGAGGAGCCGGCCCTCGCCCTGAAGCCGCTCCATCGGCAGGAGAAGGTCGGCCGTGCGCAGCTCGAGATAATCCACCGTCTCGAAGCCCGCGGCCAGCACCGCCGCGCGGGCCTCGGCAAGCGCCTCGGGGATGGCCCGGCCCCCGCGCATCGCTTCGGCGGCAGCCTGCATCGCACGCACCAGCGCCGGTGCCCGGGCCCGCCCCTCGACCGACAGGCGCCGGTTGCGGGACGAGAGCGCCAGCCCGTCGGCCTCGCGCACGGTGGCGCAGCCCTCGATCGTGACGGGAATGTTCAGATCCGCCACCAGCCGCTGCACGACCATCAGCTGCTGCCAGTCCTTCTCGCCGAAGAAGGCGCGATCCGCCCGCGTCATGCCGAAGAGCTTCGCGACCACCGTCGCCACCCCGTCGAAATGACCCGGCCGGTGCGCGCCTTCGAGCGGCTCGCTCACGCCCGAGACCGAGACATTGGTGGCGAAGCCCCGCGGATAGACCTCCTCCGGTCCGGGCGCGAAGACCGCATCGACCCCCACGGAGGCCAGAAGCGCCGCGTCCTGCGCCTCTGTCCGGGGATATTTCTCAAGATCCGCGGGATTGTTGAATTGCCTGGGGTTCACGAAGATCGTGACGATCACGCGGTCGCAGGCGGCCCGGGCGCGGCGGGCGAGGCTCAAATGCCCCTCGTGCAGCGCGCCCATGGTGGGAACGACCCCCACCGTCTCGCCCGCGGCCTTCCAGTCCGAGACCCGGGCGCGCAGCTCGGCCACCGTCCGAAGGACCGGAGGCATCACTGCGCCTTTCCCTTCAGCTCGTCGGCGAAGACATGTTCGGGTGCGGGGAAGCGCCGGGCCCGGACCTCGGCCGCATAAGTGGCGATGGCCTCGTCGGCGGAGGCGCCGAGCTCGCCGTACCGCTTGACGAACTTCGGCCGGAAGTCGGCGAAGAGCCCCAGCATGTCGTCGAGCACCAGCACCTGCCCATCGCAGTGGGCCGAGGCCCCGATGCCGATGGTGGGGATCGCGATGCGCTGGGTGATGCGCTGCGACAGTCCGTCCGGCACCTTCTCGAGCACGACCGAGAAGGCCCCGGCCTCGGCCACGGCGATGGCATCCTCCATCACCCGCTCGGCATCGGCGCCGCGGCCCTGCACCTTGTAGCCGCCGAGCGCATTCACCGCCTGCGGCGTGAGCCCGATATGGGCCATGACCGGCACGCCGCGCGCGACGAGGAAGCGGATCGTTTCGGCCATGTGCTGGCCGCCCTCGAGCTTCACCGCGGCGCAGCCCGTCTCGGCCATCAGGCGGCGCGCATTGGCGAAGGCCTGCGCGGGGCTCTCCTCGTAGCTGCCGAAGGGCATGTCGACCACCAGCATCGAGCGCGAGGTGCCGCGCGCCACCGCCTGCCCGTGCAGGATCATCATCTCCATGGTCACGCCGAGCGTGGTGGGCAGGCCGTGAACCACCATGCCGAGGCTGTCGCCCACCAGCGTGAGGTCGCAGTGCGCATCCACCAGCCGCGCCATGGGCGTGGTGTAGGCGGTCAGGCAGACGATGGGCTCGCCCCCCTTCCGCGCCAGGATGTCGGCCGCCATGACCGGGCGGACGGGACTGTTCACGCTCATAGCTGCTCTCCCCCAGAGGAACCGTCGGAACCGGGTATAAAGGCCAACGGCGCGAAGGACCAGAAGGCAAGTGTCCGTGCGGACGTGGCTTCTTGCCCGGCCGCTTCCTCTTGACTGTTCTGCGGGGGCCCCGATGCTGGCCCCCTGCCCCCGAGGAGAGAGACATGAGCCACCTGATCCGCCTGAGCCGCGAGGCCGTTGCCCCCGAGATCGAGCGCCCCGCCCCCGACCGGCTGATCGCGGGCGATCCGGTCCATACGACCTGGAACCTCGAGGAGCGCGACGGCCTCTTCTGCGGCATCTGGCAATCGACGCCGGGCAAGTGGCGCGTGCGCTACGAGGAATGGGAATATATCCGCATCCTCGAGGGACACTCGATCCTGACCTCGGCCGCGGGCGAGGCGGTGACGCTGCGGGCGGGCGACAGCTGGATCATCCGGCCCGGCTTCGAGGGCACCTGGGAAGTGATCGAGACGACGGTCAAGGATTACGTCATCCGTCTCTGACCTGTCTGCGCGCACCGGCTGCCCGGCGCGCGCGGCAGCGGCGCCTCAGCGCGTCTGGGCCGGCACGCCCGACAGAAGGATGCGCTCCTCCTCGGTCAGCGGCTCGGCCGGGCCCGGCGCGATGCGGCCGTAGCGGTCGTCGTGGAACTGCCCCTCGAGCGCGAGCGACTCCGCCTCGGTGCGGACCTTGACCGGGGTGCCGAGGTTCACGCGACCGTAGAGGTCGATCGCATCCTGGTTGAACAGCCGGATGCAGCCCGCCGAGGTGGCGTGCCCGATGGAGGCATTCTGCACTGTGCCATGAATGCGGAACATCGTGTCCCGCCCGCCGCGGTAGAGATAGAGCGCCCGCGCGCCGAGCGGGTTCTGGAGCCCGCCGGGCAGGCCCGCCGCATAGGGCGCATACATCTCGGGCTGGGTGCGGATCATGTTGGCCGTGGGCTGCCATGAGGGCCACTCGCGCTTGCGCTGCACCTTGGCATTGCCGCGGAAGGCGAGGCCCGCCCGGCCGACGGCGATGGCATAGCGCATGGCGCGGCCCTCTTCCGTCACATAATAGAGCCGCCGCGCGAACGTATCGACGACGATGGTGCCCGGCTTCTCGGGGCCGTTGTAGGCCACCTCCTGCCGCACCGTGTCGGGCGTCAGATACCGCGTGGGCACCGGCTCGATGAAGAACTCGCCATCCTGGATGCCGGGATAGAGCGGATGCTCCTTCGGCGTCTCGGGGGCCGGCGCCTGCGCGCAGGCGGCGAGGAACGGTAGCAGCGCCATCAGCGCGTATGAGAGAATGCGGCTGGTCACGATCAATCCATCTGGAGGGGCGGGAAATCCGATCGATCGGACATGGCGCACGCGATCCCGTCAAGTCCCCCGGCGCAGGAAGGCCGCAACCGTGGCCCGTCGGGTCCACTTCCGACCCAATTTCGGCCCTCGCGCGGGAAAACAGGCGCGCTCCGGCCCCGAAGCGAGACCTTCTTCCCCGGGGACGGCCCCTCCCGATGGTCGGAGGTGACGCTTGTGCGACTCAACTGGCGGATGCGCGGGGAGCAGCTCGGTGGAGAACGGGGGCCACGCGGCCCGCTTTCTGCGAAGCGCGGGGCCGGACCCCGGCACGCCACCTGCGCCGGGCGGGCGAGGTCTGCCCCGAAGGGGACGGGAGGGGCGAGCATCCCCGCACGCGCCGCCAGTCCCGGAAGTGGCCCCCCGGCGCACCGGGGGGCCGTGTCAGGTTCATTCCGGAAGCTGATCCACGCTCCAGAACAGGGTCTCGCCCGAGGCATCGTCGGTGCCGTCATTGTCGGTGACGAAATAGCCCGTGCCCGCCGCATCGATGGCGAAGCCTTCGACCTTGTCGGGGACATAGCCGTTCAGCCGCTGAAGATCGGGCACCAGATCGCGGACGACCTCCTTCTTCACCAGCGGCAGCTCCGAGCCGAGCGGCGCGGGCTTCAGGTCCGACAGGGCCACGCGGGTCAGACGCTTCGCCGCCCCCGCGTCGGCCACCCGGTTGTCGCGCTCGATGAGCCAGGCCCAGTCGCCGTGGACGGTCAGCTCCGACAGCCCCATCCAGGCACCTTCCGCCGGCGCGTCGAGCGGGTAGCGCACGGCGCCCCAGCTTTCATCTCCGAGGTCGTAGGCCAGAAGCTTCACCTGCCCCTTCGGATCGTCCTTCCACTCGCGCTGCACGGCCATCCAGAGCACGTCGCCCACCTTCGCGATCCCCTCGAGGCCGAAGCGGGTCTCGCCCGCCAGAAGCTCGGCCGGAAACGGGATCTCCTCGTCGATCCGGCCCTTGCCGTCGACATGGTAGATCGCGTGGGGCACGAGCTTGGCACTGTTGCCCTCGGAGGCGAGCCAGAAGCCGCCCTCGCCATCGGTCGCGATCCCTTCGAGGTCGAGCTTCTGGGCGGGCTGGCCCATCCGCGTGACCGGGATCGCCTCCGTGATGCGCGCGGGGGTGGCGGTCGCGTCGATCCGGTAGATCGTGGGCGCCATCGAATAGACGCTGTCCGAGACGGCCCAGAGCTGACCCGGCGTCCGGGCGTCGGCGGCGAGCGCCGACAGGGCGCCCCAGCCGATGAGCGGGTCGCTGCCCTCGGAGGTGAGGGTGGGATAGGCCGCAGGGCCTTCGCCCCGCCGGTAGATCATCACATGGGCGGGCGCGCCGCCGTCCTCGCGCAGGTCGGCCTCGTTCGCGGTCACGAGGAGGTCGCGCCCGGGGATCGCCACCACGCCTTCCGGCGAGATGCCCGAAGGCAGGATCTGGAGGAGGCGCGGCGCCGACGGATCGGTCAGGTCGTAGACCGCCACCACCGAGGCGCGCTCGGAGGCCACGAACGCGAGGGGCGTGCCGCCGAAGCTCGCCACCTCGACCGACTCCACCTCGACCCCCTTCGACTTCGACCGGTGCTCGGGATAATGGCCGATGGCGGCGATGGCGCGCTCGAGGCTCGCGCCCGCCTCCCAGACCACCTGCCCGTCGCGCGAGAAGATCGTCCAGCCGCGCGCACCGCCGTTCCAGTCGCCCTCGTTGGCGGTGGCGAGATGGTCGGTGCCGATCCACTTGATCCCGTCGGGCTCGCGCAGGCGGCCCTCCTGACGGTCGGTGAAGGAGAGGCGGCCGTCCTTCTTCGTGTCGATCCCGTCGAGATCGACCGTGCCGGCCGGGAAATGGCTGATCGTGCCGTCGGCCGCGACGATCACCACCTCGTTGTTCTCCTGCAGCGTCACGGCAATGTCGCCGGCCTCGTTGACCGAGACGAACTCCGGCTCGGGATCCTCGGGCGCGATGGCGGCGAGGCCGGTCAGATCGATCCGCTCGAGGGCCGCGCAGTCGGCCCCCGCCTCGGTCAGCGGCAGCTTCACGAGGAATCCCGCGGGCATCTGCGGCAGGGCTCCGTCGTTCACCTCCTCGTCGCGCTCGTTCTCGATGGCGATGGCGAGGAACGAGCCGTCCGGCGCCTTGGCGACCGAGTCGGGCTGGCCGCCGAGATCGCAGGAGGCCACCTCCTTGCGGCTCTCGAGATCCACGGTCACGAGCTTGCCCGAGGGCGCCGTATAGCTCTCGGAGGTATTGACGGCGACATAGGCGCGCGCACCCGCGATCACGGCCGTGGTGGGCTCTCCGCCCATGGCGATAGTGCCGAGCGGCTTCGGCGCCTCGGGATCGGTGATGTCGATGAGGCCCACCACTCCCAGCGGGCTGTCGGTGTAGATCAGCGTCAGTCCGTCCTCGGACACCGAGACGATCTCGGCCGAAGTCGGGCGGCTCGTGTCCTCGCCCGCGGCCATGTTGGCGGTGGTGGCGAAGGTCGCGATGCGGTTGAAGCTGGTCTCTGCCAGCACCGGCGCGGCCGCGGCCAGCGCAAGGGCCGAGGTCATCCCGGCGAGTTTCATGGACATGGAGCATCCCTCTTGTCGTTCGGCCGAGGGATGGCCGCTTTGGATGAAGCCCGCATGACGGACGGATGACGGTTCTGCAACGCTCGGACTGCCGCCGTCGTGGAGGCCGACGCGGCAAGATCGACGGCGCACATGACGGCATGACGCGGCAGGCCGCCTGTGGTCCGGCCCGCCGCAGCCTGCGATGGGTCATGAGCTTGCAGGCGGACCGCACCGCCTGCGCGCGCGGCCCGCCCTGCCCCGGGCGAGAGCCCCCTCAGCCCACCACGTTGAAGCCGGGGCCGTAGGGATAGCCCGTGATGTTCTCGGGCCCCTTCTCGGTGATGACGAGGATGTCGTGCTCGCGGTAGCCGCCCGCGCCGGGCTGGCCTGCGCCGAGCGTCAGCATCGGCTCCATCGAGATCACCATGCCGGGCTCGAGCACCGTCTCGATATCCTCGCGCAGTTCCAGCCCCGCCTCGCGGCCGTAGTAGTGCGAGAGCAGGCCGAAGGAATGGCCGTAGCCGAAGGTGCGGTAGCGCAGGAGGTCGCGCTCTTCGAGGAAGGCGTTGAGCTTCGCCGTCACGTCGGCACAGGAGGCCCCCGGCTGAAGCAGCGAGATGCCATATTCATGGGCGGCGACATTCGCCTCCCAGATCTTCAGGCTGGCATCGTCCACCTCGCCCAGAAACAGCGTGCGTTCGAGCGCGGTGTAATAGCCCGAGATCATCGGAAAGCAGTTGAGCGAGAGGATGTCACCGCGCCGGAGCGCCCGGTTCGTCACCGGGTTGTGCGCACCGTCGGTGTTCGGGCCCGACTGGAACCAGACCCAGCTGTCGCGATATTCGGCCTCGGGGAAGCGGGCGGCGATCTCGCGCTCCATTGCGTCGCGCCCCGCCATGGCGATCTCGAGCTCGGTCGCGCCCTCGCGGATCGCGTCGCGGATGGCGTAACCGCCCACATCCGCCACCTGCGCGCCGTGTCGGATGAGCGCGATCTCTGCGGGAGATTTCAGCATCCGCTGCGCCATCGTGCCGGGGGCGATGTCCATGCCGCGCGAGGGCCTAAGGAAGGCGTTCAGCTTCTCGGCCTGCACCATGGTCAGATGGTCCGCTTCGCAGCCGATGGCCCGGCCCGTGCCGGTGACCTGCGCGACCGTCCGCCAGAAGTTGTCGCGCTGCCAGTCGGTGTAGGTGATGTTGTCGCCCACGCTCCGCCGCCAGGGCTGACCGGCATCGATGCCCGCACTGACCGTGACGCAGTCGGTGGGAGTGACCACACAGGCGTAGGGGCGGCCGAACGACAGGTAGAGGAAGCCGGAATAGTAGGCCACGTTGTGCATCGAGGTCAGCACGACCGCGTCGAGCGAATGCAGCTCCATCAGGTCGCGCAGGCCCTCGAGCCGGGCCTCGTATTCCTCGGGCGGGAAGGGCAGCGCGGCCTTCTCGCCATTGTGGAAACGGTAGTTTTCGGGACGTTCCATCTCGGACCTCATCGACTGGGGCCCGCTGAACGGGACCCCTCAGGAGTCCCGGCGTACAGGACGGACACGGGGTTGCCCCCGCCAGCACCGGAGGCGGACCTCCGCGCGACGACGCCATCGTCGCGTGCGCTTTCCTGCCGGTCATGTCCGGCATTTGTACCGCGGCGAAGGCGGCCTGTGATGGCCCTCGGCCCGGCCCCGGCCCGGAAAAGCCCGGGGAGATCCCGTTTCATCCCGCGCCGCGGGTCACCTGTCAAGGCCCGTGGGCCCGCCGCAGGCAGGCGCGGCAGGCCGGGCGCCGCTCCGGCTCAGGCGCCGCCGGGCTCGCCGGAGAAGGCCACCGTCACGTTCTCGTCGCGCGCGATGAACTGGCAGGCCAGCCGGTAGCGCGGCGGAAGGTCGAGCACCTCCGCATCCTGGATCTCCTGTGCGGTGATCTTGCCCAGCTCGCGCAGCTTGGCCTTCTCCTTCTCGGTGAGCGTGATGCCCTTGCGCAGCGAGGGTTCCTCGTAGGTCACTTCGATGAGGCAGGACGCGCAGTTGCCGTCCTTGCAGTCGAACGGGATCGGGATCCGGTGCTCCTCGGCGACGGCGAGAATGGTCTTGGTGTCGCCCGCCACGGCATAGACCGTCTTGGGCCCGTGCATGATCGGCGAGGTGAAGGTGATGTTGGCCATGTGCTTGTCCCTTTCTGAACGCCCGTCCCTCCTCGCGGGCGGGCGGCTTGTCTCACCGGAACGATAGCAACCTCGGGCGCGCGCAAGACCTCTCCCGCCGTCGCAGGCGCGCGGGTCTCTCCGGCCGGGGTTTGCCCGAAAATGGGGCAGAGGCACGAAAAAGGCGCCACCCCTGCGGATGGCGCCCATGAATTCGGCAGAAGCCCCTCTCAGTGTCCGAGGATCTGGCTGAGGAAGAGCTTCGTGCGTTCCGACTTCGGGTTGCGGAAGAACTCGCCCGGCTCGTTCTGCTCGACGATCTGGCCCTGGTCCATGAAGATCACCCGGTTCGCCACCGCCTGCGCGAAGCCCATCTCGTGGGTCACGCAGAGCATGGTCATCCCCTCTTCCGCCAGCTCGATCATCGTGTCGAGCACCTCCTTGATCATCTCGGGGTCGAGCGCCGAGGTCGGCTCGTCGAAGAGCATGATGCGGGGTTTCATGCAGAGCGAGCGCGCGATCGCCACCCGCTGCTGCTGCCCGCCCGAGAGCTGGCCCGGATATTTGTGCGCCTGCTCGGGGATCTTGACCTTCTTGAGGTAGTGCATCGCCACCTCTTCGGCTTCCTTCTTCGGGGTCTTGCGGACCCAGATCGGCGCGAGGGTGCAGTTCTCCAGAATCGTCAGATGCGGGAAGAGGTTGAAGTGCTGGAACACCATCCCGACCTCGGAGCGCACCTTGTCGATGTTCTTGAGGTCCGAGGTGAGCTCGATCCCGTCCACGACGATCTGGCCGGACTGGTGCTCCTCGAGGCGGTTGATGCAGCGGATCAGGGTGGATTTCCCCGAGCCGGAGGGGCCGCAGATCACGATCCGCTCGCCCTTGTGGACGGTCATGTTCACGTCGCGCAGGACGTGGAAACTGCCGTACCACTTGTTCATCTGGCTGATCTGGATGGCGACCTCGTCGCTCACCTGCATGTGGCTGCGGTCGATGGCGCGTTCGATGGCTTCGGACATGGGTTCGGTTCCTTAGCGATGGTCGGTCTTCAGCCGGCGCTCGAGATGCATCGAATAGCGCGACATGGCGAAGTTGAAGGCGAAGAAGATCAGGCCCACGAAGATGTAGGGCTCCCAGTAGATGCCCTTCCAGTCGGTCGAGGCGCGCACGGCGTCGGTGATGCCCTTCAGCGGATCGAGCAGGCCCACGAAGACGACGAGCGTGGTGTCCTTGAACATGCCGATGAAGGTCGAGACGATGCCGGGGATCGAGATCTTCAGCGCCTGCGGCAGAATGATGAGCCGCTGCGCCTTCCAGTAGTCGAGCCCGAGGGCGTCGGCCGCCTCGTACTGCCCGCGCGGCAGGGCGGCGAGCCCGCCCCGGATCACCTCGGCGATATAGGCCGCGGCGAAGAGCGTCACCATGATGATGACCCGCAGGATGATGTCGAAGGTGGTGCCGGGCGGCAGGAAGTAGTTCAGCAGGAGCGAGGCGGTGAAGAGCAGCGCGATGAGCGGCACGCCGCGGATGAACTCGATGAACGAGACCGACAGCGCCTTGATGAGGAACATGTCCGACCGCCGCCCGAGCGCGAGGATGATGCCCAGCGGAAGCGAGAGGGCGATGCCCGAGACGCCGATGGTGACGGCGAGGACGAAGCCGCCGAACTTGTCCGAGCGCACCTCCTCGAGCCAGAGCGGGAAGCTGCGGCCGGTGAGCCGCGCCAGATCGTCGGACACGTCGCCCGCGAGGAAAAGCCACCACAGCACGGGGACGAGTGCCGCCGCTGCCACTGCCGCGATGGTGCCGAACCGGGCGGCGAGCCTGTAGGCCAGCCAGCCGAACAGGAAGCCCGCCGCCGCCACCAGCGGCAGGAAGATCGAGCCGCCCCAGAGCAGCCAGAAGGCGAGGAACGGATAGGCAAGGCTGAACCACAGCATCTGGCGCGGCACCTGCGCGAACAGGATCGGCGCCAGCGCCACGAACAGCAGCAGGAAGGTCAGCGTCGGCCGCCAGTAGAGGTGGTTCGGATAGAAGCCGTAGAGGAACTGCGGCCAGCGTTCCCGGATCACCGCCCAGCAGGCGCCGGTGGCCCCCTCGCCCCAGCGCTCGGTGATGATCTGGCGGCACTGGGCGAGCGTGTCCGCCGTCCAGACCGACCGCATGAGCCACGGCACGATGCCTTCGAGGACATAGTAGATGGCGACGAGGCCGAGCACCGTCAGCGCGATGTTGAGCGGCCCCGAGAACAGGTTCTGGCGCATCCAGCTGACGACGCCCGCCTCGTTCGCAGGCGGGGCCACCGGCGGCAGCATGGTCTCGCGGACGAAGGGCACGGTCTGGGCGTGGGTATCGCTCATCTCAGCGCTCCTTCAGCTTCACGGCCGAGTTGTAGACGTTCATCACCCCCGAAATGACGAGGCTGATGGCAAGATAGATCAGCATCATCAGCAGCACGCATTCGAGCTCGCGCCCGGTCTGGTTCAGCGTGATGCCGCCCAGCGTGCCGCGGAGGTCGAGATAGCCCACGGCGATGGCCAGCGAGGAGTTCTTCGTGAGGTTCAGATATTGCGAGATGAGCGGCGGGATGATGACCCGGAGCGCCTGCGGCAGGATCACGAGGTTCATCGTCCGCCCCGGCCGCAGGCCGAGCGCAAAGGCCGCCTCGGACTGGCCGCGCGAGACGGCGAGGATGCCCCCCCGCACGATCTCGGCGATGAAGGCACCGGTATAGAGCGAGAGCGCCAGCCAGAGCGCCATGAAGGAGTTCGAGACGTTCAGGCCGCCGACGAAGTTGAAGCCGCGGAGCTCGGGGAACTCGAGATGGAAGCCGAGCGCCAGCAGCACCGCCACCGGCAGTCCGACGAGCAGGAGCAGCGACGACCACCAGGTCGCCGGACGCTCGCCCGTGGCCTCCTGAATGCGGGTGGCGCGCGCCTTGACGCTGCGGTTGATGAACCAGCCCGCGATGATGGCCCCGATCACCGCCAGCACATCCATGTTGACGTAGAAGAGGCCGAGATCGAGCCAGCCCAGCTCGCGGCTGAAGACCGGGTTCGGCAGGGCGGTGTAGCGGTTCGTGACCGCGATCGCATCGAGGAACATCGAGCGGTCCGCGATCCCGGTCTCGGGGTTCGGGCGGAAGGCGTTGGGCGCGGGCGTGGCCTCGCTGAAGACCGCATAGATCAGGAGGATCCAGAGGAGCAGCGGCACGTTGCGGAAGACCTCGACATAGACGGTCATCAGCCGCCCGACGATCCAGTTCCGCGACAGCCGGAGCACGCCCACGAGGACGCCGATCACGGTGGCCGCCATGCAGCCCAGCAACGCGATCAGCAGCGTGTTGAGCAGCCCCACCAGCATGGCCCGGCCATGGGTGCTGTCGTTGGTATAGTCCACCAGCCGCTGGCTGATGTCGTAGCCCGCGCGGTTCCAGAGAAAGCCGAAGTCGAAGTCCTTCCCCAGCGCCTCGAGGTTGCGCATCGTATTGTCCACGAGCCAGGCGGCGCCGGCCATGAACAGGAAGAAGACGAAGACCTGGATCGTGAGAGAACGATAGCGCGTATCGTATAGCAACATGCTGAGCCGAAAGGAGTCCTTCGGCGCATCCGCGACGTTGGCCATGCAGTGTTTCCCCATTGAACGGATCGCGGGGCCGGTGGTCCGGCAGGATGGCGTCGTTGCGCCCCTCGCAGTCCGATCGTTGTTGCCCCGCTCTTGCGGCGGGAGATTGTTGAAGGGGCGCCCGATTGCCCGGGCGCCCCTCGTCACATCAGCGGAACGGCGGGGCGTAGAGCAGCCCGCCCTGGGTCCATTGCGCGTTCAGCCCGCGCGCAAGACCGATCGGAGTGGCCTCGCCGATGGTGGCGGCGAAGATCTCGCCATAGTTGCCGCCCACGGCGATGGCGCGCTTGGCCCAGTCGTTGTCGAGGCGGATCATCTTGCCGAGGTCGCCCTGCACGCCCAGCAGACGCTGGATCTCGGGGTTCGGCGAGTTGGCGGCCAGTTCCTCCATGTTGGCGGAGGTCACGCCATATTCCTCGGCCGCGATCAGCGCGTTCAGCGTCCAGCGGACGATGTCGGCCCATTCGTTGTCGCCGTGGCGCACGGCCGGCCCGAGCGGCTCTTTCGAGATGATCTCGGGAAGGATGATGTGGTTTTCCGGGTCGGCGAAGGCCGCGCGGGTGGCGGCGAGGCCCGAGGCATCCGTCGTATAGGCATCGCAGGCGCCGGCGGCATATTGCTGCTCGCCCTCGGCGTTGGTCTCGACCGCGACGGGCGTGTAGCTCAGGTTGTTGACCTTGAACCAGTCGGCGAGGTTCAGCTCGGTCGTGGTGCCGGTCTGGATGCAGACGGTGGCGCCGTCGAGTTCCTTGGCCGAGGTCACGCCGAGGTCCTTGCGCACCATGAAGCCCTGACCGTCGTAGTAGTTCACGCCGACGAAATCGAGCTTGAGGTCGGTGTCGCGCGAGAAGGTCCAGGTGGAGTTGCGCGCCAGCATGTCAACCTCGCCCGAGGCAAGGGCGGTAAAGCGGGTCTGGCCCGTGGTCGGCACGAACTTCACCTTGGTGCCGTCGCCCAGCACCGCCGCAGCCACCGCCCGGCACAGCGAGACGTCGAACCCGGTCCAGTTGCCGTTGGCATCGGGCAGCGAGAAACCGGTGAGACCGGTCGAGACACCGCAATTCAGCTCGCCACGCGCCTTCACATCGTCGAGCGTCGCCGCCGACGCGAGGCCGGCAGCCAGGCCCGCCACGGTCAGCGTGCCGAGAAAAACGGATTTAGTCATGCGTACCTCTTCCTGATTGCCGCCCCTGAGGCGGTTCTTTGATCCCCGGTGAGCGGGGACATCTCTTGTGGAGGACACCCTTCCTCACAGTGGCATCCAGTGTCGACCGAAGCCGTTTCCATCGTCAAGTCAAACCGCAGAAGCGTCCATTCACGCAGCAAAATCACGGGATTGCGAATCGATTAGGCGGTTTTGCGACGGATGCCCCGATGGTGGCCGAGGATTGTTACCCGCACAATGCGTAGAATCGCGCCGCCTGCAGGAAGGCTGTGCGCCGGAACGCCTCGATTTCCGCCGCTTCCTCGTCCGCGCCCCACTGCTCGATCTGCCAGGACTCGTCCACTCGCGAGAGCTCCCAGGCCTCCTCCGGAAGGAGGTGCCCCTCGGTCACGCCGAGGCCCAGGATCAGCGATCCGGAGATGGCCACGAGATCGTGGAAGCCCGCAACCTGAAAGGGAGAAAAGCTGCGGACATGCTCCGCGAGGCGGGTAAGGCTCGCCTCGGGCTGGGCCTGATGCATCACGCCGGCGGTGGTCTCGAGCGGGGCCTCGAACCTCTCGGCCGCCCAGGCGAGGACGGGATCCCAGGCGCGGGCCTGCCGCGCGACGAGCGCCTCGGGGGCCGTGGCGCGATAGCACAGGAGATCGGTGCCGCCATAGGCCGCGAGCATCTCCGTCACCTCGTCGAACTGCGGCGCCACCTTGTCGAGCGCCGAATTGGCCGAGCGGGTGACGGGCATCGTCTCGGGGCGCACCTCGCCTTCCTGCGCCTGCCATTCGGAAGCGACCGCCTCGGCCAGCGCACAGGTGGGCAGGATCAGCGGCCGCTTGGCCGGCGTGCGCACGCCGCGCCCGTCGAGGAGCACGGCGAAGCCGCCCGGCTCCTCGGCCACGCTGGCCTCCTTCCAGAACCGTTTCGCAACCCATCCCGCCATCAGAAGGCTCCGAACGGATCTTCCGGCACGTCGCCTTCCTTCCAGTCGAGCAGCTTCCAGGTCTTGGCCATATGGCCGGGGAGCGGCGCGGTGAAGGTCACGAGGTCCTTCTTGATCGGATGTTCGATGGTGAGGCTGCGGGCATGGAGATGCAGCTTGCGGCTCATCTCGCCGCCGATCTGCGCCCCCCAGCCGTCGCCGAGATTCTCCTGCCCCGAGCCGCCGTATTTCCCGTCGCCCACGATCGGATGGCCGAGTTCGGCCATATGGGCGCGCAGCTGGTGCGTGCGCCCCGTGATCGGCGAGAGCGCCATCCAGGCGCAGCGGCTGCCGAGGAACCAGAGGGTGAAGAAGTCGGTCTGCGCGCGCTTCGCCTCGGGGTAATCCCCCACCTTGGCGGGATGGATGCAGAGCATCTTCTCGCCCTCGCCGCCGCGTCCGTGGCCCGGCGCCTTCATCAGCGCATATTTGATCGAGCCCTGTTTCGGGCTGGGCACGCCCGCCACCAGCGCCCAGTAGATCTTGCGCGTATTGCGGTGGCGGAAGCTCTCGGAGAGCGCCCGCGCCACGCGGTCGGTGCGCGCCAGCACCAGCACGCCCGACGTGTCCTTGTCGAGGCGGTGCACCAGCTTCGGGCGTTCCTTGTAGCCGAACTTCAGCGCCTCGGTCAGCCCGTCGACATGCCGTTCGCCCTGCCCCGATCCGCCCTGCGAGGGTAGGCCCGCGGGCTTGTTCAGCACGATGATGTCATTGTCGCGGTAGATCACGCAGTCCTGGATCATCTGCTCGTCGGACTTGGTGACCCGCGAGGCCTGCGGCCGCGGCGCATCCGGATCGGGCAGCGGCGGCACACGGATCTCCATGCCCTCGGCCACGCGGTCCGAGGCCTTGGCCCGCGCCCCGTCGACGCGCACCTGCCCGGTGCGGCACATCTTCTCGACGGCACCTTGGGTCACATGCGGGAAGCGGCGCTTGAACCAGCGGTCGAGCCGTTGCTCGCCCTCGTCTGCCGTCACCTTCAGAAGCTGCACGCTGCTCATGCCATCCATCCCCGAACCGCCGCCATGCCCGCCATCAGCCCCGCGAGCGACAGCCCCACCGAAAGCCCCACATAGGCCGCGGCCAGCCCCGCCTGCCCGCGCTCGTAGAGCGTGACCGCATCCAGCGAAAACGCCGAGAAGGTGGTGAAGCCGCCCAGCATCCCCGTCATGAGGAACGGCGCATAGCGGTTGCCCTTGTGGGCCAGCACCACCACCAGCACGCCCATCAGGAACGAGCCCACGACATTGACGATCATGGTCCCGACCGGGAAGGCCGGACCGAAGAGGCGCATGCTGCCGACATTGGTCAGATAGCGCGCCGAGGCGCCGAGGGCGCCGCCAAGCGCCACCTGTAAGAGAGAGCTGATCATCGCGCTTCTCTGTTCCCCGCAAGGGTCAATGTCAACCGCCCTGCCGCTTGGCGCGGAGCTTGGAGAAATAGTCGGTGCGCTTCTTCAGTTCCCGCTCGAAACCGCGCTCCTGCGGCAGATACCAGACCGGGCGCTTCATGCTCTCGGGGAAGTAGTTCTGGCCCGAGAAGCCGTCCTCGGCATCGTGGTCGTACTGGTAGCCCGAGCCGTAGCCGATCTCCTTCATCATCTTCGTCGGCGCGTTCAGGATATGCTTCGGCGGCGGCTCGGAGCCGGTCTGCTTCGCCGCCGCCCGCGCGGCCTTGTAGGCGGTATAGACCGCGTTCGACTTCGGGCTGAGCGCCAGATAGACCAGCGCCTCGGCCAGCGCGAGCTCGCCCTCGGGCGAGCCCAGCCGCTCGTAGGTGGCCCAGGCCTCGAGGCAGATCCCCTGCGCCTGCGGATCGGCGAGGCCGATGTCCTCGACCGCCATCCGCGTGATGCGCCGGGCGAGGAAGCGCGGGTCCTCGCCGCCCTCGAGCATCCGCGCGAACCAGTAGAGCGCGGCATCGGGGTCGGACCCGCGCACGGATTTGTGCAGGGCCGAGATGAGGTTGTAATGCTCCTCGCCCGATTTGTCGTATTTCGCGGCCCGCCGCATGAGGCGCGTGGCAAGCTGGTCGCGGTCCAGAGGCCCCTTGACCTTCCAAGCCATCACCTGCTCGACGAGGTTCAGAAGCGCCCTTCCGTCGCCGTCGGCCATCTCCAGCAGCGCCTCGCGCGCGGGGCCGTCGAGCGGCAGGGCCCGCCCCGTCTCGTGCTCGGCCCGCTGGGCCAGACGCTCGAGATCGGCAAGGCTCAGCCGGTCGAGCACGATCACCTGCGCCCGCGACATGAGAGCCGCGTTCAGCTCGAAAGAGGGGTTCTCGGTGGTCGCCCCCACGAGGAGGATGGTCCCGTCCTCCATGTGCGGCAGGAAGCCATCCTGCTGGGCCTTGTTGAAGCGGTGGATCTCATCGACGAACAGGAGCGTCCCCTGCCCGTTCGCCCGCCGGAGCTTCGCCGCCTCGAACACCTTCCGAAGGTCCGGCACGCCGGTGAAGATCGCCGAGATCTGCACGAAGGCGAGGTCGGTCTCCTTCGCGAGCAGCCGGGCGATGGTGGTCTTGCCCACGCCCGGCGGCCCCCAGAGGATCAGCGACGACAGGCTGCCCGAGACCAGCATCGCGCCCAGAGGCCCGTCGGGCGACAGGACCTTGCCCTGCCCGATCACTTCGGCCAGCGACTTCGGCCGCAGCCGGTCGGCCAGCGGGCGGGGGGCATCGGGCTGCGGGGGCGCAGGCTCTCGGTCGAAGAGGTCGGACATGGGCGAAGCCTACGCGCGCCGCGAGGGCGGGGAAAGGGTCAGAGACGGAAGCGCAGTCGCAGCGGCTTGCCGTCGCGGAGAACGTCGATCTGCCACCAGCGCACCCGCTCCTGCGCGGCGCGCTCCACATCGCGCGGGCGCTCGATCCGGCGGCCGTTGATCTCGAGCAGGATGTCGCCCGGCCGGAGGCCCGTCTGCGCCGCCGTCGCCTCGGAGGCGCGCACCACCACCCCTTCGAGGGTCAGGGGCAGGTTCAGCTCGGCCCGCACCGCGGGATTGAGCCGCTCGACCGTGAGCCCGGCAAGGACCGTCTCGCGCAGCGCCACCGTCTCGCGGGGCGGCTTGTCGGGCGCCACGACCAGCGCGATCTCGGCCTCGCGCGTCTCGCCGTCGCGCAGATAGCTCACCGTGGCGCGCGCGCCGATGCCCAAGGAGGAGAGCCGGAAGATCACCTCCTGCGGGCTGTCGGTGCGCTGCCCCTCCAGCGCCACCACCACATCGCCCGCGCGCAGGCCCGCGGCGCGGAACGGGCTCTCGGGATCGAGCTCGGTCAGCACCACCCCTTCCGGGCGTTCGAGCCCCATCGCCTCGGCCATGCTTGCATCGACCGCCTGCCCGTTCACCCCTGCCCAGGGACGCTGGAAGTGCGCCTCGCCCGCCTCCGCCTGTGCAAGGAAGCTGCGCACCAGATTGGCGGGAATGGCGAAGCCGATCCCGTTCGAGCCGCCCGACTGGGTGAGGATCGCGGTGTTGATCCCTACGAGCCGCCCCGCCGTATCGACCAGCGCGCCGCCCGAGTTGCCGGGGTTGATGGCGGCATCGGTCTGGATGAAATAGCCGCGCCCGCCGTCGATCGAGAGACCCGAGCGCGCGAGCCCCGAGACGATGCCCTGCGACACGGTCTGGCCCACCCCGAACGGGTTGCCGATGGCCAGCACCAGCTCCCCCACCTCGACGCCGTCGGAATCGCGCAGCCCCAGATGCGGCAGATCCCTGGCCTCCTTCAGCTTCAGCACCGCAAGGTCGCTGTCCTGATCGGCGAGCATCACCTCGGCCTCATATTCGCGCCGGTCGTTCAGCACGACCCGGATGGCGTCGGCCTGTCCCACCACATGATAGTTCGACACCACGATCCCGTCCCCGGAGACGATCACGCCGGAGCCCAGCGAGTTCTGCACCCGCGGCTGGCGGCGACCGAAATCCCGGAAGAGCTGGTCGAAGAACGGATCGGCGGCAAAGGGGCTCACGCGCTGCTCGACCACCCGCGTGGCATAGATGTTCACGACCGCAGGTGCCGCCGAGCGCACCACCGGCGCGAAGGAGAGCGAAATCTCGGCGGCGCTCTCGGGCAGGCGCGTCTCGGCAGGCGCGGCAAGCGGCGACAGGAGAGCGATCAGGGAAAAGGCAAGCAGAGCGTGACGCATGGAACACCTCATGGGACGGAGCGATATGTAATCGCCGCCCGTCCCTGCGCAAGCGTCAGATCAGCCGGTATTCCTTGGCCCGCTGGATCGCCTCGGCGGTGGTGCGGGCGCCGAGCCGCTGGCGCGCGCTGGCAATCCGCGCCTTCAGCGCGCTTTCGGAAATGCCGAGTTTCATCGCCGCCGCCGCGTGGCGATCGCCACCGGCGATGCAGCGCAGGGCCTCGATCTGCGGCTGCGTCAATTCCTGGGGCGGCTGCGTCAGTTCGTGAAGCCGCTGGAACAGGGAAAAGATCAGCTCGACCTCGCGGTCGGTAAATTCCCGGTCCGATCGCGCAAAACTCCCGAGGCTGCGCGATTCCCTCGTGCCCCACGAGCAGGTGACGCCAAAGCGGAGATCGAATTGCGCAGCAGCCGCGAAGACACCCCGCGAATCCTGCTCTGCCAGATCGCTCCACCTGCGATGGCCCGTTTCGCTCAGCGCCCAACGGATGGTGGGATCATATATGACATATCCCTTTTCCGTGTAATACTCGATCCAGTCCTCGCGGTATGATTGCATTGTGATAAGGGGCGAGGTGAAGCGGACGTGCAGGCCCAGAAAGTAGCCTGCAGTGGCCATGCGCCGGAGTTGACTGATTTCAAGATCGATTTTTGAATTTATCGTCATTCGGGAAACAGTGCACAGCAAATCGCTTGGGATGGACAAGCTCGATATTCGGCGATCCCCACGCCGTCGCAAAGCTAGCTTTATGACAACCATCTCATGAAGCAAACACGTTTTTTGGCAATGGTGAATCCGCCTGTCTGCAACTGCCTTTTGCGGTAATCCCATCCCTTTGGCCATCGGACAAAAGTCCATGACGCCAAAAAGAAAAAGGCCCGCCTCCGAGGAGACGGGCCCAAATCGCCAAGACCGGAAACGGTCTTATTCTTCCAGCGCTTCTTCGGCGGCGGTGCGCGCCTTGTCGGCGGCGCCTTTCGCGTTCGGATCGCGGTCGACGAATTCGATGATCGCCATCGGCGCCATGTCCCCGTAGCGGAAACCGGCTTTCAGCACGCGGACATAGCCGCCGGCGCGCTCGGCGTAGCGCGGCCCGAGGATCTCGAACAGCCGGGCGACGTGACGGTCTTCCTTGAGCTGCGCCGCAGCCTGACGGCGGGCGTGCAGGTCGCCGCGCTTCGCAAGCGTGATCAGCTTCTCGATGATCGGACGCAGTTCCTTGGCCTTCGGCAGGGTCGTCTTGATCTGCTCGTGCTCGATCAGCGAGCCGGCCATGTTGGCGAACAGCGCCTTGCGGTGCTCGTGGGTGCGGTTCAGGCGGCGGTAGCCGCGGGCGTGACGCATGATGGTCTCCTATGCTTTGTCCTGCCCGACGTGCGGTGCGACGGGCTTCTTTGGGGCGGGATTGCCCGGGGGCCGAGGGGGGGGCGTGACGCCCCCGCCCTCAGAACTGGTCTTCGAAGCGCTTGGCCAGATCCTCGATGTTCTCCGGCGGCCAGTCCTCGACATCCATGCCGAGGTGCAGACCCATGCCCGAGAGCACTTCCTTGATCTCGTTGAGCGACTTGCGGCCGAAGTTCGGGGTGCGGAGCATCTCGGCTTCGGTCTTCTGGATGAGATCGCCGATATAGACGATATTGTCGTTCTTGAGGCAGTTCGCCGAGCGGACCGACAGTTCGAGCTCGTCCACCTTCTTGAGGAGCAGCGGGTTGAACTCGAGCCCATCCTCCACGTCGTGGCGGGTGGCCGATTCCGGCTCTTCGAAGTTGACGAAGATCGACAGCTGATCCTGCAGGATGCGCGCGGCATAGGCCACCGCATCGTCCGGGGTCAGGCCGCCGTCGGTTTCGATCCGCATGGTGAGCTTGTCATAGTCGAGCACCTGGCCCTCGCGGGTCGGCGTGACTTCGTAGCTCACCTTCTTCACCGGCGAGTAGATCGCGTCGATCGGAATGAGGCCGATCGGCGCATCCTCGGGACGGTTCTTGTCTGCCGCGACATAGCCCTTGCCGGTGTTCACGGTCAGCTCCATGAACACGTCCGCCCCCTCGTCGAGGTGGCAGATGACATGATCCTTGTTCAGGATCTCGATGCCGTTCGATTCCGAGATGTCGCCCGCGGTGACGACGCCCGGCCCTTTGGCGGAGATCGACAGACGCTTAGGGCCCTCGACCTCCATCTTGATCGAGACGCCCTTCAGGTTCAGGACGATGTCGGTCACATCCTCACGGACACCGGCCACCGACGAGAACTCGTGCAGCACGTTGTCGATCTGGACGGAGGTGATGGCGGCCCCCTGAAGCGACGAGAGCAGCACGCGGCGCAGCGCGTTGCCCAGCGTCAGACCGAAGCCGCGCTCGAGCGGCTCCGCAATCACGGTGGCGACCCGGGCCGGATCGGCACCCGGCTTGACGACCAGCTGCGTCGGCTTGATCAGCTCGGCCCAGTTCTTGTGGATCATGCGTTTGCCTCCATACCTGTCGCCAGCCCATGTCCGTAAGCCGGCAACGCCCGAGGATCTGAACAAGTCGATCGGGCCGCACCGGATGGCGCGGCCCGACCCAATGGATGTGCGGTCAGACGCGACGGCGTTTCGGCGGACGGCAGCCGTTGTGCGCCATCGGCGTCACGTCGCGAATCGAGGTGATGTTGAGGCCGGCGGCGGCCAGCGCGCGGAGCGCCGATTCGCGCCCCGAACCCGGGCCCTGCACTTCGACCTCGATGGTCTTCATGCCGTGGTCCTGAGCCTTCTTGGCGGCGTCCTCGGCGGCCATCTGCGCCGCGTAGGGCGTCGATTTCCGCGAGCCCTTGAAGCCCATGGTGCCGGCCGACGACCAGGAGATCGCGTTGCCCTGCACGTCGGAGATCAGGATCTTGGTGTTGTTGAACGAGGAGTTCACATGAGCAACGCCGGCGGCGATGTTCTTGCGTTCCTTGCGCTTCATGCGGGTCTTGTCACGTGCCATGTCTCAGCGCCCCTTATTTCTTCTTGCCGGCAATGGCTTTGGCCGGGCCCTTGCGGGTGCGGGCGTTGGTGTGCGTGCGCTGACCGCGCACCGGCAGGCCGCGACGGTGACGCAGGCCGCGGTAGCAGCCGAGGTCCATCAGGCGCTTGATGTTCATCGAGGTTTCGCGACGCAGGTCGCCCTCGACGGTCACGTTCGCATCGATGTACTCGCGGATCGAGAGCACTTCGGCGTCGGACAGTTCATTGACGCGACGGGCGCGGTCGATGCCCACGGCGTCACAGATCTGACCGGCCACGAAGTCGCCGATGCCATGGATGTAGGTGAGCGCGATCGGAACCCGTTTCGCGGTCGGGATGTTGACGCCAGCAATACGTGCCAAACGTTTCTTCCTTTTGTTGCGGTCCCGTAATTCCAGGACCTTTTTTCACAACCACCGGAGCCGGCAGTCGCTCCGGACTGTTCGCCGCAGGACAAAACCCGTCGCTGGACGATTCCCTCGCGGGACGCCGTGATCTATGGGCTTTTGCCCCGGCCGTCAAGGCCGGATGCAAAGTCACCCGCGCTTGTCAAGAACCTTCGAGATCGCCGCAGAGACCGCGTCCATCTCGGCCAGCCCGTCCACCGACGACAGCTGCCCCTTGGCATAGTAGTAGCCGATGAGGGGCGAGGTTTTCTTGTAATATTCCATCAGACGCTTCGACAGCGCCTCGGCCGTGTCGTCCGCGCGCCGCCGCAGGTCCGTCGAGCCGCAGACGTCGCAGACGCCCTCGACCTTCGTGGGCTTCGTGTCGTCGTGATAGACCGCGCCGCAGCTGCCGCAGGAGTAGCGGCCGGTGATGCGCGCCACGAGGGCGGCATCGTCCACCTGCATCTCGATCACCGCGTCGAGCCCCTGCCCCATCTGCGCGAGCAGCTCTCCGAGGGCATCCGCCTGCTTCAGCGTCCGCGGGAAGCCGTCGAAGATGAAGCCGCCCGCCGCGGGCGACTGCAGCTTCTCGCGAATCAGGCCGATCACGATCTCGTCCGTCACGAGCTCGCCGCGGTCCATCACCTCGGCGGCGCGGCGCCCCATCTCGGAGCCAGAGGTCTTGGCCTCGCGCAGCATGTCGCCGGTCGAAAGCTGCACCATGCCGCGGCTCTCCTCGAGCCGCTTGGCCTGCGTGCCCTTGCCAGCGCCGGGCGGCCCCAGAAGTATCACATTCACCATCACTCTTCCCTCAGCGGCGGGTCGGAGTCTTCGCCCCGGTCCGTTTCCTTCCACGCAGCTGCGACCGCTCGATCAGCCCCTCGTACTGGTGGGCGAGCAGGTGCGACTGAACCTGGTTGATGGTGTCCATCGTCACCGACACAACGATCAGCACCGACGTCCCCCCGAAGTAGAAGGGAATGCCGAGCTGGTTGCGCAGGATCTCGGGCAGGAGGCAGACGGCCGCGAGATAGGCCGAGCCGAGCACGAGGATCCGGTTCACCACATATTCGAGATATTCCTCGGTCTTCTTGCCGGGACGGATCCCCGGGATGAAGCCGTTCTGGTTCTTCAGGTTCTCGGCCACGTCATCGACCTTGAAGGCCACGTTCGCCGTGTAGAAATAGGCGAAGAACACGATCATGCCTGCGAAGAACAGCAGGTAGAGCGGCTGGCCGGGGCCGAAATAGGCGAGGATCGTCGACATGACGGGGCCGGTCTGCTGGCCCGAGAAGGTCGAGATCGTCACCGGCAGCAGGAGGAGCGACGAGGCGAAGATCGCCGGGATCACGCCCGCCGGGTTCACCTTGACCGGCAGGTGCGACGAGCCGCCGTCGTAGACCTTCATGCCGACCTGGCGCCGCGGATACTGGATGTGGATCTTGCGGAGCGCGCGCTCCATGAAGACCACGAAGGTGATCACGGCGATCACCATGGCGATCACGCCCACGATCACCGCAGGGCTGATGGCGCCCGACCGGCCCTGGCTCAGGAACTGGGCGAGGTGCGCCGGGATCTCGGCAACGATGCCCACGAAGATGATGAGCGAGATCCCGTTGCCGATGCCGCGCGCGGTGATCTGCTCGCCGAGCCACATCAGGAACATGGTGCCGCCGACCAGCGTGATGACGCAGGCGGCGCGGAAGAACAACCCCGGATCCGTCACGAGATCGCCCGCTTCGAGGCTCATCGCGATGCCCCAGGCCTGGAAGGTCGCAAGGAACACGGTGCCGTAGCGGGTGTACTGGTTGATCTTCTTGCGGCCCTGCTCGCCCTCTTTCTTGAGCTGCTCGAGCCTCGGCACCATCGAGGCCATGAGCTGGACGATGATCGAGGCCGAGATGTAGGGCATGATGCCGAGAGCGAAGATGCCCATCCGGCTGATCGCGCCGCCGGTGAACATGTTCAGCATCCCGCCGATGCCGGCCGTCGCACTGTCCATGAACTGGCGCAGGGCCGAGCCGTCGATCCCCGGCACGGGAATGTAGGTGCCGAGGCGATACACCATCAGCAGGCCAATGGTGAAGAAGATGCGTTGGCGAAGGTCGGTGGCCTTGCCGAGGGCGCCCCAACTCAGGTTCGCCGCCATTTGCTCTGCAGCAGATGCCATGCCCGGTCTCTCTCATGACGGCGCCGCCGATCCGTTCTCCGGGTCGGCGGCGCGGGAAAACTGTCAGGTGATGTATGCGCCCGCAGGCGCACCCACAACCTTATTCTGCGCTGGCGGCCGCCGCAGCCGGAGCGGTCAGGGTGATCGAGCCACCCGCCTTCTCGATCGCTTCCACCGCCGATTTCGAGGCGCCCGACACGGTCAGCGCGAGCTTCGCGGTGATCTCGCCCTTGGCCAGCACGCGGATGCCGTCACGCTTGTGCGAGGTCACGCCCGCGGCCACGATCGCGTTCTCGTCGATCGGCTGGCTGGCGTCCAGCTTGCCGGCGTCGACGAACTTCTGGATCAGGCCGAGGTTGACCACGGCATATTCCTTGCGGTTCGGCTTGGTGAAGCCCCGCTTCGGCAGACGCCGGTAGAGCGGCATCTGGCCGCCTTCGTAGCCGTTCAGAGCCACGCCCGAACGCGACTTCTGGCCCTTGATCCCGCGGCCGGCGGTCTTGCCCTTGCCCGAGCCCGGGCCGCGCGCCACGCGCTTCTTCTTGCGGGCTGCGCCTTCGTTGTCGCGGAGTTCGTTCAGTTTCATGTCGCTATCTCCTGGCCGGAACCCCTCCGCCAGCGACGGATGGAGGGAACACGGCGTTTCTTGTTGTTGGGCAGAGAGTCGCCTCTCCGCGCGCCTGATATGGGGAAAGGGCGCCCGGTGCAAGCCCGCGCGCCCCATGTTTTCAAAGGCCCGGCGTCAGCCGCGCTCTTCGATGATCTCGACAAGATGCGGGATCTTGGCGACCATGCCGCGGATCGACGGCGTGTCTTCCAGTTCCCGGGTCCGGTGCATCTTGTTCAGCCCGAGGCCCTTGAGGACCGCGGTCTGCACGGCCGGACGGCGGGCTGCCGACCGGACCTGCTTCACGATGATCGTTTTCGCCATGGTGCGGACTCCTTACGCTTCCGCCACTTCGGCTTCCGGCTTCTTCAGGATGTCGGCCACCTTCTTGCCGCGGCGCTGCGCGACTTGACGAGGGCTGGATTCCCGCTTCAGACCGTCCATCGTGGCACGGATCATGTTGTAGGGGTTCTGCGAGCCGAGCGACTTCGCCACCACGTCCTGGATGCCGAGCATCTCGAACACGGCGCGCATCGGGCCGCCGGCGATGATCCCCGTCCCCGGAACGGCTGCCCGCATCACGACCTTGCCGGCGCCGTGGCGGCCTTCCTGGTCATGGTGCAGGGTCCGGCCGTCGCGCAGCGCGACGCGGATCATCTGGCGCTTGGCCTGCTCGGTCGCCTTGCGGATGGCTTCCGGCACTTCCTTGGCCTTGCCCTTGCCGAAGCCGACGCGACCGCGCTGGTCGCCCACGACCACCAGAGCCGCAAAGCCGAAGCGCTTGCCGCCCTTCACGGTCTTGGAGACGCGGTTGATCGCCACCAGACGATCGGCGAATTCCGGGGTTTCCTCGCGCGAACGATCGTCGCGACGGTCCCGGCGGTTCTCTCTTTCTGCCATCGTCTTACTCCTCAGAACTTCAGGCCGCCTTCACGGGCAGCGTCGGCCAGGGCCTTGATCTTCCCGTGAAAGAGGAAACCGCCGCGGTCGAAGAAGCACTCTTCGATCCCGGCCGCCTTCGCCCGCTCGGCGATCGCACGGCCCACGGCCGCCGACGCCTCGACGTTGTTCTTGCCGACGAAGCCCAGGCCCTTCTCGAGGGTCGAGGCCGCCGCCAGCGTGACACCGTTCGCGTCGTCGATCAGCTGGGCGCTGATGTTCTTCGAGGAACGGTGGACGGACAGCCGGAGCCGCCCGTTCGCCGATGCTTTCAGTTTGTTCCGGACGCGCAGGCGGCGCTTGAGGAACAGCTCTCTTTTCGTGTTCGCCATTGTCGCGCCCCTTACTTCTTCTTGCCTTCCTTGCGGAAGATGAACTCGTCCTTGTAGCGGATGCCCTTGCCCTTGTAGGGCTCGGGACGCCGCCACTCGCGGATGTTCGCCGCCACCTGGCCGACCAGCTGCTGGTCAATGCCTTCGACCGTGATCTCGGTCTGCTTCGGGGTGGTGACGGTGACACCCGCCGGAACCTCGAAGTTGACGTCGTGCGAATAGCCGAGCGAGAGCTTCAGCACGTTGCCGGCCATCTGCGCGCGGTAACCCACGCCCGAGATCTCCAGCTCCTTCTTGAAGCCGCTGGTGACGCCGGTCACGAGGTTTTCCACCTGCGACCGCACCATGCCCCATTGCTGACGGGCACGCTTCGAGGTGCCGCGCGGGGTCACCTTCACCGAACCTTCGTCCAGCGCGAGGGTCACGTCGTCGGTCGCCGAGAAGCTGCGGGTGCCTTTCGGGCCCTTCACTTCGATCGACTGGCCCGAGATCGAGGCCGTCACGCCTTTCGGCAGCGGTACGGGTTTCTTGCCGATACGAGACATTGAACCCTCCTCAGAACACGGTGCAGAGCACTTCGCCGCCAACATTGGCGGAGCGTGCGCTCGCATCGGACATGACGCCTTTCGGCGTGGAGATGATCGACACGCCGAGGCCGTTACGGACGCTCGGAAGGTCCTTCGTGGCCATGTAGACGCGGCGGCCGGGCTTCGACACGCGCTTGAGTTCGCGGATCACCGGGGTGCCCTCGAAGTACTTCAGCGAGATGACCAGTTCGCCCTGGCCGTTCTCGGTTTCCTTCTTCTCGTAGCCGCGGATGTAGCCCTCGGCCTGAAGCACGTCGAGCACCCAGGCGCGCAGCCGGGACGCCGGCGTGCTCACCGTGGACTTGCCACGCAGCTGCGCGTTGCGGATGCGGGTCAGCATATCGCCGAGCGGATCGTTCACAGACATATCCCGATCTCCTTACCAGCTCGACTTCACCATGCCGGGGATCTGGCCGAACGAGGCCAGTTCACGCAGCATGATCCGCGAGAGTTTCAGCTTGCGATAATACGCATGCGGACGGCCCGTCAGCTGGCAGCGGTTGTGGATCCGCGTGGCCGACGAGTTGCGCGGCAGTTCGGCCAGCTTGAGCTGCGCCTTGAAGCGCTGCTCCATCGGCAGGTCCGCGTTGGTGGTGATCTCCTTCAGCGAGGCGCGCTTGGCAGCATACTGCTGCACCATCTTCGCGCGCTTGATCTCGCGTTCGATCATGGATTTCTTCGCCATACTCTTCTCTCTCCCGCGATCAGCTGATGAACGGCATGTTGAACTGCTTCAACAGCGCCTTCGCTTCCGCGTCGGTCTTCGCGGTGGTGCAGATGATGATGTCCATGCCGAGAACCTCGTCGACCTTGTCGAAGTTGATCTCGGGGAACACGAACTGCTCCTTGAGGCCCATCGCGTAGTTGCCGCGGCCATCGAACGAGTTGCCTTTCACGCCGCGGAAGTCGCGGACGCGGGGCAGCGCGATCGTGATCAGACGGTCGAGGAATTCGTACATGCGGTCGCCGCGGAGCGTCACCTTGCAGCCGAGCGGCATCTGCTCGCGCACGCGGAAGCCGGCGATCGACTTCTTGGCGTGGGTCACGACGGCCTTCTGGCCGGCGATCATCGAGAGCTCTTCCGCAGCGGTCTTCACCTTCTTGGTGTCCTTGACCGCCTCGCCGACGCCCATGTTCAGGACGATCTTGTCCAGACGCGGGATCTGCATGTCGTTCTTGTAGCCGAACTCTTCCTTCATGGCGGCGCGAACGCTGTTCGCATAGGCCGCCTTCAGGCGCGGGGTGTAGTTGGTCTGGTCGAGCATCAGATGACATCCCCCGTGGTCTTGGCGTAGCGGACCTTCTTCTCGCCCTCGAAGCGGAAGCCCACGCGCGTGGCCTTGCCGTTGGCATCGAGCAGCGCGAGGTTCGACAGGTCGATCGGCATCGCCTTGGCGAGACGGCCGCCCTGGGCGGTCGGCGTCTGCTTGGTGTGGCGGATGGCGACGTTCACGCCCTCGACCACGGCCTTGTTGTCCTTCGGCATCACCGCAGTGATCTCGCCCTGCTTGCCCTTGTCCTTGCCGGCCAGCACGACGACGCGGTCACCCTTCTTCAGCTTCGCAGCCATCAGAGCACCTCCGGCGCCAGCGAGATGATTTTCATGAAGTTCTTGGCACGCAGCTCGCGCACGACCGGCCCGAAGATACGGGTGCCGACCGGTTCGCCCTGGTTGTTCAGGATGACGGCGGCGTTGCGGTCGAAGCGGATGGTGGTGCCGTCTTCACGACGGACTTCCTTGGCGGTGCGCACGACGACGGCCTTGCGGACATCGCCCTTCTTCACGCGACCGCGCGGGATGGCTTCCTTCACCGACACCACGATGATGTCGCCGACGCTGGCATAGCGACGGTGGGAACCACCCAGAACCTTGATGCACTGAACTCGGCGAGCGCCGGAGTTGTCAGCGACATCCAGATTGGTCTGCATCTGGATCATTTGGTTTCTCCCGACCTTTGGGGACCGCTAGATCCCACGGCCCCAGGGTTTCGTTCAGGCAGAAAGGCGGACGTCACGCCACGACGGCGTCGGTCACGACCTTCCAGCGCTTCGTCTTCGAGATGGGCGCGCATTCCTCGATGCGGACGATGTCGCCGACCTTGAATTGGTTCTCCGGGTCATGGGCCCGGTATTTCTTCGACAGACGGACCGTCTTCTTCAGCAGCGGGTGCTTGAAGCGGCGCTCGACGAGGACCGTCACGGTCTGCTCGTTCTTGTCGCTGGTCACGGTGCCTTGCAGGATGCGTTTGGGCATGGGAGGCTTCCTCTCAGTTCGCAGCGGCCGAAGCGGCCATCTCGTTCAGGACCGTCTTGATGCGGGCAACGTCGCGGCGGACGGCGCGCATGCGGGCGGTGTTCTCGAGCTGGCCGGTGGCCTGCTGGAAGCGGAGGTTGAAGGCCTCTTTCTTGAGCGCCACGAGCTGGTCGCGGAGCTGGTCCGGGGTCTTGGACCGCAGTTCCTGGGCGGTGGTCATCGCCTCTTTCCTTCTTCAATCACCAGAGGGCTCCCGACCTTGGCAGGGTTACCTTGGATCTGGTGGATCAATGACAAATCCGCGAATCCGGTGACCCGGAATCCGCAGGATGCAGCCTGCTACAGGAGGTTCGGCCGAAGGGCAAGCGAAAGAATGCCCCTCCGGCCTTGTTTCATTGAAAAGGCCCCCGGGCGCGGCTGCGTCCGGGGGCCTCTGTCCTGCCCGCCTGGGGCGGGAGATCACCAGTCCTCGCGGACCACGATCCGGGTCATGACCGGCAGTTTCATCGCGCCGAGGCGCAGGGCCTCGCGGGCGATGGTCTCGGACACGCCGTCGATCTCGAACATGATCCGGCCCGGCTTCACCTTGGCCGCCCAGTAGTCGACCGAGCCCTTGCCCTTACCCATCCGGACTTCGGTGGGCTTCGAGGTCACCGGCACGTCCGGGAACACGCGGATCCAGACCCGGCCCTGACGCTTCATGTGGCGCGTGATCGCGCGGCGAGCAGCCTCGATCTGCCGCGCGGTCACACGCTCGGGCTCGGTGGCCTTGAGGCCGAAGCCGCCGAAGTTCAGGAGGAACCCGCCCTTGGCTTCACCGTGGATGCGGCCCTTGTGCTGTTTGCGGAACTTCGTCCGTTTCGGTTGCAGCATCTGTCATTGCTCCCTTACGCGCGTTCGCGATCGCGACGCGGCGGCCGCGGTGCGGCACCTTCCTGAGCTTCCGAATGCCGGCGGTCGTGCGCCTGCGGATCGTGCTCGAGGATCTCGCCCTTGAAGATCCAGACCTTCACCCCGATGATCCCGTAAGGGGTCGTGGCTTCCGAGGTCGCGTAGTCGATGTCGGCGCGCAGCGTGTGCAGCGGCACCCGACCCTCACGGTACCATTCGGTCCGGGCGATCTCGGCGCCGCCGAGGCGGCCCGACACGTTGACCCGGATGCCGAGGGCACCGATCCGCATGGCGTTCTGCACGCCGCGCTTCATCGCGCGGCGGAAGGACACCCGGCGTTCCATCTGCTGGGCGATCGACTCGGCCACCAGCTGGGCGTCAAGCTCGGGCTTGCGGATCTCGACGATGTTCAGGTGAAGCTCGGACTTCGTGAAGGCCGACAGCTTCTTGCGCAGCGTCTCGATGTCCGCGCCCTTCTTGCCGATGATCACGCCCGGACGGGCGGTGTGGATCGTCACGCGGCACTTGCGGTGCGGACGCTCGATGATCACCTTCGACACGCCGGCCTGCTTGGCGTAGTCGTGGATGAACTCGCGCATCTTCAGGTCTTCCAGCAGCAGATTGCCGTAGTCCTTCGACTCGGCGAACCAGCGGCTGTCCCAGGTGCGGTTGACCTGAAGGCGCATGCCGATCGGATTGACCTTCTGACCCATTACGCAGTCTCCCCGACTTGCTTCACCTTGATCGTGAGCTCGCTGAACGGTTTCATGATCTTGCCGAACCGGCCGCGAGCGCGCGGACGACCGCGCTTCATGACAAGGTTCTTGCCGCAGAAGGCTTCCGAGACCACGAGTTCGTCCACGTCGAGGCCGTGGTTGTTCTCGGCGTTCGCGATGGCCGACTGCAGGCACTTCAGCACGTCCTGGCTGATGCGCTTCTTCGAGAAGGTGAGGTCAGCGATCGCCTTGTCGACCTTCTTGCCACGGATGAGGGCCGCGACGAGGTTCAGCTTCTGCGGCGAGGTGCGCAGCATCTTCACCTTGGCAAAAGCCTCGTTTTCGCCCACGCGGCGCGGGTTCTTTTCCTTGCCCATGGATTACTTCCTCTTCGCTTTCTTGTCGGCCGCGTGACCGTAGTAGGTCCGGGTCGGCGAATATTCACCGAACTTCTGGCCGATCATCTCCTCGGTCACGTTGACCGGGACGTGCTTCTTGCCGTTGTAGACGCCGAAGGTCAGACCCACGAACTGCGGCAGGATGGTGGAGCGCCGCGACCAGATCTTGATCACTTCATTCTTGCCCGACTCGCGCGACTTCTCTGCCTTTTTCAGCAGGTACCCGTCGACGAAGGGGCCTTTCCAGGTAGAACGTGCCATGGCTCAGCGCCCTTTCTTCTTCGCGTGCCGCGAGCGGACAATCAGCTTGTCCGAAGCCTTGCTCTTGCGGGTCCGGTTGCCCTTGGTGCCCTTGCCCCACGGGGTGACCGGGTGACGGCCGCCCGAGGTCCGGCCTTCGCCGCCGCCGTGCGGGTGGTCGATCGGGTTCATGGCCACGCCGCGGACGGTCGGGCGCACACCCTTGTGCCGCATCCGGCCGGCCTTGCCGAAGTTCTGGTTCGAGTTGTCCGGGTTCGACACGGCACCCACGGTGGCCATGCATTCCTGACGCACCATGCGCAGCTCGCCCGAGCTCAGACGGATCTGGGCATAGCCGCCGTCGCGGCCGACGAACTGGGCGTAGGTGCCGGCGGCGCGGGCCAGCTGGCCACCCTTGCCGGGCTTCAGCTCGACGTTGTGCACGATCGTGCCGATCGGCATGCCCGAGAAGGGCATCGCGTTGCCGGGCTTCACGTCGGTCTTGACGCCGGCGACGACGCTGTCGCCCACGGCGAGGCGCTGCGGCGCGAGGATGTAGGCGAGCTCGCCATCCTCATAGCGCACGAGCGCGATGAACGCGGTGCGGTTCGGGTCGTATTCGATGCGCTCGACCACGGCCGGCACGTCGAACTTGCGACGCTTGAAATCCACGATGCGGTAGAGCCGCTTGGCTCCGCCGCCCTTGTGCCACATCGTGACGCGTCCGGTGTTGTTCCGGCCACCGGTCTTGATCAGGCCCTCGACGAGGGTCTTGACCGGACGGCCTTTCCACAGCTCCGAACGGTCGATCAGAACCAGCCCACGCTGGCCAGGCGTCGTCGGTTTGTACGACTTGAGTGCCATGCTTCCTGTCTTCCGTCAGCTAGAGACCCCTCGGGAGGGGCCGGTACAGGGCTCCGAAGATCCCCAGTTTATAAAAATCACGGCCCCGGAAGCCCGGGGCCGCGAGATTCGCAGGCCTTCTATCAGAGGCCCGTCGAGACGTCGATGGTGTTTCCTTCCTCGAGCGTCACATAGGCTTTCTTGCGGTCCGAGCGCACGCCGGGGCGGCCCTTGAACTTCTTGGTCTTGCCCTTGGTCACGACGGTGTTCACCGCCTTGACCTTGACGTTGAAGATGGCCTCGACCGCTTCCTTGATCTGCGGTTTGGTCGCTTCCATCGCCACCGCGAAGACCACGCCGTTGGCTTCCGACGTCATGGTCGCCTTCTCGGTGATCACCGGCTTGCGGATCACATCGTAATGTTCGGGTTTGGCGGTCATTTCAGACGAGCCTCCAGAGCTTCGACACCCGCCTTCGTGATCACGAGCGTGTCACGCTTCAGGATGTCATACACGTTCGCCCCGATCGACGGCAGCACGTCCACGCCTTCGAGGTTGCGCGCGGCCTTGGCGAAGTTCTCGTTGATGTCAGCGCCGTCGATGACGAGCACGCGCTTCCAGCCGAGTTCCTTCACCGCTTTCGCGAGCATCGCGGTCTTGCCTTCGGCCAGCGCGATGTCCTCGAGCACGATCAGGTTGCCCGTCGTGGCCTTGGACGACAGCGCGTGCTTCAGCCCGAGCGCCCGGAACTTCTTGTTCAGGTCGTGGGCGTGGCTGCGCGGGGTCGGGCCCTTGTAGACGCCACCGTGACGGAAGATCGGCGCCTTCTTGGACCCGTGGCGAGCGCCGCCGGTGCCTTTCTGGCGATAGATCTTCTTGGTCGAGTAGCTCACGTCCGACTTGCCGAGCACCGAGTGCGTGCCGGCCTGGGCCTTCGCCCGCTGCCAGCGCACGACGCGGTGCAGGATGTCGGCGCGCGGCTCCAGACCGAAGATCGCGTCGTCGAGTTCAATCGAGCCAGCGGGGCTCGCGTCCAGCTTGATGACTTCAGCCTTCATTGCTTTCGCCTCCGGTGGAGGTTTCCTCGGCAACCGCCGCGGCACGGATCGCCGCCGGACGGATCGCTTGTTCCGGCGCCGGCTTCTTCACCGCGTCCTTGATGGTGACCCAGCCGCCCTTCGAACCGGGAACGGCGCCCTTCACCATGATCAGGCCGCGGTCGCTGTCGGTGCGCACGACCTGCAGGTTCTGCGTGGTCACACGGGCAGCACCCATGTGGCCGGCCATCTTCTTGCCCTTGAACACCTTGCCGGGATCCTGGCACTGGCCGGTGGAGCCGTGCGAGCGGTGGCTGATCGACACGCCGTGCGAGGCGCGCAGACCGCCGAAGTTGTGCCGCTTCATGGCACCGGCAAAGCCCTTACCGATCGAGGTGCCGGCGATGTCCACGAACTGACCCGCAAAGTAGTGGTCAGCAGTGATCTCGGCGCCGACATCGATCAGGCAGTCCGGCGTCACGCGGAATTCGGCGATCTTGCGCTTGGGCTCCACGTTCGCTTTCGCGAAGTGGCCACGCTGGGCCGCCGACACGCGCTTGGCCTTGGCCGCGCCCGCGCCGAGCTGAACGGCGGTGTAGCCGTCCTTCTCGGTCGTGCGCTGCGCGACGACCTGAAGCGAGTCGAGTTGGAGGACGGTCACGGGAACCTGTTTCCCGTCCTCGAGGAACAGCCGGGTCATGCCCAGCTTCTTGGCGATTACACCAGAACGCATCTTCGTGGACCCCTCAAACCTTGATCTGAATGTCCACGCCGGCCGCGAGGTCGAGCTTCATCAGCGCGTCCACGGTCTGCGGGGTCGGATCGACGATGTCGAGAAGACGCTTGTGCGTCCGGATCTCCCACTGGTCGCGCGACTTCTTGTCGATGTGCGGACCGCGGAGAACGGTGAACTTCTCGATCTTGTTCGGCAGCGGGATCGGGCCGCGCACTTGCGCACCGGTCCGCTTGGCGGTGTTCACGATTTCCTGGGTGCTGGCGTCCAGCACCCGGTAATCGAAGGCCTTCAGCCTGATGCGGATAGTCTGACCTTGCATTTCATTGCCCTCGGGCTTGGCGGGAAACGGGGGGGCGTGGAATCGTCCCCCCGCCCCTCTGCCAATTGCGGTTTACGCGATGATTTTCGAGACGACGCCGGCGCCGACGGTGCGGCCGCCTTCACGGATGGCGAAGCGGAGCTTCTCTTCCATGGCGATCGGCGCGATCAGCTCGACGTTGAACTTCAGGTTGTCGCCCGGCATCACCATCTCGGTGCCTTCCGGCAGTTGCACGGTCCCGGTCACGTCGGTGGTCCGGAAGTAGAACTGCGGACGGTAGTTGGCGAAGAACGGGGTGTGGCGGCCGCCTTCCTCTTTCGTGAGGATGTAGGCCTCGGCCTCGAACTTCGTGTGCGGCTTCACCGAGCCCGGCTTGCAGAGAACCTGCCCGCGCTCGATGCCGTCGCGGTCCACGCCGCGGAGCAGCAGGCCCACGTTGTCGCCCGCTTCGCCCTGGTCGAGGAGCTTGCGGAACATCTCGACGCCGGTGCAGACCGTCTTCTTCGACGGGCGGATGCCGACGATCTCGAGTTCCTCACCCACCTTCACCACACCGCGCTCGATCCGGCCCGTGGCCACGGTGCCGCGGCCCGAGATCGAGAACACGTCCTCGACCGGCATCAGGAAGGGCTGGTCCACGGCACGCGCCGGGGTCGGGATGTATTCATCCACGGCGGCGATCAGCGCGCGGATCGAATCCTCGCCGATTTCCTTGTCGGTGCCGTTCATCGCGGCCAGAGCCGAGCCCTTGATGATCGGAATGTCGTCGCCGGGGTAGTCGTAGGACGACAGAAGCTCGCGGATCTCCATCTCGACCAGCTCGATGAGTTCCGGATCGTCCACCTGGTCGACCTTGTTCATGTAGACGACCATGTAGGGGATGCCCACCTGACGGCCGAGCAGGATGTGCTCGCGCGTCTGCGGCATCGGGCCGTCGGCCGCGTTCACCACGAGGATCGCGCCGTCCATCTGCGCGGCGCCGGTGATCATGTTCTTCACATAGTCGGCGTGGCCGGGGCAGTCGACGTGCGCATAGTGGCGCGTGTCCGACTCGTATTCCACGTGCGCGGTCGAGATCGTGATCCCGCGGGCCCGCTCTTCCGGCGCGCCGTCGATCTGGTCGTAGGCGCGGAACTCGCCGAAATACTTCGTGATCGCGGCCGTCAGAGTCGTCTTGCCGTGGTCAACGTGGCCGATCGTGCCGATGTTGACGTGCGGTTTGTTACGTTCAAACTTTGCCTTTGCCATGATGGCCTCCTGAGACGTTCGCGGGTGGGGTGCACCCTACGGGGTTGGTAGGGTGGGCTGACCGCCCACCGCGCTTAGGCGTATTTCTTCTGGATCTCGTCCGAGATGTTCTGCGGCACCGCGTCGTAGTGATCGAAGTGCATCGTGAACACCGCCCGGCCCGAGGACATCGAGCGCAGCGTGTTGATGTAGCCGAACATGTTGGCGAGCGGCACGAAGGCGTTGATCACGTTCGCGTTGCCGCGCGTGTCCTGCCCCTGCACCATCCCGCGCCGCGAGGTCAGGTCGCCGATGATGCCGCCGGTATATTCTTCCGGAGTCACCACCTCGACCTTCATGATCGGCTCGAGCAGCTTCGCACCGGCCTTCTTCAGGCCTTCGCGCATGGCAGCCCGCGACGCGATTTCGAAGGCCAGCACCGACGAGTCGACGTCGTGGAAGGCCCCGTCGATCAGCGCCACGCGGAAGTCGATCACCGGGAAGCCCGCCAGCGGACCGGAGTCCATGACCGACTTGATGCCCTTCTCGACGCCGGGGATATATTCCTTCGGCACCGCACCGCCCACGATCTTCGACTCGAACGAGTAGCCCTCGCCCGGCTCGGTCGGGGTGATGACGAGCTTCACGCGCGCGAACTGGCCGGTACCACCGGTCTGTTTCTTGTGCGTGTAGTCGATCTCGGCTTCGCGCGAGATGGTCTCGCGGTAGGCCACCTGCGGCGCACCGATGTTCGCCTCGACCTTGAACTCGCGCTTCATCCGGTCGACGAGGATGTCGAGGTGAAGTTCGCCCATGCCTTTCATGATCGTCTGCCCCGACTCGAAGTCGGTCTCGACGCGGAAGGACGGGTCCTCGGCGGCCAGACGCGCGAGCGCCAGACCCATCTTCTCCTGGTCGGCCTTGGTCTTCGGCTCGACGGCGATCTCGATCACCGGCTCGGGGAAGGTCATGGTTTCCAGAACGACCTGGTTGGCCGGATCGCAGAGCGTGTCGCCGGTGGTGGTCTCTTTCAGACCGGCCAGCGCGATGATGTCGCCCGCAAAGGCTTCGTCGATCTCTTCCCGGTTGATGGCGTGCATCATCATCATCCGGCCCACGCGCTCGCGCTTGCCCTTCGTCGAGTTGACCATCTGGTCACCCTTCTTGAGCACGCCCGAGTAGAGACGGGTGAAGGTGAGCGAGCCCACGAAGGGGTCGTTCATGATCTTGAACGCCAGAGCGGCGAAGGGCTGCGAATCGTCGGCCGAGCGCGCGATGTTCCGCGTCTCGGTCTCGTCGCCCGGCGCGAAGCCCATGTAGGCCGGCACGTCGAGCGGCGAGGGCAGGTAGTCGATCACCGAGTTCAGGACCGGCTGCACGCCCTTGTTCTTGAACGCGGAGCCCGCGGTCACCGGAACGAAGGCCATGGCGAGGCAGCCCTTGCGGATCAGCTTCCGCAGGGTCGGCACGTCAGGCTCGTTGCCTTCGAGGTAGGCTTCCATCGCCTCGTCGTCCTGCTCGACGGCGAGCTCGATGAGCTTGCCGCGCCACTCTTCGGCCTCGGCCTTGAGCTCGTCGCGGACGTCCTTGATGATCCAGGAGGCACCCAGGTCTTCGCCTTGGTAGACCCATTCCTGCATCGTCACGAGGTCGATGATGCCTTCCAGCTTGTCCTCGGCGCCGATCGGCAGGGCGATCGGAGCGGGGGTGGCGCCGGTGCGGTCCTTGATCATCTTCACGCAGTTGAAGAAGTCCGCGCCGATCTTGTCCATCTTGTTGACGAACACGATGCGCGGAACCTTGTAGCGGTCAGCCTGACGCCACACGGTCTCGGTCTGCGGCTCGACGCCGGCGTTGGCGTCGAGAAGGCACACGGCCCCGTCGAGCACCGCCAGCGAACGTTCCACTTCAATGGTGAAGTCGACGTGGCCGGGGGTGTCGATGATGTTGAAGCGGTGCTTCGGGGTCAGAGGGGTCTTGCCGTCCTCGGTGCGCTCCCAGAAAGTCGTGGTCGCGGCCGAGGTGATGGTGATCCCCCGCTCCTGCTCCTGCTCCATCCAGTCCATCGTCGCGGCGCCGTCATGCACCTCGCCGATCTTGTGGGATTTCCCGGTGTAGTACAGAATCCGCTCGGTCGTCGTCGTTTTACCGGCGTCGATGTGAGCCATGATCCCGAAGTTCCGGCACAGCTCGAGGGGGTAGTCGCGTGCCATTGGGATGGTCCTCAGGCTGAAGGGTTACCAGCGGTAATGGCTGAACGCCTTGTTCGCGTCGGCCATCTTGTGGGTGTCTTCGCGCTTCTTCACGGCCGTCCCGCGGTTGTTGCAGGCATCGGCGAGCTCGGCGGCGAGACGCTCTTCCATGGTGTTCTCGTTGCGCTTGCGCGCCGCGGTGATGAGCCAGCGGATCGCCAGTGCCTCACGGCGCTCGGTGCGGACCTCGACCGGAACCTGGTAGGTCGCACCGCCGACGCGGCGCGAGCGCACTTCGACCGAAGGCTTCACGTTGTCGAGCGCTTCGTGGAAGGCTTCGAGCGGTTCGCGCTTCAGGCGGGTCTGCACGCGGTCGAGCGCGTTGTAGACGATGGATTCCGCGACCGACTTCTTGCCGTCGATCATCAGGTTGTTCATGAACTTGGTCAGAACCGTATCGCCGAATTTGGCGTCGGGCAGGATTTCGCGCTTCTCGGCTGCGTGACGACGGGACATCCCCGGAACTCCTTATTTCGGACGCTTCGCGCCGTATTTCGAACGGCGTTGACGACGATCTTTGACACCCTGGGTATCGAGGACACCGCGCAGGATGTGGTAACGCACGCCGGGAAGGTCTTTCACGCGGCCGCCACGGATGAGCACGACGGAGTGCTCTTGCAGGTTGTGCTTTTCGCCGGGGATGTAGGAGATCACCTCGAAGCCGTTGGTCAGGCGAACCTTGGCGACCTTACGCATAGCGGAGTTCGGCTTCTTCGGCGTCGTGGTGTAGACGCGCGTGCAGACGCCACGCTTCTGCGGGCAGGACTCCAGGTGCTGGGACTTGGAGCGGACTCGTTTCGGCTCCCGCGGCTTGCGGATGAGCTGTTGGATCGTTGGCATTCACGTTCCCCGTGTTGCAACCCGTTTCATTCACGCCTGCCCGGATCCGATCGGGGGGCGCCGTTCGTGGTGCCTGTTCACACAAACACCAAAACCGCGGACGTCCCTTTGGCGGGGACGACGTGGTGGAATTCCAGAGGATCGGGGCACATGGCCCGGATCATGACCACTACAGTTAACTGAAGCTGGCTGCCGGCCGCAAAGCCCGCAGGTCAGGTAGGCGGCGTATAGGGGGAGTCGGAGGGGATGTCAACAGATGCTTCCCGCGGCAGCCGGCGCAGCCGCGCCTCGCGCCAGATCGTGAAGAGCCCCGTCGCCGTGATCACCGCAAATCCCAGAAGGGCCAGCCCGTCGGGCAGATCGCCGAAGAGAAGCCAGCCGAGGGCGATGGCCCACAGAAGGGCCGTATAGCGGAAGGGCGAGACGGCCGCGATGTCCCCTCCCCGCATGGCGAGGACGATGGAGAGATAGCCCACCATCAGCGCCACCGCCGCGCCGCCGAGATAGAACGCCTCGCCCCCCGTCACCGGCCCGAACCCCGAGGGCAGGCTGCCCGCCAACCCCAGGAGGGTGACGGCGCCCGAGGTCCAGAGCGCGATGGTCGCCGCCGGAAGATCGGAGCCGATGCGCCGGGTGGCGAGGTCGCGCGCCACGATGCAGCCAACCGCCGCCAGCCCCACGAGCGACCAGAGGCTGAACCCTTCTGCGCCGGGTCGTACGATGAGCAGGACGCCGCAGAACCCGATCAGGATCGCCGAAAACCGCCGCCAGCCCAGTGGCTCCTTCAGCACGAGGGCGGCGGCCAGCGTCACGGCCAGCGGCACGGACTGGAGGATCGCCACGAGGTTGGCGAGCGGCAGGACCATCAGCGCCGAGAGATAGGCGACGGTCGAGAGCACATCGGCCCCCGCTCGCAGCGCGAGGAGCCCACCGTCCCTGCGCGGGATGCGGAAGCGCAGGCCGCCCACGGCCCAGCCATAGAGAAACAGAAGCGGCAGCGAGACGAGGCCCCGGAGCGCGATGGCCTGAAAGAGCGGCATGGTCTGCGTCACGGCCTTCATCAGGGCATCGTTCACCGTGAAGGCGGCCATGGCCACGGTCATGGCGAGGGCGCCGCGCAGATTGTCCGAGAGTCGCACGAAATCCTCCGTCCCGCCTCTCGACCCTAGACCGCGACCGAAGCCGGAGGGAAGCGCGACGCGGTGTTTCGGCCGGAGGGGCCGCGGGCCGTGGCGGGCGGGCATCACCGGGCGCGGCCCGGGGCGTTTCCCAAAGGAAAGGCCCGCGCACCGGAGTGCGCGGGCCCATGGTCAGGCGAGAGAGGGGAGGATCACTCCTCGCGGTTCTCCACCGTTTCCACCAGCCCCGAGTCCTCGGAGCCGAGATCGATCACCCCGTCCGTCGGCGCCGCCAGCGCCGCCGCGGATTCGGCCTCGGCCCGGCGGGTGTCGATCACCTTCTGGTCGCGGTCGTGCGCGATCTTCTTGACGCGCGAGGTGGCCCCGCCCGTCCCGGCCGGGATCAGCCGGCCGACGATCACGTTCTCCTTCAGGCCAACGAGCTTGTCGCGCTTGCCCTGCACCGAGGCTTCGGTCAGCACGCGCGTCGTCTCCTGGAACGAGGCCGCCGAGATGAAGCTGCGGGTCTGCAGCGACGCCTTGGTGATCCCGAGCAGGATCGGTTCGGCATGAGCCGGCCGCATCCCGTGGTCCATGGCCTTCTGGTTGACCTCGTCAAGCTCGGCCTTGTCCACATGCTCGCCCTTGAGCAGCGTGGTCTCGCCCGAGTCGAGGATCTCGTATTTCTGCAGCATCTGCCGCACGATCACCTCGATATGCTTGTCGTTGATCTTCACGCCCTGCAGTCGGTAGACCTCCTGCACTTCGTCGATCATGTAGTTGGCCAGCGCCTCGACGCCCAGGATCCGCAGGATGTCGTGCGGAGCCGGGTTGCCGTCCATGATGTAGTCACCCTTCTGCACGAAGTCGCCTTCCTGCACCGGGATGTGCTTGCCTTTCGGCACCATGTATTCGACCGAGTTCAGCGTATCGTCCACCGGCTCGATCGTGATGCGGCGCTTGTTCTTGTAGTCCTTGCCGAAGCGCACATAGCCGTCGTTCTCGGCGATGATCGCGTGATCCTTCGGACGACGGGCCTCGAACAGTTCCGCCACGCGGGGAAGACCCCCGGTGATGTCCTTGGTCCGGGCACCCTCGCGCGGGATCCGCGCCACCACGTCGCCGGCCCGGACGGTCTGGCCGTCCTCGACCGACAGGATCGCCTCGACCGACATCGGATACGAGATCGGGTTGCCCGCCTCGTTCCGCATCGGATCGCCCGTCTCCGGATTCATGATGATGATTTCCGGTTTCAGGTCGCCGCCCTTCGGCGTCGAGCGCCAGTCGGACACGATCTTCTGGGTCATGCCGGTGGCTTCGTCGGTGTCCTCGCGCACCGAGATGCCCGAGACGAGATCCACGAACCGCGCCACGCCGGCCTTCTCGGCGATGATCGGCAGGGTGTAGGGGTCCCATTCGAACAGGCGCGTGGCCCGCTTGACCGTCTGGCCGTCCTTGACATGGACCTTGGCGCCGTAGGTCAGCTTGTGCGTCGCCCGCTCCTGCCCCGCCTCGTCGATGATCGCGAGCTGCATGTTGCGGCCCATGACGATCTGCTCGCCGTTGGCGTTCTCCAGCAGGTTCGGGTTGCGGAACTCGATCCGGCCCTCCTGCGACGCCTCGAGGAACGACTGCTGGCCGCCCTGCGCGATGCCGCCGATGTGGAAGGTCCGCATCGTGAGCTGCGTACCCGGTTCGCCGATCGACTGGGCGGCGATGATGCCCACCGCCTCGCCGATGTTGACGAGCGTGCCGCGGGCAAGGTCGCGCCCGTAGCACATGGCGCAGACGCCCTCTTCCGCTTCACAGGTGAGCGGGCTGCGGATGCGCACCGAAGCCACGTTCGCCTGATCGACCAGATCCGCCCGACGCTCGTCGATCAGCTCGCCGCGCGCCACGATCACCTCGTCCGAGCCCGGCACGAGGATGTCCTCGGCCGCGACACGGCCCAGGACCCGCTCGGCCAGCGGGCTCACGACTTCGCCCTCGTTCACCGCGGCCGAGGCCGTGATCGCATTCTCGGTGCCGCAATCGTGCGTGCGCACGATGCAGTCCTGCGCCACGTCCACGAGACGACGGGTCAGGTAGCCCGAGTTCGCCGTCTTCAGCGCGGTATCGGCCAGACCCTTCCGGGCGCCGTGGGTCGAGTTGAAGTACTCGAGCACGGTCAGGCCTTCCTTGAAGTTCGAGATGATCGGCGTCTCGATGATCTCGCCGTTCGGCTTGGCCATCAGGCCGCGCATCCCGCCCAGCTGCTTCATCTGAGCCGGCGAACCCCGCGCCCCGGAGTGGGACATCATGTAGACCGAGTTCGGCTCCTTCTCGGCGCCGGCATCGTCGTACCGGACCGCCGAGATCTCGGCCATCATCTCGCCCGCCACCTTGTCCGAGCATTTCGACCAGGCGTCGACGACCTTGTTGTACTTTTCGCCCTGAGTGATCAGGCCGTCCATGTACTGCTGCTCGAACTCCTTCACCTGATCGCGAACCTCGTTCACGATCGGCCATTTGGTGTCCGGGATCAGCATGTCGTCCTTGCCGAACGAGATGCCGGCCTTGAAGGCTTCGCGGAAGCCCATGCCCATGATCTGGTCGCAGAAGATCACCGACTCCTTCTGGCCGCAGTAGCGGTAGACGGTGTCGATGACGTTCTGCACGTCCTTCTTCCGCAGAAGACGGTTCACGAGCTCGAACGGAGCCTTGGCGTTCAGCGGCAGCAGGTTGCCCAGCCGCAGGCGGCCCGGCGTGGTCTGGTAGCGCTTGACGACCTCGTTGCCTTCCTCGTCGATCTGCTTGATCCGGGCGGTGATGGTCGCGTGCAGATGCACCTCGCCGGCGGCAAGGGCATGTTCGACCTCTTCGACGGACGAGAAGGCCATGCCCTCGCCCTTCATGCCGCGGCGCTCCATCGTGGTGTAATAGAGCCCCAGAACCATGTCCTGCGACGGCACGATGATCGGCGCGCCGTTGGCGGGCGACAGCACGTTGTTGGTCGACATCATCAGCACGCGCGCCTCAAGCTGGGCTTCCAGCGAGAGGGGGACGTGGACGGCCATCTGGTCGCCGTCGAAGTCGGCGTTGAAGGCCGAGCAGACCAGCGGGTGCAGCTGGATCGCCTTGCCTTCGATCAGGATCGGCTCGAAAGCCTGGATGCCCAGACGGTGCAGCGTCGGCGCCCGGTTCAAGAGGACCGGGTGCTCGCGGATCACTTCATCCAGGATGTCCCAGACCTCGGGGCGTTCCTTCTCCACCAGCTTCTTCGCCTGCTTCACGGTCGAGGACAGGCCCTTGGCCTCCAGCCGCGAGTAGATGAAGGGCTTGAACAGCTCGAGCGCCATCTTCTTCGGCAGGCCGCACTGGTGCAGCTTCAGCTCCGGCCCGGTCACGATGACCGAACGGCCCGAGAAGTCCACGCGCTTGCCGAGCAGGTTCTGACGGAACCGGCCCTGCTTGCCCTTGAGCATGTCCGACAGCGACTTCAGCGGGCGCTTGTTGGTGCCCGTGATGACGCGGCCGCGGCGGCCGTTGTCGAAGAGCGCGTCGACGGCTTCCTGCAGCATCCGCTTTTCGTTGCGGACGATGATGTCCGGCGCGCGCAGCTCGATCAGCCGCTTGAGGCGGTTGTTCCGGTTGATGACGCGGCGGTAGAGGTCGTTCAGGTCCGACGTGGCGAACCGGCCACCGTCGAGCGGCACCAGCGGGCGCAGTTCCGGCGGGATCACCGGCAGCACGGTCAGGATCATCCACTCCGGCCGGTTGCCCGACTCGAGGAACGATTCCACGATCTTCAGCCGCTTGATGATCTTCTTCGGCTTCAGTTCGCCCGTGGCCTCCTTCAACTCCTCGCGGAGCGTCTCGGCGGTCTGTTCGAGGTCGATGGCCGACAGCATCTCGCGGATCGCTTCCGCGCCGATGTTGGCGGTGAAGGCATCGGCGCCATACTGGTCCTGCGCATCGAGGAACTCTTCCTCGGTCATCAGCTGACCGTAGGTGAGGTCCGTCAGGCCCGGCTCGATGACGACGTAGTTCTCGAAGTAGAGGATGCGTTCCAGATCCCGCAGCGTCATGTCGAGCATGAGGCCGATGCGGCTCGGCAGCGACTTCAGGAACCAGATGTGCGCGACCGGGGCGGCGAGCTCGATATGGCCCATCCGCTCGCGACGCACCTTCTGGAGCGTGACTTCAACGCCGCATTTCTCGCAGACGACGCCGCGATACTTCATGCGCTTGTATTTGCCGCAGAGGCACTCGTAGTCCTTGATCGGCCCGAAGATCCGCGCGCAGAACAGGCCGTCGCGCTCGGGCTTGAAGGTCCGGTAGTTGATGGTCTCGGGCTTCTTGATCTCGCCGTAGGACCACGAGAGGATCCGTTCCGGCGAAGCGAGCGAGATCTTGATCTCGTCGAAGGTCTTGACCGGCGCAACCGGGTTGAACGGATTGGTCGAGAGTTCCTGGTTCATGTCCTGATCCCAAAGATGAGGTTGCGGTCGAGGGTCCTCGCGACGGTCCCCGGGGCCTGAGCCCCGGGCCGCCCGCGCGGCTTATTCCTCGTCCGCATCCAGGAGTTCCATGTTGAGGCCGAGGCCCCGCACTTCCTTGACGAGCACGTTGAACGACTCCGGGACGCCGGCCTCGAAGTTGTCTTCGCCCTTGACGATGGACTCGTACATCTTCGTGCGGCCCGCCACGTCGTCCGACTTCACCGTCAGCATCTCCTGCAGGGTGTAGGCGGCGCCGTAGGCTTCCAGAGCCCAGACCTCCATCTCGCCCAGACGCTGGCCACCGAACTGCGCCTTGCCGCCCAGCGGTTGCTGGGTGACGAGCGAGTACGGACCGGTCGACCGCGCGTGCAGCTTGTCGTCCACCAGGTGGTGCAGCTTCAGCATGTACTTCACGCCCACGGTGACGGGACGCGCGAACTGCTCGCCCGTGCGGCCGTCGAAGACGATGGACTGCCCGCTCTGGTCGAAGCCGGCCCGGCGCAGCGCGTCGTTGACGTCGGGCTCCTTCGCCCCGTCGAAGACCGGCGTCGCGATCGGCACGCCCTTGGTGACGCGGCCGGCCATTTCGACCAGATCCTCGTCCTCGCGGTCGCCGAAGGCCCCTTCATAGGTCTCGTCGCCATAGGCGAGACGCATGGCCTCCTTCACCGGCGTGAGGTCGCCCGAGCGGCGGTAGTCCTGCAGCGCCTCGTCGATCTTGATGCCCAGACCGCGTGCGGCCCAGCCCATGTGGGTCTCGAGGATCTGCCCCACGTTCATCCGCGACGGCACGCCGAGCGGGTTGAGCACGAGGTCGACATGCGTGCCGTCCGCAAGGAACGGCATGTCCTCGATCGGCACGACCTTGGAGATGACGCCCTTGTTGCCGTGACGGCCGGCCATCTTGTCGCCCGGCTGCAGCTTGCGCTTCACAGCCACGAAGACCTTGACCATCTTCATCACGCCCGGAGGCAGGTCGTCGCCGCGACGGACCTTCTCGACCTTGTCCTCGAAGCGGTGATCGAGCGCGCGCTTCTGCGCCTCGAACTGCTCGTGGAGGGCCTCGACTTCCTTCGCGTCGGCTTCCTCACCCAGCGCCAGCTGCCACCACTGGCCACGCGACAGCGTGGACAGCAGGTCCTCGTTGATCTCCGAGCCCGCCCGGATGCCCTTCGGCCCCTTCACCGCGGTCTTGCCCATGATCAGCGTGCGCAGACGCGAGTAGATGTTGCGCTCGAGGATCGCGAGCTCGTCGTCCCGGTCACGGGCCAGACGCTCGACTTCCTCGCGCTCGATCTGCAGTGCCCGCTCGTCCTTGTCGACGCCGTGGCGGTTGAAGACCCGCACTTCCACGATCGTGCCGTAGGCCCCCGGCGGCAGGCGCAGCGACGTGTCGCGCACGTCCGAGGCCTTTTCGCCGAAGATGGCGCGGAGGAGCTTTTCTTCCGGCGTCATCGGGCTTTCGCCCTTGGGGGTGATCTTGCCCACGAGAATGTCGCCCGGCTGCACTTCGGCGCCGATATAGACGATGCCGGCCTCGTCGAGGTTGCGCAGGGCTTCCTCGCCGACGTTCGGGATGTCGCGGGTGATCTCTTCCGGCCCGAGCTTGGTATCCCGCGCCGCGACCTCGTATTCCTCGATGTGGATCGAGGTATAGACGTCGTCGCGGAGGATCCGCTCGGAGATCAGGATCGAGTCCTCGTAGTTGTAGCCGTTCCACGGCATGAAGGCCACGATCACGTTCCGGCCGAGGGCCAGCTCGCCCATGTCGGTGCAGGGGCCGTCGGCCACCACCTCGCCACGGTGCACCACGTCACCCACCTTCACCAGCGGACGCTGGTTGATGCAGGACGACTGGTTCGAGCGCTTGAACTTGCGCAGACGGTAGATGTCGACGCCCGGCTCGCCCGGCTCCAGCATCTCGGTGGCGCGCACGACGATACGCGTCGCATCCACCTGGTCGATCACGCCGGCGCGGCGCGCCATGATGGCGGCCCCGGAGTCACGCGCCACCACGGCCTCGATCCCCGTGCCCACGAAGGGCGCGTCGGATTGCAGGAGCGGCACCGCCTGACGCTGCATGTTCGAGCCCATCAGCGCGCGGTTCGCGTCGTCGTTCTCGAGGAACGGGATCAGCGAGGCCGCAACCGAGACGAGCTGCTTCGGCGACACGTCGATCAGGTCGATGGCATCCGGCGGGTTCAGCATGAACTCGCCCGCCTTGCGCGACGAGATCAGGTCGGAGACGAACCGGCCCTCCTCGTCGAGTTGCGCGTTGGCCTGCGCCACGGTGTGCCGCATCTCCTCGGTGGCCGACATGTAGACCACGTCGTCGGTCACGGCACCCTCGACGACCTTCCGGTAAGGGGTCTCGATGAAGCCGTATTTGTTCACGCGGGCGAAGGTCGCGAGCGAGTTGATGAGGCCGATGTTCTGGCCTTCCGGCGTCTCGATCGGGCACATCCGGCCATAGTGGGTCGGGTGAACGTCGCGCACCTCGAACCCCGCGCGCTCGCGGGTCAGACCGCCCGGCCCGAGGGCCGAGAGACGCCGCTTGTGGGTGACTTCCGACAGCGGGTTGGTCTGGTCCATGAACTGCGAGAGCTGCGACGAGCCGAAGAACTCGCGCACCGCGGCCGCCGCGGGCTTCGCGTTGATCAGATCCTGCGGCATGATCGTGTCGATCTCGACCGAGGACATGCGTTCCTTGATCGCGCGCTCCATGCGCAGGAGACCCACGCGGTACTGGTTCTCCATGAGCTCGCCCACCGAGCGCACCCGGCGGTTGCCGAGGTGGTCGATGTCGTCGATCTCACCCTTGCCGTCGCGCAGCTCGGTCAGCGCCTTGATGCAGGCGATGATGTCGTCGCGGTCGAGCGTGCGCTGGGTGTCGGGCTTGCCGAGGTCGAGACGCATGTTCATCTTCACGCGGCCGACGGCCGAGAGGTCATAGCGCTCGCTGTCGAAGAACAGCGTGTCGAACAGGTTCGACGCCGCCTCGACGGTCGGCGGCTCGCCCGGACGCATGACGCGGTAGATGTCCATGAGCGCGGTGTCGCGGCCCATGTTCTTGTCCGCCGCCATCGTGTTGCGGATGTAGGGGCCGACGTTGACATTGTCGATGTCGAGCACCGGGATGTCGGTGATGCCCTGATCGAGCAGCAGCTTCAGCGTGCCGCCCTTCACCTCGCCGTCGCGGTCATACTCCATCGTGAGTTCGTCACCGGCTTCGACCCAGATCTCGCCGGTTTCCTCGTTGATGATGTCCTGCGCGACATAGCGGCCGACGATATGGTCGAACGGCACCAGAAGCTCGGTGATCTGAGCCTCGTCGATCCACTTCTTGACCATCCGCGGCGTGGCCTTCTCGCCCGCCTTCAGGATGACCTCGCCGGTGGCCGCATCCACGAGATCGTAGGTGGGACGGGTGCCGCGCACGCGCTCGGGGAAGAACCGGGTGACCCAGCCGCGGTTCTTCTGATGCTTGAAGTTCACGGTTTCGTAATAGGCATCCATGATGCCTTCCTGATCCATGCCGAGGGCATAGAGCAGCGTCGTCACCGGCAGCTTCCGGCGACGGTCGATGCGCGCGAAGACGATGTCCTTCGCGTCGAATTCGAAGTCCAGCCACGAACCGCGGTAGGGGATGATGCGGCAGGCGAACAGGAGCTTGCCCGAGGAGTGGGTCTTGCCCTTGTCGTGGTCGAAGAACACGCCGGGGCTGCGGTGCATCTGGCTGACGATCACGCGCTCGGTGCCGTTCACGATGAACGTGCCGTTGGCGGTCATCAGGGGCATGTCGCCCATGTAGACGTCCTGCTCCTTGATGTCCTTGACCGAGCGGGCGCCCGTGGTCTCGTCGACATCGAACACGATCAGGCGCAGCGTCACCTTCAGCGGCGCGGCATAGGTCATGTCGCGCTGCTGGCACTCGTCCACGTCATATTTCGGCTTTTCGAGCTCGTATTTCACGAACTCGAGCACGGCGGTCTCGTTGAAGTCCTTGATCGGGAAGACCGACTGGAAGACGCCCTGGATGCCTTCGCCATCGGCCGCCTTCGGGCCGTCGCCCGACTTCAGGAACAGATCGTAGGAGGATTTCTGAACCTCGATCAGGTTCGGCATCTCCAGCACTTCGCGGATCTTGCCGTAGTACCTGCGGATACGTTTCTGGCCAACGTAGCTCTGAGCCATGCTCGAAGTCACCTTTCGTTTTCGCGGGCGCAGGGACCGTCGGGCCACGGTCCTGCGCCGCTTGCGAAGAAGGGGGTGAGGTCCCATTCACGCCCCCCGTCCCACCGGAGGGCTCCCGAACCTCGAACCGCGCCTTGGGAGGGGCTTCCTGCGAAGCCTCTGCCGAGACAGGTTCGGCTGGGCCCGACTATCCGCCGGACCCAGCCCGATTTCAACCGATGGATGCGAAACGCACCCGACCGAATTACTTCAGCTCGACTTTCGCGCCAGCTTCTTCGAGCTTCTTCTTCATCGCTTCGGCGTCGGCCTTGGCAACGGCTTCCTTCACCTTGCCACCGGCTTCCACGAGGTCTTTCGCCTCTTTCAGGCCCAGACCGGTGATCGCGCGCACTTCCTTGATCACGTTGATCTTGTTGGCGCCGGCGTCGGTCAGGACGACGTCGAACTCGGTCTTCTCTTCCTCGGCCGGAGCAGCAGCGCCAGCAGCCGGGCCGGCCATCATCACGGCGCCGCCAGCGGCGGGCTCGATGCCGTATTTGTCCTTGAGGATCGTCTTCAGCTCTTGGGCTTCGAGCAGGGTCAGACCGACGATGTCTTCGGCGAGTTTGTTCAGATCAGCCATTTTCTGTTCCGTTCAGTTAGATGGGGTCCAACATGGTGGGTGACAACCCACGCAGGTCGACGAGATTGCTCAAGCGGCTTCCCGCTCCTCCAGGGTGGAGAGGATGCCGGCGATGTTCGAAGCAGGTGCGCCAATGGCACCGGCGATGTTCGACGCGGGCGCACCGATGCACGACACGATCTGAGCGATGAGCTCTTCGCGCGACGGCATGGCGGCGACGGTCTTCACACCGGCCGGGTCCAGGATCGTGTCGCCCATTGCCCCGCCGAGGATCACGAACTTGTCGTTCTTCTTGGCATAGGCATCCGCAACCTTCGCCGCAGCGACGGGGTCCTCGGAATAGGCCATCACGGTCATGCCCGTCAGCAGGTCGCCCATCTTTTCAGAGGGCTTCCCGGCGAGGGCGATCTTGGCGAGCCTGTTCTTGGCAACGCGTACGGACCCACCGACTTCGCGCATCTGCGCGCGCAGGTCCTGCATCTGAGCAACCGTGATGCCTGCGTAGTGTGCAACCACAACCACGCCAGAGCTTTCGAAGATCTGGCCGAGTTCCTCGACCACTTTCTCTTTCTGGGCTCTATCCACAGTTTCACTCCAAGTTTGGGGGTCGCCCCCCGGCTCACTTCTGCCCCGCGAGCGGGGCGTTCGGGTCCGCGATGTGGTCCCGAGCCAAGATCCGGCGGTTTCCCGCGAAAATCCGTCTCGTTCCCCATCTCAGGCAGGATATTAAGAGGTTGCCCCCACCCGCCGTCTCGGACAGGACAGGGCGTCTCCGCCCCGTCATCCCCTGCCCGAGGGCAGGGGAATTCTCAAAGCCCCCGCCTCAGTGGCTGGTGGCGGAGGTCAGGTCGACCGAGACGCCCGGGCCCATGGTCGAGGAGAGCGACACCTTCTTGAGGTAGGTGCCTTTCGCCCCGGCGGGCTTCGCGCGGTTCACGGCATCGACGAAGGCGCGGACGTTCTGCGCGAGCTTGTCCGCCTCGAACGACATCTTGCCGACGCCGGCGTGGATCACGCCCGCCTTCTCGACCTTGAACTGCACCTCACCGCCCTTGGCGGCCTCGACGGCGGATTTCACATCCATCGTCACGGTGCCGACCTTCGGGTTCGGCATCAGGTTGCGCGGCCCGAGGATCTTGCCCAGACGGCCGACGAGCGGCATCATGTCCGGGGTGGCGATGCAGCGGTCGAACTCGATCTTGCCCGACTGGATCGTCTCCATCAGGTCTTCGGCACCGACGATGTCGGCCCCGGCGGCTTTCGCCTCGTCCGCCTTGGCGCCGCGGGCGAAGACCGCCACGCGCACCGTCTTGCCCGTGCCGTTCGGCAGGGTGACGACGCCGCGCACCATCTGGTCGGCGTGACGCGGGTCGACGCCCAGGTTCATCGCCACTTCGAGGGTCTCGTCGAACTTCGCCGAGGCGGCCTGCTTGATCAGCGCCACCGCATCCTCGACAGAGATCAGGTCCTTGCCGACGAAGGCTTCACGCGCCGAGCGCGTCCGTTTTCCAACCTTGGCCATGACTTACCCCTTGACCTCGATGCCGCAGGATTTGGCCGAGCCGAGGATGATCTGCATCGCCGCCTCGACGTCGTTGGCGTTCAGATCCTTCATCTTGGCTTCGGCGATCTTGCGGATCTGCGCCACGGTCACCGAACCCGCCACTTCGCGGCCCGGCTTGGTCGAGCCCTTCGGACGGTTCCGCTTGCCCACCGGAGCGAGGCCCGCAGCCTTCTTCAGCATGAAGGACGCCGGCGGCGTCTTCAGCTCGAGGCTGAAGGACTTGTCTTGGTAGTAGGTGATGATGACGGGCGTGGGCGTGCCCGGCTCGAGGTCGGCGGACTTCGCGTTGAATTCCTTCACGAAGGCCATGATGTTCAGGCCGCGCTGACCCAGCGCCGGACCGACCGGCGGGGACGGGTTGGCTTGACCCGCCTTCACTTGCAGCTTGAGGCTGCCGATAATCTTCTTGGCCATATGGCCTCTCCTCTGTCACTGCCCCCGAGGGGCGAGTTTAGTGGTCCGGTCCGTCACGCCCTGCGGGCGCGCTCGCCTCCCACGCGATGCACTCAGGCGCCCTTGGCCACCTGGGTGAATTCCAGCTCGACCGGGGTCGCCCGGCCGAAGATCGAGACGGTCACCTTGAGGCGCGAATGCTCTTCATCCACATCCTCGACCATGCCCGAGAAGCCCTCGAACGGGCCGTCGGTCACCTTCACCGTCTCGCCGATGTCATAGCGGATCAGGCTGCGCGGCTGCGCCTCGCCTTCCTCGACGCGGTTCAGGATCGTGTTCACTTCCGAGTCGCGCATCGGCATCGGCTTGCCCTGCGGACCGAGGAACCCCGTCACCCGGTTGATCGAGGAGATCAGGTGATAGCCGCGGTTCGACATTTCCATGTGGACGAGCACATAGCCCGGCATGAAGCGGCGCTCGGACGTGACCTTCTTGCCGCGCCGGACCTCGATCACCTCTTCGGTGGGGACCAGCACCTCGTCGATCTCTTCCTCGAGACCGGCGTCCGCCACGGCGGTCCGGATCTGCTCGGCGACCTTCTTCTCGAAGTTCGAGAGAACGCTCACCGAATACCAACGCTTCGCCATGCCTTAGCCTTACCTCTTCGCGCGGGGCAATCCCCGCTCCTCCGGCGAACCAGTGTCCGCCCCCAGAACAAAAAACAGCGCGCAACCCGAATCGCTGCGCGCCGGCCTCTTCCCAGTGACCGCCCGATTACAGGCAGCACCCCCGGCGTTCAAGCGGAAATGTCAGAAGGTGTTGAGCAGCAGGCTCAGCCCCTGCCGGATCGCGAAGTCGACGAGCGAGAAGAAGGTCGCGGTCAGCGCCGCCATGACGAAGACCATGATGGTGGTCAGCAGCACCTCGCGCCGGCCGGGCCAGGCGACCTTGCCGACTTCGCTGCGCACCTGCGAGATGAACGTGAAGGGATTCGCCTTGGCCATCGTCTGTCCTCAAGAAGCGTCGCGCGGCAGATACGCCCTCGGACGCCGAAGTTCAAGGCTCTCGCCGGAAGAGCGCGGGATCGGGAAGGGCCTGGCAGGGGCAGGGGGACTCGAACCCACGACCCTCGGTTTTGGAGACCGATGCTCTACCAACTGAGCTATACCCCTAGGCCAGCCGCGAGATACGGCAGCCGGCGCCCGACCGCAAGTGCAAAGTTGCGCCCCGTGCGCCGGCTGCGGCGTCAGCGCGCGGCCGCCTCGAGATCGCCCGCCATCAACGCGGGCAGCCGCTCGGCCAGGCGCTCCTGCGGCCAGTCCCACCAGGCGAGCGCAAGGAGCCGCGCGATCACCTCGGGCGGAAAGCGCATCCGCAGGATGCGCGCCGGATTGCCGGCCACCACCGCATAATCGGGCACGTCACCGGCAACCACCGCCCCCGCCCCCACGATCACCCCATGGCCCAGCCGCACGCCGGGCAGGATCAGCGCCCCATGGCCGATCCAGACATCGTGGCCGATCACCGTGTCGGGCAGATCGGTCAGCGCCTCCTTGAGCAGCGCGAGGCTCGCCGGATCGAAGATCGCGAACGGATAGGTGGTGAGCCCGCCTGCCGGATGATTGGCGGAGGCGGTGATGATGCGCACGCCATGGGCGATCTGGCCGTAGCGGCCGATCTCCAGCCGCTCGGGCGCGCCGGGATAGAGGTAGGGCACCAGCCGTGCCGCCCAATCCTCGGGCGGGTCGAAATCGTTGGCATAGGTGAAATCGCCGATGCGGATGTTCGGATGGTCGATGACGCGGTTCAGATGCACCATCGAGGGGTTCGCGCGCCCGTCGGCAAAGCGCATCGGATGCCGGAGGCCGGCGTTCAGCAAGGGGGAGGGCATGGGATCTCCTCTGGCGTTTCGGACAAACGGTCAGATGCGGATCGTCACCATGCGGGCCTCCCTCACAGGCGCCGGATGCGGCGCGGGCCTTACCCTCGCACGGACGGCGCCAAAGGAAAAGGCGCGCGGGATGCCCCGCGCGCCCTGCGCCGACCGATCCGTCAGGATCAGGCGATGATTTTCGAGACGACGCCGGCGCCGACGGTGCGGCCGCCTTCACGGATGGCGAAGCGGAGCTTCTCTTCCATGGCGATCGGCGCGATCAGCTCGACGTTGAACTTCAGGTTGTCGCCCGGCATCACCATCTCGGTGCCTTCCGGCAGCTGCACGGTCCCGGTCACGTCGGTGGTCCGGAAGTAGAACTGCGGACGGTAGTTCGCGAAGAACGGGGTGTGGCGGCCGCCTTCCTCTTTCGTGAGGATGTAGGCCTCGGCCTCGAACTTCGTGTGCGGCTTCACCGAGCCCGGCTTGCAGAGAACCTGCCCGCGCTCGATGCCGTCGCGGTCCACGCCGCGGAGCAGCAGGCCCACGTTGTCGCCCGCTTCGCCCTGGTCGAGGAGCTTGCGGAACATCTCGACGCCGGTGCAGACCGTCTTCTTCGACGGGCGGATGCCGACGATCTCGAGTTCCTCGCCCACCTTCACCACGCCGCGCTCGATCCGGCCCGTGGCCACGGTGCCGCGGCCCGAGATCGAGAACACGTCCTCGACCGGCATCAGGAAGGGCTGGTCCACGGCACGCGCCGGGGTCGGGATGTATTCATCCACGGCGGCGATCAGCGCGCGGATCGAATCCTCGCCGATTTCCTTGTCGGTGCCGTTCATCGCGGCCAGAGCCGAGCCCTTGATGATCGGAATGTCGTCGCCGGGGTAGTCGTAGGACGACAGAAGCTCGCGGATCTCCATCTCGACCAGCTCGATGAGTTCCGGATCGTCCACCTGGTCGACCTTGTTCATGTAGACGACCATGTAGGGGATGCCCACCTGACGGCCGAGCAGGATGTGCTCGCGCGTCTGCGGCATCGGGCCGTCGGCCGCGTTCACCACGAGGATCGCGCCGTCCATCTGCGCGGCGCCGGTGATCATGTTCTTCACATAGTCGGCGTGGCCGGGGCAGTCGACGTGCGCATAGTGGCGCGTGTCCGACTCGTATTCCACGTGCGCGGTCGAGATCGTGATCCCGCGGGCCCGCTCTTCCGGCGCGCCGTCGATCTGGTCGTAGGCGCGGAACTCGCCGAAATACTTCGTGATCGCGGCCGTCAGAGTCGTCTTGCCGTGGTCAACGTGGCCGATCGTGCCGATGTTGACGTGCGGTTTGTTACGTTCAAACTTTGCCTTTGCCATTGGCGGAGCGCCTCGCGGATTGGGGGGCGGCCCAAGCGACACCGGACAGCCCGTTCTACACGGCGGCGGAGTTATCCATTGGCAGGAAGAAAATCAAGTATCACTTGTCTTTCCCCGGCGCGGGCGCGGGTTTCGGCGGCAGCGGCGGCAGGCCGAACCACTCGGGATGGGCGACGAGCCAGCCCTCGATCCGCTTGGCCGCATTGTAGGCCAGCGCCTCCATCTGCTCGTCCTTGCTCATCGTATAGCCGCTGCCCACGATGGAGCCGCCGGTCAGGCTCTCGAAGACGGTCATCTTCTCGCCCTTCTCGTTGAGCTTGGCGCCGGCCGCATCGTCCCAGATGTTGGCCGTGATCGCGATCACAGACTTCGGCGCCGCAACCACCGGGATGCCGGGCGGAGCCAGCGCATAGCCGTCGATGCTGACGCCCAGATTGTAGAGCTTCGTCCCCTCGTAGCGCCCGAACCGGTCGTCGATCGCCGTCTTCATGACCGCTTCCCACTCCTCGACCGAGGCCTCGCGCGAGATCGGCACCTTCTGCGCATGATCCGCCACGACGATGTTCAGCCCGAGCGCGAAATCGCCCAGATCGACGGGCGGTTCCTTCAGGTCGTTGCGCTGGCAGGCGGTCACGAGCAGGGCCGCAAGGCAGAGGGCTGCGAGGCGCAGGATCATGGGCTTCTCCGAAAGAGGGTGACCCCGCATAACTTGCCCCGTCCCGCCGTGCAACCGCCGCCCGCGGAACCGCCCCCGGGCGCCCGGCCCTTTCACTCTGCCCAAATATCCCGCGGGGGTCCGGGGGCGCGAAGCCCCCGGCTCCGGCCGCCCGCGCGTCAGGTGAAGCGGTTGTCCCGCGGAAAGCCCCGGGGCGCCATCTTGCCGGCGCCGGCCCGCGCGGCCGTCCATTCGGCCAGTTCGGTCTCGGTCCGCGTGCGGCCGGCCGGGTCCTTCCAGCTCAGCCCCCGGGCGATCTCGAAGGTGATCGCGTCCGACAGGCCGCCGTCCTTGTATTTCTGCAGCCGGACGCCCTTGCCCTTGGCCATCTCCGGCAGTTCGCTCACCGGGAAGACCAGAAGCTTGCGGTTCTCGCCCACCACCGCCACGTGATCGCCGCGCACCGGTCGGCAGACGGCGGTCCGCACGCCCTCCTTCATCGAGAGCACCGCCTTGCCCGCGCGGGTCTGGGCCAGCACCTCTTCGGACGGCACCACGAACCCGTCGCCCGCCGACGAGGCGAGCAGCAGCTTCTCGGCCGGACGCCAGACGAAGATGTCGTGGATCTCGGCCTCGTTCGGCAGGTCGACCATCAGCCGCACCGGCTCGCCCATGCCACGCCCGCCGGGCAGGCTCGCGCCCGTCAGCGTGTAGAAGCGCCCGTTCGAGCCCACGAGCAGAAGCCGGTCGGTCGTCTCGGCATGGAACAGGAAGCGCGGGCCGTCGCCATCCTTGAACTTCGCCTCGGTATCGAGCGGCTGGTGGCCCTTCATGGCCCGGATCCAGCCCATCTGCGAGCAGATCACCGTGATCGGCTCGCGCTCGATCATGGCTTCCAGCGGCACTTCCTCCACCTCGCCCGCCTCGGCGAACTGGGTGCGCCGCGCACCTGCCACGGTCCATTTGCCGAAGAGCTTGCGGATCTCGCCCAGATCGTGCCCGATCCGGTCCCACTGCAGCCGCTCCGAGCCGATCAGCGCCTCGAGATCGGCCCGCTCGGCCAGAAGCGCATCGCGCTCGGCCAGAAGTTCCATCTCCTCGAGCCGCCGCAGCGAGCGCAGGCGCATGTTGAGGATCGCCTCGGCCTGAACCTCGCTCAGATCGCCCGGCCCCGGCCCCGGCCCGACATAGTCCTTCTCCGAATTCGCCCGCTTGAACCTGCGCCCCCAGCTCTCGGCCATCAGCGCGCGCTTGGGGTCGGCATCGTAGCGGATGATGTCGATCACCCGGTCGAGGTTCAGGAAGGCCACGATCAGGCCGCCCAGCACCTCGAGCCGGTGGTCGATCTTCTCCATCCGATGCTGCGAGCGGCGGATCAGCACGTTGCGGCGGTGGTCGAGGAAGGCGCGCAGCACCTCCTTGAGCGAGCAGACCCGGGGCGTCCGCCCGTCGATCAGCACGTTCATGTTCAGCGAGAAGCGGATCTCGAGGTCCGAGTTGCGGAAGAGCATCCCCATCAGCATCTCAGGGTCGACGGTGCGCGCTCGCGGCTCAAGCACGATCCGCACATCGTCGGCGCTCTCGTCGCGCACGTCGGCCAGCGCCGGGACCTTCTTGGTCTGGATGAGCTCCGCCAGCCGCTCGATCAGCTTCGACTTCTGCACCTGATAGGGGATCTCGGTCACCACGATCTGCCAGGTGCCGCGGCCCAGATCCTCGGTCTGCCATTTCGCCCGGAGCCGGAACGCGCCGCGCCCCGTCCGGTAGGCCTCGAGGATCTGCTCCTTCGGCTCGACGATCACGCCGCCAGTGGGAAAGTCGGGGCCGGGGATCAGGCTCACCAGCGTGTCGTCGGCGATGGCGGGATCGCGGATCAGCGCGAGGCAGCCCTCGATCAACTCGTCGAGATTGTGCGGCGGGATGTTGGTGGCCATGCCCACCGCGATTCCCGACGCGCCATTGGCCAGCAGGTTCGGGAAGGCCGCGGGCATCACCACCGGCTCTTCCAGCGTGCCGTCGTAGTTCGGGCGGAAATCGACCGCGTTCTCGGCCAGCCCCTCCATCAGCAGCTCGGCGATGGGCGTGAGGCGCGCCTCGGTGTAGCGCGAGGCGGCCGGGTTGTCGCCGTCGATGTTGCCGAAGTTGCCCTGCCCGTCCACCAGCGGATAGCGGACGTTGAAATCCTGCGCGAGGCGCGCCATCGCGTCGTAGATCGCCGCATCCCCGTGCGGGTGATAGTTCCCCATCACGTCGCCCGCGATCTTGGCCGACTTGCGGAAGCCGCCGGTGGGCGAGAGCCGCAGTTCGCGCATCGCGAACAGGATGCGGCGGTGGACGGGCTTCAGCCCGTCGCGCGCGTCCGGCAGAGCGCGGTGCATGATGGTCGAGAGCGCATAGGTCAGGTAGCGCTCGCCGATGGCACGGCGGAGCGGTTCCGAGGTCGTGAGGGGCTCTTCGGTCGGATCTTCGGGCGTGTCGGTCATGGCGCGTGTCTAGTCCCGGCTGCCGCTCCGGTCCAGACGGAAAGGAATCCGGGAACCTGCCGCCGGGGAACGCGGTTCACAGGGCAAGGGAGGCACGGCCCCAGCCTCCTCATTGATCCCGGAGATTTTTCCCATGCTGCGTCTGACGTTGCTTCTTTGCTGCACCCTATTTGCCGTCCTGCTGATCGGCGGCCGCGATACCGGCCAGATGCGGCCGGGACTGGCCGCCGCTGCGAAGCTCGAACCCCATCCGCGCCCGGTGGTGACGCCCGTCGAGACGGCCTCGCTGGAAGCGGCGCGGACGCTGACGGTGGCCGCCGAGGCCCAGCCGGTGACGACGCCCGCCCCCACCCCCGTTGCGCTGCCCGCGACGCGCTACCGCGGCGACTGGGTGCAGGTCCTGCCGCTGCCGCCGCGCGCAGCCGAGACCCGCGCACCGCAGCCGGTGCTGGCCGCCGCCACGGTCGCCGAGACGCGGCAACCTGCGGGAGAGGTGCGCCATGTGACGGCCGACGCGGTCAATGTCCGCAGCGGCCCCTCGACGGCCTATCCGGTGGTCGGCCGGGTGCTGCGCGGAGACGCGGTGCTGGTCGACGGCCCGCAGGAGGGAAGCTGGGCACCGATCCGCATCGAAGGCGACGGCGTCTCGGGCTACATGGCCGCCCGCTTCCTCGCGCCCGGCACCGCCTTCTGATCTCCGGCCCGGCATCGCGGATCGGGCTCGCCGTGACCTTGCGCGCAGGGCGCTGACGCCAAAGGTCACGCCCCAATGGCTTCTTGCGCCGTCATCCTGCGCGCGAGGCGAACTCCACGCCTGCCCGATCCCACGCCTGCCTGTTTCTCCGGCACGGAGTGCCCGGCTCGTCTCCGATGAAGCCCGCGGCGGCAGAGCGTCTTCCCTCCCCTGACAGGAGTGCGTCCCGAGGCTCCGCCTACCCCTTGGCCTTCCCCGCCCTTTGCGCCAAGAGGAGCGCAGGCGAGGGCGGGGCTCCGGATGAAAAGCGTTCTGATCACGGGCTGCTCGTCGGGCATCGGGCTCGACGCGGCACGGGGACTTGCGGCCCGCGGCTGGCGGGTCTTCGCCACCTGCCGGCAGGAAGCCGACTGCGACCGCCTCCGCAGCGAGGGGCTCGAGAGCTTCCGGCTCGATTACGACGATCCCGAAAGCCTCGCCGCCGCCGTCGAGGAGGCCACGCGCCGCACCGGCGGCACGCTCGACGCGCTCTACAACAACGGCGCCTTCGCTTGCCCGGGCGCGGTGGAGGATCTGCCGCGCGAGGCGCTGCGGGCCGTGCTCGAGACCAATATCGTGGGCGTCCACGACCTGACGCGGCGGGTCATCCCGATCATGCGCCGTCAGGGGCACGGGCGGATCGTCAATTGCTCCTCGGTGTTGGGCTTCGTGGCCTATCCCTGGCGCGGCGCCTATGTCGCCTCGAAATTCGCGATGGAGGGGCTGACCGATGTGCTGCGGATCGAGATGGCAGACACGCCGATCCGGGTGATCCTGCTGGAACCGGGCCCCATCGCCTCGCGGATCCGCGAGAATTCCATCCCGCATTTCGAGCGCTGGATCGACTGGAGAGCCTCGGCCCGCGCCGACCAGTATCGCACGCTTCTGGGCCGGCTCTACGAGGGCGGCGAGGATCGCTGGCAGCTGCCCCCATCCGCCGTCACGGAAAAGCTGGTGCAGGCGCTGGAAAGCCCCCGCCCCCGCGCGCGCTACCGGATCACCGTGCCGAGCCGCACCGCCTGGGTGCTGCGGCGGCTCCTGCCGACCGCGGCGCTCGACCGGGTGCTCGGCCGCTGACCCCTCCCACAGGCGCCACATCCGGCGCGCGGCCGTGGCGTCAGGTTGCCCGCCCGGCTCCCCCGCATGCCGCATCCCGCGGTCCAAGATTCAATAAGATGCAGCGGAAATGAGTCGCTTTTTCCGCCCGGGCCGCTACATCACGCCGACAAATCGGGAGGAGAGCCATGCTGCACGACCCGTTGTTCATCGTCGTCGCCCTGGCCGTGCTGGCGGTGCTCGTCGTCCTCATGGTCGGGATCGGCGGCTTCGCGCGCGGCGGCGAGTTCAACCGCAAGCACGCCAACCGGCTGATGCGCTGGCGCATCATCGCGCAGGCGATTGCGATCGCTCTCATCCTGCTGTTCATGGCCTGGCGGCAATCGGGAGGGTTCTAATGGTCGTTCTGTCGAGGATCTACACGCGCACCGGCGATGCCGGCGAGACGGCGCTCGGCAATGGCGCGCGGGTGGCCAAGCATTCGCCCCGCGTCGCCGCCTATGGCACGGTCGACGAGACCAACGCCACGGTGGGCCTTGCCCGGCTCCATGCGCAGGGCGAGATGCAGGAGGCGCTCGCCCGGATCTCGAACGACCTCTTCGACCTCGGCGCGGACCTCTGCCGCCCCGAGATGGAGCGCGACCACGAGGCGGACTACACGCCGCTCCGCATCATTGCCGCCCAGGTGAACCGGCTCGAGCGCGAGATCGACGGAATGAACGCGCGGCTCGAGCCGCTGCGCAGCTTCATCCTCCCGGGCGGCTCGGCGCTGGCGGCCCAGCTCCACCTCTGTCGCACCGTGAGCCGCCGGGCCGAGCGCGAACTGGTCGAACTGGCCACCGTGGAGTCGGTGAACCCCGAGGCCCTGCGCTATCTCAACCGCCTTTCCGACTGGTTCTTCGTCGCCGGCCGGATCGCCAACGACGACGGGCGGGCCGACGTGCTCTGGGTTCCCGGCCTCACGCGTGAGGCATAAGGACGCATGAAGACGCGACGTCGGACGGAGGTTGACGGTCGGTTTTGATCTGTTGCGGCAGGTTCGATGCGGCTAACAACATCGCGGAGAGCTTGCCCGCGAGGGCGGATGAGAAGGGAGATTGCCACTGATGAAGGTTCTGGTGCCTGTCAAGCGCGTGATCGACTACAACGTGAAGGTTCGCGTGAAGGCGGACGGGAGCGGGGTCGATCTTGCGAACGTGAAGATGTCGATGAACCCGTTCGACGAAATCGCGGTCGAAGCGGCGATCCGTCTGCGCGAGGCCGGCACGGCGACCGAGGTGGTGGTGGTCTCGATCGGCGTGAAGCAGGCGCAGGAGACGCTGCGCACGGCGCTCGCCATGGGGGCGGACCGCGCGATCCTCGTCGAGGCCGCCTCGGACGTGCATCAGGACATCGAGCCGCTGGCGGTGGCGAAGATCCTGAAGGGCGTGGTCGAGGCCGAACAGCCGGGCCTCGTGATCTGCGGCAAGCAGGCCATCGACAATGACATGAACGCCACCGGGCAGATGCTGTCGGCGCTGCTCGGCTGGAGCCAGGCGACCTTCGCCTCGGATCTGGCCATCGAGGGCGATGCGGCCGTGGTCACCCGCGAGGTGGACGGCGGCATGCAGACCATCAAGGTCAAGATGCCGACCGTGGTGACGGTGGATCTGCGGATGAACGAGCCGCGCTATGCCTCGCTGCCCAACATCATGAAGGCCAAGAAGAAGCCGCTGGAAGAAAAGACCGCGGCCGATTTCGGCGTCGACGTGACGCCGCGGCTGTCGGTCGTGAAGACCTCCGAGCCGGCGGGCCGCAAGGCCGGCGTGATGGTGGGTTCGGTCGACGAGCTGATCGCGAAACTGAAAGACGAAGCGGGGGTGATCTGATGGCCGTTCTTCTGATTGCCGAAGTGACCGGCGGCACGCTGGGCGCGGATTCGACCGCCAAGGCGCTGACCGCGGCGAAGGCCCTGGGCGACGTGACCGTGCTCGTGGCGGGCACGGGCGTCGACGCCGCCGCGGCCGAAGCCGCGACCTTCGACGGCGTGGCCAAGGTGCTTGCGGCCGACGATGCCGCCTATGGCAACGGTCTGGCCGAGCCGCTGGCCGACCTGATCCTCGGCCTCGCGCCGGGCTACAGCCACATTCTCGCGCCGGCCACCTCGGCGGCCAAGAACGTGCTGCCGCGGGTGGCCGCGCTCCTTGACGTCATGGTGATCTCGGAGATCACGGCGGTGGTGGATGCCGACACGTTCGAGCGTCCGATCTATGCCGGCAACGCGATCCAGACGGTGAAGAGCTCGGACGCGACCAAGGTCGCCACAGTGCGGACGGCCACCTTCGAGGCGGCCGGCAAGGGCGGCTCGGCCCCCGTCGAGACCATCTCGGCCACCGCCGACAGCGGCCTCTCCTCGTGGGTCGAGGACAAGGTCGCGGCCTCCGACCGGCCGGAACTGACCTCGGCGCGGATCGTGGTCTCGGGCGGCCGCGGGCTCGGCTCGGAAGAGAATTTCGCCATGATCGAGCAGCTGGCCGACAAGCTCGGCGCGGCGGTGGGGGCCTCGCGTGCGGCGGTCGATTCGGGCTATGCGCCGAACGACTGGCAGGTGGGGCAGACCGGCAAGGTCGTGGCGCCGCAGCTCTATATCGCCGTGGGCATCTCGGGCGCGATCCAGCACCTCGCCGGGATGAAGGATTCGAAGATCATCGTCGCCATCAACAAGGACGAGGAGGCGCCGATCTTCCAGGTGGCCGACTATGGCCTCGTGGGCGACCTCTTCAGCCTCGTGCCGGAACTGACCGGCAAGCTCTGAACCGGATCTGAGCCGGTCGCAGGCGGGCGCCCCCCGGGGCGCCCGTTTCACATCAGCTCTCTCAGGACCGGCACCAGCGCCGCCGCGATCTCGGCATGAACGGCCGGGCCGGGCAGCTCGGCCGCGACGGGCCCGTCGAGCGGGGCAAAGCGCATGCCGTCCGTCCCGCAGGCCTGCGCCTCGCGCGAGGTGACGATCTGGAGGTAATGGCTCGCATGGGGCCGCACCGCCGCGATCATGTCCGCATCGATCAGAAGCGGCGTCAGATCGGGCGTGAGCGGCCCGCGCTCGGGCGGCGGATGATCCGCGATCCACAGGAGCAGCGTCGGCGCACTGATCCGCCCCAGCAGCGTGCGCATCCGCGCGACCCAGGCCGCCCGGAGCTCGGCCTCGACCTGCAGGAACTTCTCGGGCGAGACGGCGTGAAGCGTCTGCACCATGTGCCGCGTGAAGGCGAAGTCGGCGAAATCCACCTCGCGGTAGATGGTCTGAAGCACCGGCGAGGCGGCCAGGAACCGGTCGTTGCGCCGCGGATGAACCGAATAGAGCCGGTTGGTGAGATTGGCAGCCCCCACCACCTGCAGGATCGCCAGCGTCGCCTTCGAGGCCACCTGCGTGACGGAGGGATCGTTGAGATAGAGGTCGATCCCCGCATTCATGCAGGCGAGATTGACCAGCCGCAGCCCCGTCGCCTCTTCCACCAGAGCCGGATAGGGCTGCGGCACGAACTTGCCGTAGGTCTCGGTGCCGCCCAGCACGGCACAGAACGGCCCGTCGAGGCTGCGGCGGGGGCCGCGGAACATCAGACGAGACCCGCCATACCGGCAGGGATAATACTCCAGGGCGCTTTCGCCCTGATGTGCGAAGGCCATGACACCCACCTCGATAGTTCACCCGCCGGCCACGATGCGGCGGAGCTGTTGCCAAATGCCTAAAAGCCGCATTTGACGCGAAGTCTCGGCCTCCGGCGGGCGGGGGCCGCCCTTGCGTGCGCCACGGGCCTCCGCCTAATGTTCGCGCGAGCAAGCAGGAGGGACGGCATGGAGATCCGCAAGGTCGGCGTCGTGGGCGCGGGACAGATGGGCAGCGGTATCGCGCATGTCTTCTCGCTCGCGGGCTACGAGGTGCTGCTGAACGACATCAGCGCCGAAGGGCTGAACAAGGCGCTCTCGACCATCGAGCGCAACATGGAGCGGCAGGTCTCGCGCGGGAAGGTCTCGGCCGAGGACAAGGCCGCGGCGCTCGGGCGGATCCGCACCACCCAGACCCTCACCGACATCGCCAGGAGCGACCTCGTGATCGAGGCCGCCACCGAGCGCGAGACGGTGAAACAGGCGATCTTCGAGGATCTGGTGCCGCATCTTCTGCCGCACACGATCCTGACCTCGAACACCTCCTCGATCTCGATCACACGGCTTGCCTCGCGCACGGACCGGCCCGAGAAATTCATGGGCTTTCACTTCATGAACCCGGTGCCGGTGATGCAGCTCGTCGAGCTGATCCGCGGCATCGCGACCGACGACCCGACCTATCAGGCGCTGCTCAAGGTGGTGCAGAGCCTCGGCAAGACCGCGGCCAGCGCCGAGGATTTCCCGGCCTTCATCGTCAACCGCATCCTCGTGCCGATGATCAACGAAGCGGTCTACACGCTCTATGAAGGCGTGGGCTCGGTGCGCTCGATCGACGAGTCGATGAAGCTCGGGGCGAATCATCCGATGGGGCCGCTGGAGCTCGCGGATTTCATCGGGCTCGACACCTGCCTTGCGATCATGAACGTGCTGCACGACGGGCTGGCCGATACGAAATACCGGCCCTGCCCGCTTCTGGTGAAATATGTCGAGGCAGGATGGCTCGGCCGGAAGACCGCCCGCGGCTTCTACGATTATCGCGGCGAGACGCCGGTGCCGACACGGTAGGAGGCCCCCGGCGGGCGGCGGCGCAGGAACCGCCGCTCGACGAGGATCCACGACAGCCAGCCCACCGCGAGGGCGGCGGGCAGCGACAGGGCGGCGAAGGCCCAGCCCGACCAGCCGGGCCCCACGAGCGCGCGCAGCAGCATCTGCACCGGCCAGCCCCAGAGATACATGCCGTAGGACGGATCCCCGAACCGGCCGAGCGCGCCGAGCCGCGCACGCTCCTGCTGGCCGAACCAGATCAGCGGATAGGCGGCGAAGAGCGGGAAGAGCAGCCCCTCGACTTCGCGCCAGCCGCCCATCTTCAGCATCAGCACCCCGAGGATGGCCGCACTGGCCGCGGCGATCCGGCCGTCGGCGCGATGGCCTTCGGGCAGGAGCAGGCGCAGCGCCATGCCGGCCGCGAAGGACGGGCCGAGGTAGATCAGGCAGTTGAGGTAATCCGACACATAGAAGGCCGGCGTGAGCGTTGCGAAGACGGCCGCGCAGATGAGCGCGAGGACGGCTCCGCGGGTCAGCATGCCAACGAGCAACAGAAGCCCCACGACGAGATAGCAGGTGATCTCGATCCGGATCGTCCAGAGGACGCCATTGGCCACCGCAGCCACCCAGGCCGCGTCGCCCTCGGCCGGAAAGAAGCTGACGCGCCCCGGAAAGGTCAGGCTCGGGTCCTGCAGGAGAAGGACGCGGCCCAGCGTTTCCCAGGGGACGGGCTGCCCGAGGAAGGCCATGGCCCCCTCGGTCGCGAAGAGCGGGCAGATCGCGAGCGCCACGATGAGGTTGGCCGCGAGGAACCCCGGCAGCAGACGGCGCGCGCGCTTGGCGGCGAAATCGAGCACGCCCTGCGACCGCAGTGCACTGTCCGTCACGAGAAAGCCGCTCAGGATGAAGAAGATCATCACCGCATAGAGGCCGAGGATGGTGCCCGTCGCGGCCTTCAGCGGCTCGCCCGCCTCGGTCAGCTCCATGATGAGGAAGGCGTGGGAGAAGACCACGCCGCCCGCGGCCAGGATACGCAACAGGTCGAAGCCCGGATAAACCCGTGTCACTCGTGAGATCCTTTGCATCGTGCCGGGCGCGGTCCCGGCCCGACAAGCTCACCATGCGGCCTGCCGGAGAGCAACCGACGCGTGCGGGGGTGAGGCGGCTTGTCCCAGAGACCGGCCCCGGCAGGGAGGAGGACGGGGCCCGGAGGCGCCCGCCGCCGCGGTCACATGTCCTCGCCGAACCGGTCCGCCACCAGCGCCGAGAGCGCCTCGGCCAGCGCGCTGGCCTCGGAGCCCATGGTCCGGATCCGGATCGAGGTCCCGCGCGAGGCGGCGAGCATCAGGAGACCCATGATCGAGTCGCCCGAGACCACCATCCCGTCCTTGGAGACCTCGGCCTGGGCATCGTGCCGTTCCACGACTTCGACGAACTTGGCCGAAGCCCGCGCATGCAGGCCCTTTTCGTTCACGATGAGAAGTTCTCGTTCGATCATTCCATCCCGCTGCCAAGGTCGAGGCTGTTGATATACTTGCGTCCCGCGTCGAGGGCCAGAGACACCGCCTCCGGCACCGTCAGCTCGCGCGACTTGGCAAGCTTGATGAGCATGGGCAGGTTGGCGCCGTAGATGATGCGGCGGTCGCGCGCCGTGCAGGCCGGCAGCGACAGGTTCGAGGGCGAGCCGCCGAACATGTCGGTCACCACCACGACGCCTGCGCCCCGATCCACCGACCGCGCGGCGGCGCTGATCTCGGCCTGCTTCGCGGCTCGGTCGTGATCGTCCTCGATGGCGATGGCGGCCATGGCCTCCTGCTTGCCCACCACATGCTCGACGGCCGAGAGATATTCCCGCGCGAGGCCGCCGTGAGCAACGATGACGATACCGATCACGCCTTCTCACCCTGATGCGTGGGGAGCACAGCGGCCGCCCTGCGTTCAAGTTCCCTGTGTCGTTTTGACACCGGCCAGCCCGCTTCTGCAAGCGCATTGCCCAGAAGTTCGGCAACGGCGACCGACCGGTGTTGCCCGCCCGTGCACCCGAAGCCCAGCGACAGATGGGCCTTTCCCTCCTCGAGCTGCGCCGGCAGCAGGAACAGCACGAGATCGCGGAGTTTCTCGAAGAAGGGGGCGAAGCGGGGGTCCGAGGAAATGTAGTCGGCCACCGACGCCTCGCGGCCGTCGAGCGCCCGCAGGCTCTCGACCCAGTAGGGGTTCTTCAGGAATCGGCAGTCGAAGATCATGTCCACCCCACGCGGAACGCCCCGCTTGTAGGAGAAGGACTGCACCGACACCGCAAGACGGGTTGCCGCACCGCGGTCGAACCAGCGCGAAAGCTCGGCCTTGAGATCGTGCGGCGACATTTCGGACGTGTCGATCAGATGGTCCGCGCGGACGCGCACGGGGGCGAGCAGGTCGATCTCGCGCTCGACCCCTTCGGCGGGCGTCTCGGCCGGGGCCAGCGGATGGCGGCGCCGGGTCTGGTTGTAGCGGCGGATCAGCTCGGAGGCCGAGCAGTCCACATAGAGCACCTCGAGCGCCACGCGCGGATCCTGCGTCAGCCGGTCGATCAGCTCGATCAGCGCCGTGGCGTTGAAGTCGCGGTTGCGCACATCGAGCCCCAGCGCAATCGGCCGCCCGATCGAGGGTCCCTCGATCAGCCGGGGCACGAAGGACAGGGGCAGGTTGTCGATGACCTCATAGCCCATGTCTTCGAGCGCATTGATCGCGGTCGTGCGCCCCGCTCCCGAAGGGCCGGTGACCAGCACGAGCCGGTATTCCTGCACAGGCTCTACCATACGGTCCAGGATCTGTTGCGTTCACGCGACGCGCCCCGACCGGAGTCGCAGCAGCAGCGCAGAGGGAAAATGGCGGCCTTCCTGGCCGAGCACAAGGTCGAGAGGCCGTCCGAGCACCTGAATCTCATGGAAATGTGGCAGGCGCTCCGTCTCGGACCTGCCCAATTCGACAGCCAGTGTCACTCGCGCTTCGTGAATGGCGGGCGCCCGCAGGATCCCCAGCCCGCGCGCCTCGATCAGGCCCGCGATGGCCGGAGGGCAGCGGGCGACCAGATCCGGCCCCTGCCCCTCGATCTCCGTCCGGTCGTCGGCCACCAGATCCGCGCCGAGCGCCATCAGTTCGAGCGCGAGCGCCGACTTGCCCGAGCCCGATGGCCCGAGGATCAGGAGCCCGCGCCCGTCGAGCGCCACGCAGCTCGCGTGCAGGATGGTGCGGTCGGCCCCGGTCACACCGGCAGGCCGACGACGAAGCGCGCGCCCAGCGGCTCGGAGGTGATGTCGGCGCTGGTGGGGCGGATGTTCTCGGCCCAGATCACGCCGCCGTGCGCCTCGACGATCTGCTTGGAGATCGCGAGTCCCAACCCCGAGTGGTTGCCGAACTGGCCCGGCGGGCGCTCGGAATAGAAGCGGCCGAAGATCTTCGTCAGCGCCTCCTCGGGGATGCCGGGGCCGGTGTCCTCGACCACGACCAGCACCCGGTTCTCGCGCCGCCGCGCCCAGACGCGCACCGCATCGCCCTCCTCGCAGAAGGAAAGAGCGTTGGAGATGAGATTGACGAAGACCTGTGCCAGCCGCGCCTCGAGCCCGCGGATGCGCATGGGTTCGGACGGCAGGTCGGCGATGAAGTCCACCCCCTTCTCCGCCGCCTGCCGGCCGAGATAGTCGCCGAGGTTCGCGATGGTGGGGAGCAGGTCGAACTCCTCCTCCTCCTCCTTCACCAGCTCGCTGTCGAGGCGCGAGGCGTTCGAGATGTCGCTGACCAGCCGGTCGAGGCGGCGCACATCATGCTCGATCACGTCGAGGAGCTGCTCGCGCTGGTCCTCGCGCCTGGCCAGCCGCATGGTGCCCACGGCCGACCTGAGCGAGGCGAGCGGGTTCTTGATCTCGTGCGCCACATCCGCCGCGAACTGCTCGTTCGCGTCGATCCGGTCGTAGAGGGCCGCCACCATCCCGCGCATGGCGATGGACAGGCGGCCGATCTCGTCCGGGCGTGCCGTGAGATCCGGGATCCGCACCCGGCCCGGCGCCATCTTGCGCGCGTCGCGATCCCGGCCGAGTTCGGCCGCGGCCGCGAGATCGGCCAGCGGATTGGCGATGGTCGAGGCCAGCACGAGGCTGAGCCCGATGGAGACGAAGAGCGCCACCACGAACATCTGCAGGATCTGCTCGCGCTCGTAGCGCACCAGCCGGTCGATTTCGCCTGCGGCCGAGGTGATGGCCACCACCCCCATCACGCGCTCTCCGTCGAGGATGGGGGTCGCGACCGAAAAGAGCGCGCCGCCGTTGCGGTCGCGCCCCGTGTTGATCGTGGTCCGCCCCTCGCGCGCCCCCGAGAAGACCTGGCGGGCGAGCGCGCTGGCGTCGATCTCGCCCTGCGGCGCCTCACCCCAAGCCAGCGTCTTCGAGACAGTGTCCCACAGCCCGTTGAGGAAATCGGTGATGAGGGTCGACCGCCGGTCCTCGGGCACCGGCTGGCGGGCGCCACGGTCGGACGCCACGACGACCCCCGCCGTGTCGAGGATGAAGAGGTCGACCGCAGGGTCAACTGCCACGGCGTCGAGCGTGGCGGGGATGTCGATGCCCTTCGGCGCGTCGAGCGTCGCGCCCGGCACCGCCGCGAGCCGCGCCTCGAAGACATTGGCCACGAGGCGGGCCTCGGAGACGAGCGCCCGCTCGCGCTGGAGGACGAGGTTCTCGCGGAACGGGTTGGTGAAGAGCACGCCCGAGACCTGGATCACCAGAGCCAGAAGATTGAAGAGGATGATCTTGCGGGCCAGCGGCGACCGATTCAGCGCGACGAAGCCGCGCCGCCGCCGCTTCTGAAGCCCCGGCTCGCCATCTGCACCGGGCGCCGTCCAGTCCTCGCCGAGGATCACGTCGCCCGGACGGTGCGCGGAGGCCCCGTCGTCGGCCCTGGACCGGCCGAAGATCCGCACGGCGGTCATGGCCGCGTCCTCCCCGGCACCCTCACTCCTCGTTGTACCGGTAACCGATGCCGTAAAGGGTCTCGATGGCGGCGAAATCGGAATCCGCCGCACGCATCTTCTTGCGCAGCCGCTTGATATGGCTGTCGATCGTGCGGTCGTCGACATAGACCTGATCGTCGTAGGCCACATCCATCAGCTGGTCCCGGCTCTTGACGAAGCCGGGCCGCTGCGCGAGGGCCTGCAGCAACAGGAACTCGGTCACCGTGAGGGACACGTCCCGGCCCTTCCAGCTCACCGCGTGGCGCAGCGGATCCATCCGCAGGTTGCCGCGCTCGAGAATGCGGCTTTCCTCCTGCGCGTCGGCCTCGCCGCCCGCGATGGCCTCCTGCCGGCGCAGGAGCGCGCGGATCCGTTCGACCAGGAGGCGCTGCGAGAAGGGCTTCTTCACATAGTCGTCCGCGCCCATGCGCAGGCCCAGCACCTCGTCGATCTCGTCATCCTTGGAGGTCAGGAAGATCACGGGCATCGCGGACTTCTGCCGCAGGCGCTGCAGCAGGTCCATCCCGTCCATGCGCGGCATCTTGATGTCGAGCACGGCCATGTCGGGCATCCGCTTGTTGAAGGCCTCGAGAGCCGACTGCCCGTCGTTGTAGGTCTCGACTTCGAACCCTTCCGCCTCGAGCGTCATGGCCACCGAAGTCAGGATGTTGCGATCGTCGTCGACGAGAGCAATCCTGGACATGCCCCAACTCCGAATGCCTGCTGTACCAATGGACTTCATGATCCGGTTTCCGCCGAAGGAATCAATAGCCTTCTGCGAATCGGTCGGCTCCTCCTCCGGTTGCCCGTCCACGAGTCGCGACGGAACAGCCAATTTGCCGCAACCGATGCCCGGAGGTTGCGCCAACCTGTCGCTGGTTGCGCTAACGTCTTGCTGTCACTCTGTTGTCGCGTGGCACCGTCATGCTATACCCTTTCCCTGTCGGCGCCCATCTCCGGGGCCGACCGGCAGCCTATTGGCCCAGGATGCCGTTGGAGGACCGGAAACAGCCGCTCGCGCGGCATCGGGGAGCTTGCAGTATGAATTTCGGACGCGTGAACCCAGCGCAGACGCTGGACGCACAAGGCATCACTGGACTTGGCGAGGTGCATTACAACCTCATCGAGCCCGCGCTGGTCGAAGCGGCCGTGACGCGCGGCGAAGGCCGGCTGGGCCGCGGAGGCGCGTTCCTCTGCTCGACCGGTGCCTTCACGGGCCGCTCGCCCAAGGACAAGTTCGTCGTGCGCACGCCGTCGGTGGAAGACACGATCTGGTGGGAAAACAACGCTCCCATGGATCCGGCCGCCTTCGACCGGCTCCATGCCGACATGCTCGAGCACATGAAGGGCCGCACCTACTTCGTGCAGGACCTGTTCGCCGGCGCCGACCCCGAGCTGCGCCTCGACGTGCGGATGGTGACCGAGCTCGCCTGGCACGGCCTCTTCATCCGCCACATGCTGCGCCGCCCCGAGCGCGCCGAGCTCGACAGCTTCGTGCCCGACTGGACGGTCATCAACTGCCCGTCCTTCAAGGCCGACCCCGAGCGCCACGGCTGCCGCACCGACACGGTGATCGTGCTCAACTTCGAGCGCAAGCTGATCCTGATCGCCAACACCGAATATGCCGGCGAGAACAAGAAGTCGGTCTTCACGCTGCTGAACTACATCCTGCCCGGCAAGGGCGTCATGGCGATGCACTGCTCGGCCAACCACGCGCTCGGCGACACGGACGATGCGGCAGTGTTCTTCGGGCTCTCCGGCACCGGCAAGACCACGCTCTCGGCCGATCCCTCCCGCACGCTGATCGGCGACGACGAGCACGGCTGGTCGGACCGGGGGACGTTCAACTTCGAGGGCGGCTGCTACGCCAAGACGATCAATCTCTCGGCCGAAGCCGAACCCGAGATCTATGCCACGACCTCGAAATTCGCGACCGTGGTCGAGAACATGGTCTATGACGAAGAGACGCTCGAGCTCGACTTCAACGACGACAGCCTGACGGCGAACACGCGCTGCGCCTATCCGCTCGACTATATCTCGAACGCGTCCGAGAGCGGGCTCGGCGGGCATCCGAAGAACGTCATCATGCTGACCTGCGACGCCTTCGGCGTGCTGCCGCCCATCGCGCGGCTGACGCCCGCGCAGGCCATGTATCACTTCCTGTCGGGCTTCACCTCGAAGGTGGCCGGCACCGAACGCGGCGTGACCGAGCCGCAGCCGACCTTCTCGACCTGCTTCGGCGCGCCCTTCATGCCCCGTCGTCCCGAGGTCTACGGCAAGCTCCTGCAGGAGAAGATCGCCAAGCACGGCGCGACCTGCTGGCTCGTGAACACCGGCTGGACCGGCGGCGCCTACGGCACCGGCAAGCGGATGCCGATCAAGGCCACCCGCGCGCTGCTGACCGCGGCGCTCGACGGCTCGCTCTCGGGCGTTCAGTTCCGCCGCGATCCGAACTTCGGCTTCGAGGTGCCGGTGGACCTGCATGGGGTAGATGCGAAGCTGCTCGATCCGCGCTCGACCTGGGCCGATCCGGCGGCCTACGATCAGCAGGCGAAGAAGCTGGTGGAGATGTTCGCCAACAACTTCGCGCAATATGTCCCCTTCATCGATGCGGATGTGAAGGCGGCCGCGATCGGCTGAGGCCGGTCCCGGCGGCGACCTCCGGGGGCTGTCTGCCCCCGGACCCCCGAGGATATTTGGGCAGAGTGAAAGACCGCTGCGGCGATGAGAGCCCCGAGCGGGTGAGAGCGCGATCGGTCTGAACATGGCTGTCCAGCAGGTCGGGGCACCGTCCGCGGCGGCGAGGAAAGCCGCACGTCTCGAGCCTCATGAGGGCTGGACCTCGAGGCCGGTTCCGACCGGGACTTTTCGAGGTGCCGATCGCCGATCGGACTGTCTGCGACGCCTGTGGTGCCCGTCCGGGGCCTGGGCGGACGCGTGTAACCACGGCCCGGGGTCGTGTCGGGTTCGGGAGCAGGAGCCCTGACACGGTTCGAGAAACCGGCAGGCACGATGACCGCCACATCGAATTGAGAGCGCAGCGCAACCGGACATCTGGCCGCGGTCATTCCCGGCTGAGCGGGCAGGGCAGAGCGCGCGCGGCGGATCAGTGTCCTGCGGAGAGAGCGAGACCGCGCTTGCGATTCCAAGGAGCTGCTGCCTGACGCGCCACGAGACCCAGTCGACGGGAGCGTCAGCCATCCGTCAGACGGAGCTGCGCGGCCCTGCGCTCTTTTGGAAGCGCATTAATCTCTGAGACATATTCATGCGACTTGTGGCGCTATCGTGAATTTTTGTTGCGCTGCGACTGCAAAATGGCTAGGACGTCGCAGTTGCAGAATGAGGAGTCACGCCATGCCGAAGGACGGATCGACCATGACCGGGCAGCCGCTGCTCGGGGATCTTCTGACGCTTGCTTCCGACGCTCTGCCCGAGGTCGAGGCGCTGTTCGAGACGGCGCGGAGCGCGCTGAAGGAGCGGGTGACGACCGACGGCAAGGTCTCTTCGAAGGCGCTGGAAGAGGAGCAGTTTGCGGCGCACGCGCTCTCCTGGCTCGCGACTTATGTCGAGTCGCTCCGGCAGATGCGGGCCTGGGCCGGGCGGCTCGAGACCGAGGGGCGGTTCGGCGAGATGGAGGCGCTGATCCTGCAGATCGCCTTCGGGGAATATCTCGCGCAGATCCGCGGCGGCATCCCGATGAGCCAGACCGAGACGGCGCGGGTGCAGGATATTGGGATCGAGCTCGGCCATCCGGGCGAGGCGGTGCGGCGGCTCATCCAGGCGGGCAATACGCCCGCCGCGCGGGCGCGGCTGGTGGCGCTGATGCGCGACAACCACGGGCGGGCCACCTTCGGCGCCTCGGGCCTCGACGAGGAGCTCGAGATGATCCGCGACCAGTTCCGCCGTTTCGCGGACGAGCGGGTGGCCCCGCACGCCCATGGCTGGCACATGCGCGACGAGCTGATCCCGATGGAGATCGTGGAGGCTCTGGCCGAGATGGGCGTCTTCGGCCTGACGATCCCGGAGGAGTTCGGCGGCTTCGGCCTGTCGAAGGCCTCGATGGTCGTGGTCTCGGAGGAGCTGTCGCGCGGCTATATCGGCGTGGGCTCGCTCGGGACCCGGTCCGAGATCGCGGCGGAGCTGATCCTCTGCGGCGGCACCGATGCGCAGAAGGCGGCCTGGCTGCCGAAGCTTGCGAGCGGGGAGATCCTGCCGACCGCCGTCTTCACCGAGCCGAACACCGGATCGGATCTGGGCAGCCTGCGGACGCGCGCGGTGAAGGACGGCGACGAATGGGTGGTCCATGGCAACAAGACCTGGATCACCCATGCCGCGCGCACCCATGTGATGACGCTCCTTGCCCGCACCGACCTCGAGACGACCGATTACCGGGGCCTGTCGATGTTCCTCGCCGAGAAGGTGCCGGGGACCGACGCGGATCCGTTCCCGACGCCCGGCATGACCGGCGGCGAGATCGAGGTGCTGGGCTACCGCGGCATGAAGGAATATGAGATCGGCTTCGACGGCTTCCGCGTGAAGGCCGAGAACCTTCTGGGCGGCGTCGAGGGGCAGGGCTTCAAGCAGCTCATGCAGACCTTCGAGAGCGCGCGGATCCAGACCGCCGCCCGCGCCATCGGCGTGGCGCAGAATGCGCTCGAGGTGGGGATGCAATATGCCGAGGAGCGCAAGCAGTTCGGCAAGGCGCTGATCGAATTTCCGCGCGTGGCGGGCAAGCTTGCCATGATGGCGGTCGAGATCATGGTGGCGCGGCAGCTGACCTACCATTCCGCCTGGGAGAAGGATCACGGCCAGCGCTGCGACCTCGAGGCCGGGATGGCGAAGCTCCTGGGTGCCCGGGTGGCCTGGGCCGCGGCCGACAATGCGCTGCAGATCCATGGCGGAAACGGCTTCGCGCTGGAATATCAGATCAGCCGGATCCTCTGCGATGCGCGCATCCTCAACATCTTCGAGGGGGCGGCCGAGATCCAGGCGCAGGTGATCGCGCGGCGGCTGCTGGACTGACGGGCCGCCTGCCATTCGCGAAGCGCGGATGGCACGGCCTCAGGCGCGGGCCAGAAGCTCCATCAGCCGGGCGCGCGCCTCGGGCAGCGGCCGCCCGTTCAGCAGGGGCGCGAGCTCGCGGCCGAGGAAATGGCCGGTGATGGCAAGGCCCTGCCGCACTTCCTCGGCCGAGGCAGGCCCCTGCCCCAGCAGCGCCAGCGGCAGCGGGAACAGCCGGTCGGCCCAGCCGCCCGCGGCCCCGCTGCTGACGGCGCGGCCGGTCTTCGGGCTGACGAAGGCCAGATCCTCGCGGCTGCCCGTGACGGCGCAGCGGGTGAGGTCGAGGCCGAAGCCGGTCTCCTCCAAGAGACGCATCTCCCAGCGGAGATAGGCGGGCGGCCAGCCCGGCCGGTCGAGCGCATCCAGCAGCACCATGCTCTCCTGCCAGAGCGTGGAGTGCGGCTCGCGCTCGGGCAGGGTCACATGCAGCATGGCACAGATCGCGTTGAGGCCCGCGAGGCCCAGCCGGTCGCCCAAAAGGGCGGTGCGGCTGCGCAGCGGCTCGACAGTGAAGGCGCCCATATGCTCGTCGAGCCGCGCCTTCCAGGTCAGGTCGAGCTGCGCGCCGGGCTGCAGGATGGGCGCGATCTTCCGCGAGGCGCCGCCGCGGACAACGCCTGCATGGCGGCCATGCGCGGCCGTGAAGACCTCGATGATCGCCGAGCTCTCGCCGTGCCGCCGCACCGAGAGGAGCGCGCCCTCGTCCCGCCATTCCATCATGGAGCGACTATCCCGCGCCGCGGGCCGGCCGTCCAGTCACTCGGAGAGGCCCGGCTCGTCGAGAAGCGTGCGGCCCTGCCGGTCCTCGAGCTCGATCACCCAGAGGTCGGGATCGAAGCGGCGCTGGCGGGCAATGGCCGCATCCACATCGGCCTCGGGGCCTTCGGCGAGCGGCACCCAGGCGCGGGCGCCCGTCATCAGGTCGAAGGAGCGCTGGAAGGCGCGGGCCTGCCCGTCGAGTGTGGCGCATTTGACCAGCACGGCGCCGGCGGTGGCATCGCCCCGGGCGGTGACGAAGGCCGGGATGTCGGCCAGCCGCAGGCGGGTCAGATAGGCGCGGACCCAGAAGTCCGCCGTCAGGCGCGCGCTCATCGGCGGGCCGCGGCGGCCATCTCAGTCGCCGTCCTTGAAGTCGAGGCCCATCTCGGAATAGCGCTCGGGCTCTTCGAGCCAGTTCGGGCGCACCCGGACCTGCAGGAAGAGATGGACCGGCCGTTCGAGGAAGGTCGCGATCTCGGCGCGCGCGGCCTGGCCGATCTGCTTGATCGTCTCGCCCTTGTTGCCGAGCACGATGCCCTTGTGGCCGTCGCGGGCGACATAGACCACCTGGTCGATGCGGGTGGAGCCGTCCGGCCGGTCCTCCCAGGCCTCGGTCTCGACGGTGAGCTGGTAGGGCAGTTCTTCGTGCAGGCGCAGGGTCAGTTTCTCGCGCGTGATCTCTGCGGCGATGGCGCGCATCGGCACGTCGGCGATCTGGTCCTCGGGATAGAACCAGGGGCCCTCGGGCAGGATGCCCGCCAGCCAGCGGCGCAGCTTCTCGACCCCGTGGCCCTTCTCGGCCGAGATCATGAAGGTCTCGGCGAAGGGGAAGGCCCCGTTCAGCTCCTGCGCGAGGCCGAGCAGCACCTCGGCCTTCACCCGGTCGATCTTGTTGATGGCGAGCGCCACGGTCTGGCCCTGCGGGATGCGGTCGCGCATCGCGTCGATGATGGCCTGCGTGCCCTCGGTCAGGCCGCGGTGGGCCTCGACGAGCAGCACGATCACGTCGGCGTCGGCGGCGCCGCCCCAGGCGGCCGCGACCATGGCACGGTCGAGCCTCCGGCGCGGGCGGAAGAGGCCCGGCGTGTCCACGAAGACGATCTGGGCCTGACCTTCCATCGCGACGCCGCGGATACGCGCGCGCGTGGTCTGGACCTTGTGGGTCACGATCGAGACCTTGGCCCCGACCATGCGGTTCAGGAGGGTCGATTTTCCGGCGTTGGGTTCGCCGATGAGCGCCACGAAGCCCGCGCGTGTGGTCTCAGTCATGTCTCGCCTCCATCCGCGCGAGAAGCGCCCGCGCCGCCGCCTGTTCCGCCACCCGCTTGGTGCCCGCCGCAGCCCTGTCCGTCTCGCCGTTGCCGAGGCGCACCTCGACCGTGAAGATCGGCGCATGGTCCGGGCCGGATCGATCCACCGCCTCGTAGGTCGGCGGCGGCAGGCCCCGCGCCTGCGCCCATTCCTGCAGCGCCGTCTTGGCGTCGCGGGCATCCCGCTCGACCTGAGCGATCCGCGCGCCCCAGAGCCGGAGCACGAGCTGCCGTGCCGCCTCGAACCCCGCATCCAGATAGACCGCGGCGATCACCGCTTCCAGAGCGTCGCCGAGCAGAGCCTCCTTGCGGCGCCCGCCCGACATCATCTCGGAGCGGCCGAGCTTCAGCACGTCGCCCAGAGCCACCTCGCGGGCGACGGCGGCGCAGGTCTCCTTGCGCACGAGCGCGTTGAAGCGCGGCGCGAGCTGGCCCTCGGAGGCGGCGCGGTCGGCTGCGAGCAGCGCCTCGGCCATCACGAGGCCCAGAACGCGGTCGCCCAGGAACTCGAGCCGCTGGTTGTCCGACCGGGTGACGGAGGACAGCGAGGAATGGGTGACGGCACGCAGGAGACGCTCGGGCTCGCGGAACTGATGCCCGATCCGGCCTTCGAAGGCCTTCAGGTCGGCAGACAGTTTCACTCGATCGCCTTGAAGAAGCGGTCGGCGCGCCAGGTCCAGAAATAGAGCATCGAGCGGCCGGCCGAGGAGAACATGATCCGGTCGGCGCGCCCGATGAGATTCTCGGCCGGAACGAAGCCCACGCCGCCCACGGCCTGGCCATAGCGGCTGTCCTGGCTGTTGTCGCGGTTGTCGCCCATGAAGAAATAGTGGCCGGCGGGCACGGTGAAGACGTCGGTATTGTCGCCGAAGCCGTTGGTGTCGATGTTCAGCACATCATGGGTGCGGCCGCCCGGCAGCGTCTCGGTGAAGCGGCTCTTGGTGCAGATGCCGCCCTCGCCCACGGGACCGTTCTCGCAGCGCGGCAGGTTGCCCATCGGGCCCTGCTGCTCGTAGGTCTCTTCGAAGGTGCCGTCGGGCGCCTGCGGGACTTCCTGTCCGTTGAGATAGAGCACGCCGTTCCGCATCTGCACCGTATCGCCCGGCAGGCCGATCAGCCGCTTGATGAAGTCCGACCCATTGACCGGGTGGCGGAACACCACCACGTCGCCTCGCTCGGGCTCGGAGCCGAGGATGCGGCCCGAGAAGGGGCAGATGCCGAAGGGGCAGGAATATTGCGAATAGCCGTAGGCCATCTTGTTGACGAAGAGGAAGTCGCCGATCAGCAGCGTGTCCTTCATCGAGCCCGACGGGATCCAGAACGGCTGGAAGAAGAGCGTGCGGAACACGCCCGCGATCAGCAGCGCATAGACGATGGTCTTGATCGTCTCGAGGATGCCGCCTTCGGATTTCGCCTTGCTGGCCATGGTCACACTGCCTGTCTGTTTGCGGGCCGGCCGCCCAATCCGGCGCTTCATGCGCGCCGGTGCGGGATGAGTCAAGCTGGCGGGGCCGCGCGCGGCCGCGCCTCGATCACGACGAAGGCCTGCGCCCAGGGATGATCGTCGGTCAGGCTGACATGGACGACCGCCTCGTGGCCCGGCGGCGTCATGGAGGCGAGCCGTTCGGCTGCCCAGCCGGTCAGCCGCATGACGGGCTGGCCGGTCTCGAGGTTCGCCACGCTCATGTCCTTCCAGGCGATGCCCATGCGCAGCCCGGTGCCGAGCGCCTTCGAGCAGGCCTCCTTCGCGGCCCATCGCTTCGCATAGGTGCCCGCCACATCCGCCCGCCGCTCGGCCTTGGCCTGTTCGAGCGGCGTGAAGACGCGATTGCGGAAACGCTCGCCGAAGCGGGCGAGCGTCTTCTCCATCCGGTCGATGTTGGCGAGGTCGGTGCCGATCCCGAGGATCATCGCCCTGCCCCCCTGCCCGCTCCGGCTTTGCTCAAGCTGCGGCCTCGCGCGCCGCATCCATGCGTCGCCGCATTCCCTCGATGGCGCTGCCGAGGCCGCGGAAGATCGCCTCGCCGATCAGGAAATGGCCGATGTTGAGCTCCATCACCTGCGGGAAGGCGGCGATCTCGGCCACCGTGTCGTAACTGATCCCGTGGCCGGCATGGACCTCGAGGCCCAGCGAATGGGCGAGCGCCGCCCCCTCGCGCAGGGCTTCCAGCTCGCGCGCGGCCTCGGCGGTGCGGCCTTCCGCCACAAGGTCGCAGTAATGGCCGGTGTGCAGCTCGACCACCGCCGCGCCGATCTCGGCCGAGGCCTCGATCTGGCGCACGTCGTGGCCGATGAACATCGACACGCGGCAGCCCGCCGCGCGCAGAGGGGCCACGAAATCCTTCAGCCGCCCGATGTCGCCCGCCACGTCGATGCCGCCCTCGGTCGTGCGCTCCTCGCGCCGCTCGGGCACGAGGCAGACGGCGTGCGGCTTGTGGCGCAGCGCGATGGCCTGCATCTCGGGCGTGGTCGCCATCTCGAGGTTCAGCGGCACGCGCAGCCCCTGCATGAGGGCGGTGATGTCCTCGTCGCGGATGTGGCGGCGATCCTCGCGCAGGTGGGCGGTGATGCCGTCGGCGCCGGCCGCCTCGGCCAGAAGCCCCGCGCGCAGCGGATCGGGATAGGAGGTCCCGCGCGCATTCCGCACCGTCGCCACATGGTCAATGTTCACGCCCAGCCGCAGCCGGCCCAAAGGTTTCATCGCGCGTCCGCCCGTTTCCAAGAAGTTTCGCCCATCCTATTGGCTTCCCGCGCCCGCGTCATCCGCCTCCGCACCGGCGCGGCGGCGCTCGCGGGCCCGGCGCGCCTGCACCCGCATCGCGCGGAGCTTCTGATAGGCGCGGATCACCGGGATGGTCAGGTGGTAGAAGCCGTAGCTCACCGCAAGCCCCGGAAGGATCCCGCCCACCAGATAGGGCAGGTAGATGGTCTCGAAGAACCGCCCGAGGTTGCTCCAGCGCGCGGGTTCGTCGCTGAAGATGGCGAGGAAGTTCGCCCAGAGCTCGGTGCCCGCGTCGGAGAAGGCCTTGAAGATGTTGACGATGTTCAGCGGCACGTCGATGCCGAGCATCCAGTGGCCGATCTCGACCGAGACAAGCGCGATGACGGGCATCGTCACGGGGTTGCCCACGAAGGTCGCCAGCAGCGCGGCCAGAATGTTGCCGCGCAGGATCCAGCCCAGCAGCGCGCCGCCGATGAGGTGGAAGCCGAAGAAGGGCGTGAAGGAGATGAAGACGCCCGCGAAGACGCCGCGCGCGATCCGGTGCGGCTCGTCGGGCAGGCGGGTCAGGCGGTGCTTCACATACTGGGCGGCACGGGACCAGCCGCCGCGGGGCCACACGGATTCCTGGGCGATCTGCCGCCAGGTGCGTGGGTTGCGCCGCTTGAAGACCACTTCCTCTCCCTGCCGGTCAGGGTTTCCTGCTCAGATCGCGGTGCCGGGATATCTGCGCCACATCCGTCTCGGCTTCGAGGGCGGTCATCAGCGTGTGCAGATGTTCGACATCGCACAGATCCACATCGACCAGAAGGCGATAGAAGTCGGGCTTGCGATCGGTGAACCTCAGGTCCGAGATATTGGCCTTCTGCTCTCCGATCAAGGTGCAGATCCGTCCCAGAACGCCCGCATCGTTCGAAATCGTGAGATCGAGCGTCACGGTGTGGACAGGCGCATGGCGCCCGGCGTGCCAGTGCAGGTCGATCCAGCGCGAGGGCTGTTCCTCGAACTCCTCGAGGGCCGGGCAGTCGATGGCATGGATGACCACGCCCTGCCCGCGGTAGGTGATGCCCACGATCCGCTCGCCCGGCACCGGCTGGCAGCATTTGGCGCGACGGAACTGCTGATCGTCGGACAGGCCGACCACCGGGCGCTGCATGTCGACCTCGGGCCCGCTCGAGCGCACGAGTTCGGGATAAAGGGTCTCGACCACCTTGCGCGCGGTCAGCTCGGCAGAGCCCAGCTGCGCCAGAAGCTCGGTCTCGTCCGAGAGGCCCAGCATCTTCGCCGCCGTCCTAAGCGCCTTGTCGGTGGCCTTGCGCCCCACATGGTCGAAGGCCGCGCGCACGAGTTCCTGCCCGAGCTTCACGAAGCGGCCCCGGTCCTCCTCGCGCAGGCTGCGCCGGATCGCGGCCTTGGCCCGCCCCGTCGTCACGATGTCGATCCAGGAGGCCTGCGGGCGCTGCCCCTCGGCGGTGATGATCTCGACCGACTGGCCGTTCTTCAGCCGGGTCCAGAGCGGCACGCGGATGCCGTCGACCTTGGCCGAGACGGTGGAATGGCCGATGCGGGTGTGGATCGCATAGGCGAAATCGAGCGGCGTCGCCCCCCGCGGCAGCTGGATCACGTCGCCCTTCGGCGTGAAGCAGAACACCTGGTCGGTGTACATCTCGAGCTTCACGTTCTCCATGAACTCGTCATGGTCGTCCTCGTCCAGCCGTTCGGTCAGGCTCGCGATCCAGCGGGCGGGATCGACGGCGAACGGGTTGTGGACGCGCACGCCCTCGCGGTAGCTCCAGTGCGCGGCCACGCCGGCCTCGGCCACCTCGTGCATCTGGCGGGTGCGGATCTGCACCTCGACCCGCTTGCCGTCGCGCCCCGAGACCGTCGTGTGGATCGAGCGGTAGCCGTTCGACTTGGGCTGGCTGATATAGTCCTTGAACCGCCCCGGCACCGCGCGCCAACGCTGGTGGATCACGCCGAGGATGCGGTAGCAGTCGGCCACATCCTTGCAGATGACGCGGAAGCCGTAGATGTCGGAGAGACGCGAGAAGGCCAGATCCTTCTCCTGCATCTTGCGCCAGATCGAGTAAGGCTTCTTGGCCCGTCCGTAGACGTCGGCCTCGATCTGCGCCTTTTCCAGCTCCAGCCGGATGTCGGCGGTGATCTTGTGGACCACATCGCCCGTCTCGCGCTGGAGCGTGATGAAGCGGCGGATGATCGAGTTGCGCGCCTCGGGGTTCAGGACGCGGAAGGCGAGGTCTTCCAGCTCCTCGCGCATCCACTGCATCCCCATGCGGCCCGCGAGCGGCGCGAAGATCTCCATCGTCTCGCGCGCCTTCTGGGCCTGCTTCTCGGGGCGCATCGACTTGATGGTGCGCATATTGTGCAGGCGGTCGGCGAGCTTCACGAGGATCACCCGCAGATCCTTCGACATCGCCATGAACAGCTTGCGGAAATTCTCGGCCTGCTTGGATTGCGCCGAGGAGAGCTCGAGGTTGGTGAGCTTCGTGACCCCGTTCACCAGCTCGGCGATATCCTCGCCGAAGAGACGGGCGACTTCGGTGTAGGTGGACTTCGTGTCCTCGATCGTGTCGTGCAACAGCGCCGTCACGATGGTCGCGTCATCGAGCCGCTGCTCGGTCAGGATGGCGGCGACGGCGACTGGATGGGTGAAGTAGGGCTCGCCCGAGTGGCGGAACTGGCCCTCGTGCATCTGCCGGCCGTAGGCATAGGCCCGGCGGATCAGGTCGGCATTGGTGCGCGGGTTGTAGTTGCGGACCAGGGCGATCAGGTCTTCGACGTCGATCATGGCCCCGGCCGCAACAGGTTCAACAATAAATCAGTTCTGCCCCTGCGCTTCCATGAGCGCACGCAGCAGCTTCTCTTCGGACATGTCGTCCTGCACCGGGCGGTCGACCTCGCTGCCCATGAGCAGCGCCATCTGATCCTCTTCCGGCTCGTCCACCTCGATCTGGGTCTGGTGGCTCTCGATCATGCGCTCGCGCAGCGACTCGGCGCTCTGGGTCTCTTCCGCGATCTCGCGCAGCGCCACGACAGGGTTCTTGTCATTGTCGCGGTCGATGGTCAGCGACGAGCCCGAGGCGATCTCGCGTGCCCGATGGGCAGCCAGCATCACCAGCTCGAACCGGTTCGGGACCTTGTCAACGCAGTCTTCAACCGTCACGCGGGCCATGGGAGTCTCCGTTTCGGACAGGGGGCATGGAGCGGCCTATGTAACGGCCGCCCCGCCTCTTGACAAGGGCGGAATCCCTGATCCTCAAGCCTCGAGCGGCACGGCAGCGGCCCGCTCCGCCTCGGGCAGCGCCGCGAGCATCTCTCTCACCGTCAGGCCAAGCAGCGGATGGCGCCAGTCGGGCGCCACGTCGGCCAGCGGGACGAGCACGAAGGCCCGGTCCTGAAGTCGGGGGTGCGGCAATATGAGCCCGTCCGGCGTGCGGCGGGCCTGCTCCTCGGGAGGAAGGTGCCTCCACCGCTCCTGGGTGTCGGCGTCGGGCCAGACCGAATCATCCAGGGCGATGAGATCGAGGTCGAGCGTCCGGTCGGCCCATCTGTGCGACCGGGATCGGCCAAAATCCGCCTCGATCTCGTGCAGCCGTGCGAGGATCTTGCGGGGATCGACATCATCCGTAAGGTGCAGAGCCATGGCCGCATTGACAAAATCAGGGGCTGCGCCCGCGGGAAAAAAGGGCGTTTTGAACAGCCTGCTCACCCGAAATGGGGCTTGAAATGCGCTCGCAACCGCAGAAATCGCCTCGGAAACGTTGCCCTCCGGGAACCTTCCCGCAGATGGCATGTTCGATCCGAGTGCAACCAGAGCTTGCTTTCCAGGTGGCCTGTCCAATGGTATAAGTTTCTGATGAGGCCCGCTTGCCGGTAGATGTATTACACTGATATCCGACCCCTAGTCATTTTCGCTTACCGAAATCTATTCTCGATGACAGCAGATTGACCGGGGCAAGGGTTCTCGCAGGGGACAAGGATAATGTTCTACAAAGACGAACGGCTGGCGCTGTTCATCGACGGATCGAACCTCTACGCCGCAGCCAAGGCACTGGGGTTCGACATTGATTACAAGCTGCTGCGCCAGGAGTTCATGCGCCGCGGCAAGCTGCTGAGGGCGTTCTATTACACTGCACTTCTCGAAAACGACGACTACTCGCCCATACGCCCCTTGGTGGACTGGCTGCATTACAACGGCTTCACCATGGTCACGAAGCCGGCCAAGGAATACACCGACAGCCAGGGACGCCGCAAGGTCAAGGGCAACATGGACATCGAGCTGACGGTCGATGCGATGGAACTTGCGCCGCGGGTCGATCACATCGTGCTGTTCTCGGGCGACGGCGATTTCCGTCCGCTGGTCGAGAGCCTTCAGCGGCAGGGTGTGCGCGTCTCGGTGGTCTCGACGATCCGCAGCCAGCCGCCCATGATCGCCGACGAACTCCGCAGGCAGGCTGACAATTTCATCGAGCTCGACGAACTGCGGGAGGTCATCGGTCGCCCTCCGCGAGAGCCGCGGGTAGAGCGTGAAGAGATCGCCGTCGAGGCGAAGTGACGCTCGGAAGCCAAGGAACTCCAGCCCGTCATGCTCCGGCGCAGACCTGCGCGGAACGTGCGGCATCCTGAGGCGGATGCGCCTGCGGGTCTGGACCTGAGCCACCGATCGGAATACCTCTGGGCTGCACAGGACGAAGAGAGCCGGCCCATGACCATGCCTCCCCTCACCCTCTATCTGGCCGCCCCCCGGGGCTTCTGCGCGGGCGTGGACCGCGCGATCAAGATCGTCGAGATGGCGCTCGAGAAATGGGGCGCTCCCGTCTATGTCCGGCACGAGATCGTGCACAACAAGTTCGTCGTCGACAGGCTGCGCGACATGGGCGCGGTCTTCGTCGAGGAGCTGGACGAGGCGCCGACCGACCGGCCGGTGATCTTCTCGGCCCACGGCGTGCCGAAGGCGATCCCGGCGGAGGCCGAGCGGCGGAACATGGTCTATGTCGATGCCACCTGCCCGCTGGTCAGCAAGGTCCATCTCGAGGCCGAGCGGCACCACGAGAACGGGTTGCAGATGATCATGATCGGTCACGCAGGTCATCCCGAGACCGTCGGCACCATGGGTCAGCTGCCAGAGGGCGAGGTCCTGCTGGTCGAGACGGTGGAGGATGTGGCGGGACTCGAAGTGCGGGATCCCGAGCGGCTGGCCTATATCACCCAGACCACGCTCTCGATCGACGACACGGCCGCCATCGTGGCTGCGCTGCGCGAGCGATTCCCGGCCATCGCGATCCCGCGCAAGGAAGACATCTGCTACGCCACGACCAACCGTCAGGGCGCGGTCAAGGCCATTGCGGGCCGGATCGACGCGCTACTGGTGATCGGGGCGCCGAATTCCTCGAACTCGAAGCGGCTGGTGGAAGTGGGCCGCGCCGCCGGCTGCCGCGTGGCGCAGCTCGTGCAGCGCGCCACCGATATCGACTGGGAGGCGCTGCAGGGCGCAACCGCCGTCGGCGTGGCCGCCGGCGCCTCGGCCCCGGAAGTGCTGGTGGACGAGGTTATCGCCGCCTTCCGCGCCCGGTTCGACACGACCGTCGAGGCCGTCGAGACCGTGAAGGAGCGCGTCGAGTTCAAGGTGCCGCGCATCCTGCGCGAGCCTGCCGAGACTCCGTGAGGCCCCGACCATGAGCCCCGAGTTCCTGCTGACCGCTTTCATCGTCTGCGCGGCTCCGGGGATCGGCGTTCTCTACACGCTCTCGGCCACGCTCGGCGGCGGCATCCGCGCCGGGCTTCTGGCGGTTCTCGGCTGCACTCTGGCAACCGGCGTCCATCTGGTCGCGGCCATGGCGGGCCTCGCGGCCGTCCTGCATGCCAGCGCCGTCCTGTTCCAGGGCCTGAAGATCGCGGGCGTGGCCTATCTCCTCTGGATGGCCTGGGCGACGCTGCAGGAGCGTGGCGGCCTCCGTCTCGAGGCGGCGGCGCCCGAACCTGCGGCCCGGATCGTGCGGCGCGGCATCCTTCTGAACCTGCTCAATCCGAAGCTGCCGCTCTTCTTCATGGCCTTCCTGCCGCAGTTCATCCCGGCAGGCAGCCCCGAGGCCCCGCGCCTGCTGATCGAGCTGGGCCTCGGCTTCACCGCCATGACCGCCGCCACCTTCCTCGGCTATGTGGCGCTGGCCGCCCTGTCGCGCGGCGCGGTGCTGTCCAGCCCCCGCCTTGTCACCTGGCTCCGGCGCCTCTTCGCCGCCTCCTTCGCCGGGCTCGGCGCCCGGCTCGCCTTCGAGCGCACATGACCCGCATCCCCCGTTCCGCCCTGCTGCTCGGCCTGGCCGGGCTCCTGCCCTTCCTCTGGAGCGCGCTGACCGAGCTGCGCCCGGCCTTGGGCGACTGGGCGGCGACCACGCTCGGGCCGCGCTTCGTGGGCCCCTATGCGGGCCTCGCCTATGGCACGGTGATCCTATCCTTCATGTCGGGCGTGCTCTGGGGCTTCGCCACACGGACCAGCGGGCGCGAGGCGGCCATCGGCTACGGCCTGTCGGTGATCCCGGCGCTCTGGGCCTTCTTCTTCGTGGGCGGCGGCCCGACCTCGGCCGCGATCTATCTGGCCGCGGGCTTTGCGGGCCTGCTCGCGCTCGACTGGACCTTCTGGAGCCAGGGGCTCGCGCCGGAATGGTGGATGCGGCTCCGGCTGCTGCTGACCGCCGTCGTGCTGGCCTGTCTCGCGGTCACGATCTTCGCCTGAGGCGCCTCAGCGCCGGCGGATCGTGTCGCCCGGTTCGAGCTTCGGCTCCAACTCGATCACCAGCCCCGACATGGCCCCGTCCGCGCGCTTGCCTGCGACGATCTCGGCCGCCTTGCGCCCGATCTCGAGCCTGCAGGCGTCCATCGTGGCGAGGTGACAGGGCAGCCCCTGCACCAGCTCCACGCCGTTGAACCCCGCAAGCCCCACCTTCTCGGGCACCTCGATCGCGTGGTTGAGGCACCACAGGAGGCCCCCCGCGCCGATCAGGTCGTTCGAGTAGTAGAGGAAGTCGAGGTCGGGCGAGCGCGAGAGAATGGTCTCGGTCATCTCCCGCCCCTTCAGAAGCGCCGAGCCGCCCGAGTAGAATTCGCGGTCCTCGACCGTCAGGCCCGCCGCGATCAGGGCGCTCTCGAACCCTTCCAGCCGCTTCCGGGCGCGGTGGTCGTAGGGCATCATCGTGCCGAGGAACCCGATGCGCCGGTATCCCGCGGCCACGATCGCCTCGGCCATGTGCCGCCCCGCGCGGCGGTGCGAGATCCCCACTGCATTGTCGACCGGCGTGCCGTCCACATCCATGATCTCGACGATGGGGATGCCCGCATTCTCCAGCATGGCCCGCGCCGCATGGCTCCGCTCGAGCCCTGCGATGATGATCCCCGACGGGCGCCACGAGAGCATCTCGTAGAGCACCTTCTCCTCGCGTTCGGGCGAATAGTTGGTCACCCCCACCACCGGCTGCAGGCCCGTGTCCTCGAGCACTTCCGAGACGCCGGTCAGCACCTCGGGAAAGACCATGTTGGACAGGGAGGGGATGATGACCGCGACGAGGTTCACCCGCTGGCTCGCGAGCGCCCCGGCGATGCGGTTCGGCACATAGCCCAGCTCGCGCGCGGCGGCCAGCACCCGCTCGCGCGTGGCTCCCGACACGTCGCCCCGATTCCGCAGCACCCGGCTCACGGTCATCTCGGAGACACCCGACGCGTCGGAGACGTCGCGCAATGTCAGGGGACGTCGCTGCAGGGCGGAGGACGGCTCTTTCGCCACGGAAACATCTCTTGCATAATGACCTTACGTTTTCTTGTTAACCTCATTGCGGGGGCTTGTCCAAGGCCTCTGGCTGTGCCATGTTAGCGATAACGGCCGAACACTTCGGCCTTTCTGATCCTGAGCGTCGTGCAAGCTCTCCAAGACGGACGCGATGGACCCATGGGGGAGTGGTGGGCCAAGAGTCACTCCCCCAGCTCTCCCCTCCCTAGCGCAGCCATTCCCTCCGCAGAGCCGTTCCTCGCACCTTGCAAGAGGCGCCGATTGGCCGCATTAAGGGCAGGCCCGAGTGGTTCTCGGCCCCGTAGCTCAACGGATAGAGCGATCCCCTCCTAAGGGATAGGTTGCAGGTTCAAGTCCTGCCGGGGTCACCATGTCTCCCGCAAACCCTTGAAATTGCGCACCTATTTGGCGCGTTTACAGGAATTTCCGGGGTCGTTTACATCGTTCCGTTCTTGTTCCGGCCCCATCACGAGGCCGCGCCGGCTGGCGGCGCGGGTGTAAGCCTCGGCTTCTGAGAGGCTCGCATGCCCGCCCCAGGCCATGATCGCATGGGCAGGACCGCCCGCTTCCGCGATGGCCGTGAGCCGGAATTTGCGCAAGCCGTGCGGCGTGCGCCCCTCGATCCCCGCCTCGGCCGCGGCAGCGGTGATGAAGTTCGACAGACCCTTCACCGACCGCGCCTTCCCGTAGCTCGTCTCAAGCAGGGTGAAGCCGGCCGTGGCCATCACCGCTGCGCGCACCGTCTCGCGCTCCTCTTCCCACCGGAGCGCCCACGAGGGGAGCGCGCAGGTCCAGGGCACATAGGCGGGCCCTCCGGTCTTCTGCTGGCGGAAGGTCATGAGCCCGTCGCTGCCGAGATGGGTGCGCGTCATGCGGCAAGCGTCCGAGACGCGGCAGCCGGTCCAGGCGAGCAGCTCGAAGGCTGCGCGCTGGCGCGTCCCCACCGCCCACCGCGCCCGGAAGGCCGCCACCTCGGCCGTCGTCCACGCGACGTGGCCGGGCGATTTCGTCACGATCTTTCCGATCTCGTGGCTCGGGTCGCTCTCGATGATCCCGTCCGCCTTGGCCTGCGCGAAGATGAGCCGCCAGCATTTCAGCGACACATTGCGCGGGTTCGGATCGAGCTTGCCGAGATCCATCTCGACATGCTTCTGCCGCAGGCCCCGCAGCGGCAGGGCGCCGTGCTCCGTCTCGATTCGCTCGAGATGGAAGCGCAAGTTCAGCCGATAGCTCGCGGCAAACCCCTTCCACCTCTTCGACGCGCGGAGCGCTCGCACGACCTTCGCGACCGACTTGTCCGCAACGGGCGGCGCCAGATCTGGCTTCGAGGCCTCGGCCTTGGCCCAAGCCGCGATGAAGTCGGGATGGGTCTCGGGCAGATCCGGCAACCGGGTTCCGGTCGGCCGATGATAGCAGAGCACCCGGTCGCCACGCCGGATGCGCTGCACCCGGGGCAGCTTCACGCCTGCATCCCGAAATGGCGGTCGCACAGCTCCACCTCCGATTCGAAAGTCTCCCCCTCAACCGGCAGGTCCGAGGCGAAGGCGTCAAGATCGAGCCTGTCATACAGCCGCCGCCCGCCCAGCACCCGCCGCGGCAGGTCAAGGCCACGGAGCGTTGTCGCGCTCACGCCCAGATAGGCCGCCGCCTCGGCCGCGCCGAGAAGCCGCGGCGCGAAAGTTAGGGATCGCCTAGCGCTCATCGTCCTTTCCCCTTCCTCCGAGCCAGCACGGCCCGCCCACCGGCGGCGTCGCGCGCAATTCTTCCTGTGCCCTGCTCATTCCTCGCCCTCCGGCCAGCCGAGCTCGGCCGGCACCCACGCGTCGATCTTCGCGCAGTCCTCGCGGCTGAGGCCAAGGGCCTCGCGGGTGTCGGGATCGGCGAAGAGCGCCTCGAGGCGCTTCGCCTTCTCCCCCTTCTTCAGCTTGTTGAAGCTCTGATGAGCTGGCTCCGCCTCGGCCGCCGGCACGAGCTCATTCCAGAGCCGGTCGAGATAGCCCGCGCTGCAGCGGCCGAGAAATCCCTGGGCGGTGGGCGTCCAGATCCGGCGCACCTCGACCCCGAGCTGGCGCGCGAGCGCGGCCGAGAGGCCGGAGCTGCCGGTGCAGAAAGTCCGCGCGAGGGCCTCGGTCAGGATCTGGTTGCGGTGTTTCTTCCCCTGCGCCCCGGAAGCCTCGAACTCGGCCGGGGTGCCGTCGGGCCGAAGCTCGCATTCGGCTCGAGCCGTGCCGCCAGCCGCGGCGGGTAGCTGGTGCCTTCGCCCTTCTCCGGCACGATGGGCTGGTCGGTGGGTGAGATCGCGAGCGGGCGCGCCCAGGGCCTGAGGCCGCCGCCGAGGGACCAGGCGAGAAGGTCGAGCATGAGCTCGGACTGGTCCATCAGCCGCGCCTGCAGCGCCCCGAGCCGGATCCGATGCAGGTCCTCGATCAGCGACTGCGGCAGGTCGGGTGCCAGCTCGGCCGCGCCGCGCGGAACCGCCGCGGCTGCTGATAGGCCCGCTCGACCGAGAGCCCGTCCCGGCTGCTGCAATAGACGAAGATCCCGGCCGAGGCGCGCTGCGCGTCGGTGAAGCCCCCCTCGCGCCGGGCCTCGAGCTCGGCCAGCCGCGCGCGGCCGGGCTCGTCGAGGGTGTCGTCGGCCTCGCGCTCCTCGAGCGCCGCGAGCTCCGCTTCCTCTCCTTCCGAGAGCTTCCCCGGCCGGGCGTAGAGACGCACCAGCTTCTGCGTGACGGTCCAGGAGACATATTCCTCCGGCACCCATGTCGCCCATTCCCAGCCCTCTTCCGCGCGGATCCGCTCGGCCTCGGCCGCGCCCTTCTCGGCGAAGAGCCGGTCGAGGAGCGCCTCGTCCTCCAGCAGCGTCCGGTCGGCGAAGAGATCGCGCTGAGAGGTTCCACCGGCGGCGAGATAGGCCTCGAGCCCCACGAAGACCGCCCGCCGGTCGGTCGAGGGCACGGTGCCGGGTGTGAGCTCGCGCCGCACCTGCTCGGGCCGCACGTCGCGGCCCCGCACCGACGCGAGAACTTCGAGGCAGCGCTCGCCGCTCGGGGCGAACGTCAGCGCCTTCGCCATCTCGAGCGAGATCTCGTTCGCGCGGAGCGCCGCCAGCGCCTCGGCCGGCAGGTCCGCGAGCTTCAGCCGCCGCTCGACATGAGCCTCGGAGCGGGCAAAGCTGCGCGCGATCCGCGACAGGCTAGCGCCCCGCTCGCGCATCGCGGCATAGGCGCGGACCTCGTCGGCCGGGTGCAGCGCCGAGCGCGCGCTGTTCTCGGTGCCGGCCCAGGCCACCGCTTCCTGCAGGTCGGCCGTCACCTTCACCGGCACCGGATCTATCGGAATGAGATCCGCATGCCGGCTCCAGCCCTCGGCCGCGAGGCGCTGCAGCGCGCGGAGCCGGGTGCCGCCGCCCACGATCTCGATGCCTTGGGGCGTCAGATGGCCGATGAGGTTCTGGAGAAGCCCCGCCACGGCGAGGCTCTCGGCCATGGCCTCGACCTCCTCGGCCGCGATCTCCTGCCGGCTGTTGAGCGGCGAGAGCCGGAGCTCGGCGAGCGGGATGAGGCGCAGATCGCCTCGGGAGATGAAGTCCTTAGCCATGCGGGATGCCCTTCATGCAAATCTTCTCCGGCGCGCCGGAGCGCGGGACAGGGCCCTGCGCGAAAGAGGCGCCGGGCGGATTGAACGGAAGCTGCGCGGATCGCCCGCCGCGCCGGGGTGCGTCAGGCCATGCCGAGCGCGGCCTTGTAGAGCGCGAGGAGGGTCTCCTCCTCGGCGATGTCGTCGGGGGTGCGCTTGCGGAGCGCCACGATCATCCTGAGGATCTTCGGCGCGTAGCCCCGGCCCTTCGCCTCGGCCATCAGCTCCTTCTGCTGGCCGCCGATCTCCTTCTTCTCGGCCTCGAGCTGCTCGTAGCGCTCGATGAACTGCCGCAGCTCGTCGGCCGCGACCTGATAGGCGGCCTCGGCCACGGCGCGGTCCGCCGGGGTCTCCTTCATGGGCGGCTTGCGGATCCGGCCGCTGTCGATGGCCGCGGCCATGCGGTCGAGATCGGCCGCATCGAGGCTCTCGACCGGAACGGGCCCGGGGCGCGGCGCGGGATGCGGGGCGGCCTCCATCACATGCCCCGCATGGCGCTGGCCTGCTGGCGCATGGTCTCGGCCACGTCGGTGACATGGGCCCAGAGCACGGTGGCGACGAACAGGAAGCCGAGGAGCGCGAGCGCGCCCACCAGAAAGCCGGTGAGGTTCGGCCCGAGCGGGCTCGGTCTGCTCGTCCGGAAGGCGGGCCGCGGCCGGGCGCGGTGCAGCGGGCGGCCGGTGGCGACGGCCAGCTCGTGTTCCGTCAGGAGCCGGCTGGCGGCCTCGCGGATCTCGGGCGTCGGCGCGTGCTCGGCACGATGGCGCGCAGCATTCAGATCGCGGGGCGTGAGGGGCAGGATCCGGCTCATGCTCCGAGCGCCTCCCGCGCCTGGCCGAGGATCGCGGCGAGCTCGGCATCGGTCTCGTCGTCGGCGGCGTCGAGCTGCGGGAGCCCCGCCTCGGCCGCCGCGAGCAACCGGCGCAGCTGGGGCTCGGTCAGGTCGAGGAGGGCAAAGCGGGCAACCGGCGCTGCGGCCGGGTAGCGGATGGCGGTGGCGGTCACGACAGCATCCTCCGCCGGTCCGTCGGCTCGTCCTCAATGTCCGAGAGGTACTTGCCGGCGGCGATAGCGCTTGCGAGCGACACATGCGCCGAGCGCAGCCGCAGCTGCAGATGCAGCTTCTGGCCGGGCGTCAGGACGCCGATGCCGTAGTGCTGGTGAGCAATGAAGTCAGGGGATTGCACGAATCTCTCCGTCGTAGCCAAGGGCGCGGGACTGTCGCGCCTCACTAGCCATGCGTCACATATTGCGACACTTGCGTCAAGTCCGTATGTCGCAATATGTGACGCTCATGAAGCCTTACCCTGAGGTCAACGTGGCGTTGACAAGGACGGACCTCGCGGCGCAGATAGAACGCAACAGGAACCGCAAGGGGTTGATTTGTTGTCGGAAGAGTGGAAGCAGCGCATGATCCTAGCCATCCGCCGCATGGGGGAGGATGACCTGATCATGTTCGAGAAGCTGGTCCTTAGGCTTGCGACTTCGCCGCAAGGCCTTCAGCAACGCGTATCAACGCTTCGACATCCTCGCTCGGAAGCAGGCGAATAAGCTCAAGTAAAGCACGCTCTCGCGGGTTGCTTTCGAACAAGTCTTCCGTAGAGACGCCCAGTGCCCCGGCAATCGCATTGAGGCGGATTGTGTTGGCGGGCCGCGTCTCGCGCTCAATCATCGCGAGTTGTGACCGCGACATCCCTGAACGGGCAGCCAGGACTTCCTGAGTCCAGCCGCGAGCTTCCCGTAACTGTTTGATCCGCAGGGCCATAGGTTTGGTATAGAACGCCCATACCCCGAAAGCTCGCCCGGAATGGCGACAACCAGCCCTGATACTCATTGACAGCCCTGTCGCAATGTGTGACGACCAGCGACATGAGCATCCTGTCCGATTACATCAAGGGCCGACCCGAGAAATCCCGGTCCCAATGGGCCGATGAGTTCGGCATTTCAAGGCCGCACCTGCACTGTCTGCTCGAAGGTTCCAGATTGCCAAGCCTCGATGTGGCAACGCGGATCGCCGTGGCGACAGGCGGAGCAGTACCGATCTCTTCCTGGCCGAATATCGCGGCAGTGCTGGCTGCCGCTCAGCATGAGCTACCGGCGAAGTTCGGCTGAAAGCATGGAGAAACACATGACATTCAGGCTTCGCGATGCCGGGCAACCTGAGGAGCGCCACCGTGAAGAACCGCAAGCCGGCTGTTGCGGTTTTGCGTGCCTCCCTCTCCCCTCCTGCTGGTGGCTCGTGCCGTCCGTCATCATCGGATCCTCCCTCATCGCTTGGGGCGTCTGGGCACTGCTCACCGCTCTCGGGAGCCTTCTGTGACCGCCGCCGCGCCCTTGCCTGTACAGGACGCGGCCACTTCGCCGGGGGCTGCGGCCTCCGGCGCTTTTCGATCGAACGGGTGGACCGCGCTGCGACGCCATCCTGCAGGCCGGGCGGATCTGCTGCGGTGGCATGCCGATCCGGCGCTCGTCGCGCGGCACGCGCGCTGGGGGCGGCCGGTCTATCTGGCGAGCCCTTACACGCTCCGCGCGGTCGGCCCGGACGGCCGCTGGTCGCGGGATCAGTCGGAAGCGGCCATGGCCGAGGCGGCGCGCGAGGTCGCGCGGCTCCTCGAGGTGGGCGTCACGGCGATCTCGCCGGTGGAGCTCTCGGCCGCCGCGCTCCATGCCACCATGTTCCCCAGGCTTTGGATTGACCCGTTCAACCCCGTCCTCTGGGAGGACTGGTGCCGCCCCCTTCTCACCGTCTGCGCCGCCGTCGTGGTCCCCGAGATCCGCGGCTGGTCAGACTCCACCGGCATCCGGCACGAGGTCGCATCCGCCCTCACAGCCCAGGTGCCCGTCTTCATCTATGGAGGCCTGCCATGACGAAGCGTGACCGCTTCCGACGCGCCGCGGGAGGTGCCCGTGCCGCATGACCGACTGACCGAGACCGATCCTCCGACCGAGATCGTCGGCGATTTCTGGGAATATCCGCTGGCCTTCGGCGACACGCTCTCGAGCCACGAATGGGTGCCCTTGCACATCAACCGCCTCCTCACCTCCCGCTTCGTCGCCCGGGCGCTGGCCGAGAACCGGCGGGCGGACATCGGCACCGCCCTCCTCCTCTGGTGCGAGGCCTTCCGGCAGGACCCGGCCGGGACGCTGCCCGACGACGATCTCGAGCTCGCCCGCCTCGCGGGCTACGGCGCCGATCTCGAGAGCTGGCGGGCGGCGCGCGAGGGCGCGCTCTACGGCTGGCGCGAGACCCATATCTCGAACCAGGAGGAGGCGCCGGGCAACCGCCGGCTCGGCCATGTGATGATCGCGGGGATTGCCCGCGACATGCACCGCAGGAAGCGCGGGCGCGATCAGGCGCGGACGGAAGGCTCCAAGGCGATGGCGCGGACCCGCGTCCGCAGGAAGCTCGTCGAGATCAAATGCGGCCGCGCGGCCGAGAGCCCGGACGTGGTGAACGAGATTGCCGAATGGCTGGGCCAGCGCGATCTCTTCATCACCTCCGACAACGTGCGGGCCGCGTTCGAGGCGACGCGCGGCGGGCCGAAGGTCGTTCAGCTGACATGACTTAACACTGTTAATCACAGTTATCACTGCAATCGTAACAGTTAATCACTGTGAGATTGCAGTGATCTCATAGGCCCGGAACTGTGATTGCCCTACAGGACAGGACAGGACAGGACCCCACAAAACAGAACCTGACAAAACATCCCTTCTGCAGGGGTGAGAAGATCGGGCGGTGGCGAGACGGCAGGCGTGGCTGGCTGAGAAAGGGATGGCCATGACGAAGGCAGAGGAGCGGGCGCGGGTGAAGGCGCTGGTGGTGGACCGGCTGGAGCAGGCCGGGATGGTGAGGCGGCGCGGCACGGCCGCCGCGGCGCACGAGGCGGCGATGGCGCGGCTCTGCGAGCAGCTGGGCTACATGGGGGCGGAGAACCTGATGACCTTGGCCGAGGTGCTGATCGACAGCGCGGCGGATGGGGTCTGGCCGTCCGAGGTGCTGATCCGGCAGTTCGCGCGCGCCATCGAGGAGCCGCCGCCGGCGGAGCGGCGGCTGGTGTCGAGCTGGCTCGCCTCGGTCGAGGGACCGAAGGCGGAAGCGGGCGGGCATCTGGTCGAACTCTACCGCTGGCTGCTCAAACACCCGCGCCCGCCGCTCGCGATGGACCTGCGCGAGATCCGCGACCAGGCGCAGGACAATGCCCGGCGCTGCGAGCTGATCCGCGACCGGATCGACCGGGAGACCGCGAGCCGGGAGGATCGCGACTGGCTCGAGCTCTATCTCCGCGACCGGGCCCAGGCCCGCGCGCTGGTGGACGCCGGCCGCGGCCGCAAGGAAGGGGCGGCAGCATGATCGGGCTCGGGAAGAAGACGGCGGTCCGGCCGGGCAGGAGCGCGGTGCAGAGGGAGACGTCGGCATGATCGGCAGAGCGGTGGACATGCGGCGGGCAGAGCCGGTGCGGACGAGCGGACAGCAAAAACAACAAGAACAAGGACAGGGGTGCCGCATGAGGGGCGCGAAGGGCCGCAAGGCCATGAAGGCGAAGCTGGTGAGCCTGAAGCTCGCGCCGTGGGATCTGGGGCCGCTGACGCCCGCACAGATCGCGGGCAAGCGGATCGAGGAGGCGGCCGAGGTCGATCCGAAGACGGGCAAGAAGAGCAACCCGAACAGGGTGATCCGCACGAGGCGCGAGACCTGGGTCGGGCGCTATCACCGGCAGGGCAAGCTCTCGGTCGAGCAGGCCAACATCGCGGCCGAGCTCTTCGAGGCGGCCTCGGGCATGCCCGCCCGCGATCCGCTGGCCGCCATCGTCCGCGTCGATATGAGCGGCGATCAGGATCCGCAGGTGGCTCAGGTGGATCGGCGGCGGAAGTTCTTCCGCATGTGGGAGTTGGTCCCGACGTTTGCTCGGCCCGTCATTCAACATGTCGTTCTGGACGATCAGTCGCTCCGTGGCATGCCGGGACGTGTGGACAGCCGATCCGAGGCACGGCAGCTCGACCGCCTTCAGCGAGGCCTGGACGCGCTCTCCGAGGCGTGGCGCTGAGAGCGGCTTGACCTGCCCCAAACAATTCGGCAGATTGCCATCATCGAAGACAAGCGCCCGGCGAGCCCCAAGCTCTCCGGGCGCTTCGCTTTGGAGCCTCCCCTTGATCCGCAAACTCTGCTGCGCGCCCGGCTGCGAGGAGCTCGCGCCGGCCGGCCAGGCACACTGCGCCGACCATGCCGCCGAGGCGGAGGCGCGGGCTCGCAGCCGGAAGGCTCGCGCCAAGGCGGGCGCCGCGGCGCAGGCGGGCGCGGCCTTCTATGCCACCGGCCGCTGGCGGCGGGCACGGGCGCGGTTCCTCGCGGCCCATCCGCTCTGCGCCGACTGCGCGGGGCTCGGGCTCGTGGTGGCGGCGGCCGAGGTCGACCACATCCGGCCGCACCGCGGCGATCCCGGCCTGATGTGGGACCGGGCCAACTGGCAGCCGCTCTGCCGGCCCTGCCACAGCCGCAAGACCGCGCGCGAGGTGTTCCACCCACCGGGGGGCATCGCAAAATCGGAGGGGTCGGCCAGGTAACCGGCGCTCGAACCTTCCTTTTCACGCACGGCGAATTGGCAAAAAAAGCCCACCGTGCAGAGGGATGAGAGGAAGCGGGAGACCTGCCCGCCGCCCCTGCCCCCGCCCCAGCGGATCCACGACGAGCCGATGGCCGCGAGCCCCCGCTCCGCGCGGCGCACAACAGACATGATGGGCCGCCGATCCCGGCGCCCCCGATCCGGCCGCCGATGCGGCGAGGATCGGGCCGGCACGGGCGCAGCCCACAGAACAAGGACAGTCACGATGCGCGGGCAGAAGCCGAAGGTCTCGAACGTCATCCCGATGAAGGGCGATCTCGCGGCGCCCGTGCCGGAGGCTCCGGGCTGGATGAGCGCGGAAGGCCGCGAGGTCTGGGACCGGCTCGCCCCGGTGCTGGTGGCGAAGAAGCGGCTCGAGCCCGCCTTCGAGGATCCGTTCGCGGTCTATTGCGAGGCCGTGGCCGATGTCATCCGCTTCACCGGCGACATCGCGGCCTTCGGCAGCTGGTACGAGGTCGAGACCCGCAACGGCCGCCAGCAGAAGAAGCGCGCCGTCTGGGGCCAGCGGCAGGATGCCATCGCCGTCATGAACCAGCTCGCCGCCCGCTTCGGCCTCACGCCGGTCGACGAGGCCCGCGTCCGCGTCACCGGACAGGGCGACCTCTTCGACGAGATCCTGAAGACCCTCGATGGAGCCGATTGACCATCCGGTCTCGCGCTATGCGCTCGATGTGGTCGAGGGCCGCGAGACCGCCGGAGACCTGGTGCGGCTCGCCTGCCTGCGCCACCTGACCGACCTCGAGACCGGGCGCGACCGCGGCCTCTGGTTCGACTGCAAGGCCGCGAGCCGGGTCCTGAACTTCGCCGAGCTGATCCAGCACACGACCGGGCCGCTCGCCGGGCGGCCGCTCACGCTCCGCCCCTGGCAGGCCTTCCGCCATGGTTCGGTCTTCGGCTGGAAGAAGGAAGGCGGCCTCCGCCGCTTCCGCACCACCTACCATCAGGTGGCCAAGAAGAACGGCAAGACCACCGACACGGCGGTGCCCGCCCTCTTCACCGCGCTCTTCGACCGGGAGGCGGCGCCGCAGGGCTATTGCGCCGCCACCACGCGCGACCAGGCCGGGCTCCTCTTCCGCGAGCTCAAGCGCATGATCCGCGCCTCGCCGCATCTCTCGGCCCTGATGCAGGTCTGGCGCACCTCCATCGAGGTGCCGGCGACCGAGGGGCTGATCGCCTGCCTCTCGCGCGACGGCAACAGCTCGGACGGGATCAACCCGCACTTCGCCGCCCGCGACGAGGTCCACCGCTGGACCGACCGCGAGCTTGCCGAGGTGCTCACGAACTCGATGATCGCCCGCGCCCAGCCCATCGACTGGGCGATCACCACCGCCGGCGCCGACCGCGCGAGCCTCTGCGGCGAGATGCGGGACTATGCCGAGGAGGTGGTGCGGGGCACGGTCAGCGACGACAGCTTCTTCGCCTATGTGGCCGAGCCCCCGCCCGACTGCGACGTGGCCGATCCGCGCTTCTGGAAGATGGCGAACCCGAACCTCGGCGTGGCCTTCTCGGAAGAACGGTTCGGCGAGATGTACCGCGAGGCCACGGTCATCTCGGGCAAGATGCCGAACTTCCGCCGGCTGCACATGAACCTCTGGACGGAAGGCGCCCAGACCTGGATCGCCCGCGACGTCTGGGACCGGGGCGCCGAGCCGTTCGACCCGCGGCCGCTCTACGGGCTGCCCGCTTGGGTCGGCCTCGATCTCTCGAAGACCACCGACCTCACGGCGATCTCGGTCGCCGTGCCGAAGGACGGCCAGATCTATCTCCTGGCCTATTCCTTCCTGCCCGAGGGGCCGAAGGGCTTCATCGCGCGGGCGCAGAAGGAGAAGCGCGAATATGTCGCCTGGCGCGATGCCGGCTGGCTCGAGGTCCATTCCGGCGGGGTGATCGACGAGGATCAGGTGATCGAGCGGCTGGAGACGATCCGGGCGCGGTTCGACCTGCGCGAGCTCGCCTACGACCGCTGGGGCATGAAATACATGGCGAAGGAGCTCCTGAAGCGCCGCTTCCCGCTGGTCGAGCACGGGCAGGGCTACGGCTCGATGTCCTCGCCGATGAAGCGGTTCGAGGAGGCGGTGGCGAAGGGCCGGATCCGCCACGCCGGCAATCCGGTGCTGGCCTGGGCGGTGGGCAACGTCCACCGCGACGAGGATGCGGCCGAGAACATCAAGCCGAACAAGGCGCGCTCGAAGGGCCGGATCGACCCGGCGGTGGCCGCGATCATGGCCCTGGGGCGCGCCGAAGCCGCCGAAGGCCGCCGCCGCGCAAGGGAGGTGGAGACGGCGTGAGCGGGGGCGCCGCTCGCGCTTCGGGAATGGCGGCCCTCGGGACGGGCGGAACGGCCAAGGCTCCTGGCGAGATCTCCGGATCACTCTGCCCGGAGGCGGCATTGCGGACAAAGCTGCCAGTCGCATATTGATGCCGCTGGTCGATAGTGGTTAGCATAACTGCATCGACTGAGTGGCAACTAGGGTTCCGGGCCTTTGGCCGCAGGACCGAGCGTTGCAGAGACCGGGGGAGTTCTCCGGGCCAGCACCCAAGGGACAAAAGCCCAGGGGAGGAGACGTCGAGATCAACCGCGCCGATGGGCGCATAAGGGGGTCTCAATGACGCTTGCCTCGCTGCTTCTTGTCGTTCTCGCATCCTTCATACATGCCAGCTGGAACCTGCTCGCCAAGACGGCCGCATCGGTCGGGCCGGTCTTCGTCTTCGCCTACAACCTGATCGCCTGCGTGGCCTACGCGCCATGGGTGCTGTATCTGCTGATACACGACGGCATCATCTGGACCTGGACGGGCATCGGGTTCGTGCTGCTCAGCGGACTGATCCATCTGGCCTACAGCCTGTGCCTGCAGCGCGGTTATCAGGTGGCCGATCTGTCGGTGGTCTATCCCGTGGCGCGAGGGACGGGGCCGATGCTCTCGACCCTCGGGGCGTTCCTGATCCTCGGCGAGACACCCTCCGGCACCGGTCTGATCGGTCTGGCCCTGGTCGTCGCGGGGATCCTGCTGATCGCCACCCGAGGCAGCCTGGCCGCCTTCACGCGCCCCGGCGGGCAGGCCGGGGTCCGCTGGGGCACCGCAACGGGCGGCCTGATCGCGAGCTACACGGTGGTCGACGCCTTCGCGGTGACAGCGCTCGGCATCGCGCCGGTGGTGCTCGACTGGTTCTCGAACCTGCTCCGGTTTTTCCTGCTGCTGCCGCTGGTGATCGCTGACCCTCGCCGCGCCCTGAGCGCGATGCGCGGGCACTGGGGGGCCGCGATCGGAGTGGGCCTTCTGTCTCCGCTCTCCTACATCCTCGTGCTGGCCGCTCTGACGGGTGGCGCCCCGCTCAGCCTTGTCGCCCCGATGCGCGAGATGTCGATGATGGTGGGGGCGCTTCTGGGCATGTTGATCCTGCGCGAAGCAGTTGGCCGGTGGCGCCTGGTGGGATGTGCCGTGCTGATAGCGGGAGTCATCCTGCTCTCGGCAGGCTGACACCTGCGACCGTCCGCAAAGGGCTCGCAGGAACATAGAGTCTGCCCACCGGCACCACGGAACACAATGAGCAGGCGCTCCCGCCGGATCGCTTGGCGAAAGGAAGGACCGGCATGAGCAGATGGCCGCGATTTGGCGCTTCGCGAATGGCGGGCGCCTCCGTCCGCACCGAGCCGCCCGTGACGGCGCCGCAGGCCGCGGCCGAGGCGAGCGGCACGGCCGTGCCGAGGCCCTGGCTGCAGGAGGTCGGCTGGAGCTCGGGCGGCGCGAGCCGGATCCGCACCCTGCCCCGCGTCTCGGCCGAGGTGGCGCAGCGCCATGCCACGGTCTATGCCTGCTGCGCCGTCATCGCGGGCGATCTCGCGAAGGTGCCGCTGAAGCTCTTCCAGCGCAGCGGCGACGGCCGCGAGGTCCGGGTGCGGGACCATGCCGCGCCCTATCTTCTCAATGTGGAAGCCGCGCCCGGCGTGGCGGCCTCGGTGGTCCGCTTCGCGCTGGGGTACGCCTTCACCCTCCGCGGCAATGCCTTCGCCTGGGCGCCGCGCGACGGGGCGGGCGAGCTCGAGCTGATCGATCTGGTGCGCCAGTCCGGCTGCAGCGTGCTCCGCGCCGGCCGAGAGCGGTTCTACGACTTCGAGGACGGCGCGGGCCTCCGCCGCCGCGCCCCCGCCCGCGCCATGATCCATCTGCGCTACATGGCCGAGGACGGCTGGACGGGCCGCAGCCCGCTCGAGGTCGCGGCCGAGAGCGTGGGCCTCGCGCTCGCGGGCCAGGAGTCCGCGGCCCGTGCGGCCTCGGGCGTCACCGCCCGCGCCGTGATCCGGCTCCGCGACGATTATGAGGATGACGAGGCCCGCGTCAGGAGCGCCCGCCGGGTGGCCGCGGCCCTCCGCGCGCCGGAGGTCGAGGGCTTCCCGATCCTCGGCGAGGGCGAGGATGTGCAGACGCTCGACATGAAGGCTGCCGATCAGGAGCTGCTCGGGAGCCGCAAGTTCGACCGCGAGCAGATCGCGGCGATCTACCGGGTGCCGCCGGCGAAGCTTCAGATGATGGAATACGGGGTGAAGGCCAATGGCGAGCAGCAGGCCATCGACTATCTGACCGACTGCCTCCTCCATTGGGCGAAACAGGTCGAGGACCAGCTCGCGCTCGGCGTGCTGACCGAGGCCGAGCGGCGGGCGGGCCTCTTCTTCCGCCATGACTTCGGGGCCCTGCTCCGGCCGACAACCAAGGAGAGATTCGAGGCGCTCGCCAAGGCGGTGGGCGGCCCGATCCTGACCCCGAACGAGGCCAGGCGCATCGACGGCTACGATCCGATCGAGGGCGGCGACCGGCTGAACCCGGCGCCGAACATGACCCGCAGCGAGGAGACAGACCCATGACCCGCACGCTCGCCAGCCTCTTCGGCCCCCTGCAGCCCATGGCGCTGGCCGAGGATCTCGCGGCGCCCCTCCTCGCCCTCGCCATTCCGGAAGGCGGTGTCGGCGGATCGGCCCCCTCCGAGAGCATCCTGTCGGCCGCAACCGAGCCCGCCGCCCTCGCGCACGGGCCAACGGCCGGCCCGACCGTCCCCGACCGCTTCACCGTCGCGCGCGGCCTCGCGGTGGTGCCGGTGCGCGGGATCCTCACGCCGAACATGGCGCAGTACGAGCGCTGGTTCGGCTGGGCCACCTACCATGGTCTGGCCGAGACGCTGGCCCACCTCGCCGCCAGCGAGGATGCCGCCGCCATCGTGCTCGAGATCGACAGCCCCGGCGGCCTCGTCTGCGGGATCGAGGCCGCGGCCGAGGCCATCGCCACCGCGGCCGCCGTGAAGCCGGTCCATGCCCTCGTCTCGCCACTGGCCGCGTCCGCCGCCTATTGGCTCGCCTCGCAGGCCTCCGAGATCGTGATGACGCCGGGCGCGGTGGCGGGCTCCATCGGCATCGCGCTGACCGCCGCGGCCCACGTCCAGCCGGGTGCCAACGGCGCGCAGATCTTCGAGATGAGCTCCCGCCACGCCCGCGCCAAGCGCCCGGACGCCTCGACCGAAGCCGGCCGCGCCGAGCTCCAGCGCAGCCTCGACGAGGCCGAGGCCGCCTTCCACGCTGCCGTCTCCACCGGCCGCGCCATCCCGGCGGCCGAGCTCGCCGCCCGCCTCAGCGTGACAGACGATCCGCAGGACGGCGGCGCGACCTTCCGCGCCCCCGCGGCCATCCGCCGCGGCCTCGCCGACCGCAGCGAGACCCGAGCCGCCTTCTACGCCCGTCTTACCGCCCGCACCGCGCCGAAGCCCCGCAGCCCCAGCCGCGCCTTCGCCGCCCGCGCCGCAGCCGCGGCAGCGCTCGCCCGGAGCTGAGGGCACCTCCTCACCAGATCAGCTTGATGCCCGACATCAGGAGCAGGACCGACAGCGTCCCGCGGAGCCAGCGGTCAGACAGATAGCGGCTCCCGATATAGGCGCCGATGGTCCCACCGACAGCGACGGCGACCAGCCAAACGGGAAGCGCCGAGGGAGCCTGGTCCCAGGCGGCGTAAGTCCCAAGCAGGGCCGCAGAGGAGTTGATGAGGTTGTAAACTGCTGTCGTGGCTGCCGTTTGCCGCGCCGATCCCCACTTCATCGTCAGGATGATCGGGGCAAGGAAGACCCCGCCACCCGTGCCGGTGGTCCCCGAGACGAACCCTATGACCGCCCCCGTGGCCAGGGCTGCGGCGAAGGGCGGGCGGCCGACCACTGCCGGACCGACCCCCGGGCTCAGGATCGCGGCGCGGGCCATCTGAAGGGCGGACAGGATGAGAACCGCGCCGACAACCGGAAAGTAGATCCCCTCCGGCAGATGGATCGCCCCTCCGAGGAGCGAGAAGGGAAAGCCCAGGACGGCGAAGGGCCAGACATTCTGCCATGAGAGCCGTCCTGCCCGCAGGAAGAGGGCGGTGCCGATGGCGGCCACCAGCAGGTTCAGGGACAGGGCCGTCGTCTTCATCGCGAGCGGGCCGAAGCCCGCCAGACCCATGATGGCGATGTAACCCGATGCTCCGGCCTGCCCGACCGCCGCATACAGCAGGGCAGTCACCAGAAATGCCCCCGAGAGCAGAAGCGCCTCGCCGTTCACAACGACCTCGTAGCCTGCGACGTCTCACCTATGCCGCATCCGGAGACCGGGTCCAAGAGAAGCCGCTCGCTCCGAACCTGCGGTGCGAGCCGGACCGCCGCCTCTCCGCCTCGCCGGCGCCCCGCAGCAGGCCTGCACCTGATCCACCTCTGAGCTGAGCCACGCCAGGCGGTCAGCCTTCACCCCTTCCCATCCCCCGCCCGTGGCGGGGGCTTTCGGCTGCGCGGATGCAGCCCTGCCAAGAGAGGATCCCATGGCACGACAGAATCTCGACGACCTGCGCCGCGCCCGGAAGGCCGCGGCCGACACGATGGCCGCGGTGGCCGCCCGCATCGGCGCGCTCGAGGCGGCAGAGACACCGGACGCCGCCGCGCTCGAGGCCGAGACCGCGGCCTTTGCCGCCGCCGAAGCCGCCTTCGCCAGGGCCGATGCCGCCGTGACGCGCGCGGCCGCTGTGGAGGCCGCGCAGGCGGCTGCAGCTCAGGGCGACGGTGCGGGCGGCGGGAGTGGAACGGGTGCCGCCGGCACTGACGCCGTGCCGGCGGTGGCCACCGATCCGGCGCATCGCGGGGTGGCAGCGGGCTTCATGGTCCAGGCGCTCGCGCGCACGAAGGGCGACCGGGACAAGGCCGCCCGTCTCCTCGAAGCCGAGGGCCATGGCGCGATCTCGGCCGCGCTCTCGGGCGCGAGCGAAGGCGCGGGCGGCGTCACCATCCCCCGTCCCCAGGCGGCCGAGCTGATCGAGATGCTGCGCGCCCGGGTCGTCGTGCGCGCCTCGGGCGCCCGCACCCTGCCGATGCCCGCGGGCGAGATGCGGCACGCCAAGCAGGTGGGCTCGGCGGTCGCCGCCTATGCCGCCGAGAATGCCGCCATCGCGCCGAGCCAGCCCAGCTTCGACAAGATCGACCAGAGCTTCAAGAAGCTCGTCGGCATGGTGCCCATCGGCAACTCGCTCCTGCGGCACTCGGGCGTGGCGATGGCGCAGCTCGTGCGCGACGATCTCCTGAAGGTCATGGCGCTCCGCGAGGATCTGGCCTTCCTGCGCGGCGACGGCAGCGCCGACACGCCGAAGGGTCTGCGTCACTGGATGCTGCCCGCGAACTGGTCCGCCGCACCGGTCGCGGCCACGCCGGCGGCGGCCGAGGCGGCGATCCGGCGGGCGGTCTCGCTCGTGGAGGATGCCGACGTGGGCATGGTCTCGCCCGGCTGGATCATGCGGGCCTCGACGAAGAACTGGCTCGCGAGCCTGAAGGACGCGAACGGCAACCCGCTCTTTCCCTCCATCGGCGCGTCGGCCCAGCTCATGGGCTTCCCGATCCGCACGAGCTCGCAGATCCCCGACAACTTGGGCGCGGGCGGCGACGAGACCGAGATCTACTTCGGCGACTTCGACGAGGCGATGATCGGCGACAGCATGGCGCTGGTGGTGGGCTCCTCCACCGACGCCTCCTTCGTCGACGGCAACGGGGCGACCGTCTCGGCCTTCCAGAACGACCTCACGCTGATGCGGGCGATCTCCGAGCACGACTTCGCGCCGGCGCATGACGAGGCCTTTGCCGGCTTCAACGCCTCGGGCTGGACGCTCTGACGCCCGGATCGCGGCGCGCCACCCTCCCCTGTCCACGTCCCTCTTCGGCCCCGGCGCTCCCCGGGGCCGAACTCGTTCGGCGTCCCGTCCCCTCCACCCCGGCGCCTCCCCCCCATTCTCCCGGAGAGATCCATGAAGACCATCGTGACCTTCATCCGCCCTTGGAACCGCTACAACCGCGGCGAGACCGCGGGCTTTGATCCCGCCACGGCCGCAGGCCTGATCGGCGTCCATGCCGTGCCGTACCGGCCCGCGGAAGGAGCGCCCGCCGCGATCCCGGCCGCCGCCCCTGCCCCCGCGCCAGCGGAACCCGCCCCGAGCTTCGAGACCGCCATGGCCGCGCTCGAGACGCCGGCCGAGACCGCGCCGGCGGCCGCCGCACCCGGCACGGCCGATCTTCCGGTGCAGGGCCGGCGGAAGTGAGCCCATGCGCGTGATCGAGCCCCCGGCGCTCGCGGTGTCGGTCGAGGCCTTCAAGCGGGCGGTCCATCTCGACGGGCCGGACGACGATCTCCTGATCGCCGAGCTCCTCGCCGCCGCCACCGAGGTGGTCGAGACCGCCGCCCGCCGCGCCCTCATGCCCCGGCTGGTCGCCTTCGAGACCCCGGCCGGGCGCTGGTCGCGCTGGTACCTGCCCATCGCCCCGGTGATCGAGCTCGTGGAGATCTCCGCCCCCGCCGCCCGCCTCGTCCGCGGCTTCACCGAGCCCGCGCTCGAGCGGACGGCGGCGGAGGGCGCGGTCAGCCTCACCGCGCTCTGCGGCCACGAGGATCCGGCCCGGATCCCGCGCGGCCTCTGCCAGGCGGTGATCCTGCTCGCCAAGGAATGGCATGACGCCGGGATCGGCCCCGTTGAGAGCGCGCCGCCCCTCTCCTTCGGCATCCAGCGCCTGATCCGTCAGGCCCGCTACGCCCGGCCGATGGTGTCGGAATGAGAGCCCCGCGCTTCGACCGCCGGGTGCAGATCCGGCGGGCCACGCTCGCCGACGACGGCTTCGCCTCGGTCGAGGTCTGGGCCGATCATGGCGCTCCGATCTGGGCTGCGAAGGCAGACCTGAGCGACGGCGAGCGCTGGAGCGCCGGCGAGATCGCGGCCAGCGTCACCACCCGTTTCACGCTCCACCGCACCGCCTTCGCGAGGGGCCTCACCCCGAAGGACCGGCTCCTCTGCGAGGGGCGCAGCTTCGAGATCTCCGGCATCAAGGAAAGCGGCGCCGGCGGCCGCTTTCTCGAACTGACCTGTTCCGCGAGGACCGACCGATGAGCGTCACCGTCTCCGTCACAGGCCTCCGCGAGATCGAGGCGCAGCTTGCGAAGCTCTCGAAGGCCGCGGGCAAGGCAGCCCTGCGGCGGGCGCTGAAGACGGCGGCGCAGCCGCTGGCCGATCTGGCCCAGAGCAAGGCCCCGGTCGGCGACACCCGAACGCTCGCGCCCTCGATCACGGTCGGGACGCGCCTCAGCAAGCGGCAGGCGAAGCGGCACCGCCGCATGTTCCGCGACGACCGGGCCAGCGTCGAGATGTTCGTGGGCGCGGGGCCGCTGCCGAGCGCGCACAATCAGGAGTTCGGCAACATCCACATGGCGGCCCAGCCCTTCCTCCGCCCGGCCTGGGATCAGGACCGCGAGGCCCTCCTCGAGCGCCTCCGCGCCGATCTCTGGCAACAGATCTCGAAGGCGATCACCCGCGCCGAGAAACGCGCGGCGCGGGCCGCAGCGAAAGGAGCAGCGAAGTGACCGATGAGAAGAAGCACCCCGACGCGGTGGTGCGCCAGCTCTCCGATCTGGCGGCGCAGCATGGCTATGGCCTCATGGCGGTCGAGCTCGTCAGCCGTACGCCGGTCGGCATCACAGTGCCGTGCCACATCTATCGCGCGCCCCGCCCCGCCTCGGACGGCTGACCCATGGAAGAGGCCCTCCGCGCGCTCCTCCTCGGCGCGCCGGCGGTGACGACCCTCGTCGGCCGCCGCGTGAACTTCGGCCGCCATCCACAGGGCGAGCCGCTGCCGGCGCTGGTGCTCACCACGGTGAGCGACCGCGAGGGGCTGACCCTCGCCGGGCCGGACGGGCTGCAGCGGGCCCGCGTCCAGATCGACTGCTACGCCGAAAGCTACGGCGCAGCCAAACAGCTTTCCCGCGCCGTGCGCGCCGTGCTCCACGGCCACAGCGGCGGCGGGTTCCGAGGTGTCTTCCTCGACGGCGCGCGCGACCTCCGCGAGCCGGGCGACGACACCGGGCGGCCCTTCCGGGTCTCGCTCGACTTTCTCACCATCTACTCAGCATAGGAGGGCCGGATGGCCTCGAAACAGATCATCGCCTACGGGGCCGAGGTGGAGCGCTCCACCGATGGCGCCGCCTGGAGCGCGATCCCGGAAGCCAAGGGGATCGCCGTGCCTGCCGTCGAGCAGGATTATCAGGACGTGACCTCGCTCGACAGCGAGGGCGGCTATCGCGAATACATCAAGGGGCTGAAGGACATCGGCCAGATCACCATCCCGATGGGCTACACCTCGGCGGGCTACGCCGCCATGATCGCCGATCAGGAGGCCGCGCACCCGATCTACTACCGCGTGACGATGAAGCCCGCGCCGGATCAGAGCACGGGCGACGTGTTCGAGTTCCGCGGCTTCCCGGTGCCGCAGCTCGAGGCGGGCGACCTCGGCGCCCCGGTCGGCATCAACCTCAACATCCGCGGGACCGGCGCGCCCACCTGGACGCGGGGGACGGAGGCATGAACATGATCCGTGGCGCGATCCCGTTCGAGGCGGAGGGGCGCGCGCGCTTCCTCCGGCTCACCACCAACGCCCAGGTCCGCTATCAGGAGCGGGCCGGGGAGACCCTCGTCGATGCCATCGTGGCGATGCAGGGCGAGGCCTCGCAGGGCGACATGCTGCGGCTCCGGCGGCTGATCTGGGCCGGCATGGGCCACGAGGGGCTGAGCGAGGATGCGGCGGGCGACCTGATCGACGAGATCGGGCTCGCCGAGGCCTCGCGGCTGCTGGGCGACGCGATCCGCGCCGCCTTCCCCGAGGCGGCCCGGGCCGAGGCTGAGGCTCCCGAGGGAAACGCCCCGGCGCCGGCCAGAGCGAAAGCCAAGCCGGCCGCGGCCTGATCGAAGACCTCCTCGCCCGGTGGCTCGCTGCCGGGCAGGAGTATGAGCCCTTCTGGCGGCTCACCCCGCGCGAGGTGCTGGGGGTGCTCGAGGGCGACTACAAGCGGCGCCGGCGCGAGATCGAGGACAGGCGCGTCCTGCAGCACGAGCTCGCGACCCTCGTGGCCTTCGCCTTCCACCAGCCAAGCAAGATGCCGGACTACAAGCCGCCGGCAGAGGCAAGCGCGCCGCCCGCGCGGAAGGCGGAGACCGCCTGTGACACCGACCATGAGCGGGTGCGCGGCCTGCTCATCGGGATGGCGCTCAGAGGGCGCGGGTAATCCCCCACCATCGCAACTGACCAGGCCGCCTCCGGGCGGCCTTCTCCATGAGGAGGCTTCCCATGTCGGCAGTCATCGGCGCGCTCCGGGTCAACCTCGGCCTCGACAGCGCAGAGTTCCAGAAGGGCCTGAAGAAGGCGCAATCGTCTCTCGGGGCGGCGGCCAAGGCCTTCGGCGCGCTCTCGGCCATCGGCGCCACGGTCGGCGCCGCCATGACGGGCATCGTCGTGCCGACCGCGCGGGCCGCGAACGAGATCTCGCGGCTGGCGCAGGTCGCGAACACCACGCCCGGGACGCTGCAGCGCTGGTCGGCCGCATCGAAGAGCGTGGGCATCGAGCAGGAGAAGCTCGCCGACATCCTGAAGGACGTGAACGACAAGGTGGGCGACTTCCTCTCGACAGGCGGCGGCGAGATGAAGGACTTCTTCGAGAAGATCGCGCCGAAGGTCGGCGTCACGGCGAAGGAGTTCCGCAACCTCTCGGGGCCCCAGGCGCTGCAGCTCTATGTCTCGAGCCTCGAGAAGGCCGGCGTCTCGCAGGCCGAGATGACCTTCTACATGGAGGCCATCGCCAACGACGCGACCCTGCTCCTGCCGCTTCTGCGCAACAACGGCGCCGAGATGGAGCGGCTCGGGGATCAGGCGGCCGACCTCGGCGCGATCCTCGGCGACGAGGCGGTGGCCGCGCTCCGCGACGCGCACCTCGCGCTCGGGCAGATGGCCACGGCGGTCTCGGCCGCCCGCGACCGGATCGCGGCCGAGCTCGCCCCCGCGGTCGAGGCCATGGCCGTGGCCTTCACCAATTCCATGCGCGAGGGCGGGCTCCTGCGCGGCGTGATCGACGGGATCGGTGCGGTCGCCGGCGCGGTGGCGGACAACATCGACCGGCTGGCGGTCTATACCGCGACGGCGGCGGCGGCGCTGGCCGTCTCGATGACGCCGGCCCTGATCGTCGCCACCCGCGCGGCCTGGGCGTTTGTCGCGGGGCTCGTCGCCACCCGCGCGGCCCTGATCCGCACCGGGCTCGGGATCGCTGTCGTGGCCGTGGGCGAGCTGGCCTTCCAGATCACGCGCGCGGTCAAGGCGGTGGGCGGGCTCGGCGCTGCCATGGAGATCATGGGCCGGGTCGCCCGCGGCGTCTGGGAGGGGATGAAGACCAGCGCCACCGCCCTCGGCCCGGCGCTGAACGCGGTCTGGAAGACGGTCGAGGCGGGCTTTCTGACCATGATCGCCGCCGTCGCCCGCAAATGGACCGACTTCCTGCGCAACCTGTCGCAGGGGATGGCCGCGATCCCCGGCATGGGCGATGCGGCGCTCGATGTGGGCAACATGGCGATCCTCGCCGGGTCTGGCGTCCATGCCCTGACCTCGGCCGCCGAGGGTGCGCGCGACGAGGCGCAGGCGCTGAAGGAGGAGGCCCGGGCGCTCGCCTCGGAGGGCTTCGAGGCCGCAGCCGCCGCCGCGGCCGAGCTGCGCTCCGCGGTGACGGGCACCGGGGAGGCCGCCGACGGGGCGGCGCCGCCCGTCTCCGATCTCGGCGACAACCTGTCCGACCTCGGCGCCGCCGCGGGCGGGGCGAAGCAGAAGCTCTCCGATCTCGTCACGGCCGCGAAGGCGTGGAAGGAGCGGCTGAAGACGCCGGTTGAGAAGTACCGCGAGGAGATCGCGAAGCTGGGCGAGCTCTCGAAGAAGGGCCTGCTCTCGGCGGACGAGCACCGGCGCGCCATCGGCGAGCTGAATAAGGAGCTCGGCGAGGGCATCCCGATCATCGGCGACGTGGCCACGGCGTGGGGCGACTTCGTTGCCGGCGGGTTCAGGGACTTCAAGGGGTTCGTGGGCAACGTCCTCGGAAGCTTCAAGAGCATGCTGGCCGAGATGATCGCCACGGCGGCGCGCAACCGGATCGTCATCGGGATGGGGCTGGGCTCCGGCGGCCTGGCCGGCACCGCGGCGGCGGGCGTGCCGGGCATGGGCGGCGGCGGCCTGGGGATGCTGGGCAGCCTCTTCGGCGGCGGGGGCGGTGGCGGGTTCCTGGGCGGCATCGGCAATGCCTTCAGCGCCTTCGGCAGCGGCGCTCTGGGCTCGCTCGGCAACTTCTTCTCGGGCGGCCTCTCCGGGGGCTTCGCCTATATCGGCCAGTCTCTGAGCATGGCGACGAGCGGCCTCGCAGGCTTCGCGCAGGCGGCGGGCGCGATCCTCGGCCCCATTGCCGCCGTGGCGGCGGCCTTCTCCTTCTTCGGCTCGAAGACGAAGCTCCTCGATGCAGGCCTCCGCGTCACGGTGCGCGAACTGAACGCGATGGTGGAGAGCTACCGGAAGGTGGAGAAGTTCCGGTTCGGCGGGCTCTCGAAGTCGCGGCGCACGAGCTATGGCCTCGCGGACGGCGCGGTGGCGGGCCCTATCGTCAAGGCCGTGAGCCAGATGCAGGCCTCGGTCATGGATGTGGCGGACACGCTCGGCATCGGCGCCGAGGCGTTCAAGGGCTTCGCAGCCTCGGTCAGATTCTCGACCAAGGGCCTGTCGGACGAGGAGATCGGGACCAAGCTGCAGGAGAAGCTCGCGGAGCTCGGCGACAGCTTCGCCGCCCGCGCCTTCGGCTATGTCGGCCGGAACGACCAGGCGATCCGGGACCTCGAGAAGCGGATCGCGGAGGGCACCTCCGATGCGGTGGTGAGCGGGCTCAAGGGATCCCTCGGCGACAAGATTCTCTCCGCCTTCCTCGGCCGGAAGCGGCAGGGCGACCTGGCCGAGCTGATCGCGGGCAACACGCTCGTCTCGACCCGCCCCGAGCTCGCCGCTCTGGTCAAGGAGGGCGAGAGCTTCGTCGAGGCGCTGCAGCGGCTGAGTGCGGCCATGTCCGGGGTCAACGGTGTCATGGACACGCTGGGCATGAGCTTCCGTGCCGTGGACATGGTGACGGCCGGCATGGCCTCGGATCTGGCCGCGCTCTTCGGCGGGCTCGAGGGATTGGTCTCCGCCACCTCCTCCTACTATCAGGCCTTCTATAGCGAGGCCGAGCGGATGGAGACCGCGACCCGGCAGGCGACCGAGGCGCTGGCCCGGATGGGCATCGCACTGCCCGAGACCCGCGCCGAATACCGCCGGCTGGTCGAGGCGCAGGATCTCACCACCGAGCGGGGCCGGGAGCTTTACGCGGCCCTCGTGGGAATGGCCGGCGTGATGGACCAGATCCTGCCGAGCGTGGCCGGCCTCTCGGCCGAGCTGGCGGGCCTCGTGGGCACGATCACCACGGATCTCGACGGGATGATCTCCGGCGCGGCCGAGGCCCAGAGCGCGGCGGCCGCGGCGGCGAAGGGCTGGTATCAGGTCACGCTGTCTCTGCGGTCCTATATCGGCGATCTGCGCTCGGCCGCGTCCGAGCTGATCGGCCCGGCGGTGGCCGCGGCGCAGTCGCAGGCGCGCTACCAGACGATGCTGGCGAGCGCGATGGCAGGCGATCAGGAGGCCGCCAAAGCCGTCTCCGGCGCGGCCTCGGCCTATATCGAGGCCGTGCGCGGGCAGGCCCGGTCGGCGGTGGATGTGGCGCGCGCACAGGCGCAGGTGCTCTCCGACCTCCAGCTCCTGCAGGGCGTGACCGGCCTCGAGGGGGCGAAGGAGGATGTGCTGGCCAGCCTCTATCGGGAGCAGGTCGATCTCCTGACCGAGGTGCGGGACTACCTCACCGGTGGCGAGGCGCTGAAGCCCGAGCAGATCGCGGCGCTGAATGCGCAGTTGGGGAGCCTCGAAGGCGCCATCGCGGCGGCGAAGGAGATCTCCTACGCCGCGCTGCGCGAGCGGATCGATGTGACCGTGGGGCTGATGGCGACGGCGGACATTCCGGCCGACCTGCGCCGCATCCTCCGGAATGCCACGAGCGGCGTCGAGGTCTCGCTCAACATGGTGCTGCGGCGGATGGATCTCACGCCGGATCTGGTCTGGATCGCGGCGAAGGCCTCCTCCGACCATCTCGCGCGGATCGACTTTCTGGCGAAGACCGAGGCGCTGCCCGAGGATCTGCGCGCGCTCGCCACCGTCCGCGTGGCGCAGTCGGTGCGCCGGCTCGCGCTGGTGATGGACAGGCCCGCCTCCGACCTCGGCATGGCGGAGCTCCTGAAGGCCCTCGGCGCCCAGGGCGGCCGGATCACGCTCGGCGGCAGCTTCGCCTTCGACCCCTCGACCGGCTTCTCGAGCTGGTTCGAGACGACGACGCGGACCACGCTCACGGCGCCGATGACGGCGCTGCGCACCGCGCTCGACGATCTGAGGGACGCGATCCTGGCCCAAGAGCGCGCGGCCGGGCAGCGCGAGCGCGGAGCGGCGCTGTCGGCCTTCGCCGGTGGCCTCGCGACCAATGCCGCCGGGGACATTCTGGCCACGGATGCCCAGATCGGCGCCATGGCCAAGACGGCGGGCATCGACACGACCGGCAAGACCACAGCCCAGATCATGCGGGCCATCGAGGGCTTCTCGACCACCGACGGGATCGAGACGATCCGCCGGCTGCCGGGGAGTTTGAAGGACTACCTCTGGAGCCTCTTCCAGCAGCGGCAGGGCCGGATTCCGCTCGATACCGCCGATTATCTTCGGCTCTATCCGGACGTGGCGGCCGACGAGTACGGCTACGACCCGACCATCCACTACCGCAACCACGGCCGGGAGGCGATCCTCGCGGGGCTGCGCCCCTTCAAGCCGGAGGTGTTCGACTGGTCGGCCATCGGCCTCGATGTCCCGGGCTTCGCCGCGGGCGGGCTGCATGCGGGCGGCCTGCGCCTCGTGGGCGAGCTCGGGCCTGAGCTCGAGGCCACCGGCCCGAGCCGGATCCACAGCGCCGGCCGAACCGCCGACATCCTCGGCGGCGCCGCCATGGGCGCCTCCGAGGTGGCAGGCGCCGTGCGCGATCTGCAGGCCGAGCTCGTGGCGCTGCGGGCCGAGAATGCGGAGATCGCGCGCGAGCTGGCCGAGATGAAGGTCTGGGCCCGCAAGGGCGCCGAGGCCTCCACCGCCACCGCGAAGGACCTGCGCCGGATCGGCACGGTGGGGGTGCGGATCGACCCGACGGAGGCCGTCTGATGCGGATCATCCTGCCGACCCCGGTCACGCCGGCCGCACTCCTCGCGAGCAACATCCCCGAGGACGATCATCCCGCCTGGGGCGCAGGCGCGACCTACGCCCGGGGCGCGCGCGTGGTGGCCCATCACGGCGTCTGGGAGAGCGTGGCCGACGGAAACACAGGTCACGATCCCGCGGCGGACGTGCTCGGCAGCTGGTGGCTCCGGATCGGGGCCACCAACCGCTGGCGCGCCTTCGACGAACGGATCGGCGGCCAGACGGTCGGCGGCCCCACGATAACCTATTCCATCCGGCTGCCGCGCACGCTGAACCGCATCGCCTTCTTCAACCTCGATGCGGCCTCCGTCCGGGTGAAGGTCACCACCCCCGCAGGCGTGACGATCCACGACCGGACGGAGGGTCTCGTCGCCCGCGACCCGGTGGGCACCTTCTGGGAATATGTCTTCACCGAGTTCGCCTTCACCCCGAACGTGATCGTGGCCGCTCCCCTGCCGGCCGGGGCCACGCTCGACATCACGGTCACGGGGGGCGCCGTCACCCGCGTGGGCGAGATCGTGATGGGCCGCGACACGCCGGTCGGCACCACGGTGGCGGGCACCGGCCTCGGCCTCGTCGACTATTCCGTGAAGCAGCGCGACGAATGGGGCGGGCTCTATATCGTGCCGCGCCCCGTCACCCGCACCGTCTCGCTGGCCTTCCAGGTCCCGCTCGAGGGCGCAGCGCGCGTCCAGTCGATCATGGAGCGGGTCTCGAGCCGGCTCGCCGTCTTCTATGCCGGCGAAGGGGTCGACCTCTGGGGCACCACCGTCGCCGGCATCCTCCGCGATTACGACCTGACCCTCGGCCATGCCATCTGCGACGGCCGCGCCGAGGTCGAGAGCCTCGCCTGACGCAAGGAACCTCCCCATGGACTTCTTCTCTCCCCCGCCGACGCCGCCGAACAGCGGCAACCCCGGCACCTTCAACGACGATGCCGACGCCTTCCTCGGCTGGTTCCCGGCCTTCGTGGCCGAGCTGAACGCGCTTCTGCCCTATCTCACCGGCGCGGGCTTCGGGGACGGCACCGCGGCCGCGCCCGGCCTCGTCTGGAAGGGCGATCCCGACACCGGGCTCTTCCGGCCGGGCAGCAACGCGGTGGGGGTGACGGCCGGCGGCGTCCTCCGGCTCACGGTCTCGGCCCTCGCGCTCACCTCGACCGTGCCGCTCCGGGCGCCGCTCGGCACGGCCGCGGCGCCGGGGATCTCGTTCGAGGCCGATCCCAACACCGGGATCCGCAGCGATGGGGCGGACGTCCTCCACTTCGTCACCGGCGGCGTGACGCGTGGCTTCTTCTCCACCACCCACTTCCAGTCCACGCTGCCGGCCGCGCTTCCCGGCGGGGCGGCGGGAGCCCCCGGCCTCACCTTCGCGGGCGATCTCGACACCGGGATCTTCCGGGCCGCGGCCGACCTGCTCGGGATCGCGGCCGGGGGAGAGGAACGGTTCCGCGTCGGCTCCGGCCGCGCGGCGGCGCTCGTGCCCTTCAGCGTGCCGGACGGGACCCAGACCTTCCCCGGCCTCACCTTCAACGGCGAGGTCGGCTCGAACACCGGCTTCTTCCTCGCGGCCGAGAACGAGATCGGCGTCACCTGTCAGGGGACGGAGCGGGCACGGTTCACGCCCTCCGGCATGCAGCTGCAGGGGCTCCTGTCCGGCACGGCCGTGACCCAGAGCGATCTCGACACCACGCCCGGGCGCCTCCTGAAGGTCGGGGACTACGGGCTCGGCGGCACGGCGCGCCCGATCCCGGGCAACGATGCCGACCAGATCGGGACGACCGGCTTCTATCAGGTGACGGGCGCCACGCTGAACCGTCCCGCCGGCATGGGCGTCGGCACCCTGCAGCACATCCAGCACGGGGCGGCCCGCGCGGTGCAGATCGCCTATCCTCAGACGGCATCCGATACCGGGCGCTGGTGCCGGCACAAGGATACCAGCTGGGGCGACTGGTTCCTGACCTACGACCAGCGCAACATCGTCGGCGCCGTCAGCTGGGCCTCCGGCTTTCCGCGCGGCGGCATCATCGAAAAGGGCGAGACCGCTGGCGCCGAATATGTCCGCTTTGCGGATGGGACGCAGCTCTGCCGCCTGGTCCAGACCGGGGTTCCGGGTCCGACCACGCCGCAGGGGTCGCTCTATCGCACCGAATGGCAGACGGTGACGCTGCCCGTCGAGTTCGTGAGCGCGGCCCTGAACGGCCATTGCGTGACCGGCGGCTGCCGGGGCGGTTCGGTGATCTCGCTCCTCGGCCGGCCGGGGGCCTCGAACGTGGCCGCCTACATGCTGCTGGCTCCGACGTCCTACGGGGCCACGCAGACCGTCGATCTTCTCGTCACCGGCCGCTGGAGGTAATCCGCCATGATGCGCATTCGCATGGTTCCGCTTCGGCGGATGTATGAGCTGACCGTCTTCCGGGTGCAGGGCGACACCCTGACCTGCAACGACATGGTCTACGACTTCAGCGGCGTCGAGGAGGGCGATGTGCTGCCCTGGGACGCCATGGACAACACGTGGGTCACGAGCAACGTCACCCGGGTGAACGGCGTCCTCGAGTTCGAGGTGGTCTTCCCGCACGGCTATTACGGGGACCTGCCCTTGCCGACCCCCGGCATCCTCGAGGTCGAGGATCAGGATATCCCGATCCCGCCCTATCTCCCGCCGTTCGCGGAGGGCTGATCCATGGCAAGAAAGAGAGCAGCAGCGATGACAAGCGCGACCATCGATTACAGCAGGCTCGTGAAGGCCCGGGACATCAGGGCGCAGGCCGAGGCCCGCGCGCGGGGGCCGGCCGAGATCAGCGTCCTCCAGGCCATGATCGTGGTCGGCGAGGAGAAGTGGGGCCAGGCAATGGCCATCGCGGAGGACGCGGCCTACCCCTGGGCGATGCGGGCCGCGCTGCGCGGCGCGACGGTGCTCGTCCGGGATTCGGAGACGACGGACACGCTGGCCTTCCTCCTCGGCCTCTCCCCGGAGGAGACCGACCGGCTGTTCATCGAGGCCGCAGAGGTGAGGCTGTGAGTCTCATCGAGCAGGCGCGCGTCAAGCAGTCGGCCGCCTGAGGCGCCCCCGCCTTCCCGATCATCATGACAGGACCCGGCCGCCCCCGGCCGGGACGAGACCCGCGCGACGCGCGCACAACAGGAGCGGCGCGATGCCGGAAAAGGGACTGATCGACACCATCACGGCGCTCTGGGGCGGGGCCATCGCCACGCTGATCGCGGCCGCCATGGGCCGGCTCATGTATCACACCGGCGAGGTCCGCGCCCGCCGCCGCGCCTTCTTCGGCCGCGAACTCCTCTGGGAGATCCCCGCCCTCGTCGCCATGGCCTTCATCGGCGAGGCCCTAAGTTCGTATCTCGACCTCGACGGCCGCGCGGCGATGGGCCTCGTGGCTATGCTGGCCTATCTCGGCCCGCGCGGGACGACGGCGATGCTGGAGCGGCTCTGGCGAGGACGGAGCGCGGGGTGAGCGACGATATTGAAGCGAGCAGGGTGCCGCTCGGGATCGGACAAAGGCCTCCCTGCAGCGGCTCCGTCGATCATGATCCGCACGCCTGGCTCAGGGCCTCGATCAGCATGCGCGGGTGGACGGGCTTCCCGATCGCTGTGACGCCAGTCAGAATCTCGCCGCCGGGAAAGTCGAAGGTCCTGTAGGCTGAAGTGACGATAAACGGAACCTCGAGCTCGCGGAGTTTCTCGGCCACCGGAATGGAGGATTGCCCTCGCAAGTTTAGATCGAGCGACACCACGTCCGGGCGCGTCTCGTCCAGGATCCTGAGCGCGTCATCAACCGTGCCAACCGGCCCGAGTACGGCGTAGCCCACATCCTCCAGCATCGACTGCAGGTCGATGGCGGTCAGGAATTCGTCCTCGACAACAAGGACGAGCAGGCCCTGCTTCGGACGAGGCTCGGCCGGCTCGTTCGGCATGGTATACTCGGGTCAGGGGTTCTGGCTCGGAAAGCTCAACTTCGCCACGAAACCATCAGGCTCATAGGAAAGTTCCGCGGAACCTCGCAGTTCGAATTCGGTGGTAAATTTGATGAGACGGGTGCCGAAGCCGGTCTTCGAGGGTGCCGCCACCTTCGGCCCCCCTCGTTCCTGCCATCGCAAATGCACTTTTTTCCGGCCTTCCCCGTCCGAGACGACCTTCCAGTCCAGTGTCACGGTTCCACTCGACGTGGACAGGGCTCCGTACTTTGTGGCATTCGTCCCCAGCTCGTGAAGAACGAGGCCAAGCGGGGTGGCCTGCGAAGGGGAGAGCCGGACGGCCGGCCCTTCCGCGATGACAACGGCGGATGCCGCCTCCAGATATGGCTCCATCACGGCGACGGCCAGGTCCCGCAGCTGCGACGACTGCTTGTGCGACGCCACTTCGAGTGATCGCGCCAGAGCATCGAACCGTCCGAGGAGCGCGGTGCGATATTCGCCGGCACTTCTGCCTTCGACGGCCGTCTGTCGGGTCAGAGCCTGTGTCACCGACATCAGGTTCTTGATGCGGTGATCGAGCTCGTTGATCAGGATGTCCTTCGCGGCCTCCATCTGACGCCGGGCCGTCGCATCCACCATCGAGAGGAGGAGGACACGCTGCCCATTGTCCGGGTGGATCAGGCGTTGCGCGCTGATCAGCATGGTCCGCAGGCCCACCTCCGGAAATCCTGCCTGCACCTCGAAATCCATGATAGAAGCGCTTTTCGGGATCACGTTCTCGAGCAGCATGCGCAGTTCGGGAATGTTCCACTGGCCGTTACCGAGGTCGTAGAGCGGGCGGCCGATGGTGCTGTCCCGGTCGGTCGCAAAGGTCCGGTAGAAGGCCGGGTTCGCGCTGATGACCGTCAGATCGCCTGCGAGGACGAGCAGCGGGTCCCGGATGGTATCGACGATGCCCTGAGCCTGCACGTGCGATACACGCAGAAGGCGGTATAGATCATCGAGGTCCATTTGAGTTCCTTCTCAACTGATCTGCTGTAATTATCGGAGCCTTCACCGCACGCGCATCTTGCCCTTGTGGCACTCCCTGATGCGCTCATCAAGCAGCACCCATGCGGACCACGAGGCTTTGGCCTTTGGTCGCATGGGAATGTGACGCTGGAAGTCGAGCTGCGGACGCCAAGGCTCTGCCGTAGCATTTCCCACATGGGGTCTACGGCCTCAACAATCGAGATCCGGAACGCCCCTTCCTCGGGGCGCCCGTAGCGCCCCTCAGGCAGGGGCCGGGCTGGTGTAACAGCCCGAACCACGCGGCCAAAGTACCACCTCCGACCGCGCCAGCCTGTCCGTCGCCTTTCAGACTGCCTGCCACCCCTCGCGAGGGCAGGCGCCTTGTGAGGCAGAATCACCTTATGAAACAAGTACCTCCCGCCGCCCCGGTCGCCCCGTGGCTCGGCGGCAAGAAACGTCTCCACCCGCTCATCCTCGAGCGGATCGAGGCCATCCCGCACCGCGCCTATGTCGAGCCCTTCGTCGGCATGGGCGGGATCTTCCTCCGCCGCCGCTTCCGGCCCCGCCTCGAGGTCATGAACGACCGCAACGGCGAGATCATCAACCTCTTCCGGATCCTGCAGCGGCATTACCCCCAGCTCCTGGAGATCATGCGCTTCCAGATTTGCAGCCGGCGCGAGTTCGATCGGCTGCGCGTGACGGATCCCGCCACGCTGACCGACCTCGAGCGGGCCGCGCGGTTCCTCTACCTCCAGCGGCTGAGCTTCGGCGGCAAGCCAAACGGCAGCTTCGGCATTTCGCCTGGGAACGGGCCGCTCTTCTCGCTCGCCCGCCTCGAGCCGCTCCTCGACGCCGCCCGCACGAGGCTCGATGGCGTCGTCTTCGAGTGCCTCGACTGGGCCGAGCTGATCCCGCGCTACGATACGGCCGAGACGCTGTTCTATCTCGACCCACCCTACTTCGGCGGCGAGAACGACTACGGCCGCGGGATCTTCGACCGGGCGCAGTTCGCGCGGATCGCCGAGATCCTCGGCGGCCTGAAGGGCGCCTTCCTCCTGTCGATCAATGACACGCCGGAGATCCGGGCGCTCTTCGGTCGGTTCCACCTCGAGCCGGTGCGGCTGAGCTACTCGGTCGCCGCCTCGGGCAGCACCGAGGCGCAGGAGCTCCTCGTCTCGAACCGCGAGCGGATCGCGACCCTGCTCTGAAAACCACACCGGTCCGACCACCCACGCCCCGCCCTCGTGCGGGGCTTTTGCATATGGAGAAAGACGTGACGACATCCGACATCCAGCGGCTGCTCGCAGCCGCGGAGCTCTACCGCGGCGCCATCGACGGCGACGCGGGGCCGCTGACCCAGGCGGCCGCACAGGCGGCGCTCGAGGGAGAGGCGGTGCCCTGGCGCACCTGGCCTTTCCGCCGGCAGCGGATCGCGGCCGGCCAGGCGGTGCTGGCGCGGCTCGGCCATGCGCCGGGCCGGATCGACGGGCTCCTCGGGCCCAACACCCGCGAGGCGCTGACCGCCTGGGCCTCCGGGCCGGTGCGAGCGACCGTCGAGCGGCTGCCGCTGCCGGGCCATGGCGTGGCCGATGCCCAGGGCGCCTATCCGCGGCAGGAGTCTGTCGCGACCTTCTACGGCGTCGCGGGCGGCCCCGACTGCACCGCGGGGATCGTCGAGCTGCCGATCCCGTTCCGCCTCGCCTGGGATCCCGGCACGAGCATCACGAGCTTCCGCTGCCACAAGCTCGTGGTCGCACCGATGGCGCGGATCTTCCGCGAGGCGGTGGCGCACTACGGCGCCGTCCAGTTCGAGCGGCTGCGGCTGAACCTCTTCGGCGGCTGCTTCAACCACCGGCCCATGCGCGGCGGCTCCGCCCTCTCGATGCATGCCTGGGGCATCGCCGTGGACCTCGACCCCGAGCGCAACCCGCTCCGCTGGGGCCGCGACCGGGCGAGCTTCGCCGCACCCGCCTATGAGCCCTTCTGGACCATCGTCGAAGCCGCCGGCGCCACGAGCCTCGGCCGCGCCTGCAACCGCGACTGGATGCACTTCCAGTTCGCCCGCCTCTGAAGGAGAGAACCCATGTCCCTGATCTTCATCCTTGCCCTCGCCCTCTGCGCGTTCGCCTTCATATTGCTCATCGGCTGGCCGCTGGTCGCTGCTCTGGCGCGGCTGGCCGCTTCGACGATCTCGGCCTCGATCCTCGCCGCGCTCGCCGTGCCCGCAGCTGCCTCGACCGGCAGCGACCTTCTGACCGCGCTGACGCCCAGCCTCCTAGATCTGGCGGGCGTGATCCTGACGGCGCTGATCGGGCTCGCGACCGTCCGCTTCCAGCGTTGGACCGGGATCCAGATCGAGGCACGGCATCGCGAGGCGCTGCATTCGGCGATCATGACCGCCGCGCGGGTGGCGGTAGCCCGGAAGCTTGCCCCTGATGCGGCGACCCAGTTTGTTTCGAGCTATGTCCGGAACTCTGTACCGGATGCGTTGCAGCAGCTGGCCCCGCCGGCGGACACGCTCGATGTGCTGGTCCGGTCCAGGCTTGCCCAGGCGGCTGAGTTCTGAGCATGGCGCGTGCCCGTGGTGCTGTCACGGGCCACGCCCCTAGGACCGCCATGCACATGTTGCGGACGTGACGCTCGGTACAGCAGCACGTCTCATCTGGCTTGCGTAGCTCCCAAGCCGGACGCGTCAGAATACGAACTGAATAATTTATCTTGAATTTGCAAAACGCGGCACCTATGATGACCTAGATCCATCAGTAATAGGAAGAAGCACGTGCAGTACGGTGAAGATGAGGTTAGGGAGCACTTGAACCCGTACCATGATCGTATCCTGCGCGTCATAGAGCAAGGTTACGGCGAGTGGGCATCTATTAAGCGCAGCATGGCATCGAGTGGTACTGGGCCAGTTCTTTATCCGCGAACGACCGCTAACTACGTCTTTGACGCTATCGCTCGACATGCCATTACCGAATTCAGCGCCGATCCAGAGGTGCGGGTTTATCCCAATGCGCAGACAGTAAAGTTTTGCTTCAAGGACGTGGTGCTAGCGCGGTTTAAAAAGGGTGATGAAGACAATCTGGGCCGCAATCACCCCACGCAAGCAGTCTTGGATTTTGTGAGCATTCAAAGCGAGTTGCCGGGCATGCCTCCCAGTGCCACCAAGGTGGAAGTGCTCTATACCGCTAATGAGATCGAGGACCGCATAGAGCGGGTTGTTGTTGCAGCACGTGACGGTGACGAGCTACTTTGGCACTATGAGATTGTCCCGAGCGCTGCTAGCACGTCTAGTGGCACTGGCATTACTCTCCTCCCGATGTCGACCGAGCCGCTGGAAGATGCGGCTGAAGCAAGCGAAGAACTAGTTGTTCTCCGCAAACGTCAGCGCGACGACGACACCTCTGACAGCAACGGCAACTAAGTAATGGCTACTCGTGGAAACATGCTGCGATTGGCGCGGCATCTCAGAGGACTTACGCAGAAAAAGACGGCGGAGCAACTAGGCGTTGCTCAGGCCGTATATTCTCGTATGGAAAATGATCTTGTCGAAGTTGACGATGAGTGCATACGGGTGGCATCAAGAGCCTTTAATCTTCCTCCTGGATTCTTCGACCTTCCCGATACAGTTTACGGGCCGCCCGTCAGCATTCATCCAATGCTGCGGGGGCATTCTGACGTAACTGCGCGCGAATTGGATATGATCACGGCGGAGCTTAATGTTCGCATGTTTAATCTGCGCCGCTTCCTAGAGGAAATGGACTTAAAGCCATCTCTAGATCTCCGACGTTTCGACCTGGAGCAATACGGCTCTCCAGCGGATATTGCAGATCTACTGCGGCGACATTGGAAAATTCCATCGGGACCAATCAAGAACTTGACCAGACTTGTCGAGCGAGCAGGTGTAGTCGTCGGCTACTCTGACTTCGGGGGCGCCAATGTCAGTGGTGTTACTTTTGCCGTACCTGGACGACCACCCCTCGTCCTACTTAACCCTTCGCATCCGGCGGATCGTGTACGTTTCACCCTTGCTCACGAGCTAGGGCACTTGGTGATGCACAGGTTCCCGACACCAAACATGGAAGAGGAAGCAAACCTCTTTGCGTCGAACTTTCTTTTGCCGAGAAAAGAACTTAACGACGCGCTTCGCGGAAGGAAGGTTACATTGGCGCTCCTAGCAGCACTGAAACCCGAATGGCGAGTTTCAATGCAAGGCATTCTTTACGCCATCCAGCGCGAGAAGATTATTACGCCAAATCAGGCGCGATATCTCTGGCAGCAAATCGCCACGCGCGGATGGAAGACAAGAGAGCCGGCAAACCTTGACTTCGAGCATGATCGACCAACGGTTCTACCAACCATCATTAAAGCCATGCGGCAAGAGCTCGGATTAAGCGGCGAAGATATAAAGTCGATAACGCAAATCTATAGTGAAGAGTTTGACCGCTTTTATCCTTATGCCTCAGAGGCGGGCACTCGCCCGATGCTCCGAATTGTTAGCTAATCCTCGCGGAGTGGAGGAGAGGAAAATCCCCGGCAACTCCAGCTGCCTTGGCGATCCGCGAAGAAAGTATACTTTATTGTTGCCTGCAGCAAGGGCTTCGAGCAACCTGCTTCTCTCGACGTAAGCTTCGCACACGGACCTTTGGTGCTTTCGCTTTTCATAGCGCGAAAGCGTCTCTAGTCCCTCGTTAGACACCACATGCTCAACGAAATCCAGAAGACATGGAGAAGCTCTTAGATCCCAGAGCAACACACGCCTCACTGCGCGCACGGCGTTGCCCACAGCACTTGGCGTTTCAACAAGATTGACGCCAAGTGTTCTGCTGCGGATCCTCTCCAAATATCCCGACTGAAAGTAAAGCTTACGGCTCTTAAGATCATAATGCGCAGCATCCCAGTCGAAGAATGTCCCTTCCATCAGATCATCAACAGAGGAGGCGTTAATGTGACCATGCTTATGCGCCCAAGAGGTCTCGAGAGCCCAAAAGTCGATTTCCCAACGCGCAGTACGGTACCCAAATCCGCCAAATAAGTTCGGCTTTGCTGCCAACCTGTCAGCCAAGTCCTTCACCTCAGCAGCGGGTGCGTCAATAACAAGATCAACGTCTGATCGAAATCCACGCTTTCCATTGCGCGCGATGTCGCGGATCATGCCGCCAAAAATCGATACTTTTTCGAAATCTCCAAACTTTTCAACTAGCACCTGCCGAAGCGCCAGCACAGTCTTCGACCTATCTCGCCATAGATAATCGTCCACTCTGCGTTTGAGGATCCTTTCATCTCGAGCGATCAGCATTTCGGCAACGCCCGAATGTCACCCCAGAGCTTCATTGCGAAAGAATCTGTCATGCCAGACACCATGTCAGTAAGCAGGCGCATCTCAGCATACCGGATCCGCTGCGGGGGCGTCTGCTTTGTAATGCAGCGCGCTGCCTCTTCGATGTAGTTCGGACTTACCAGTGACCAAGCAAACTTTGATGCCGCGGTCATGCGACACGACTTGATGTCGTCATTGTGCTCCCGATCTCTAATGGAAGCCCAGAAGAAGGACATGATATGAGATATTGCTTCTGCGCCGACTGCTTCCGACTTCAAAACTCCCGGATTGGAGAATGCGTGATCCTTTGCAACCGATTTGAGGAAATTGCACAAGACGCTCTCCTCCAATATTGGCAGCATCCCACCTTCAAAAGCGAAAATGGCAGCTGCGTTGTCGATGAAGCTGGCAGCCGCTTCGTCGAGTAGCGCCTCCATCAAATAGGCCCTCATGTAACCAATCTTGATATCGCGCGCCACAAACACACCGTGTTTTGCTTCATCCACGCGCCTGAAAGCTTCTCTGATCTTCGCAACGCAAGCATGATCTTTAAGACGATCTTCGGCACCCATCTGAGACAGAATGTCTTCAGGCGAGGCAATGCCTTTTTTCATCACATCATCTACATCCAAGATGCTGTAAGCGACATCGTCGCACGCTTCCATGATCCAAGTAAGAGGGTGTCGCTGCCCTTCCTTCAGTCCTGTCTCATCTCGAATCCAGTTTACAATATCTCTTTCGGTTTCAAAGTAGCCAACCTTCTTGTGCGCAGGCACGTCCTTGTTCCGGTTCTCCGCAGAAACAGGATATTTGAGCATGGCAGCGAGCGTTGCTGCCGAGAGGTCCAAGCCCAAGCCATGGGCATGAGTTTGCAACCGGGTCACAAGTCTTAAAGTTTGCGGGTTTCCGTCAAACTTGGTGAACTCCAATCTCTGTTTCTCAGGTATCGGCTCAGCAAAACCTTTTTCATCTTCTTCAGAAGCGTGTGTGAATATCCAAGCTTCGCGATCCTTGAACCAACGCCCCATGGCAGCCTCACCTTGGTGCCCGAACGGAGGGTTCCCAAGGTCGTGCGCCAAGCCAATAGCCCACAAAATTGGCTGAATCGTGCGATGGAGGTCAGCGTTGAACAACCCCTCTTCCTGCGTTGCAATCCTCGACCCCAAGGAGCGGGCGAGGTTAGCTACTTCGTGGGAGTGGGTCAGGCGCGTACGGACGCCATCGTTCTCGTCCATCGGCCATACCTGCGTCTTGTCAGACAGTCGGCGAACCGGGGTCGAGAAGAGAAGTCGATCGTAGTCCCGTTGGAAGACAGAACGCCAAGAAAGCTTGTCGCCTTCATCAATGGTAGCTGAAGCTTCAGTGCCACCAGCCTCTTCTTCACCTTTACGCGGACGGCGACTCTCCGACCACAGGGTAGGCTTCCTCTCGGACATCTGCAAGGCACCTCAACATAATGTAGCACCGAAGGTCTCAGACTGTTTATGTAGTCTTGAAGCCGCTTGATTCTCAAGGGGCCGAACCGGCCTGTACAGGACCGCGTGCGCGCTTGACATCGAGTCGCTATGATAGTGATGGGCAGGTTCGGGCTGATCTCGTACCTCCGCGCCTCGGCATGCAGGTCGGCCTGGGGCTGACTACGAGGGGCTGATAAGGCCTGGGTTCAGACCTTCACCGCCTCAGCGCGAGGGGCGCTCCAGGCAGGACGAGGGCGTGCTTGAGTTCAAAGCAAGTCGCGCCAAGAACATCCTGACCTCGCTCGCGCTCCGCAGCCGGAAGATGACCTTGTCGTTCGACGCACCAGCCACAAGCCGTTTGATCTGAGCTTGGTTGGCGATCCGCGTGTTTTGATCCAGCGGTAGAAGGACCAGTCGAACTGCCCGGAACAGCCGTCCGGCAGATCGGCTCGCGTGCGCCCCCGATATTGAAGCGTGCCGAGGAATACCTCGGATCCACTTCTCGCGCGCACGCACCTCTTGGGACAGGCGGGTCTTCTCCTCCCGCGACCGATCAACCCATCTGGAAGTCCAGTGGATATGGCTGAGGTGAAAGACCGGCAAGCGGCGCGCACGCGCGGACGGGGAACAGACGAAGCCGCAGCGCCTCCGCGGCCAGCCGGCGTTTACAGCCCGCCCCTTAAGTCATTGATCTCCCACAGGGCTAGAGGAGACCCATTTACCGAAATTTCTCCGCAAAATCAGCGGTTGCAGAGGTCCTGCCGGGGTCACCACACGGATCAATCACTTATGTTGATCAATCACATACGTTAAAATTCAAGGACTTCTTAGGGCTTACTTCGTTCAGCCTGAACAACGCGATCAAGCCGCGGCAAGACCGTGACCTTGGGTTCGCTGCTTCCGGAGCACCGCCAGGACGATAGAGATGACGGCTCCAAGAAGCCTCCGTTGATGAGCGAGGATCTTGCGGATGTTGTGGCCGCAGCCGCAGAGGACGGCGAAAAGCGCATCGCCGAGTGCACCTTTCAGAAAGCAGCGCACGAGCCGTCCGTCGGTCTTCATGTGGCCGATCTCGGGCTCGATGCTGCTGCGCCGCCGGAGCGCCTTCGCCAGCGCCGGGGTCAGCCCGCGGCGAGTGCCGCTGATCAGGGTCTGTCCGAGGTGCCTGCCGCGAGGAACACGCGCATGCCATTCCTAGGCCCGATCATGCGCCTTCCAGCAAACGGATCAGTTGCGCGAGGCGGCCGGCGACAGACCCTCGATCCCGCGCAGGCGTCAGCCGTTCACGAGCACGACCTCGACCGGTATGGTCGCCGCGGGAACCGACGGGACGCAGTTCTCGGATGTCGTCTCGACCGGCAGGAACCCGGTCTCCTCCGTCAGGCTTTCGCCCCGCCGCCGGAACTCGGCCCGCCACTGGTAGATGTGCTGCCGGGTCAGGTCATGACGACGGGCGACATCTGCAACCCACGCCCCATTCACACCAACCTCCGCCAGGATCGACCGCTTCTCCGCATCCGACCAGCGACGTCACCGCTTGATGCCCGCCAGACTCTCTTGCCGCATAACACCATCCGCCACAGACGATGTCAGTCACGACAGCTGGCCAGACGAAGAACCAAAGCCTCAGAAGGCGGCCACAACCGGGTGCTTCCCATCGGTCCGGTGCTCGGCGAGCGTCGGGCATAGGTCCGCCCGGTTATGGCCGAGCTTGAGTAACCGAGAAACTTGGCGATCTTTGCATCGGGATGCCTGCTGCGTTCATTGTGAACGGCTTCTGTATGCCCCAGCACAAGGGAGGTGGCATGGGTCAGGCCGGCATGCTGAACGGCAGTCACGAAGCCAATGCGGATCGAGCGCACCTGACGCCCAGCTTATTCCACGACGACATCTGAGAGGGTGCCCGCCTTGTCGGTCAGAAGAGCCGCGGGCTGCGACCGTCAAAACGCGCTCTGGCAACTGCTGATTCTGCGCTGATGCACCTCCAGATCCAGACGAGGCGAGCCGACGCGCCTGCGGTCCCAGGCTCTCAACAAGACGCTTGTTTTCCGTAACCTTGCCCCCTATACGGGTCGGCGGAGACGTGGCCGAGTGGTCGAAGGCACACCCCTGCTAAGGGTGCAGGCGGGAAACCGTCTCGAGGGTTCGAATCCCTTCGTCTCCGCCACTCCCTCCTACAGACCGATTTTTCCTATGTTTCCGAGGGTTAGGGGATAGGGTCTGATTGCCTCGGACCAATGCTTCAGACCATTGTTGCCGCCGTCACGCCCGCCCACCGCCCCCCCGAAGGCCCTCCCGGCTCCCGCCGCGGTGCAGCCCGCAGCCGCCACCGAGAAGCCCTAGACGGCCACCTTACACTTCGGCTCCCACGCGCTCCGTGTGGTGATGCTCGAGGGGAACCCGTGGTTCATCCTGCGGGATGTTCTGATCGCCCTCGGCTACAACCTCGGCCCCCGCACCCAAACGCCCAACGTTTCGGTTGCGGCCCGCAAGTTGGCCTCCGATGAAGCTCAGTTGTATCGGATACAAGTGAAGGTTGTCTCCCGTTCTGGCGCGCGGGAAGTCATGCTCATCAGCGAAAGCGGCCTCAACAAGCTGGTCATGCGCCCGGACAAACCTGAGGCGAAGAAGTTTCAAGATTGGGTCACCCGCGAGGTTCTCCCGAGCATCCGCAAGACGGGCACCTACACGATGCCGGGGGGCGTTGGTCCGATCGAGGGAGATACCTCTGTTTTAACCAGATTGAACGAAGACCCGCCGCCTGATGACCTTCAGTTGAATCGGAAACAACTGAAGGTCACCCCCCGCTGGGCCCCTTCAGGAGCGCCTTGTTGACCACCTCCAGCCACGCCTCCGCTCAATCCCTCGCTGTTCGACTTCAAGGACCATCCGGTGCGGGTGGTCGAGATCGAGGGCAACCCGTGGTTCGCCGCGGCCGATGTGTGCAAGGCCCTGGACCTGGGCAAACCGCGAGCGATCGCGTCGGATCGACCCATCGGGCGCCATCGGTTCGAGTGCGATGGCGAGGGGCGCCGGGTTCACCTCGAAGACGATCATCGCCCGGGCCGGGGCCATGCGGATCAGGCGGCCCCGCGAGGGCGCCCGGTTCAGCCGCAGTCCGCCGACTGCCAGAGGCGGATCCCCTCGATCGCCGCGGCGCCCAGATCGTGGCACCGGCCGGCGGCGCAGAGCCGCCAGCCGCCGCCCGTCATGCCCGAGGCCGCGAGCCGCACCTCGCGCTGGGGCGGCAGGCGCGGCACATAGTGCCAGCCGTCGGCCTCGCGCCAGGCATCGGGCGGAAGCTCCATCCCTGCCCCCGATCCTTGAATCCGGGCCTCGACCGGGCGCAGGCCTGCCTCGGTCACCTCCCAGCGTTCCCACCACTCCACATGCTCGACCGAATGCGTCCAGCTCAGCGTGAAGCTCGAGGCGGCGAGGGACAGCACCGCCGCCCCCGCCGCGACGCAGAGGCTCATGCGGCCCGCGCCGCGCGCCGCACGCGCAGCCAGTGCAGGAGCAGCGTCGCCACCGCGAGGGCGAAGCCCACCTCGTCCGTCGCCGGAAGGGCAAGGACCAGCGACACGCCGGCCGCCAGCGCAAGCGCCCGCTCGAGCATCGTCGCCCGCCCGAAGAGCTGCCCCACGACCGCCACGCCCCATAGGCCGATGGCCAGCACCGCCTTGAGGAAGATATAGACCACCTCGACCGGGTAGCCCCAGGTCTCGGCGATGGCGCCTCCGTCCTGCAGCATGAGCGACGGCGTGTAGACCGCCATGAAGGGGATCACGAAGCCCGCGGCCGCCAGACGCACCGCCTGCAGCGAGATCTTCAGCCCCGGCGCCTTGGCGATGGGACCGGCCGCGAAACAGGCCAGCGCCACCGGCGGGGTGAGGTCCGCCATGATGCCGAAGTAGAAGACGAACATGTGGCTCACGAGAAGCGGCACGCCGAGATCGAGAAGCGCCGGCCCCGCGAGCGAGGAGGTGATGATATAGTTCGGGATGGTCGGGATCCCCATGCCGAGGACGAGGCAGGTGATCATGGTGAGGACCAGCGACAGGAACAGGTTGTCCCGCCCGATGGCGATGATCGCGCCGATGAAGGTCGAGGCGATGCCCGTCAGCGTCAGCGTACCGATGACGATGCCCACGATGGCGCAGGCGATGCCCACCGGCAGCGCGTTGCGCGCACCCTGCGCCAGAGCATCGCGGAGGATGCCGATGGTCGGGCGCGCGCCCTTGAAGAGGGCGCAGGCCAGCACGAGAAGGCCGATCACCAGCACGAGGAAGTTGACGCCGAGCTTCAGGAAGGCGGCGGAGGCGAGACCCAGCGCAACCCAGAAGACGAGCCGGAAGGCCATGGGCCCGATCATGGCAGCAAGCGGCGTGCCGAGGATCAGCACGGCCACCAGCGCGAGGCCCATCGTGCCGGCGAAGATCGGCGTGTAGCCCGCGAAGAGCAGATAGACGAGCGCCGCCAGAGGCAGGATCAGCGGCCACTGGTCGCGCACCGCATGCCACGGGTTCGGCAGCTCCGACCGCGGCAGGCCGCGCAGACCGTCGCGCCCGGCCTGAAGCCAGACCATCCAGAACACCACGCCGAAATAGAGCACGGCCGGCAGGATCGCGGCCTGCACGACGGCGGCATAGGGCACGTTCAGCGTCTCGGCCATGATGAAGGCCACGGCCCCCATCACCGGCGGCATGATCTGCCCGCCCATCGAGGCCGTGGCCTCGACCCCGCCCGCGAAAGCGGGCTTGAAGCCGAAGCGCTTCATCATCGGGATGGTGAACTGGCCCGAGGCCACCACATTGGCCACGCCCGAGCCCGAGATCGTCCCCATCAGCGCCGAGGAAAGCACCGCCACCTGTGCAGGCCCGCCGCGCACGCCGCCCACGAGGCCGAGCGCGAAATCGTTGAAGAGGTTCAGCATCCCCGCCCGTTCGAGGAAGGCCGCGAAGACCACGAAGATGAAGATATAGGCCGAGCTCACATAGATCGGCGTGCCGTAGATCCCCTCGGTGCCGAAGGCGAAATGCTCGACGATCTGCTCGAAATCGTAGCCGCGGTGGATGAAGGGCGGCGGCATGTGCTGGCCGAGAAAGCAGTAGGCGAGGAAGAGGCCCGCGATGATGGCGAGCGGCCATCCCATCAGCCGGCGGCTGGCCTCGAACACCAGCACCACGAGCACGGTGCCCACCACGAGATCGGCATGGGTGAGAAAGCCCGTGCGCCGGATCAGCTCCTCGTAGAGCACCCAGTTGTAGATCCCGGTGCCGAAGCCGATCAGCCCGAGCCCCCAGAAGATTGCCCGCGTGACCGCGGTCCTGGCGAGGAGGTTGCCCACGAGGCCGAAGCCGAGAAGCAGCAGGAAGCCCACATGCATCGCCCGCACGACCTGGCTCGGCAGGGTGCCGTAGCCCGCGGTCCAGAGCTGGAAGAGCGAGAAGGCGACGGCGATCCAGAAGGCCACCTTGCCCATGATGCCGGGGCCGAAGCCGGGCGGCAGGCCCTCGGTGACTTCCTCGTGGACATCGGGGGCATGAACGGCGGAAGAGGCCGGCCCGGGGGCGGCAGAGGGTGCGGACATGGCTGTCTCCGAAAGGACGGGGCCGCGACGGCGAGGCCCGAGCCTCGAACCGGAGCGACGGGAAAGGGCCCGGGCGATGCCGCCCGGGCCGCGGCAGATGCCGTTACTGGATCAGACCGATCTCGCGGTAGTATTTCTCCGCGCCCGGATGCAGCGGGATCGGCAGCGCCTCGATGGCCGTCTCGGGCTTGATGTTGCCCGCCGCCGCATGGGCCGACTTCAGCCGGTCGAGGTTCTCGAACATCAGCTTCGTCATCTGATAGGCGGTTTCCTCGCTCACATCCTCATGCGTCACGAGAAGGTTCCCCACCGCCGCCGTGGGCACGTCCGTGTCCTGCCCGGAATAGGTGCCGGCCGGGATCACCGCGGGCTGATAGGGCGCGCCGATCTTCTCGACCACCTCGGCCGGAATGCTCACGAGGTTGATGTCGTGGGTCGAGGAGAGGTCCTTGATGAAGGCCACGCCCAGACCCGAGGATTGCAGCGTCGCCTGCAGCTGCCGGTTCTTGATGAGCTCGGCCGATTCCGCATAGGGCAGGTATTCGACCTTGGCGAGATCCTCGTAGCTCATGCCCGCCGCACCGAAGATGGCGCGGGCATTGAGCTCGGTGCCCGAGGCGGGCGCGCCGACCGAGAGCGTCTTGCCCTTCAGATCCTCGAGCGTCGTGACACCCGAGGCGGCGTCGGCCACGATCTGGATATAGTTCGGATAGATGGCCGCGATGGCGCGCAGGTTCTTCAGCGGGCGCGGGAAGCCCGCCTCCTCGTTGCCTTCCCAGGCGAGCGTCACCGAATCGCCCAGGGCGAAGGCAAGTTCGCCCTTGCGCTGCGCGAGCAGGTTCAGGTTCTCGACCGAGGCCTTCGTCGCCTGCACCTGGGTGCGCGCGCCTTCGATGTTCTCGGCATAGATTTCGGACAGGCCCACGCCCAGCGGATAGTAGACGCCCGAGGTGCCCCCGGTCAGGACGTTGATGAATTCCTGCGCGGCGGCTACTTGCGGCTGAAGGCTCAGCACGGCAGCGGCCGCGGCCGCGGACAGGGTTGTGCGGCGGAACATGCGATTTCCTCCCTTGCATGATCGTTGCCTAGAGAGTGAGCAACCCACGCATCGCAGGCAAATGCGTGTGGCATTTTGCGCATGAGGGTCGGGGGCGGGCATTTTCCTATTGTTCGGCAGATGGTTGTTGACCGTTTTCCCCACCCTCCGTGCGCGTCGCCTGGCGAGCAGCCGCCAGAACGGCTGCGAGTCTGGCAGAAATCCGCTCGATCAGCTGGCCCGCAGCCTGTAGCGCGCGATCTTCTCGTTCAGGGTCCGGCGCGGGAGTCCCAGCCGGTCGGCGGCCAGCGCCGACGAGCCGCCGCACTCTTCCAGCGCCTCGGCGATGAGGCCCGCCTCGATCCGCGCCATCCGCTCGGGCAGCGGCAGGATGTCGGGCTCCGCGGCGATCGGAGGCTGGCGCATCCCCAGCACGGCCCGTTCCGCGGCGGCCTTCAGCTCGCCCACATTTCCGGGCCAGCTCTCGCCGCGCAGCGCCCGCAGATCGGCCTCGCGCAGCGCGGGCACGGAGCGGCCGAAGCGCGCCGCGGCCTCTTCGGCAAAGCGCAGGAAAAGGAGCGGGATATCCTCGGACCGCTCGCGCAGCGGCGGCAGGTCGAGCGTGACGGGCGAGAGGCGGTAATAGAGATCTGCCCGGAACCGGCCCGCCGCCACCTCGGCCAGCAGATCGACCCGCGTCGCCGCCATGATCCGCAGATCCACCGGGCGCAGCGCGTTCGACCCGAGCCGCTCCACCCCGCGCTCCTGCATGGCCCGCAGCAGGCGCGACTGCAGCGAGAGCGGCATGGCCTCGATCTCGTTGAAGAAGACCGTCCCCCCGCTCGCATGTTCGAGCTTGCCGATCCGCGCCGCGGCGGTTCCGGCCAGATAGCCGCGCTCGTGCCCGAAGAGCTCGGCCTCGAACTGCGCCTCCGGCAGGCCCGCGCAATGGATCGCCACGAAGGGCCGCCGCGCCCGGCGCGAGAAATCGTGGAAGGTGCGGGCAAGCTCCTCCTTGCCCGAACCGGTCTCGCCCCGGATCAGCAGATCCACCGCCACGTCCGACAGGTCCTGCACCATCCGGCGCAACGCGGCGATGGCGGGAGAGGCGCCCACCAGGCGACCCTCGATCCGGGCCGAGGCCAGATCCGAGCGGCGCGACGTCCGCGCCTCGCGCCGCACCCGGCGCAGTTCGACCGCCCGGTCGAGCACCTCGACCAGATGCTCGGCACCGTAGGGCTTTTCCAGAAAGTCGTGCGCGCCCATCCGCATCGCTTCCACCGCCACCGGCACGTCGCCATGGCCCGAGAGCAGGATCACCGGCAGGTCCGGGTCGGCCGCGCGCAGCCGCGCCAGCACCTCCTGCCCGTCGAGGGCGGGCATCCTGAGATCGGTCACGACGCAGTCGCAGCGCGCAGGTTCGATCCGGCCGAGCGCCAGCGCCGCGTCGGTGAAGGTCTCGACCTCGAAGCCCGAGGCCTCGAGCCAGTCGGCCGCCGCGGCGCACAGCTGGGGTTCGTCGTCGATGAAGGCGATGGAGCCGCGGGTCATGCGCGTCTGCGTAGCGCCTCGCGGCCCGGCTCGTAAAGCGCGAGATCGACCTGCGTCAGCGTTCCGCCGCCCGGCCGCTCGGCAAAGCTCAGAGACCCCGCCATCTGCTCGAGCATGGTGCGCACGATGGAAAGGCCGAGCCCGAGCCCTGTGGTCCGCGTGGTGAAGAACGGCTCGAGGATCTTCTCACGCAGCGCCTCGGGGATGCCCGGCCCGCGGTCGGCGATGGTCAGCCGCAGCCCCTCCGCAAGAGGTTCGAGCCGCACCTCGACCGGATCCCTGCCGCCGCCCGAGGCCGTGGCCTCGGCCGCGTTGAGGATGAGGTTGGTCGCCACCTGCTCGAGCCGGACGGCGTGGCCGCGCACCGGCGGCAGCACCTCGGCGGGCGGCAGGTCCAGCGCCACGCCGAGTTCGCGCAGCCGCGGCGCCAGTACCTCGGCCGCGGCCGCCAGCACCGTGCCCATGTCGACGGGCTCGGGCGGATCGAGCCGCTGACGCGAGCCGAAGCTCTTCAGCGCCTTCACCATCTTCTGCATCCGCAGAAGCAGGTCGCGCCCCGAGCGGACCGAGCGCAGCGCCCGCTCCGGGTTCTCGCGGCCGAGATGCAGCTCGGCTGCGGCGAGCGTCGCCTCGAGCGCCGAGAGCGGCTGGCTCACCTCATGCACGATGGTCGAGGACATCCGCCCCAGCACCGCGAGCTTGGCCGCATGGACGAGATGCTCGTGGGTCTCGCGGAGCTCGTGCTCGGCCCGCCGCCGCTCCTCGATCTCGTGGGCCAGCGCCTCGGTGCGCTCGGCCACCGCCCGTTCGAGGAGCGCGTGCTGGTTCAGCCGCTCGCGCAGAAGCTGGCGCCGCTCGTGCAGGGCCAGAAGGCCCGCCGAGGCGAGCAGCCCCGCCAGCGCCACGATCAGCGCCGAGAGCCGCGCCGTGGCGAGGGCGGGGGCCGTCGGCAGCCCCACCAGCAAACGCCAGTCGTCGGGCGCGATGGCCGCATCGGCCACCCGCAGGGCAAGCCCCGCATCGGTCGCCATCTCCGGCCCGAGCGGCTGCGCCTCGTCCACGGCAAGTCCGGCATAGCGGCGCTCGGCGCGCAGAAGCGCGCGGCTCTGCGGATCGAGCGGCGCGAGCGGCCGGTAGAGCCAGCCCTGCGGACCGGCCAGAAAGACCACGCCCAGAGGATCGGCCAGCGCCACCGCCTCGCCCGCGCGGACCCAGGTCGACTGCAGCCCGGCCAGATCCACCTTCGCCACGGCGACCCCCAGCGGCCGGTCGGCAGGCCCGAGCCGCGAGGCGAGGAAATAGCCGGGCTTGCCGGTCGTCACGCCCACCGCGTAATAGCGCGCCTCGCCCTCGGCCAGCGCGCGGTGGAAATAGGGGCGAAAGCCGTAGTTCTGGCCCAGAAAGCTGCCGGGCTCGTTCCAGTTGCTGGCCGCGCGGGTGGTGCCGGACGGGTCGATCACATAGATCTCGTCCACCCCCGACAGATCCCGCACGCGGCGCAGATAGCCATTGGCAGCCTCCGCCGAAGCCTCTCCCTCCAGAAGCCCCGTCACCCGCGCATCCTGCCCGACGAGGCCCGGCAGATAGCGGAACCGCTCGATTTCGGAGACGACGGCATGGCGCGCGACGGTCAGCCGATCCTGAAGCTCGGTATCGAGCCCCGCGAGGCTCGCGTAGCGCACCCCCTGATAGGTCGCGAGCGACAGGGCGAGCGTGGCGGCAAGCAGCAGGATCCCGGCCAGACGGCTGCCGGGGCTGCGACGGACGGGATGGGATGCGGGATGAGCCAAGGCGATCCTCCTCGCCCATCTTGCCGGCAGCCGGCCCGCCGGGGCAAGCGGCTTCCGCCTGCCCCGGCGCGGGGTCTCAGAGCGTGGCGCCGATCTTCCACGGCACGAACTCGTTGTCGCCGTAGCCGAATTCCTCGGACTTCGACTTCTTGCCCGAGGCCGTGTCGAGCAGCAGGTCGTAGATCCGTTGGCCCATCTCTTCGAGGCTCACGCCCTCCTCGATCACCACGCCGCAGTCGATGTCCATATCCTCGGGCATCCGGCGGGCGAGATCGCTGTTCGAGGCGAGCTTGATCGAGGGGGCGGGCTTGGCGCCGAAGCAGGAGCCGCGCCCCGTGGTGAAGGCGATGAGGTTCGCGCCCGAGGCCACCTGCCCCGTCGCCGCCACCGGATCGTAGCCCGGGCTGTCCATATAGACGAAGCCGGGGATGCGGATCGGCTCGGCATAGGCGAAGGCGCCGGACAGCGGCGAGAGCCCGCCCTTGGCCACCGCACCGAGGCTCTTCTCGAGGATCGTGGTCAGACCGCCGCGCTTGTTACCGGGCGACGGGTTGTTATCCAGCGAGGCGCCGTTCTTCGCGGCATAGTCGCGCCACCAGTCGATCATGCCCTCGATCTTGCGCCCCGTTTCAGCATCGGCGCGGGCGATCAGCAGATGCTCGGCCCCGTAGATCTCGGGCGTCTCGGACAGGATCGAGGTGCCCCCCGCGGCCACCAGCATGTCCGAGGCCACGCCGAGCGCGGGGTTCGCGGTGATGCCCGAAAAGCCGTCCGAGCCGCCGCACTGCATCCCCAGCACCAGCTTCGAGACCGGCTGCGCGCTGCGCCGGTCTTCGTTGGCCGCCGCGCAGATCGGCTCCAGCAACTCCAGCGCGCGGCGCACGGCCGAGGCCGAACCGCCCACATCCTGAATGTTGAAAATGCCGATGCGCTCTTCCGTCCAGTCGGTGCGCTTGTAGAGCGTGAGCTGGTTGACCTCGCAGCCCAGTCCCACGATCAGCACGCCGCCGAAGTTCGGATGGTCGCGGTAGCCCTTGAGGACGCGCACGAGCGCATCGAACCCCTCGCCCGCGCTGGCCATGCCGCAGCCCTGATCGTGGACGATGGGCGCGAAACCGTCGATCCCCGGAAAGCGCGGCAGAAGCGTGCGGTTTGCGGCGTCGGCGATGGCGTTGCAGACGGTGGAGGAGCAGTTCACCGAGGCCATGATCCCGATGTAGTTCCGCGTCCCCACCCGCCCGTCGGGCCGCAGATAGCCCTCGAACGTCTGCCGCTCGGGCGCGGCATGAAGGGTGCCCTTGGCGTCGGACCGGTCCGAGTGGCTGTCGGACATGGCGCAGTTGTGGCTGTGGACATGGTCTCCCGGCGCAATGTCCGCCGTGGCCACGCCCATCACCTGCCCGTATTTCACCACCGCCGCGCCCGCGGGCATCGCCGTCACCGCGAACTTGTGACCGAGCGGCACGTCGGCGGCGAGCGTCACGCCCAGCGCCTCTTCGCCCGCCGAGAGCGCGCGGAGCGCGATGCCCACCGTGTCGGCGGGGCTCAGATGCATGAAGGCGGGGCGGCTGGCGGTCATTCGCGGGCTCTCTTCAGGATGGCGTGCAGCTCGGGCATGTCGGGACCGGAGCGGCCCACCCAGTCGAGGAAGGCGCCGATGCGCCGCTCGGCCTTCTGGGGATGGTTCTGGGCGATGTCGGCGATCCGGTGATCGAGGAACGGGTTGCGGAACCGGTCGAGCGTCACCTCGAGATAGGCCCGCGCCTCGTCCCCCCGCCCCTTGTGGGCAAAGCCCGGCAGGACCTCGGTCTCGTAAAGCTCGAGCAGCGCGCGGCCCTCGGGCCCGTCCATCAGTTCGCGCACCAGCGCATCGGGCGCGCCGCCGCGGCGCTTCCAGAAATCCACGAGCGAGGTATGCCCGAGGTTCAGCACATGCAGCTTCAGCCGCTCGATCTCCTCGAGATCGTCGACGAGCTGCACCGCGGGATGGGCGCAGGGCGCGGCAATCCCCGGCGCGCGCTCGATGGCCCAGAGCGCATAGGGCTCGGCCACCGCACCCGCAGGCTCCAGCGGCTCGGACACGATCCGGTCCACGAGGCTGTTGGCGAAGGGCAGGCCCGCGATCCAGTCCATCAGCGCAGCCGGCGCCCGGTTGCCGGTGCCGATGGCCAGAAGCCGGTCGCGCAGGACACGGCCGTTCTCGGGCACGAGCTCCATCGGCATGATGGTCAGCGGGCGCGCGCCCGCCGCGAAGCGCGCGGCGAGCAGATGGAAGAGTTTCGCGGGGAAGCTCATCTCCTGCGAGAAGTCCGCGTCGAAATCGGCCGGGCGCGGCTGGTAGCCCGCATCGCCCGTGTTCGAGATCACGAGCTCGACCTCGGAGCAGAAGATCGCTGTCAGCGCGTTCCAGTCGGTCGCGGTCGAGAGGGTGCGCTTCACGGACGTGACGCGGGTCTCGGTCTCGGAGGCGACGCCGTCCGTCAGGCCGCGGATCACGACCGGGAAACCTTCGGGCGCGGCCAGCGCCCCCAGACGGGCCGCACGGGCCGGATCGCCCGAGCTCTGCACCACGGTCACGGCGCGCGGCTCGGCTGCCTCCGAGAAGAACAGGTCGGCATGGGCCTGCAGGAAGCGCGAGGTGCCGAACTGGAGAACGGGGGTGCGGATGTCAGACACGGATGATCGCCTTGATGAGGGTGCCCCGGTCCTCGGCCCAGAGCGGCAGGTTGGTGACGGCGTCCTCGAAGCTCGTGGCATGGGTCGCCAGCGCCTCGACCGGCACGCGGCCGTTGCGGATCTGCGCGATCACATGCTCGAAATCCTTCTTCAGCGCGTTGCGGCTGGCAAAGAGCGTGGCCTCGCGCTTGTGGAACTCGGGATCGGCAAAGGACAGATCGCCCTTGACCACCGACAGGAGCACATAGGCGCCGCCGTGGCCGACATATTGCAGGCCCGCGTTCATCGCCCGGATGTTGCCGGTCGCGTCGAAGACGGTGTCATAGACCTCGGCCGCCTCTTCGCCCACAAGCTCGATCCGGGCCTCAAGCAGCACCTTCTGCGCCAGAGCAAGCCGCGAGGCGGAGGTGTCGCGCAGCGTGACCGCGGCCCCCTCGATCGCCGCGAAGAGGGCTGCACCGATACCGATCGGCCCCGCCCCCACGACGAGGGCCGCGCTGCCCGCGCGCACGCCGCCGCGGCGCACGCCATGAGCACCGATGGCGAGGAACTCGACCATCGCCGCCGACTGCTCGGTCAGCCCCTCGGCGCCGTAGACATTGCCCTCGGGCACCACGATCTCCTCGCACATGCCCCCGTCCGTATGGACGCCGAGGACGGCGATGTTCTCGCAGCAGTTGGGCTTGCCCGCCCGGCAGGCACGGCAGGTGCCGCAGGTGAGATAGGGATTGATGACGACGAGATCGCCCTCGGCGATGCGCCCGTCGGCCGAGGCTTCCATCGCGCGGCCCGACAGCTCGTGGCCCATGATGCGCGGATAGGCGAGAAAGGGCTGATGGCCGCCGTAGATGTGATAATCGGTGCCGCAGATCCCCACCTGCAGGATCCTGATCCGGATGTGGCCCGGCTTGGCTTCGGGGCGGGGGCGATCCTGCTGCTCGAACCGGCCGGGTTCGACGCAGACGAGGGCTTTCATCAGGCTCATGGGACACTTTCGCATGGAAGGGAGGCGGTCAGACGACGCGGCGGCTTGTCCGCTGCGGGTGTTTTTTATTTAATAAGAACCGTTCGCGTCAAATCAATTCCTGCGGACGGCCCGAGGGCGAAGGGGAAGGCATGGCGCGCGACAGGAACCTGTTCAAGATGCTGGTGAATCGGCTGCTCGACCGGCTGGCCCGGCTGCCGGTCGGGGCGGAACTGGGCTCCGAGGGCGAGCTTGCGGCCGAGCTTCAGGCGAGTCGGACGACGGTGCGGGCGGTGCTGACCCATCTGGCTGAAGCGGGCCTCCTGTCCTGGGAGGGACGGCGCAAGGTGGTGCTGCGCGCGCCCTCCCCGTCGGATCGGTTCGATGAAGGCGAGACCCGCCCGCGGCAGGAGCTGGTCGAGGAGCCTTTCCTTGCCTGGGTGCTGCAGGGCGACCTGCCGCCCGGCACGCTCCTCCACGAATCCGATCTCGCGCGGCGGCTCGGGGTGCCGGTCGCCACGGTGCGCGAGTTCCTGATCCGGTTCGAGCCCTTCGGCCTGATCGAGAAGCAGCCGAACCGGCACTGGGTGCTGAAGGGCTTCACCCGCGCCTTCGCCGAGGAGATGTTCGCCGTCCGCGAGATGTTCGAGCGCCATGCGCTGCGCGGCCTTCTGGCTGCCACCGCGCCCGGCGGGCCGCTGCGGGCCGACCTCGAATCGCTCCGGGCCGAGCACGAGGCCCTGTCCGCCGGTCCCGAGGAGGAGCTGACGGCTTTTCCCGCGCTCGACGCCCGCTTCCATCGGCTGCTCTGCCGCGCCGCGCACAACCGCTTCATCCTCGACTTCAGCCGGACGATCTCGATCATCGTCCATTTTCACTATCGCTGGAACAAGCGCGACGAGCTGCGCCGCAACCGTGCGGCCCTGAACGAACATCTGGCGATCGTCGAGGCGGTGCTGGCCGGCGACGCGCCCCGCGCCGCGGCAGCGCTCGACGCCCATCTGGCCACCGCCTACCGCACGCTGATGACCTCTGTGACCTGGGCAGACGCCTGAGAGACCCAGCGTCATTCCGAGAAAATCGGGTTGACAGCACCGCCCCTCCTGCTCCATCGAATGCGCCGACTTTGGTCCAACCATAGGACCAAGCGCCATCGGAGGGGAGGCCATGGCAGGACAATCGGCCGTCGAGGACATCCGGGAGACCCTGCGCCGCGAGATCGTGGAGCGGATGGAGGTGGGCGATCTCCTGCCCAACGAGCGCGAGCTGGCCGAGCGGTTCGGCGTAGCGCGCAACACGGTGCGCGAGACCATGATCCATCTCGAGGCCTTCGGCCTGATCGAGAAGACCCGCCGCGGCGCCCGCGTCCGCCAGCCCGACTTCGACCCGATCTTCTCGGTCTTCGCCCAGCATTTCGATCATTCCGGCAAGACGCTGGGCGACGTGCTGAACTTCCGCCGCATCGTCGAGACCGGCGCCGCGCCGCTCGCGGTGCAGGGCGCCACGCCCGAGACGCTGACGCGCATGGCCGAGGCCAACGAGCGCATGGTGCGCTCGCTCACCGTCTCGGCCTCGGCCGCGAGCGACTACGATTTCCACATGGCCATGATCGAGGCCACCGGCAACACCGTGCTGATCCGCATGTATCGCGTGCTCTCGGTGCCGCTGAAATTCTACCTCGAGGTGGGCAAATCCCGCTCGCTCGAGACCGAGGAATCGAATGCGCAGCACATGCGCATCATCGAGGCCCTGAAGGTGCGCGACGCAGCCGAACTGACGGCCGCGCTCAACGCCCATTTCGACCATTCCGGCGCCGTTCTCGCCTCCGCCTCGGCGCGGCTGGCGGCTCAGGCGGCTCCGGCCAGCTGATCCACACCACGGGAGGAGACCCCATGAAGCTGAAATCCCTTGCCCTCGCCGCGCTGCTCGGCGCCGCCGCCGTCCTGCCGGCCGCCGCTCAGGACGTGGTGGTGCGCGTCGCCTACGAGAACAACCCGGGCGAACCCACCGACCTCGTGATGAACCGCTGGGCCGAGCTCGTGAAGGAAGCCTCGGACGGCAACGTGGCCCTCGAGCTCTATCCCTCGTCGCAGCTCGGCGCGAAGCAGGATGTGATCGAGCAGGGCCTGCTCGGCGTCAACGTCATCACCATCGCCGACGTGGGCTTCCTGACCGACTACGACCCGGACCTCGGCATCCTCTTCGCCCCCTACCTGACCGACAGCCCCGAGCAGCTCTTCAAGATCTACGAGAGCGACTGGTTCAAGGAGAAGGAAGCCGCGCTGCGCGAGAAGGGCGTGCATATCGTCATCTCGAACTACCTCTACGGCACCCGTCAGCTTCTGGCCAAGAAGAAGGTCGAGAAGCCCGAGGATCTGGCCGGCATGAAAATCCGCGTGCCCAACAACATCATGCAGATCAAGGCGTTCGAGCTGATGGGCGCCACGCCCACCCCGATGCCGCTGGGGGATGTCTACCCGGCGCTGACCCAGGGCGTGATCGACGGTGTCGAGAACCCGCTGCCCGTCCTCTACGGCGGCAAGTTCCAAGAGCAGGCGAAGGAGCTGTCGATGATCGGCTACCTGACCAACACCTCGCTCTGGCTCGGCGGCGAGGCCTATTTCTCGACCCTCGATCCCGAAGTGGTGACCATGCTGCACGAGACCGGCTATCAGGCGGGCCTCTACAGCCAGGAGCTCGCGGCGCAGGAAGAGGCCAAGATGCTCGAGGCCATGAAGGAAGCGGGCGTCACCGTGACCGAGCCCGACGTCGAGGCCTTCCGCGAGAAGACCAAGGCCTTCTACACCATGTTCCCGGAGTGGTCCGAGGGACTTTACGAGCAGATCCAGGCGGCTCTCGCCGAGTGATGCTCGCGGCCGGCCGCGCGTCCTCCCCGCGCGGCCGGTCTGCTATTCCCCTCCGACCGGAGTTTCCCCATGCGTCTGATCTTTCTGGCCGCCTCCGCGTTCGGAGCCCTGAGCGTGGCCATCCTCGTGGTGATGACCGCCGCCGCGGTGGTCGCGCGCTACATCCTGGGCATGCCCATCGCCTGGACCGAGGAGGTCTCGGGCCTCCTGATGATCTGGATCGTGATGGTCGGCGCCATCGCCTGCGAGGCGAACCGCCAGCATCTGACCATCGACCTGATCGAAGGCGTGCTCTCGCCGCGGCTGAACCGGGCGCTCTCGGCCGTCGTGGGTCTCGCCTCGATCGGGCTTCTGATCTTCATGTCCTGGCAGGCCTGGGCGCTCGGTCAGACCACCGCCTTCAAGAAGACGCAGATCCTCGGGGTCTCGTGGTTCTGGCTCGATCTGGCCGTGGTCGTGGGGGCTGCGGGCACCGCGGTCGTGATGGCCTGGCGGCTGATCCGGCCCGATGCCGAAGCCCGTTCTGACGCCGCCGCCGACCGCCTCGAGCACTGACGCCCCTCTGTCCCGGATACGGAAATGACCTGGTTCATCGTCATCGCGCTGATGTTCGCGCTCTTTGCACTGAACATGCGCATCTATCTCGCCATGTTCGCGGCAGTGGTCGCCTATTTCGTCTTCTTCTCGACGGTGCCGCTGCCCATCGCGGTGCAGCGCATCATCTCGCCCACGCAGAACACCTCTCTGCTGGCCATTCCCTTCTTCGTGCTGCTGGGCACGCTGCTCGGCACCACGGGGATCGCCGGGCGCCTGCTGAAGCTCGCCGACCTGATGGTCGGGCGGCTCACCGGCGGGCTCGGGCATACCAATGTCATGCTGTCCACGCTGATGGGCGGGATCTCGGCCTCGAACCTCGCCGATGCGGCGATGATGTGCCGGATCCTCGTGCCCGAGATGCGCCGTCAGGGCTACAGCGCCGGGGCCGCCGCCGCCATCACCGCCTGCGGCTCGCTCATCACGCCGATCATCCCGCCGGGGATCGCGCTCATCATCTATGCGCTGGTGGCCGACGTCTCCATCGGCGCGATGTTCACCGCGGGCATCCTGCCCGGCCTCATGTGCGCGGCCCTGCTGCTCTTCGCCGTCTGGCTCAATGCCCGCAGCCGGGGCCTCAAGCCCTCGCGCGACAGCTGGCCCACCGCGCAGGAGACGCGCCAGACGATCGTCGGCGCCTGGCCTGCGCTCTTTCTCGTGCTGGTGATCGTGGGCGGTATCCGCCTGTCGATCTTCACCCCCACGGAAGCGGGCGCCGTGGCCACCCTCGTGACCCTCGCCATCGGCCTGTTCCTCTACCGCGAGATGAAGCTCGCCGATGTGGGCGCGGCCTTCGCCGAGACGGCGCGGCAGACGTCGGCGGTGCTCCTCGTCATCATGACCTCCTCGGCCCTCGCCTGGATCTTCTCGATGGAGCGCGCGGGCATCACGATGGCCGAGCTCATCACCAATCTCACCACCAACCCCTGGCTCTTCCTGCTGGCCGTGAACCTGATGCTCCTCGTGCTCGGCATGTTCATCGAGGGCACGGCGCTGATGATCATCCTCGTGCCGCTCCTGAAGCCCGTGGTCCAGCAGCTCGGCATCGACCCGGTGCATTTCGGGATCGTGCTGATCCTGAACCTTTCGATCGGCACGCTGACACCGCCGGTGGGAACGGTTCTCCTTCTGGTCACGAACCTCACGGGCGCGAAGCTCGCGGAGTTTCTGCGCGACGGCTGGCCGTTCCTGCTCGCGCTTGTGGTGGCGCTCCTCCTTGTGACCTTCGTGCCGGCCATCTCGCTGGCGCTGGTCTGACCCGCCCGGGCCCGGCCGCCCCGCGCGGCCGGGCCCGCCCCGGAGCGGCCGGATCCTGCCGGCTCCTCCGAAAGCGGCTGCCATGCCGCAGCCCCTTCCCTTTCGCCCAAGTTTCTCACGGCCGAGCCTGCCGCTATCATTGCCCCGTTCGGTGGCGGTGTGAGGGAGCGGGAATGGCGCAGCATCACGGGCATCTGGGAGCGGTCTATGACGCGGCCGGACCGCAGGAGGTGGCGGCCCTCTACGACCGCTGGGCCGAGACCTACGAAAGCGAGATGGCCCGCGCGGGCTACCGCCATCCGGCCATCGGCGTGGCGCTTCTGGCCCGCCACCTGCCGCGCGGCGCCCGGCCGCTGCTCGACGCGGGCGCGGGAACCGGGCTGCTCGGCGAATGGCTGGAGATCGTGGGCTATCCCGAGGTCGAGGCGCTCGACATCTCGGCCGGCATGCTCGAGGTCGCGCGCGCGAAGGGGATCTATGCGCGCTGCCACAACCTGCCCCTCGGCGCGGCCCTGCCCTTCCGCGACGGCGCCTTCGCCGGCATCATCTCGACCGGCGTCTTCACCACGGGCCATGTCGGCGCCGAAGCGCTGCCGGAGCTGCTCCGGATCTGCCGCCCGGGCGGCGTGATCGTTCTCACGGTGAAGGAGTCGCTCTGGCAGGGCGGCTTTGCGGTCAGCCTCGAGGCCGCCGTGGCCAGCGGGCGCGCGGGGCTGGCCGAGATGACCGAGCCCTATGTCTCGATGCCCGGCGAGCCCGGCACCACGCCGAGCCGGGCGGTGGCGCTGCGCGTGACGCCCTGACCCTCAGGCGGGCGTCGCCGTGGCGGCGGGCGGGCGGGAGCCCACGGCAATGGCGATGCCCGCGAGCGCAATCAGCGCCATTCCGGCGGCGGCGACGGGCGACAGCCGCTCGTCCCACAGAAGCCAGCCCCAGATCGCCGAGGCGGGCAGGATGACATATTCGAAGACCGACACCCGGCTCGCCGTCGCCGCCTGATAGGCGCGGATCATCATGCCCACCGCAAAGAGCGAGCCCGCGGCCTGAACGAAGGTCCAGAACCAGAAGTCCTGAGAAGGAACGACGAAGCCCCTCATCACGAAGCCGTCCGGACCCTCCGGCACCGGCAGCGACACGAGCGCGAGGACGGCCAGCCCGGCCGCTCCCAGCACACCCAGCGCCACGAAGAAGCCGCCCAGCAGCGTTCCCGCGCTCTCCTGCGGGCACCAGGCCCGGGTGGCGATGTTGCCCATCCCGTAGAGCAGCCCCGCCAGCACCGGCAGCCCCGCGGCAAAGCTCGCGCCCGCCATCGCCTCGGGCCCGAGCACGAGGAGGACGCCTGCAAATCCAGTCAGCACCGCCAGCACCCGCACGGGCCCGATCCGCTCGCCATAGACGAAGCGCGAAATGACGAGGACGAAGATCGGTGCGGTGAAGAGGCCCGCGGCCACCTGCGCCACCGGCAGGAAGGCCAGCGCGCCGAAGTAGATCAGCATCGCCGTGCCATGGATGGCCGAGCGCGCCGCAACGGCCCGCCAGTCCACGGGGCGCAACCGCAGCCCGAGGGCCGGAGCCACCGCGGCCAGAATCGCAAGCGCCATGACCGACCGCGTCAGATGGAACTGCCAGAGCCCCGCCTCGTCGGCGATCACCCGCACATAATTGTCCGTAAATCCGATCACCACAGCATAGAGCAGGATGAAGCCCGCAGCAGCCCGCGTCCGGTCCTGAGAAATCATCCGCCCTCTCCTCGTTCGGCCCTTCCCTAAATGCCTGTCCCACGCCATTCTGCGCGCCGGAAAACGACATATCCGGAACAACGAGGGGAGGCGTTGCAATGGGTTGGCTGGCGGACGAGCGCGGGCTGGAAAAATGCGCGGCGAATTACGCGGCGCTTACGCCCCTGTCGCACCTCAAGCGCGCCGCGGAGGTTCATACCGACCGCACCGCTCTCGTGAATGGCTCGATCCGGCTGACCTACGGCGAATATCACGCCCGCGTCAGCCGCCTCGCCTCGGCGCTGGCGGGCATGGGCATCCAGTCGGGCGACGTGGTGGCGACGCTCCTGCCCAATATCGCCGCCCATGCCGAGGCTCATTTCGGGGTGCCCGCCTGCGGCGCGATCCTGAACGCGATCAACACGCGCCTCGATCTGGATACCGTGTCCTATATCCTCGAGCATGGCGGGGCGAAGCTCCTGCTCTGCGATACGGCCTTCCTGAAGCTCGCGAAGGATGCCTGCGCCCGGCTGGAAGGAAAGGCGCCGATCCTCGTCGAGGTCTGCGACCGCGAGGCGGGCTTCTCTCCTTCGGGCGAGGTGCTGGAATATGAGGACCTCATGGACCGCGGCAACCCGTGGGCGCCCTGGGTGATGCCCGAGGACGAGTGGGAGAGCATCGCGCTCAACTATACCTCCGGCACGACGGGGCGGCCGAAGGGCGTGGTCTACCACCACCGCGGCGCCTATCTCTCGACCTACGGCAATGCCATCGCCTGGCGGATGCAGCTCTACCCGGTCTACCTGACCATCGTGCCGCTCTTTCACTGCAACGGCTGGTGTCACACCTGGATGGTGCCGATGCTGGGCGGTACCGTCGTCTGCTGCCGCGACATCACCGCGACGGCGATCTATGCGGCCATCGCCGACGAGGGCGTGACCCATTTCGGCGGCGCGCCCATCGTGCTCAATACGCTCATCAATGCAGCTCCCGAAGACCGGCGCAGCTTCGATCAGGTGGTGGAGGTCTTCACCGCGGGCGCCCCGCCCCCGGCCGCAACGCTGGCGGCCATCGAACCGCTCGGCTTCAACGTGACCCAGGTCTACGGGCTGACCGAAGTCTATGGCCCGGCCACCGAATGCATCTGGAAGCCCGAGTGGGACGAGACGGCGGGCGAGGAGCGTTCGGCGCTGAAGGCGCGCACCGGCGTCGCCATGGCGACCCTCGAAGGGGCCGAGGTGCACGACACCCACGGCCAGCCAATCCCGCGCGACACGGTCCATCTGGGCGAGATCGCGATGCGCGGCAACATGGTGATGAAGGGCTATTACAAGAACCCCGAGGCCACGGCCGAAGCCTTCCGCGACGGCTGGTTCCGCTCGGGCGACATCGCCTTCCAGCATCCCGACGGCTATATCAAGATCACCGACCGCGCAAAGGACATCATCATCTCGGGCGGCGAGAACGTCTCGTCCGTCGAGGTGGAAGGCGTGATCGCCCACCATCCGGCCGTCAGCCTCTGCGCCGTGGTGGCCAAGCCCGACGAGCGCTGGGGCGAGGTGCCCTGCGCCTTCGTCGAGCTGAAGCGCGGCCGGCAGGCCACCGAGGAGGAGATCATCGCCTTCGCGCGCGAGCGTCTGGCGGGCTTCAAGACGCCCAAGCAGGTCATCTTCTGCGAATTGCCCAAGACCTCGACCGGCAAGATCCAGAAGTTCGAACTGCGCGCCGTGGCCAAGCTCGCCGTGACGGAGACGGAAGACGCCCGTTGAGGGGCGGCGGTGATTGTGACTGGCGGTGAGGCAGGCTATCGTCGCGCGGCAGGAACTCAGGGCCGGGGCCGACCGCGCGCATGACGGCGCTGAAGAAATACCAGAAACTCGAATGCACGGGCCTGTGGCGCAGCGCACCCGACGCGCAGCGGCGCGAGGTGGTCGTGAATTTCGGCGAGGCGTCGCTCACGATGTCCGACCCGGCGACCGAGCTCGCGCTGTCGCACTGGTCGCTGCCGGCCGTCGAGCGGCTGAACCCGGGCGAGCAGCCTGCCCTCTACGCGCCGGGCGAGGATTCCGACGAGACCCTCGAGATCGAGGACGGCGACATGATCGCGGCTCTCGGCACCGTGCGAGAGGCTCTCGGCTCGACACGTCCGCGGCCGGGACGGCTGAGAGGCTCGGTTCTGGGCGGCCTCGCGGTGGTGCTGCTGTGTCTGGGCATCTTCTGGCTGCCGGGCGCCCTGGTCGACCATACGGCCGCCGTGGTGCCTCCCGCGACGCGCGCCGAAATCGGGCGGCTGGCGCTGGCGGACATGATCCGTGTCACGGGCAAGCCCTGTGCGGCGCCCCTCGGTCGACGCGCGGCAGACCGGCTCGCGCGCCGGCTCTTCGGCAACGAGCGGATGACGATCCTCGTGGTGCGCGAAGGGGTGCGGCGGCCGGTCCATCTGCCGAACCGGCAGATCATCTTCCCGCGCGCGATGGTCGAGGCGGCGGACGGGCCGGAAGTGCTTGCGGGCTATGCTCTGGCCGAGCAGCTGCGCGCGCGCCTGCAGGATCCGCTGATCCCGGTCCTCGAACATGCGGGGCTCGCCGCAACCTTCCGGCTGCTCGCCACCGGCGAGTTGCCGCAGGACTCCGTCGACGGCTATGCCGCCCAGCTTCTGCAGGGAACGCCGGCGCTGCTCACTGACGAGGCGCTTGCGACCCGGTTCGGCGAGGCGGGCGTGTCGGCCACGCCCTATGCCTTTGCCGTCGATCCGACCGGCGAGTCGATGCTGGGTCTGGTCGAGGCCGACGAGCTCGGCGGTTCGGAAGACAAACCCGTGCTGACGGACGAGGATTGGGTCAGCCTGCAGGGCATCTGCACCGACTGAGCGCCCCGCCATTCACGAAGCGCGAATGACCGGCCTTGGCCGAAGGGCTGCATCTGCCTTCCGACAGGCCGAGATCCCAAGAAAAACGCCCCTCCGCCGAGCGGAGGGGCGAGGTTTATGACTGCCCGGGTTTCGTTCGCCTTGTCTCTAGCGGAGGAATGCGTCGCGAAAGCCCGTCCCGCGCAGGCGGCGCAGCGCGGCACGGGCAGAGGCTTCTTCGGTGAAAGGTCCGGCGAGGACGATCTCGAGCGCCCCGCCCTCGGCCACCGCGGCAGGCAGGCCCAGCGCCGCAAGGCTCTGGCGCACGCTGCGCGCATTGGCGGGGTCGAGGAAGGCCCCCACCTGCACATACCGCCCGTCCTGCGCTTCGGCCCGCGGCTGGCGCGCAAGCAGCGCCATCTCGGTGGCGGGCAGTCGCGGCACGCGCGCCTCCGCGAGCCCACGGCGGGGATGGATGCAGAGCACGGTCGAGCCGCCGCCCTTGATGGAGAAGCGGCGCGGCTGCGGCACGGCGGAGGGGCAGAGGATCTCGTCCGGCATGTCGGACGCCGGCCGGATCTCGTCCGGGCCCAGCGTCAGCCGATCGAGCGCCAGCGCCTCGGCCGCATCCGCGGGCTGCACCCGGACGGCAGGAAACCTCGTCCGCTTCTTCCACGTCTTCGCCGGCCTGTCGCTCTCAGGCCGCGCGACGGCGGCGGCCACGGTGGCAATGGCCGCCTTGGCTGCGGCCTTGGCGGCCGGATCGCCCGCCGCGGGCGCCGGATCGGTCTCAGCCGTCATCGCCGGGGCGTCCGCCTGCGGAGCAGCGGTGGTCGCCTCCGCGGCGACCGCCGGGGCATCCTCGGGGCTCGCCTCGACCACGGGCGACAGGCTCGGCGGATAGCCACAGAGCGGCTTGCGGTCGCGCGTCACCCGGGGGACCCAGCTGACCGCGCCCTCCACGCCCGCCCGCAGGAAGACGCAGCCCTCGCTGTCGACATATTGCGGCGCCACGAAATCCGAAGGCGGCGTCTCGGCCGGCCCATCCTGCGCCGGAACGGCCCCCGCCCCGGCGACAAGCGCACAGATTGCAGCGGAAACAGCCCTGATCAGCATGGTCTCTCCCTCGGAAGGCCCGGCGATCTTGCCCGGCCTCCTCCCCTCTGTAAAGCGGGGTTTCCCTTATTTGGTGCCGAACATGCGGTCGCCCGCATCTCCTAGCCCGGGGACAATATATCCGTGGTGATCCAGGCATTCGTCCACAGCCGCTGTCACGATCGGCACGTCGGGATGGGCCTCCTTCATGCGCGCAACGCCCTCGGGGGCGGCGAGAAGGCAGAGGAAGCGGATGTTCTTCGCCCCCTTCTCCTTCAGGAGATCGATGGCCGCGGCCGAGGAATTGCCGGTGGCCAGCATCGGGTCGACCGCGATCACCAGCCGATCCTCGAGGGCGTCGGGCACCTTCGCATAATACTGCACGGGCTTCAGCGTCTCGGGGTCGCGGTAGAGGCCGATGAAGCCCACGCGGGCCGCCGGCACCAGCTCGAGGATGCCGTCGAGAAGCCCGTTGCCCGCCCGCAGGATCGAGATCAGCGCCAGCTTCTTGCCGTCGAGGATCGGCGCCTGCATCTCGCGGAGCGGCGTCTGGATCGTCGCCGTGGTCATGTCGAGCTCGCGCGTGACCTCATAGGCCAGAAGCAGGCTGATCTCGCGCAGAAGGCGCCGGAAGCCCGCCGTCGAGGTCTCCTTGTTGCGCATGATCGTCAGCTTGTGCTGCACGAGCGGGTGGGTCACGACGGTCAGATGGTCAAGCATGGTCGGGCTCCAGTAGCTTGGCGATGCGGGCGCGGGTATCGGGGTCGCAGAAGGCCGCGTCAAGGGCAGTGCGCGCAATGGTCCGGAACACGCCCTCGTCCCAGTCGAAGGCCTCGGCCAGCCGGTCGTATTCGCGCGCCATGGTGGTGTGGAAGAAGGGCGGGTCGTCGGTCGAGACCGTGACCTTCACCTCGCGGCGGAAAAGCTCGCCGATCGGGTGCCTGCGCCAGCCGGGATAGATCCCCAGCGCGATGTTCGAGCCGGGACAGCATTCGAGCACGATGCCCCGCTCCGCCAGCTCGTCGACCAGCGCCAGATCCTCGATGGCGCGCACCCCGTGGCCGATCCGCTCGACGCGGAGGTCGCGGAGCGCATCGCGGATGCTGTCCGGTCCGCCCCATTCTCCGGCATGGCAGGTCAGGCGCAGCCCGGCCTCGCGCGCCATGTCGAAGGACCAGGCGAAATCCTTGGGCTTGCCCACCGTTTCGTCGCCCGCAAGGCCGAAGCCCGTCACGAAGCGGCCCGCGGTCTCGGCGGCGCAGAGCGCGGTCTCCTTCGCCTTGTCGGGGCCGAAGTGGCGGATCGGCGTGACGATGGCGCGGAGCGTGATGCCCATGGTCCGCTCGGCCTCGGCCGCGGCCTCCTCGATGGCATGGAGATGCTCGCGCCAGGCGCCGAGATCGCGCCCGCCGCAGAAATCCGGCGAGAGGAAGGTCTCGGAATAGACCACACCGGAAGCCGCGCTCTCCTCCAGCACCGCGAGCGTCAGCCGGCGGTAATCCTCGGGCCCGGTGAGGACCGAGGTCGCGGCCTCGTAGACCTTCAGGAAATGCCGGAAATCGCGATAGGCGTAGCTGCCGTCCTCGGCGAAGATGCCCGAGATGTCGATGGATTTCTCGCGCGCGAGGCCGCGGATGAAGGCGGGCGGCGCGGCCCCCTCGAGATGGAGATGCAGCTCGATCTTGGGCAGGCTCATGCGAGCGCCCTCCCCGGCCCGGGGTTGGAGAGGCCCAGATGCGCGGCCACGGTCGCCGCCACATCGGCATAGGCGCAGAGGCCGAGCGGCCCTTCCCCGGTGCCCGCGATCAGCACCGGCACCCGTTCGCGCGTGTGCTCGGTGCCGCGGAAGGTGGGATCGTTGCCATGGTCGGCGGTGAACAGCGCCATGTCGCCCGGCCGGAGCCGCGCGAGAAACGCTCCCGCCCGCCCGTCGAACCATTCGAGCGCCCGCGCATAGCCCGACACGTCGCGGCGGTGGCCGTAGAGCGAGTCGAACTCGACGAAGTTCGCGAAGGTGAGCGCGCCCTCCTCGGCCGTGTCGGCCAAAGCGTCCAGCCGGTCGAAGAGCGCGGCATCGTCGCGGCCCTTGTGCAGCTGCCCGATCCCGCGATGCGAGAAGATGTCGCCGATCTTGCCGATGGCATGAGTGGCCCGCCCCGCCGCGGCCGCTATGTCGAGGAGCGTCGGCGCGGGCGGCGCGATGGCATAGTCGCGCCGGTTGGGCGTGCGGGCGAAGCTGCCGGGTGCGCCCGTGAAGGGGCGCGCGATCACCCGGCCCACGCGCATCGCATGCAGCGTCGGCGCCAGCCCCGCGCAGAGTGCCAGCAGCCGGTCGAGCCCGAAGGCCTCCTCATGGGCCGCGATCTGAAGCACGCTGTCGGCCGAGGTGTAGCAGATCGGCCAGCCGGTGCGCACATGCTCGGCGCCCAGTTCCTCGATCACCGCCGTGCCCGAGGCATGCCGGTTGCCGAGGATGCCTTCGGTGCCCGCCCGCCGGCAGATCTCGGCCGTGAGATCGTCCGGGAAGGCAGGGCAGCGGTCGGGGAAATAGTGCCAGTCCCACGGCACCGGCACGCCCGCCAGCTCCCAGTGGCCCGAGGGCGTGTCCTTGCCCTTCGAGACCTCGGTCGCGGCGCCCCAGCGGCCCGAGGGCTCTGCCCCGAGCCCCGGCGCGGTGAGGCCCGAGGCCAGCTCGATGGCGCGCCCGAGACCCAGCGCGTCGAGGACCGGCAGCCGCAGCGGGCCGCTCCGCCCCTCCTCGGCGCGGCCCGCTGCGCAAGCCTCGGCGATATGGCCGAGGGTGTTCGAGCCCGCGTCACCAAAGGCCGCCGCATCCGGCGCACCGCCGCATCCCACCGAATCCATCACGATGAGAAACGCCCGCGGCATCAGGCGATCCTCGCATGGATGAGCGGCGGCTCGGCCGGTTCCTGATCCGAGATCACATAGGCCGCCTGAATCGCGGCCACCGCAGCATCGGCATCGGCCTCGGTCGCGGCATGGATCATGGCGAGCGGCAGATCCTCGGACACTTCCTCGCCGATCCCGGCGATATCGGCCAGACCCACCGAGGGATTCACCCGGTCGGTCTCGCGCAGCCGCCCGCCACCCAGATGCACCACCGCCTGACCGAGCGCCGCCGTGTCGATGCGCAGCACGAAGCCCGTGCGCAGGCTCGGCACCTCGCGCATCACGGGGGCCGAGGGCAGCCGGTCGGGCCAGCGCTCGACGAAATCGACCGGGCCGCCCTGCGCCGCCACCATGCGGGCGAAGAATTCGGCCGCATGCCCGCTCTCCAGCGCCTGCTCGATCCGGTGCGCCCCGTCCTCGGCGTCGGCGGCAAGGCCGCCCAGCGCCAGGGCCTCGCCGCCGAGCGCCACCGTCACGTCCCAGAGCGCGGCATTGATCGAGGTGCCGGTCAGCGTCTCCATCACCTCGATCACCTCGAGCGCATTGCCGGCCGCGGTCGCGAGCGGCTGGCTCATGTCGGTGATGAGGGCCGATGTCATGCAGCCCGCCCCCTGCGCCGTGCCCACCAGCGCACGCGCCAGCGCCTCGGCCTCGTCCATCGACTTCATGAAGGCGCCCGAACCCACTTTCACATCGAGCACCAGCCCCTCGAGCCCGGCCGCCAGCTTCTTCGACAGGATCGACGCGGTGATGAGGTCGATCGATTCGACCGTGCCGGTCACGTCGCGGATGAGGTAGAGCCGCCGGTCCGCGGGCGCCATGCCCTCGTCGGCGGCGACGATGGCGCAGCGGACATCCTCGATCTGCGCGCGCAACCGCTCTTCGCCCAGGGCCACGCGGAAGCCGGGGATCGCTTCCAGCTTGTCGAGCGTGCCCCCCGTATGGCCGAGGCCCCGACCCGAGATCATCGGCACATAGGCCCCGCAGGCAGCCAGAGCCGGCGCGAGGAGCAGCGAGGTGCAGTCTCCGATGCCGCCCGTCGAATGTTTGTCGAGCACCGGCCCCGGCAGGTCCCAGGCGAGCACCCGGCCGGAGTCGCGCATGGCGCGCGTCAGGGCCACACGCCCCTCCTCGCCCAGACCCTGCAGGCAGACCGCCATGGCGAAGGCGCCGGCCTGCGCATCGGTGACATGCCCCGAGGCCAGACCTTCCGCGAACCAGCCCAGTTCAGCGGCCGAGGGCACTTCGCCCCGGCGCAGCTTTGCGTTGATCGATCGCGCGTCCACGTCAGACCCTGTCCATATGCGCGGCCCGGAAGCTGCCGGGCAGGAGGTCCGCCACGGAAGTCCGCAGGCTCTGCCCGTCGATGGTGCAGAGCGTGACCGGCACCTCGGGGCCCGCGAATTCGGCGATCTTCTGGCGGCAGCCGCCGCAGGGCGGCACCGGCTCGGGGCTGTCGGCGATCACGAGGATCTCGGCGATCCGCGTCTCGCCCGCGGCCACCATGGCGGCGATGGCGCCGGCCTCGGCGCAGGTGCCTTCGGGATAGGCCACGTTCTCGACGTTGCACCCCGCATGAACGGCGCCCGAGGCGGTGCGTAGCGCGGCCCCCACCTTGAAACGGGAATACGGCGCATAGGCGTTCTCGCGCACCGCGGTCGCGGCTTCGAGCAGGGACATGAGGTCCTCCATCTGGCTTCGGCCGACTTTGGGACGTGGGCGGTCGGGATGCAAGCGCGGCACCGGCACAGAAGGCGCGGGCGCGGGCTTTCGCGCCCGGGGCCCGCCGCCGCCTCTGCCGAGGAGCGCAAGACCGCCACTGAAGGCGCTTCGCGGTTGCATGGACATTCAGATGGTTTAGTGCTGAACCATCGCTGAGGGAGGCACGGAATGGACGAGGCAAGACAGGACAACGCGCGCCATGCGGCGCTGGATTACCACGAGTTTCCGAAACCCGGGAAGCTCGAGATCCGGGCGACGAAGCCGCTTGCCAACGGCCGCGACCTCGCCCGCGCCTATTCGCCGGGCGTGGCCGAGGCCTGCCTCGAGATCAAGGCCGACCCCGCGACGGCCAGCCGCTACACTTCGCGCGGCAACATGGTGGGCGTGGTGACCAACGGCACGGCGGTGCTGGGCCTCGGCAACATCGGCGCGCTGGCGGCAAAGCCCGTGATGGAGGGCAAGGCCGTCCTCTTCAAGAAGTTCGCGGGCATCGACTGTTTCGACATCGAGCTGGCAGAACCCGACCCGCTGAAACTGGCCGAGATCGTCTGCGCACTCGAGCCCACCTTCGGCGCGATCAACCTCGAGGATATCAAGGCTCCGGACTGCTTCATCGTCGAGAAGATCTGCCGCGAGCGGATGAACATTCCCGTCTTCCACGACGACCAGCACGGCACCGCCATCGTGGTGGGCGCCGCCGCGACCAACGCGCTCCATGTGGCGGGCAAGCGCTTCGAGGACATCAAGGTGGTCTCGACCGGCGGCGGCGCGGCCGGGATCGCCTGCCTCAACATGCTGCTGAAGCTGGGCGTGAAGCGCGAGAATGTCTGGCTCTGCGACATCGCGGGCCTCGTCTGGAAGGGCCGCGAGGCCGAGATGACGCCGCAGAAGGCCGAATATGCGCAGGACAGCGACCTGCGCACGCTGGCCGAGGTGATCGAGGGCGCGGATCTCTTCCTCGGCCTCTCGGGGCCGGGCGTGCTGACGCCCGCCATGGTCGAGCGGATGGCCGAGCGCCCCATCATCTTCGCGCTGGCCAACCCTACGCCCGAGATCCTGCCCGACGAGGTGCGCTCGGTCCGCCCGAATGCGATCATCGCCACCGGCCGCTCGGACTATCCGAACCAGGTCAACAACGTCCTCTGCTTCCCCTTCATCTTCCGCGGCGCGCTCGACGTGGGTGCGACCACGATCAACGACGAGATGCAGCTGGCCTGCATCGAGGGCATCGCAAGCCTCGCCCGCGCCACGACCAGCGCCGAGGCGGCCGCCGCCTACAAGGGCGAACCGATGAGCTTCGGCGCCGACTATCTGATCCCGAAGCCCTTCGACCCGCGGCTGATCGGCGTCGTGGCCCTCGCCGTCGCGCGCGCCGCGATGGAGAGCGGCGTGGCCACCCGCCCCATCGCCGATCTCGACGCCTACCGGCGCAGGCTCGAGGGGTCGGTCTTCCGCTCGGCGCTCATCATGCGGCCGGTCTTCGAGGCCTCGGCCGCCGAATCCCGGCGGATCGTCTTTGCCGAGGGCGAGGACGAGCGCGTGCTGCGCGCCGCCAATGCCGTGCTGGAAGAGACGGTCCACAAGCCCATCCTGATCGGACGGCCCGAAGTGGTCGAGATGCGGTGCGAGCGCGCCGGCCTGCCGATCCGGCCCGGGCGCGACTTCGATCTGGTGAACCCCGAAAACGACCCGCGCTATCGCGACTACTGGGAGAGCTACCACGCGCTGATGGCACGCCGCGGCGTGACGCCCGACACGGCGCGGGCGGTGATGCGAACGAACACCACCGCCATCGGCGCGATCATGGTGCATCGGGGCGAGGCCGACAGCCTGATCTGCGGCACCTACGGCCAGTATCTGTGGCACCTGAACTATGTGACCCAGATCCTCGCCACCAGGAACCGCCGCCCGATCGGCGCGCTGTCGCTGATGATCCTCGAGGACGGGCCGCTCTTCGTGGCCGACACCCATGTCCACCACGAGCCCACGCCCGAAGAGATCGCCGAGACGGTGATCGGCGCCGCGCGGCACGTCCGCCGCTTCGGACTCGCGCCCAAGGTTGCGCTCTGCTCCTCGTCGCAGTTCGGCAACCTCGACTGCTCGACGGGCCGGCGGATGCGGGCGGCTCTGGAGATTCTCGACGAGCGCCGCGTGGACTTCGCCTACGAAGGCGAGATGCATATCGATGCGGCGCTCGATCAGGCGATCCGCGACCGGATCTTCCCCGGCGGGCGCTTCGACGGGCCCGCGAACGTCCTCGTCTTCGGAAATTCCGACGCCGCCTCGGGTGTGCGCAACATTCTCAAGGTGAAGGCGAACGGGCTCGAGGTCGGGCCGATCCTGATGGGCATGGGCAACCTCGCCCATATCGTAACCGCTTCGATCACCGCGCGGGGGCTTTTGAACATGTCCGCTCTGGCCGGAACGCCCGTTACCCATTACGGCTGAAGATCGCGTCATTTCGAGAGAATTGTCCTGCTTCTGCGGCGTCCGGTAGCGCAAAACGTGACCAATGGCCGCAGAGGCTCCAACTTAACGTGTTTGAAACAATCTTGCGCCCCGACCTGACCCGGCTTAACAGAACATGCGCGCCGAGGGAGGGCATACGATGGCATACGCAAGTCTCTACAAATGGTCTCTGGAGGATCCCAACGGCTTCTGGATGAAGGCGGCCGAGCAGATCGACTGGGTGAGCCCGCCCTCGAAGGCTCTGTTCGACGAGAAGGAGCCCTTCTACGAATGGTTCGCCGACGGACAGGTGAATGCCTGCTGGAACGCCGTCGACCGCCATGTCGAGGCCGGGCGCGGCAAGCAGATCGCCATCGTCCACGAAAGCCCGATCACCCATTCCTCGAAGGGCATCACCTATGCCGAGCTGCAGGCCCGCGTGGCCTCGCTCGCGGGGGCGCTGCGGGCCAAGGGCGTGGAGAAGGGCGACCGCGTCATCATCTACATGCCGATGATCCCCGAGGCGCTCGAGGCGATGCTGGCCTGTGCCCGCCTTGGCGCGATCCACTCGGTCGTCTTCGGCGGTTTCGCGGCGCACGAACTTGCCGTCCGCATCGACGACTGCACGCCCAAGGCCATCATCGCCGCCTCCTGCGGGCTCGAACCGTCGCGCGTCGTCCATTACAAGCCGCTGCTCGATCAGGCCATCGAGGAGGCCAGCCACAAGCCCGACTTCTGCGTGATCTTCCAGCGCGAGCAGGAAGTGGCCAAGCTGATCGAGGGCCGCGACGTGGCCTGGCACACGTTCCAGTATGGCGTGGAGCCGGCCGAATGCGTGCCCGTCGAGGGCAACCATCCGGCCTATATCCTTTATACCTCGGGCACGACCGGCCAGCCCAAGGGGGTGGTGCGCGCCACCGGCGGCCATCTCGTCGCCCTGAACTGGACGATGAAGGCCATCTACGACATCGACGCGGGCGACGTCTTCTGGGCCGCCTCGGACGTGGGCTGGGTCGTGGGCCACAGCTATATCTGCTACGGGCCGCTGATCGCGGGTGCCACCACCATCGTCTACGAGGGCAAGCCCGTCGGCACGCCGGATGCGGGCGCCTTCTGGCGCGTGATGCAGAACCACAAGGTGAAGACCTTCTTCACCGCCCCCACGGCGCTGCGGGCCATCAAACGCGAGGATCCGCAGGGCGCGCTCATTCAGGACTACAACCTGCGCAACCTCAAGGCGCTCTTCCTCGCCGGCGAGCGCGCGGACCCCGACACGATCGTCTGGGCGCAGAAGAACGTGGGCGTGCCGGTCATCGACCACTGGTGGCAGACCGAGAGCGGCTGGGCCATGGCTGCGAACCCGCTCGGGATCGAGGCGCTGCCGGTCAAGATCGGCAGCCCTTCGCTGCCGATGCCGGGCTATGACGTGCGCGTTCTCGACGAGGGCGGCCACCAGCTGGAGGCAGGTCAGCTCGGCGCCATCGCGATCAAGCTGCCGCTGCCTCCGGGCACGCTGCCCACGCTCTGGAACGCGCAGGACCGGTTCGTGAAAAGCTACCTCACGCACTTCCCCGGCTATTACGAGACGGGCGACGCGGGCTACATCGACGAGGACGGCTATATCTATATCATGGCCCGCACCGACGATGTCATCAACGTGGCCGGCCACCGCCTCTCGACGGGCGCGATGGAAGAGGTGCTGGCCTCGCACGAGGACGTGGCCGAATGCGCGGTCATCGGCGTCACCGACGCGCTGAAGGGCCAGTCGCCGCTGGGCTTCCTCTGCCTCAACAAGGGCTCGAACCGGGCGGCCGAGGATGTGGTGAAGGAATGCGTCAAGCTCGTGCGCGAGAAGATCGGCCCGGTCGCCGATTTCAAGCGCGCCTGTGTCGTGGACCGGCTGCCCAAGACCCGCTCGGGCAAGATCCTGCGCGGCACGATGGTCAAGATCGCCGACGGGCAGGAGTTCAAGATGCCCGCGACGATCGACGATCCGGCCATCCTCGACGAGATCCGCGTTGCGCTCGAGGCGGTGGGCTACCCCCGCGCCTGACGGCCCGGGGTGCCGCGGCCAGACGCCGCGGCACCCCCCGACGCACGGTCGCGCATCAAGAGGCGAGCCCTGCGATCTTTTCCGGTCATCCGGCCCGATCAATGGCCGCGGCCGGTGCCAGTCTGCCGCCACCGCAAGCAGGAAATGCACAACCTTTGGCTGAAGCGCAGTCTGGACTTTGCCGGGCCAGCGGGTAACCTGCGGGCAACATGCTGCCCCTCCTGGTTTCCTGCCCATGACGGCTTCGCACGACCCATCCGCTGACGGCTCGCAAGGCGCGTTCCGGCATCCGCCGGGCGCGGAGCTCTGGGCGACAGTGGCCGAGGCTCTGGACCGGCTTGCCGTCCTCGAGACCTCCGTGGATCCGGCGCGGCTCGCCCCTCTGCGCGAGACCCTTCTGCGGTTGCGCGACCAGCTCGGTGCTCTGGCGCCTCCGCCGGTGCCCGAGACGGTGGACGAGGGTCGCTTCCGCCGCCTGCTCGAGATCGCCGGCCCCGACACGGCAAACGAGCTGGTGCACCGGCTGCATGTCGACCTCAAGAGCACGCGCGAACGGCTCGACGAGGCCATGGCCGGCACAGACTGGGTCGAGATCCGCGCCCAGACCCATGTGCTGATGAGCCTCGCGGGGACCGTCGGCGCGGGCGGCCTGCAACGGCTGTCGGAAGCGCTGAACGCCGCCGCCCACCAGCGCGACCGTGACCGGGCGGCGGGGCTGCGGACCGAACTCCTGATGCGCCTCGACGGGCTTCTGGCCTTCGTGGCCCAGCAACGGGACGGCGCATGACCCAAGTCACCCGGTCAACGGGCAGCGAGGGTCACGCCCGTCCGGCTGCCGGGTCGGCAGAGGCCAGCCGTCCGCGACCGATCCTCCTGATCGAGGACACGCCCTCGCTCCAGATGGTCTACCGCTCGGTGCTGGCTTCGGCCGGTCACCGGGTGGCCGTGGCCGGCACCGCCGCCGAAGGCCTCTCGCGCTTCCGCGAGACCCTGCCCAACGTCGTGCTGCTCGACCTCATGCTGCCCGACCGGAACGGGCTCGACCTCATGCAAGACATGCTGAGGCTCCGGCCCGAGACCAACGTGATCGTCATCACCGCCAACGGTTCGATCAACAAGGCGGTCGAGGCGATGCGGGCCGGCGCGCACGAGTTTCTCGTCAAACCCTTCGACGAGCAGCGATTCCTCGGCGCGGTCGAGAATGCATCGCTTGCGCGCGAAGCCCGCCCCGCCCGGCGCCCGCCGCCCCAGCCCGCGGGCCCCGCCCCCGTCACCGGCGCCTTCCTCGGCTCGTCCGAGGCCATGGCCCGCATCCACGCCAAGATCCGCTCCGCGGCGCGGTCGATGGCCACGATCTTCATCACCGGCGAAAGCGGCACCGGCAAGGAGCTGTGCGCGCTCGCCGTCCACGACACCTCCCCGCGCGCGGCAGGGCCCTTCATCGCCCTGAACTGCGGCGCGATCCCGCAGGATCTGCTGGAATCCGAGGTGTTCGGCCATGTGAAGGGCAGTTTTACCGGCGCCATCGCGGACAAGCCCGGCGCGGCCGCCGCAGCCGACGGCGGCACGCTCTTCCTCGACGAGATCTGTGAGATGGCTCCGGCCCTCCAGACGAAGCTCCTGCGCTTCCTGCAGACCTCGATGGTCCAGCCGGTCGGCGCCACCCGTCCGCGCAAGGTCAATGTCCGCATCGTCTGCGCAACCAACCGCGACCCGCTCGATGCGGTTCGCCGCGGCCATTTCCGCGAGGATCTCTACTACCGGCTGTTCGTGGTGCCGATCCACATGCCCCCGCTGCGCGACCGGGGCAACGACGTGATCGAGATCGCCGAGGCCGCGCTCTCACGCTTCGCGGCCGAGGAGGGGCGCGAGTTCTTCGGTCTCGATGCCGAGGTGAAGGCCCTGTTCCGCCGCCACCCCTGGCCCGGCAACGTGCGGCAGGTGCTCAACGTCATCCGCAACGTCGTGGTGCTGAACGAGGGCGGCCTCGTCACGATGCGGATGCTGCCCGATGCCTTCACCGACCACCCGTCGCCGCCCGAAGACCTGCCGCCGCCGTCGCTGCCGACGACGGACGAACCGACGCTCGACGGGCTGATCGGCCGCACGCTGGCCGAGATCGAGCAGATCGTGATCGAGGCCACCATTGCGCGCCACGGAGGATCCGTGCCCAAAGCCGCGCGGATGCTCGACGTCTCGCCCTCGACGCTCTACCGCAAGCGCGAAGCCTGGAAGAGCTGATCGCGCCCGTGCGGCGCCGCGAAATCGGGATCGGGCGTCAGTGGCACGATCCGGTGCGGATTGATCGTGTCGTGGCTGAAGTAATAGTGCCGGACGATATGATCGAAATGCACCGTCTCGGCCACGCCCGGCACCTGCCACAGCTCGCGCAGCCAGCCCCAGAGGTTCGGATATTGCACGATCTGGCGGCGATTGCACTTGAAGTGGGTGTGGTAGACCTTGTCGAACCGCACGAGCGTGGTGAAGAGCCGCCAGTCCGCCTCGGTCAGTCGATCTCCCACTAAATAGCGCCGGGTTGCGAGCCGCTCCTCGAGCCAGTCGAGCGTCTCGAACAGCGGAGCGGCCGCCTCGTCATAGGCCTCCTGCGTCGTGGCGAAGCCGGCGCGGTAGACGCCGTTGTTCACGGTCCCGTAGATCCGGTCGTTCAGCCGGTCGATCTCGGCCAGATCCCCCTCGGGGAGAAAATCCACGCGGTTGCCGGTGAGATGATCGAAGGCCGCATTGAACATGCGGATGATCTCGGCCGACTCATTGCTGACGATGGTCTCGCGCTTTCGGTCCCACAGGACCGGCACCGTCACCCGCGCCGAGATCCCGGGATCGGCCTTGAGGTAGATCTCGCGCAGGAAGGCCAGGCCGTAGAGCCGGTCTCCGGTGGCGCCGGGGAAGGAGCGATCGAAGGTCCATCCGTCCTCCAGCATCTCGGGATGGACCACCGACACATCGATCAGCGGAGCCAGATCCTTCAGCGCGCGAAAGATCATCGTCCGGTGCGCCCAGGGACAAGCGTGGGCCACATAAAGATGATACCGCCCGGCCTCGGCCGGAAATCCGCCCTCGCCTGACGGTCCCGGAGACCCGTCCGCCGTGATCCAGTTGCGAAACCGCGCCCGGCTTCGGACAAAGCGGCCACCGTTCGAGGCCGTATCGTACCAGTTCGGGTGCCAGACACCCTCGATCAATTCACCCATGCGAACCTCCCCTCCCAGAGCTAGTGCGGAGAAGCAGGGGGCAAGGGCTAGAAGAAGATGTCTGCCAGATCCTCCTCGGAACCGGCGCCCGGTCCGGCCTCGATCCGAGGGGGAGCCGCTTCCTCTTCGGTGTGAGACGGCAGGGCCGCCCGCACGATCGCATCGTGGATCTCGCGTTCCTCGGGGACGGTGTAGCTCTTGCGCACGGCCGCGAGCAGGCCCTCGGCGGCTGGCGTCAGATCGAGCGGGCCGCTCACAACCGCGCGCCTGCGCACGAGCTGCTCCTCAAAGGCCTGAAGGCTTACCAGATTGCGCCGGTAGTTGCCCATCAGGCCCGCGGCGGTCTCGAGGCTGGAGGTCAGGATCCGACCCGCCTTGCCGAAGGCATTCCCTGCCGCCGCATGCGCCGCCTCGGCCTCCTCGAGGAGCGCCCGGACGGCCTGTGCGCCGTCCGCCACCCGGCCCATCTCCCGCTCGAGCCCGGCCACGGCTTCACTGCCAATGGCCGCCGCCCGCTCCTGCGTTCGCTCCAGCCGGCCGTGCAGCCGGGTGAAGACTTCGGCCGAAATCTGCGTGAGGTCGCGGAGTTGGCGGGAGATTTCCTGCAGCGCGCGGCCCTCTTGGCCGAGCTTGGCGCAGACGATGACCGCGTTCAGACCGAACAGACGCACCTGATCCTCGATGCGGCGCATCCGCCCCTCATGGTGCCGGATCTTCTCCAGATGGGCTGCAACGCGCGCGGCATGTCCGGCCAACCGGTGCAGATGTGCGCCGCAACGGGTCAGCCCGGTCTCGACCGTCTGCGCGCGACCCATCATCGTCTGGATAGCGCCGGACCCACGCGATGCGTCGCCGAGATAGAGCCCCGAGGCGAGTCCGATCGCCGCAGAGGCGCTGCCCTGCACCTCCAGGAACGTGTCTTGCGCAGCGCCGAGATGGACCGTCAGTCCGCGGACGGTGGCTGCTGTCTGGGCCACACCGAGATCGAGGAGCACCGCCTCGAGACCCGTCTCGCCCGCCGCAGCAGCCAGCGCGTCGGAGGTCAGGTGGCGGACATGTTCGAACCTCTGGCGGGCGCTGTCTCCGGCCTGAAGGGCGAGGATGAGATGCGAAACGGCGCCGAAGATCGCCTCCATCCGCCGCGCCAGCGCCTCGTGACCCTCGGCCATGCGCTGCCGATCCAAGCTGACCTCTGCGGCGGCCGCGCCGATCGCCGTGAGGTTCGGCAGCACGAGCTCGCGCAGCGTCTGCGACAGATGCGCGGCCTCATCGTCCATCGCCGCGGTCTCGGCCGCGATCTCGTTCATCGCTTCATCGACCTCGGCCACGAGATCGGCCGCCTCGGCCGCCATCCGCGTGAGCCCGCCGGTGAAGGCCTCCACCCGTTGACGGCTTCCGGTAAGCATGTTGCCGATGATGCGCGCCTGCAGCTTCACGATCGAGATCGCGCGGATGGTGGCCATCAGATCCGTCACTTCGGCGCGCATGGCTCCGACCGCTGTCCTGAGCGCGCGCGAGGCCTCTTCGAACTGCACGAACTCGCCCGCAAGGCAGGATGCCTGAGTGCCAGTTTCAGCCGTGAGGCTGAGGAAGCGTCGGGCCTGCCCCGGCCCCAGGGCGGCGTCGAGACGGCCGAAATCCACCCGCAGATCGTTCAGGTGGCGGACCGCCTGCGCCAGGGTCTCGCCCGCCCGGAGAAACGTCTGCTCCGTGCTGAGCAGCACGAAATCGAGCGGATGAGCGGGCTGGGCCATACGGATGGCTTCCGGCAGATCGGGCTCCAGTTTCATCGGACGGTCCTTTCCGTGTGGCGCCGGCCGAATTCCATGATCCGGGCCGCGAGCCTGTCCAGAGGCTCTACCTTCCCGACCCCGCCATGGGCCACCGCCTCGCGCGGCATTCCGTAGACGACGCAGCTTTCTTCGTTCTGGGCAATGGTTTCCGCGCCGGCCGCACGCATCTCGGCCATGCAGCGCGCTCCGTCGTCACCCATGCCCGTCATGATGACACCGAGCGCGTTCCCGCCCGCTTCCTGCGCCGCCGAGCGGAAGAGCACATCGACAGAGGGTCGGTGGCGGCAGACGTAGGCGCCATCCAGCACCGACACGCGGTAGCCCTGATTGCGGCGCCGAAGCAGCAGGTGGCGGTCGCCCTGCGCGATGATGGCGCGGCCGGGCATGACCTGCATCTCATCCTCCGCCTCCAGTACCTCGATGGCGCAGAGCGAGTCGAGCCGGCGCGCGAAGGCGGCCGTGAAGCCGCGCGGCATGTGCTGGACGATCACGATCGGCGGCGCGGAGGCGGGCAGTGCCGTGAGAACGTCCCGCAGGGCTTCGGTGCCGCCGGTCGAGGCGCCGATGCAGACGACGGGCATCGTTTCTGGCACCGGGCGCGGCGGACGCGCGGGCAGGATCTCGTCGGCGGTGAGTTTGGGCCCAGGCGCCAGGGGACGCGGCTCGGGCTGGCTACGGCGGCGCGTCGTCTCGGTTGCGGCGCGGATCGCGTCGCAGATCCGGATCGAGGCTTCCTGCCGTTCGAGGTCGTTGCGGGCGGCGGGCTTGGAAATGACCTCGCGCGCCCCCAGTTCCAGGGCCGAGACCATCGCCTCGGTGCCGGCTCCGACATGGCTCGAGCAGACGACCACCGGGATCGGATGCTGCTGCATGATCTTGCGCAGGAAGGTCAGGCCGTCCATGCCTGGAAGCTCAAGATCGAGCAGGATCACGTCAGGCAGTTCCGTTCGCATGGCGCGCGCAGCTGCAAAGGCGTCGGGGACGGCGGCCATGACCTGGAGCGCCGGATCACTCTCGACGATCACCTTGAACATGGCGCGCGCGGCCGCGGAATCGTCGACGATGAGGACGCGGGTAGAGGGGGCTGCCGCGTGTGTGGTCATGGTCAGGTTTTCCGAAAGACTGAGGGAGAGTGCTGCTTCATCTGCGGGTGGCTCACCACCATGGACTCGGAATGACCGACCATCAGGTAGCCGCCGGGCCGCAGATGGCCCGCCATGCGCGCAATGACCGCGGCCTGATCCTCGGGACCGAAGTAGATGAGCACGTTGCGCAGAAAGATGACGTCCACATCACGATCAACCGGATAGGTGCTGTCCATGAGGTTCAGATGCATGAACTGCACCCTGTCCCTGAGTTCCGGGACGATGCGCGCGGTTCCGGCATGAGACGGAGCGCGGCCTGCCATCGTGTAGCGTGCGCGCAACTCGGCGGGAACGGGAGAGAGCTGCTCGGCGGTGTAGATGGCGCGGCGTGCCCTTTCGAGCATCCGATGCGAGATATCCGTTCCGAGGATGGCATAGGAGAAGCGGTGCCCCGCCCGCTGTGCTTCGGAGAGAACAATGGCGGCGGTGTAGGCTTCCGCTCCTTCGGAGCTTGCGGCACTCCAGATCTTCAGGCGTGGCGCGTGGGGCGTCGCATGCCGGATCGTCTCGGGCACGATCTTGTCCACGAGAACGTCGAAATGAGCGGACTCACGATAGAAATCGGTCTTGTTCGTCGTCAGCAGATCGATGACCAGCGGCAGCTCATCGTCCAGAAGGCCGTGATCGAAGAGCTGCTCCAGATAGCCTTCGAAGCCCGTCGCCCCTACGGCTGCAATGCGGGGGCGCAGGCGCGATTCGATCATCTGGCGCCGATGGACGGGAAGCTGAATTCCCGTCCGGCTTCGGATCAGGTCCGAGAAGCGCTGATCGTGGGCTGGACGCAAGGCCTGACTCATTGCAGCTCGCCCTGCCGCAGATCTGCCTGGAGGCCGAGGCGGGACGGGTCCATCAGACGGTCGATGTCGAGCAGAGTGACGAATGTCCCGTTGCGTTTTCCAATGCCCATGACGGCGGTATCGGTCCAGTTCAGCATGTCCGCGCTGCTCATCTGCTGCATCCGGCCCTCGTCCAGAGCGGTGACCTCAATCACCCGCTCGGTCTTGAGGCCGACGACATGGCGAGCGCCTGCCGATGCGACCCAGGTCACGAGGATGCGGCTGTGGCCGGTATCTTCGGTCGGCGGCAGTCCGAGGAGACTGCGCAGGTCGACGACCGGTACGCCCGCTCCCCGCACATCGCACAGGCCCAGCAGATGGGCAGGCGCGTTCGGCAGCGGGGCGACAGGCTGCAGATCGAGGATCTCCTGCACCCGTTCGACCGGGAGGGCATAAAGCGCCTCGCCCGCCATGAAAGTGACAACCGGAGGGGCTTCGGCGGGACCGACCGGCTCGGCCTGCATCGTGGAGGAGGATGCCGTCATCGAGATCATCTCTGTTCTCCGGATCAATAGTCAAAGGAGCGCCGCACAGGGCGGCTCGAAAGGCGGCGGCGGTCGGGACGCGCGGGAATATCCGGCGCCGTCATGACCAGGGGTCCCGTCGTCCGATCCACATCAGGCGACGGCCACACCGGCCGCAGATGCCTGAGCGGCGAAGATGTTCGAGAGGTGCGGCAGCAGGAGAAGACCCTTCCTGGTGCGGAAGACGCCCTGAACGAAGGACTGCGGCCAGCTGCTTCCCTTTGGCGGAAGAGGCTCCATCGCGGCGCGGTCGAGCTCGCTCACCTCGAGGACCGCATCGGCCGCAACGGCAACAACGAGCGGCTCGCCTGCCAGATCGACCTCGACGACAAGCATCTTGCTCGCTTCGGTCCGCGACTCCTCGGCGATGCCGAAGGCGAAGCGCAGCTCGGCGACCGGGACAACCGCGCCGCGCACATTGATGACGCCCCACACCGATCGGTCGGCCGTGGGAACCCGCGTCACCGGCAGGGGATCGAGGATTTCCCGCAGGGCCGAGGCCGGGATGGCCAGCATCTGCCGGCCGAGGCGCATGGTGACGACCGTCATCATGGCCGCCGATTTGAGATCAATGATATTGCTCATGCCGCGGCTCCTCGACGGTCTTCAACGCCCTGCCCGACACCCGCGAGATGCGGCACGTCGAGAATGAGGGCCACGGTGCCATCGCCAAGGATGGTCGCCCCGGAGAAGGCCCGGATCCCGCTATGGAGCCGGGACATCTGCTTGATGACGATCTGGTTGGTGCCGATGATCCGGTCGACCACCGCCCCTGCGCGCGTCTCGCCCGCCCGCACGATCACCACCGTCTGGAATTCGTCCGGCGTGCCGGGACTTGAGAAGATACGGCGCAGCCGGACGAGCGGAACCAGCCGGTCGCGCACATCGAGGAAGTCCGCACTCCCATCCTCTTCCCTCCGGTCGGGAGGCAGTTCGACGATCTCCTGGACTGCGGCGAGCGGGATCGAGAAGCGCTCTCCCGCCACTTCGACCAGCAGGCCTTCGATGATGGCGAGCGTCAGCGGCAGGCGCAGCGTGAAGGTCGTACCTCGTCCCTCGACAGACTGCACCTCGATCGAGCCGCGCAGGCCCTCGATCGTCTTCTTCACCACGTCCATCCCGACGCCCCGGCCCGAGATCTCGGTGATCGCCTCGGCGGTGGAGAAACCCGGCTCGAGGATGAGCGCGTTCATCGCGCTCTCGGTCAGGATCGCGTCGGGGCCGATGATGCCGTTGGCGACAGCCTTGGCCCGGATGCGATCACGGTTGAGCCCGCGGCCGTCATCGCTGATGCGGATGACCACTTCGGCACCGGACTGCTCGGCCTCGAGCGTGATGCGGCCCTCGGCAGGCTTGCCCGCAGCCGCTCGGTCGGCCGGCGCTTCCAGCCCGTGATCGACCGAATTGCGCAGCATGTGCACGATCGGATCGGCAAGTTGCTCGATCACGGTCTTGTCCAGCTCGGTTTCCTCGCCCAGGACAACGAAGCTTACGGGCTTGCCCACCATTTCGGAGAGGCCATGGATCAGACGCCGGAAGCGACCGACCATCGAGCGCACCGGCACCATGCGGATCCGCATGGTCGTGTCGCGCAGACCGGCCGCGAGGCGGCTGATTTCCTCGGCAGCCGCCATCAGCGCCGGGTCCCGGCTCTGCTGGGCGAGCTGGAGGAGACGCGCGTCGGCAATCACGAGCTCGCCCACCCGATCCATCAGGTGATCGAGACGCTCGGCTGCAACCCTCATGGTCGCGCCTGCTTTGTCGGCGCCCGTCGCCTCGTCGGCGGCCTTCCGCGGCGCGGCCGGAGGCGGCGGCGCGGCGGCGGCAGAGACCGGAGCGGCGGGGACCGGAGCGGCGGCGGGGGCCGTCGCCGGCGCGGCCTCGAGCCGCAGTTCCACTTCGTTGAACAGGAAGACGTTGTCGATCGCCTCGCGCGTCACGCGGTTCGGGAAGCTCATCGACCAGCCGATCATGCAGACCTCGGGGTCGAGCGCATCGAGCGGAGGCACCGCCGAGAGGTCCGCGCGGATGTCGGTCGCCCCCAGCTCGCGCAGTTCCGCCAGCAGGAGATCGGGCCGCGCCCCGAGGGCGAGGGCGTTTCCGGTCAGCCGGAACCAGAGCCGGTCGGCAGGCGGCGCCGCCGCTGCCGCGACCGCAGGCGCCGTTGCCACGCCCGAGCCGCCCACGGCAGCCTCGAGCGCGCTGAGGATCGCCGGGCGGCGCCCGTCAGGGTCGGGCTCGTCGGCGAGGAAGCCGATGATCTCGTCGCGCGCCGAGAGCGCCAGGCGAATGATTTCGGGCGTCACGACGGCCTTGCCGGACCGGAGCAGGTCGAAGGCCGATTCGAACGCATGGACGAAGGCGGCCATGTCGGCGAAGCCGAACATGGCGCCCGAGCCCTTGATCGTGTGGAGATCGCGGAACACCGCGTTGATCAGGTCACGATCTTCCGGCGAGTCGCTGAGATCCAGAAGGCCCCGTTCAAGGCTTTCAATGAGATCCGTCGCTTCCTGCCGGAAGACAGCCATCATGTCGTCGTCCATCATCCGAGCACCTTCTTGATGACGGCGAGCAGTTGCGGCTGGGTGAACGGCTTGACCATCCAACCCATCGCCCCTGCCTCGCGGGCCTGCTGCTTGAGAGTGTCGGCGGAATCCGTGGACAAAAAGATAATGGGTTTGCCCTTGCTCTCGGGATGCTCTCGAAAGGCGCGGATGAAGCCCAACCCATCGAGGTTCGGCATGTTCTGGTCGGTGATGATGGCATCGACCGGCTCGCTCAGGGCCTTCTCCAACCCCTCGCGCCCGTCCGTGGCCTCGATGACCCGATATCCCGCCTCGCGCAGCGTCATGGCCACCATGCAGCGGACGGACGGAGAATCGTCCACGGCGAGAACCGTCCTGCTCATGCCAGACCCTCCGGGACCGGATCGAGGACAAGGCCCGCGAAAGCATCGGTCAGGGCCGGATGGTCCTGCGCCAGCACGAGCCGCCGCCCCGTGGCGCCGGCCGTGCGGGCGGCCGAGACGAGCACCTGCACCGCGGCCGCATCCACGGCAAGGACGCCCGAGGCGTCGATCTCGACGTCGCCTGCGGCCAGCGCCGCCGCGAGTCGCTCGATCAGTCCGGGCGCGTCCTGCAGCCGCAGGGTCCCGGACAGGGTCAGTGGGGTCATCTGCATCATCCCTCGCACTCGTCCTACCGCCGCAGGACATGCCTGCGTCTCTGAGGTCGGACGCTAGCGAAAAGAACGGCGCGAGACGCCCCGGATTTATGGCGAAGCCGGCCTGTCTTGAGAAAAGCTCCTCGGCCTTTCGTCAGAGAATCCATCCGAAAGGTGGCCCGCCGGCTGGCCAGAGACGGCCCGGATCAGGGGCGGGAGGCCTTCGAGCGGGCGGCTTCGGCCTGCGCCGCGATGGCGGGATTGGAAGGAAGGAAGGGCCCTGCGCCCAGTCGCCGCTCCGCCTTCAGGGAACGGTCAGGGGACTGGCAGAAGCGGGCCTCGACAACGGACGGCGGCCGTCTGCCGTCCTGCCCCGTGGGGCGCGCGTGGGGATCGGCGGGCGGGCCCGAAGGCCCACGCCCGAAAGGGCCTCAGCCCTTGGACTTGGCCTCGAGCGCGGCGAGGCGGGCCGACAGGGCCTCGTTCTCCTCGCGGGCCTTCTGCGCCATGGCGCGGACGGCATCGAACTCTTCGCGGGTCACGAAGTCGCGATCCGCCATCCAGCGATCGAGAAGGCCCTTCATCGCCGTCTCGGCCTCGGTCCGGGCGCCCTGCGCCACGCCCATGGCATTGGTCATGAGCTGCGACATGTCGTCGAAGAATTTGTTGCGGGTCTGCATGCGGTTCCCTCCAGCGATCGGCCCTATATGGTCGTGCGCCACCTTGCGCGCAAGGTTGACTTCGCCGCAGCCGCGCCGGAAAAACCGGGCCGAAAGGAAACCCCATGTCCTACATTCCCTTCCCCGACATCTCGCCCGAACTCTTCTCGATCGAGCTGTTCGGGGTGACCTTCGCGCTGCGCTGGTATGCGCTGGCCTATATCGCGGGCCTCCTGATCGGCTGGCGGCTGGTGCTGCGCATGATCCGTGCGGAGCGGCTCTGGAGCTTCGGTCCTCCGATGACCGAGGACCAGCTGGAGCGGCTGCTGACCTGGGTGATCCTCGGCGTGATCCTCGGCGGACGGCTGGGCTTCGTGCTCTTCTACCAGCCGGCCCATTATCTCGCCCACCCGCTCGACATCCTGAAGGTCTGGGAGGGCGGCATGTCCTTCCACGGAGGCTTCCTCGGAGTGATGACGGCGCTCGTGGCCTTCTGCCTGAAGGAACGCATCTCCATCCTGCCGGTGGCGGACCTTCTGGCCGCCGCCACGCCGCCGGGCCTCTTCCTCGGGCGGATCGCGAACTTCATCAATGCCGAGCTCTGGGGCCGGCCCACGACCCTGCCCTGGGGCGTGGCCTTTCCCGGCGAGGCGGCGCAGAGCTGCCCCGGGATCGAGGGGATCTGCGCCCGCCATCCCTCGCAGATCTACGAGGCCGGGCTAGAGGGAATTCTGCTGTTCACGGTCCTGAGCCTTCTCGTCTGGCGGCGCGGCTGGCTGCACTGGCCGGGGTCCGTGTCCGGCATGTTCCTTGCGGGCTACGGCGCCACGCGCTTCCTTGTCGAGTTCGTGCGCCAGCCCGATGCGCAGTTCGTGAGCGCCGGCAACCCGCTGGGCCTCGCGTGGCAGATCTCGGGCTACGGGCTGACCATGGGGCAGATCCTGTCGCTGCCGATGATCCTGCTCGGGCTCTATCTCATTCTGCGCAGCCGGCGGACCGCGTGACGGCGCTGGCGGTCCTCATCGCACGGCGGATCGGCGCCACCGGCCCCGTCACGGTGGCCGACTACATGGCGGAATGCCTGCTTCATCCCGAGCACGGCTACTATTCCACCCGCGAGCCGTTCGGGGCGGCGGGCGACTTCACCACCGCGCCCGAGATCAGCCAGATGTTCGGCGAGCTTCTGGGCCTCTGCCTCGCGCAGGCCTGGCTCGATCAGGGCCAGCCTTCGCCCGTCACCCTGGCCGAGCTCGGGCCGGGACGCGGCACGCTGATGGCAGACCTGCTGCGCGCGACGCGCGGAGTGCCGGGTTTTCATGAGGCGGCGCGGGTGCATCTGGTGGAGGCCTCGCCGCGGCTGCGTGCGCTTCAGCGCGAGACGCTGGGCGGGCATCCCGCGGCGTGGCTCGACCGCGCCGCGGACCTGCCGGAGGGGCCGCTCTTCCTCGTGGCCAACGAATTCTTCGACGCGCTGCCGATCCGGCAGTTCGTGCGCGGACCGGAGGGCTGGCGCGAGCGGATGGTGGGGCTCACCGAGGGTCGCCTCACCTGGGGTCTGGGCCCGGAGACGTCGCTCGCCGCGCTGGCGTACCGGCTCGAGGATACGGCGCCGGGCGATGTCGTCGAGCTCTGCCCGGCTGCCGGTCCGATCATGGCCGAGATCGCGCGGCGCATTGCGGCGGCGGGCGGCCTTGCGCTCGCCGTGGATTATGGCGGCTGGCGCTCGCATGGCGACACGCTGCAGGCGCTGCGGGCGCACCGGTTCGACGATCCGCTGGCGGCGCCCGGAGAGGCGGACCTGACCGCCCATGTGGATTTCGAGGCCCTGGCGCAGGCGGCGGCGCCCTGCGGCACGGCCCTCGTCCCGCAGGGCGCGCTTCTCCTGCGCCTCGGCCTTGCGCAGCGGGCCGCGCGGCTGGCCCGATCGCTGACCGGAGAGGCCCTCGCCAGCCACGAGGCCGCATCTCGCCGCTTGACCGACGCCACCGAAATGGGAACGCTCTTCAAGGCGCTGGCGGTGTTTTCGCCGCAGGGACCCGCGCCCGCAGGATTTGACGCATGATGGAACTGATCACGGCCGATGCTCTGGCCCCCTTCCGCCACGGGTTCTTCACCCGCAAGGGGGGCGCCTCCTCGGGGGTCTTCGCGGGCCTCAACTGCGGCCCCGGCTCCAGCGATCTGGCGGAGGTGGTGACGATCAACCGGGCCCGGGTGGCGGAGGCGATGGGCGTGGCGGCGGACCGGCTGGTCACGGTCAATCAGGTGCATTCACCGGACGTGCTGACCGTGACGGAGCCGCTCGCGGAGCGGCCGCGCGCGGATGCGCTGGTGACGGCAGTGCCGGGGCTCGCCATCGCCGTCCTGACCGCCGACTGCCAGCCGGTGCTGATGGCCGACGCCGAGGCGGGTGTGGTCGCCGCGGCCCACGCGGGCTGGCGCGGCACCAAGGCGGGTGTGCTCGAGGCGACCCTTGCGGCGATGGAGGATCTCGGCGCGGATCGCGCCCGGGTCGTCGCGGTGATCGGCCCGACGATCAGTCAGGCCGCCTATGAGGTCGGACCGGAGTTCGTCGAGGAATTCCTCGACGAGGACCCGGAGGCGGCGCGGTTCTTCGCGCAAGGCTCGGGCGACCGGGCGCTCTTCGACCTGCCGGCCTTCGGGCTTGCCCGGCTGCGGGCGGCGGGCGTGGGGCAGGCGGAATGGACGCGGCACTGCACCTACCGCGATCCGGAGCGGTTCTTTTCCTACCGCCGCACCACCCATGCGGGAGAGGCCGATTACGGGCGGCTCATCTCGGCCATCCGGCTCTGAGGCCCGGGACCTGCGCGGAGGGCCGCCCTCCGGAGCGGGGGCGCTGCCCCCGCACCCCCGGGATATTTGGGCAGAGTGAAAGCGGGGGAGGAGGGCTGGCGCGGAGGAACAGGCGGGGGGCGTCAGGCGCTGCGCTGGAGCCGGGCCTCGAGCACCTCGAAGGGCACGCCCGGCTCGTCCTTGGCGCAGCGGATCACGAGGCTCGTCTTGACCGAGGCCACATTCTCGGCCGCGGTGAGTTCCTGGGTGAGGAAGCTCTGGAAGCTCGGCAGGTCGGGCGCCACGCATTTCAGGATGAAGTCGATCTCGCCGTTCAGCATGTGGCACTCGCGCACCAGAGGCCAGGCACGGCAGCGCGATTCGAAGGCCGAGAGATCCGCTTCTGCCTGGCTGTGCAGCCGCACCATGGCAAAGACCTGCACCTCGAAGCCGAGCTCGCGCGGGTCGATGTCGGCATGATAGCCGCGGATGTAGCCCGCCTCCTCGAGCGTGCGCACCCGGCGCAGGCAGGGCGGCGCCGAGATGCCCACGCGCTTGGCCAGCTCGACATTGGTCATCCGGCCGTCGCTCTGGAGTTCCGCCAGGATGTGACGGTCGATGGGGTCCAGTTTCGATCCGGCCATGAAGCTCTCCTTGCTGCGGGGAGATTCTAGAAGGTCCCGGCAGGCGGCGCAATAATGTTTCGCGGAGGCGTCGGAAAGAGTGCCTCCATTGCGGAAAACCGTCGACGCACGCAATCGGGCATTGGGGGAGGAGGCAGGGAGCTGCGGCGGAATGGGGGGCTTCCGGCCCGCTGCGGCAGGTCCTATATGAGGCGCCGGGAAAAGACCATGAGGGGCAAGGCCATGGCCGAGACGCGGCACACGAGGGTTCTGATCATCGGCTCGGGACCGGCCGGCTATACGGCGGCCGTCTATTCCGCGCGCGCCATGCTGAACCCGCTCCTCATTCAGGGCCTGCAGCCGGGCGGTCAGCTCACCATCACCACCGAGGTCGAGAACTGGCCGGGCGACCGCGAGGTGCAGGGGCCCGAACTCATGGTGCGGATGGAGGACCATGCCCGCGCCATGGGGGCCGAGATCGTCTCGGACTATATCTCGTCGCTCGATCTCTCGCAGCGGCCCTTCACCGCCCAGGCCGACAGCGGCATGACCTACACCGCCGATGCGGTGATCCTCGCCACCGGCGCCCAGGCACGCTGGCTGGGCCTGCCGTCGGAAGAAAGGTTCAAGGGCTTCGGCGTCTCGGCCTGCGCGACCTGCGACGGCTTCTTCTACCGCGGCAAGGAGGTCGTGGTGGCGGGCGGCGGCAACACCGCCGTCGAGGAGGCGCTGTTCCTGACCAACTTCGCGAGCAAGGTGACGCTGGTCCACCGCCGCGACAGCCTGCGGGCCGAGAAGATCCTGCAGGACCGGCTGTTCAAGCATCCCAAGATCGAGGTGCTCTGGAACCACACGATCGAGGAGGTCGCGGGCACCGAGGCGCCGCTCGGCGTCACGGGGATCGTCGCGCGGAATGTGCTGACGGGCGAGACGACCGAGGTGCCCTGCGAGGGCTTCTTCGTGGCCATCGGCCATGCCCCGGCGAGCGAGCTCGTGAAGGATCAGCTCGAGCTGCACCACGGCGGCTATGTCAAGGTCGAGCCGGGAACCACCCGCACCTCGATCCCGGGCGTCTTCGCGGCAGGCGACCTGACGGACCATGTCTACCGGCAGGCCGTGACCTCGGCCGGGATGGGCTGCATGGCGGCGCTCGACGCGGAACGTTTCCTCGCCGGCGCGTAATCCTGCGGCACATCCTCCGCCTTCCGGCGGCGCGTCTCGGACGGGCGTTTGCCCGCCGGAAGGCATGGTGGCATTTCGGCCTTATTCCGCGACCGTTGCATGGTCCGCGCTTGAACCGTTGCGGACCGCGGGATATGCCCCCGCGGGACCGGGATCGCCCGTCGATTGTATCCGCAAAGGCAGTTCTCTCAATGTCCCTTCCGAACCACGCTCCTGTCCCTGAACTCTACGTCTCCTACGACTCGGCCCAGAAATTGAAGGCCGATGCGGGCAGCCTGCCCTCCTGGGACCTGACGCAGCGCCAGATCTGCGACCTCGAACTGCTGATGAACGGCGGCTTCCATCCGCTCAAGGGCTTCCTGACCGAGGCCGATTACGATGGCGTGGTCGAGAACATGCGCCTCGCCGACGGACGGCTCTGGCCGATGCCGGTGACGCTGGACGTGAGCGAGAAGTTTGCCGAGGGCGTCGAGCCCGGTCAGGACATCGCGCTGCGCGACGCCGAGGGCGTGATCCTCGCGATCCTGTCGGTCACCGACAAATGGGTGCCGAACAAGGACCGCGAGGCCGAGAAGGTGTTCGGCGCGAACGATCTCGCCCATCCGGCGGTGAACTACCTGCACCACACGGCCGGGAAGGTCTATCTCGGCGGCCCGATCACCGGCATCCAGCCGCCGGTGCACTACGATTTCAAGATGCGCCGCGACACGCCCAACGAGCTGCGCGCCTTCTTCCGCAAGATGGGCTGGACCCGCGTGGTGGCCTTCCAGACCCGCAATCCGCTGCACCGCGCGCATCAGGAACTGACCTTCCGCGCCGCCCGCGAAGCGCAGGCGAACCTGCTGATCCATCCGGTCGTGGGCATGACGAAGCCCGGCGACATCGACCATTTCACCCGCGTGCGCTGCTACGAGGCGGTGCTCGACCAGTATCCCTCCTCCACCACGACCCTGTCGCTCCTGAACCTCGCCATGCGCATGGGCGGCCCGCGCGAGGCGGTCTGGCACGGGCTGATCCGGCGCAACCACGGCTGCACCCACATGATCGTGGGCCGCGACCATGCCGGCCCGGGCAAGAACTCCGAGGGCAAGGACTTCTACGGCCCCTATGATGCGCAGGAGCTGTTCAAGGCCCATGCAGACGAGATCGGCGTCGAGATGGTCGATTTCAAACAGATGGTCTATGTGCAGGAGAAGGCCCAGTATTTCCCCGTGGACGAGGTGCCGGAAGGCTCCACCGTCCTCGACATCTCGGGCACCGAGCTGCGCCGCCGCCTGCGCGAGGGGCTCGAGATCCCGGAATGGTTCTCCTTCCCCGACGTGGTGAGCGAGCTGCGCCGCACCTCGCCCGCCCGCTCGAAGCAGGGCTTCACCGTCTTCTTCACGGGGCTCTCCGGCTCGGGCAAGTCCACCATCGCGAACGCCCTCATGGTCAAGCTGATGGAGATGGGCGGCCGCCCGGTGACTCTCCTCGACGGCGACGTGGTGCGCAAGCATCTCTCCTCGGAGCTCGGCTTCTCGAAGGAGCACCGCGACATCAACATCAAGCGGATCGGCTATGTGGCCTCCGAGATCACCAAGAACGGCGGCATCGCGATCTGCGCGCCGATCGCGCCCTATACCGCGACGCGGCGCGCCGTGCGCGAGATGATCGAGGCCTTCGGCGCCTTCATCGAGGTGCATGTGGCCACGCCGATCGAGGAATGCGAGCGGCGGGACCGCAAGGGGCTCTACAAGCTCGCGCGGGAAGGCAAGATCAAGGAGTTCACCGGGATCTCCGACCCCTACGAGGTGCCGGCCAAGGCCGAGCTGGTGGTGGACACGGCCAATGTGAGCGTCGACCATTGCGCCCATCAGGTGATCCTGAAGCTCGAGCAGATGGGCCTGATCCGGGCCTGACGCTCTAGACAGAAAAAGGGGCGCCCGCGGGCGCCCCTTTCGCTTCCCGGACGGAGCCCGCAAGGGGCTGTCCGCGCCCTGCTCCCAAGTCAGCGCGGACGCATCATCCTGAGAAGCAGCCTGTCCTTCAGCACATACTGATGGAAGAGCGCCGAAACGGCATGGACGAGGGCGAGCAGCATGATCGCATTCGCCGCCAGCACATGCGGGCCCGCAGCCCAGGCCTGCCCGCCGCCCCAGGCCGTCATGCCCAGCGCCGGCACGAGCAGCGTGAGCAGATAGAGCAGGCCCTGCAGCCCCGCGGCCACCTTGTCGCCGGGCGTGGTGCCCTTCTCAGGGACCCCGAGCACGAACCGCGCGCCGATCCTGACCAGCGTCAGCACGAGCACGGCGAGCCCCACGACCACATGGAGATAGTGGCCCACGCCCGCGGGCTCCACATTCTGGCGCACGGCGTCGTAGGCCCGCTCCATGGTCTCGCCGAAGATGTAATTGAAGAGGACGAGCCCCGCGATCGCCCAATGCAGGGTGATCTGGAGCCTGGTGTATCCCGGTTCTTGCGTCATCGCCTCACCACCTGACCTTTCCTGGCACCGGGAGAACGGGGGCACCCGGCTCCCGCTCCTCCGAGTCGTCAGGCTGACACAGACCGGCCACATGGGAAGAGGCCCAGATGTCGCGGAAGGGCGTCCGGTGGGACCGGCGCGGTCGCCGCGCTCTGGCGGCCAGGGCACCGAGGACATGCGGGCGCGCTGTGGCCTCAAGGCGCCGTCGTCCGGGAGGCAGCTGGAAAATCCTCGGCCGTCTGTCGAAGCGGCCGAGGGCCTCTCCCCGGAGGCGTCAGTGCACGTTCACCGGCGCAAGGTCGTTTTGACGGGCGAGCACGAAGGCCAGATGCCGGTCGCGCACCAGCGCAAGGCGCTCACCGTCCGCTCCATGCAGGGCGTAGATATGGTCGAGCCCGCGCGCCATCGACTGCACATCCTCGGGAAGTTCGGCCACCGGCACCGGACGGACATAGACCAGCCGCCCCGCACCCTCGGGAAAATCGAATGGGGTGTTCATTGCTCGACTCCTTCCTTTATCGCACGGTTGCGCCCGATCGGGATCGTCTGCACCACCGCTTGCGGCACCTGCCGGTGCAGGTCGATATGCAGAAGACCATGCTCCATGGTCGCCCCCGCCACCTCGACGCCATCCGCCAGCACGAAGCTGCGCTGGAAGGCACGGGAGGCGATGCCGCGATGCAGGAACACGCGCTCGGCCGGATCCTCGGCCTGCCGCCCGCGCACCACGAGCTGACGGTCCTCGACGGTGATGGCGATATCGTCCTCGCGGAAGCCGGCGACGGCGAGCGTGATGCGATAGGCGTTCTCCGCCACGGCCTCGATATTGAAGGGCGGGTAGCCCTCGCTGGCCGTCTTGGCCGTCCGCTCGACCAGCCGCTCGAGCTGTTCGAACCCGAGCAGGAAGGGATGGCCCCCGAAAGTCAGTTTGGTCATTCCGTCATGTCCTTGCAGAAGCGACATTTCTCTGGCGGAACCCCGGGCGGGCATTCCACCTGTCGAATATGGGCGGCGGGCCCCACCCTTGCAAGAGCGCGGGCGCGGCGCGCCGCCTCGGCACGCAGGGGTCGGGCGGCATGCCGGGACGACACGGGCCGTCTGCCTCCGCCTTTCCCGCTCATGGAGAGGGAAGCCGCCCCTCTTGAGGCGCGACCGCCACAGGCGCGCCCCTTCGAACGCGACATATCGGCCTCCTGCAGGATTCTTCCCGCAAACGCGTGCGTTCTGTATATTCGTCTGACGGCGACTCATCCAAACGCAACGGGCGACTTTCCCGACAGGTCAAGACACATGAATGCGTCCCCCGAATTGAGCTTCGAAGACATGCTGCGCATCCGGCTGGAAGTCCTGCGGCGCGAGCACCGCGATCTCGACGAGGCGATTGCCGCCATCGAGGCGGGCGGCCGTGGCGATCAGCTCATGCTGCGGCGGCTCAAGAAGCAGAAACTGGCCCTCAAGGACCAGATCGTGAAGATCGAGGACCGGCTCATCCCCGACATCATCGCCTGACACCCGCGCGCGGCCGGAACGCCCCCTGCCACTCGCGCATCGTGAATGACGGGCCCCTGCCGCAGGGACAGTCGCTGCTGTGCCCGGCCCTGCCGAGTGGATCCGCGCCGCCGGATCGGCGCATGGCCTGCAGGACGCAGTCCCGCAGCAAGCGGCCTGCCCCTCCGCCGACCGCTTGCCCCCTGCCCGGCCATGGCTATAGTGCGCCGCTCAGGGCAGGACAGGGGCGCGGCGCATGACTGTGGACGTTGGGATCATCATGGGCAGCCAGTCGGACTGGGCCACGATGAAGGAGGCCGCGGCGATCCTCGACGAGCTCGGCATCTCTCACGAGGCGAGGATCGTCTCGGCGCACCGCACGCCCGACCGGCTCTGGAACTACGGCAAGACCGCCGTCGGGCGCGGGCTCAAGGTCATCATCGCGGGCGCGGGCGGTGCGGCGCACCTTCCCGGCATGATGGCCTCGAAAACGCGGGTGCCCGTCATCGGCGTGCCCGTCCAGACCCGCGCGCTCTCGGGCGTCGACAGCCTCTATTCCATCGTCCAGATGCCCAAGGGTTTTCCGGTCGCCACCATGGCGATCGGCAGCGCCGGCGCGGCGAACGCGGGCCTGATGGCCGCGGGCATCCTCGCCCTCTCCGATCCGGCGCTCGGCCAGCGGCTCGACGCCTGGCGCGCAGCCCTCTCCGCCTCCATCCCCGAGGAGCCCTCCGATGACTGACCGCCTGCCCCCCGGCTCGACCATCGGCATCCTCGGCGGCGGCCAGCTCGGCCGGATGCTTTCGGTCGCGGCGGCGCGGCTGGGCTTCCGCACCCATATCTTCGAGCCGAGCGCCAACCCGCCCGCCGCCGACGTGGCCCATGCGGTCACGACCGCGCCCTACGAGGACGAGGCCGCACTGCGGGCCTTCGCGACCTCGGTCGATGTCATCACCTACGAATTCGAGAACATCCCGACCTCGGCCCTCGACCTGCTGGAGGCGCTGAAACCCCTCCACCCGAACCGCCGCGCCCTCGCGGTCAGCCAGGACCGGCTCGAGGAGAAGGGCTTCCTGACCGGGCTCGGCCTCGCCGTGGCCCCCTACCGCCCCGTCGGCAGCCGAGAGGATCTCGAGGCCGCGATCCACGGCATCGGCACGCCCGCCATCCTCAAGACCACGCGCCTCGGCTATGACGGCAAGGGGCAGGCCCGCCTCATGGAGCCCGACGACGCGGCCGAGGCCTTCGCGGCCATGGGCGGCCAGCCTGCCGTGCTCGAGGGCTTCGTCCGCTTCACCCACGAGGTCTCGGTCATCGCGGCGCGCGGCCGCGACGGATCGGTCGCGGTCTATGAGCCCGGCGAGAACGTGCATCTCTCGGGCATCCTGCACACGACCACGGTGCCCGCCCGCCTCACCGCCTCGCAGCGCACCGACGCGGTGCTGCTGGCCGGGCGGATCCTCAATGCTCTCGACTATGTGGGCGTGATGGGGGTCGAGCTCTTCGTGACGCCCGAGGCGCTGCTGGTGAACGAGATCGCGCCGCGGGTCCACAATTCCGGGCACTGGACGCAGAACGGCTGCGCGGTGGACCAGTTCGAGCAGCATATCCGTGCGATCACCGGCTGGCCGCTCGGCGACGGCTCGCGCTTCGCCGATGTCGAGATGGAGAATCTGATCGGCCATGATGTGGCCCGGGTGCCGGCGCTCGCGCTCGAGAAGCACACGGCGATCCATCTCTATGGCAAGGCCGAAGCGCGCCCGGGGCGCAAGATGGGCCATGTGAACCGCATCCTCCGCCCGGTGACCGGCGCATGAGCGCAGATCCGCCGCGAACGGCGGGGGTGGCGGAGGACCGGCTCGCGGCCTTCCTCGCCGACGAGACGGCCCGCTTCGAGCGCGAGAACCCACGGTCGAAGGAGGCGCTTCAGCGCGGCGCGCAATCCTATCTGGGCGGCGTGCCGATGCACTGGATGAAGGACTGGCCCTCGCCCTTCCCGCTGGTCGCGGCCGAAGCGCAGGGCGCACGCCTGACCGACCTCGACGGGCACCGGCTCGACGATTTCTGCCTGGGCGACACGGGCTCGATGTTCGGCCACTCGCCGGCCCCGGTGGCGCGGGCGATCCGGCGGCAGGCGCGGCAGGGGCTGACCTACATGCTGCCGACCGAGGCCACCTTCGAGGCGGGGCAGCTTCTCAATCGGACCTTCGGCGACTTCCGCTGGCAGGTGGCGCTGACCGCGACCGACGCCAACCGCTTCGCGCTGCGCGTGGCGCGGGCCGTCACCGGGCGGCGCAAGGTGCTGGTGTTCAACGGCTGCTACCACGGGACGGTCGACGACACGATGGTCATGCTCGAGAACGGCCGCACGCGGGCGCGGCCGGGCCTCGTGGGCATGGTCGCCGATCTCGCCTCGAAGGCGGTCGCGGTCGAGTTCAACGATGTCGCGGGCGTCGAGGCGGCGCTGGCCACTGGCGAGATCGCCGCGATCCTCACCGAGCCGGTGATGACCAACTCCTGCATGGTGCTGCCCGAGGCGGGCTTCCACGATGCGCTGCGCACCCTCTCGCGCCGCTACGGGGCGGTGCTGATCCTCGACGAGACCCATACGCTTTCCTCGGGCCTCGGCGGCTACGGACGGGTGCACAGCCTGTCGCCCGACATTCTCGTGGTGGGCAAATGCGTGGCGGGCGGCACGCCCACCGCCGTCTGGGGCCTGACGCCCGATCTCGGCGCGCGCTTCGCGGCCTACAATGCGACGCGCCCCGCGGGCCACAGCGGCATGGGCACGACTCTCTCGGCCAATCCGATGCAGTTCGCCTGCCTCTGCGCCACCCTGTCCGAGGTGATGACGCCCGAGGCCTATGCCCATATGGAGCGCGGCGCAAAGCGGCTGGCCAAGGGTCTGGCCGCGGCCATCGCCCGTGTGGGTGCGCCGTGGCATGTCGTCCGCGTGGGTGCGCGCGTCGAGTTCATCTGCGCGCCCGGGCCGCTCCGCAACGGGACAGAGGCCGCGGCCGCCCATCAGCCGCGCCTTGAGGGGGCGGTGCATCTGGGCCTTCTGAACCGCGGCTCGCTGATCGCGCCCTTCCACAACATGATGCTGGTGAGCCCCATGACCCGGACCCGCCAGATCGACCGCCTGATCGCCGCCTTCGACGCCATCCTGACAGACCTTTTCGCGTGACCGCAACGATGACCGACCAGCCCAGCCCCTCCGGTTCGACCCTCAGCGAGGCCGAAACCTTCCTCGCCGCCCATCCCGAGATCGAGGCCTTCGACATCGTCCTGCACGATGCCAACGGCATCGGCCGAGGCAAGATCATCCGGCGCCACGAACTTTTGTCCTTCTACAAGGGCGGGCGGCACCTGCCGATCTCGATCCTCGGGCTCGACATCTGCGGCGAGGATGTCCACGAGACCGGCCTGATCTGGGATCAGGGCGACGGCGACCTGCGGGCCTGGCCGATCCCCGGCACGCTGGTGCCCCTTCATGGCACCACGCCGCCGCGGGGCGAGGTCTTCATGTGCATGTACGACCTCGACGGCCGGCCGATGAGCTCGGACCCGCGCCATGCGCTCGCACGGCAGGTGGAGGCGCTGGCGGAGCTGGGCCTTCACCCGTCGGCGGCCTTCGAGCTCGAATTCTTCCTTCTGGCCAACGAGCGCGGCCCCGACGGGCGCGTGCAGCCGGCAGCCGACGTGCTGGACGGCCGGCGCAGCGCCAAGACCGAGGTCTATTCCGTCGATCACCTGCACGGGATGATGCCGCTCTTCTCCGACATCTATGCGGGGGCCGAGACGGCGGGGATCAAGGCCGAGACCATGATCTCGGAATATGCGCCGGGCCAGTACGAGCTCACGCTCCATTACCGCACCGATGTGCTGCAGGCGGCGGACGACCTGATGCGGCTCAAGCGGATCGTGCGGGCGCAGGCGCGCCGCCATGGCGTCACCGCCTGTTTCATGGCCAAGCCCGTGGAAAGCTACGCCGGTTCGGGGATGCATCTGCATGTCTCGCTCTGCGATGCCGAGGGGCGCAACATCTTCGTCGAGGAGACCGAGGGCCAGTGGTCGCGCCCGATCCTGCACGCGCTCGGCGGCCTGCGCGAGACGATGGGGGAATCGATGCTGGTCTTCGCGCCGCATGCGAACTCCTGGCGGCGCTTCGCGAGCCAGAGCTACGCTCCGGTCTCGCCCAGCTGGGGGGTGAACAACCGCTCGGTCGCGCTGCGCATCCCGGCGGGCGACATCCGCGCCCGGCGGATCGAGCATCGCCCGGCCGGGGTCGACGCCAACCCCTATCTCGTGGCCGCCACCGTGCTGGCCGGCATCCGCCGCGGGCTCGAGCAGCAGATCGACCCCGGCCCCGAGACCACCGGCAACGGCTACGAGGATCCGGGCGACACGCAGCCGATCCCGACCTGCTGGCGCAGCGCCATCGCGGCGGCGGAACATTCGGCCTTCCTGCGCGAGGCGCTGGGGCCGGACATGCACCGCACCTTCACCGCCATCAAGGCCGCGGAATATGCCCGCGTGGCGCGGACGATCCCGGACGTCGACTACGATCTGTACCTCCACACGGTCTGACGCCGTTTCGAACGTCTGCGGCCGGGCGACGCTGGATCGGTGCCGGAGCCTGATCTAGGGTAGGCTCATGTCCGCGCGACGTGACACCGACCTCAGGCGGACGGTTGCCGCCCCCCGGCTCTGGCAGAGACTCCGCCTGCCAGCGGCCGTCCTCGTCATGCTCGCGGGCGCCACCGCCATCATCGGCCTCGCCAACGATGCCCGCGAGCGGTTCCAGCAGCTCGACTATATCGTCACGGACGGGGTGCAGACCCGGCTGTCCGATCTCGACGGCAACCTCTCGCAGTTCGCAAGCGCCCTCGGCGTCACAGGCAGCAGCCCGAGCCCCGCGGCGGTCCGGACGTCCCTCCGGCAGTTGCAGGAGGGTCTGGCGCAGCTCGACACCGCCATGGCCGAGGCCGGGGTGCTGTGGGACCCGGCCTATGGCGAAGGCATTGCGCGGCTCCGCCAGTTCGAGCGGGATCGTGCGGATCTGATCGCGGCACCGGACGCCACGGTGACAGCCGCAATGCCCGGCCTGACCCGCGCCCTGCCGCACCTCGAGCAGGCGGTGGCGGAGCTTTCGGCCACGGCCAGCGCAGACCGCGAGAGCCGCAACCTCGAGAATCGCGCGATCATCGGCAGTTCGATCATGCGCCTCGTGGCCTTGACCATCGGCCTCGTGCTGATGCTGTCGGCCGGATCGTTCCAGCTTTTGCGGCTTTATCTGCGCTCGCGCGAACAGGCCGAGGCGGCGGGCCGCGCCAGCGCCCGGCTCGAGGCGATCTTCCGCATTTCGGCGGATGCGATCCTCGTGACCGACTGGAGCGCCCGGGTGATCGACTGCAATCGCGCGGCGCTCGCCATCTTCGGGCACCAGCGCGAGCGGCTGGCCGGCGCCGATGCGATGGAGCTGCTGTTCCCGGCCGAGCTGCAGGGCCGCCAGCGCATGCGCGTGGTGGATGCGCTGCGCAATTCCGACCCCCGGATCGACGGCCCCCTGCGGCTCGAACTCGAGGCGGTCCATGCCGACGGCTCACGCTTTCCGGTCGAGGTCTCGCTCGCGGCCGCGCGTGTCGAAGGCGAGGACATCATCGTGGCCCTGATGCGCGACATCTCGGCCCGCAGGCGCGCCGAGCGCGAGCTGACCGAGGCGCGCGACCGCGCGCTCGCGGGCGAGCAGACGAAGGCCGACTTCCTCGCCGTGATGAGCCACGAGATGCGGACGCCGCTGAACGGGCTTGCGGGGTCGCTCGAACTGCTCGCCCAGACGCCGCTCGACCCGCGCCAGCGCGAGCTCGTCTCGGTGCTGCGCGCCTCGGCCGAGATCCTGCTCGACCATGTGAATTCGGTTCTCGACATCGCCCGCTCCGAGGCCCGACCCTCGGTGGCAGAGATGGTCGATTTCGATCTCGACCGGCTGATCGAGGACTGTATCGCGAACCAGTCGGGCTTTGCCGCCGTCGTCGGCAACCGGATCGACCATCGTCCGCTGACCGGGCCGGTGGGGATCCTGAACGGCGAACCCCAGCGGCTGCGGCAGGTCCTGCTGAACCTGCTGAACAACGCGGTGAAATTCACCCGGAACGGGCGGATCATCGTCGAAAGCGAGGTGCAGGGCGCGGATGTCGAGATCCGCGTGCTCGACACCGGCATCGGCATCGCCCCCGAGAACCTGGAGAAGGTCTTCGACGATTTCGTGACGCTCGACGCCAGCTACGAGCGCCGGTCGGGCGGCACGGGACTGGGCCTCGGGATCGCGCGGCGGCTGGCGCGGATCATGGGCGGCGATCTCACCGTCCAGAGCACGCCGGGCCGCGGCAGCCGCTTCACCCTGCGCCTGCCGCTCCGCCGCCCGCGCGAGGAGCTCGCCGCCTCCCGCGGGTCCGACGAGGCGCTCTCGGTGCTCTTGGTCGAGGACAATGACATCAACCGCTTCATCGCCCAGAACTTCCTCGAGAGCGCGGGCCACCGGGTCTTGACGGCGCGCAGCGGGCTCGAGGGGCTGACGGCAGCCCAGTCACGGCATTTCGACGTGATCCTGACCGACATCAGCATGCCGGGCCTCGACGGGCTGCAGGTGGCGCGCCGGATCCGCGATGGCGGCGGGCCGAGCGCCGCCTCGCGCATCCTCGCCGTCACCGCCCACTCGCTGACGGCCGATCCCGGCGCGCTCAGGGCCGCGGGCATCGACGGATGGCTCGAAAAGCCGGTGAGCCGGGATGCGCTCCTGCGGATGCTGCGCCATCCGGCCGAGCCTGCCTCTCCGCCGGTCGAGGAGGCGCTCGACACGGCCCGGCTGCGCGAACTGGAAGACCAGATCGGCCCGGTGGCACTCCACGGGCTGATCCGGCAGATGATCCTCGACGGCACCGCGATCCTCGAGCGGCTGGCGGCGCTCGGCTTCGAGCCGCCGCCCGAGGAGGCCCGTCCCCTCGTGCACCAGCTGGCCGGCGCGATCTCGACCTTCGGCACCGGGCCGCTGCACCGCAGGCTCCGGCAGGCGCAGGAGGCGCTGCGGACCGGAGCGGAAGCGGGGCCGCATCTTGCGGCCCTCCCCGCCCTCTGGGACAGGATGCGCACGGCGCTCGAGGAGGCCGCGCCGGATCGCCCCCTCGACACGGCAGCCCCTGTGCGGAGTTCGGGGGCGCTGTAGCCCGGCACCGCCGCTCGCGAAGCGCGAATGGCGGGCTACGCGCGGCCCGGAGACGAGATGGCGCGGGCGATCAGCGCCGGGACCCGCGGATCGAGGCCCACCGGCTCCAGAACCGTTCCCCGGAACGCCGCCTCTGCCAGCGCCGCAGGCAGGTCCTCCACCACATGCCCGCCGCGGGCCGCGAAGAAGGGCAGGCACAACGCCTCGGGCATGAGCCGCGCACGGGCCGCGATCTGCGGCTCCTGATCGATGAAGGCCGCCTCGCAGGGCAGGCCCGTCTCCTCGGACAGGCGCGCGGCCATCGCCCGCGCCACCTCGGACGGCGCCGGGCTGCGGAACGACCCATGCGCCGCCAGCAGGATGGCGGGGGCGGGCCTGTGGGACAGCGCCTCGCAGGCAATCTCCACGGTGAGATCCGAGACCGCGGGATCCGTGCCGAAGGGTTCGGCGATGCGCCAGCCCGTGCCGCCCGCCGCCGAAAGCTGGCGCGGCAGGTTCGTGCGCGTGAACCAGCCGCCCGCCATGAAGAGCGGATAGACGATCCCCGGTCGCCCTGCCGCAGCTACCTCGCGCGCCAGCGCGCCGGGCTCGGCCAAAGTCGCCGCCCGGAGCCGCCAGCCCGGCAGGTGCGCGCCCACGGCCGCGGCCAGCGCCTCGATCTCCGCCGCCGCCGGCAACGGGTCCGACGGCTGCCCATGGGCCACGATCAGCGCGGTCTCGTCCATCCGTCCCTCCCTTCGGCATCGCCCGATTGGCGCTGATTTTCTCTCGGCCCGCAAGCGGCCTTCGGGCTTCGGCCGCATGCGGCGTCGATCCGCCATCCGCGCCGCGGCGGCGGCTTAATCCGAGGTCTCAGGTATATGTTGACGCACCCCCCCGCCCGATCCTTGACTCGATCCGGCTCGGACCCGATGCTGTCAACCATCGTGCGAGTGAGGCGAGTGCCGGGACGCAGGGCGGTGGAAGCACCGCCGCACCCCGCCACGGCCCTGATATTCAGGTTCGGCCGAAGAGGCCGCTGACGGACCGCCGGAGTTCACTCCGGCTGCCGGAGACCTCGGGAGGCAGGGCCTGCCGAGGAGGAGACGCTCGGAGAGCAGCAGGACAGGAACGGCACGACCAATTGACGCAGGCCCCGGCCTGCGCTGTTGGCACGCTTGTTTCAGGGGCTGCCCGGCAGTAAGGGGCGAAGGATGCAACACGACCTCGAGGCGGACGTCACGATGACGGGCTCGGATCTGGTTTCCTGCTGCTACCGCAGCCTGGCGGCCCCGGATCTGACGCTGCGCGACCTCCTCGACATCGTCGAGACCTCGCAGGCGCACAATGCCCGGGCGCAGCTGACCGGCGCGCTCTTCTACAGCCAGGGCGTCTTCTTCCAGTGGCTCGAAGGCCGCCCCGCCGCCGTGGCGGAGGTCATGACCCACATCCAGCGGGACCGGCGCCACAGCAACGTCGAGATCCTCGCAGAGGAACCGATCGCCAAGCGCCGCTTTGCGGGATGGCACATGCAGCTCTCCTGCTCGGAGGCCGACATGCGCAGCCTCGGGCTGGCCGAGAGCCGGCAGATCGTGACCGTGGGCCGCAGCCTGGTGGCCGACAACACCAACATCTTCTCTTTCGATAGGATCGCCGCCGTGCGCCGTTTCCTCTCCGACGTCTGCGCAGCGCGGACTCTCGCCCCCGATACCCCCGTCGAGGCGGACACCTTCGCCCTTTATGCCCTGACCGAGGCGCAGGCGGGCCGCTCCGGCCGTGCCAAGGCCGTGGCGCGGCTCTCCGATCTGCTGAGCACCGATCCGCTCGGTCGCCTGACCGAGGTCGAGGAGCTGCTGCGCGCCCATGCGCCGACCGCCGCCGATTTCGCGCGGCTGTTCGAGGCCTGCGCCGAGCGCCTGACGCGCGCGCTGGCCGAGGATCGCATCTCGCGGATGCAGGTGACGCTGGCCTATTCGGCCCTGCAGATGGCGCTGCGCCGGATCCATCACCTGCCCGACCCGCAGAAGAGCGTGGGCGCCGTGCTGGTCGCCGGCGTGCCGGGTCACAAGCCGATCCTCGAGGCGGCCCTCGCGGCCGAGATGCTGCGCGCCGTGGGCTGGTCGACCTCGGTCGTGCATCCCGAGAGCGTCGCGGCCCTGGCCGCGCGGCTGAAGACCTCGCGCACCTCGACGCTGGTCGTGGCGCCGAGCCTTCTGGAGGGAACCGAGCAGGAGGCCGACACGCTGCGGTTCGTCTCCGCGCTCAGGGCGCGGACCGATCTTCCCGGCCTGAGCATCCTGGTCGGGGGCCGGCTGGCGCAACTTCCCCCCTCGAAGCTGAAGGACTCCGGCGCCGATGCCGGGTTCGCACATCTTGCGCTGCTTCCGGCCGCCCTCGCCCGTGTGGCCTGCCCGGCCAATGCCGACTGCTGCTCGATGCGCGCCTGCCGGATGCCCGCGTCCCAATGCTGCGACAAGCGCATCAACCCCGAATTCCTGCTGGCGAACGTCATGCCGAGCGTGCTGACCCGCATCTCCTCGCGCCAGGACCGCCGCCGCAGCGCCTGACCGCCTGTTTTTTTCGTCCGAACCGTGCCGGCAGAGGTGCATCTTGCGGATCTTTGCTTAAATAGGATTGCGGCGGCATCTGGCCGCCGCGATGGGGGGCACGGCCGTCACTGCAATGAACGAGACGAGAACAGACAGGCTGGGCGAGCACCGGCTGCCGCCGAAACGCGTGCGCAGACCCCTCATCACCGACATTTCGGCCGCCCGCTGGCTGCTTCTGCTGATTCTTGCAGCGTCGGTCTATTTCTTCCACGGCTTCCTCGTACCGGTGCTGGCGGCGCTCATCATCGCCTTTGCGAGCTGGCCGCTGATGCTGAAGCTCGAGCGGTCGCTTCCGATCAGCCGCGGCATCGCGGGCGCACTTCTTGTCATGATGATCGTGGGCTTCCTCGTGATCCCGGTCATGATGGCGCTGCTCTATGCCTTCCGCGAGCTGCAGGCCTGGATCGGCTGGGCGATCAATACGAACAGCACCGGCGCGCCGCCGCCGGTCTGGCTCGAGGCGCTGCCGCATGTGGGGCCCTGGGTCGGCGAGAAGTGGCGGACCTACATCGGCGAGCCGGGGGCGATCAGCGAGATGGTCCAGCTCGTCTCGGGCGCCAACATCGGCACGATCTCGCGCGGGATCCTGACGGCGGGCACGCTGGCCTTCCACCTCGCGCTGACCCTGCTCTTCATGCTGATCGCGCTCTTCATCTTCTACCGCGACGGCGAGCGGATCGCGGCGCAGGTGGACCGCGTCGGCACCCGCATCCTGCCCGACCGCTGGGACCGGATCTCGCGCGTGGTCCCTGCCACCATCAGTTCGACCGTGACCGGCATGACGCTCATTGCCATGGGCGAGGGCGTCGTGCTGGGCACGGCCTACTGGATCGCGGGGATGCCTTCGCCGGTGACGCTCGGCGTCATCACGGGCTTCATGGCCCTCATTCCGGGGGGCGCGCCGTTCTGCGTGATCGTGGCCTCGTCCTATCTCGCGGCCAGCGGCTCGCCCTGGGCGGGGCTCGGCCTCTTCCTCTGGGGGACGGTGGAACTCTTCGTCGTCGACAAGACGATCCGCCCGGTGCTGGTCGGCGGACCGGTGAAGCTGCCGTTCCTGCCCACCTTCTTCGGCCTCGTGGGCGGCATCGAGACCATGGGGATCGTGGGCCTCTTCGTCGGGCCGGTGCTGATGGCGCTGCTCGTCGCCATGTGGCGCGAATGGCAGCGCGAGATCGACATCGCCGAGACGGAGGAGATGGGGCACCCGCTGGAGCCCCTGCCCGACCCTCTGCCCGCCCCGCTCCACCCGTTCCGCTCCGAGTCGCGCTGACGGAAGGCAGGGCGGGCCCGCCACCCTTGGCGGGCTCGATGCCGGACCCCATATGGCGAGGGCAAAGGAACCTCCCATGATCCCCTATTCCGTTCTCGACCTCGCTCCGGTGCCGGAAGGCGCCACCACGTCCGAGGCTCTCGCCCAGACCGTCACCCTCGCCCGCCATGCCGAAGCCCTGGGCTTTCACCGCTACTGGCTGGCCGAGCATCATGCCATGCCGGGCATCGCCTCGGCGGCGACGGCGGTTCTCATCGGCCATGTCGCGGCCCACACCCAGCGCATCCGCGTGGGGTCGGGCGGGATCATGCTGCCCAACCACGCCCCGCTGATGGTGGCCGAAGCGTTCGGCACTCTGGCCGAGCTGCATCCGGGCCGGATCGATCTGGGCCTCGGCCGGGCCCCCGGCACCGACGGGCGCACCGCGCAGGCGCTGCGGCGCAACCTCGATGTCACCGACAGTTTCCCTGCCGACGTGCTGGAACTCCTGCGCTACTTCGGCGAGCCGGAGCCGGGCGCGATCCAGGCCATCCCCGGCCAGGGCACCCGCGTGCCGCTGTGGATCCTCGGCTCGAGCCTCTATGGCGCGCAGCTCGCGGCCCATTTCGGCCTGCCCTATGCCTTCGCCTCGCATTTCGCGCCGCCCGCCCTCGAGGCGGCGCTGGCGGCCTACCGGCAGGGCTTCCGGCCCTCGGCCCAGCTCGACAGGCCCCGCGCCATGGTGGCGATCAACGTCTTTGCCGGGGCCGACGATGCCGAGGGCCGCTACCTCCGCTCCTCCGCCCAGCTGGCCTTCGCCAATCTCCGCCTGGGCCGCCCAGGCAAGCTGCCGCGCCCGGTCGAGGATATCTCGGCCCATGTCGATCCCGGCATGCTCCGGACGGTCGATCAGGCGCTGTCCGTCTCGGCCACCGGCGGCCCCGACACCGTGCGGCGCGAGCTGGCGGCCCTTCTCGAGCGGCACCGGCCCGACGAGGTGATCCTCACCGGGCAGATCCACGACCCCGCGGCGCGGCTGCGCTCGTTCACGATCGCGGCCGAGGCTCTGGCCAGCCTCTGAGGGCCGAGGCCTCTGGCGGGCTCGGCCGTTCTCTGCGATCAAGGCGGGATCAGCCGAGGAGATCCGATGTCCGACCATGTCTTTGCCCCGCCCGCCGCGCCCTCCCTGCCCGTTGCGGAGAGCCAGACGCTCTTCCCGGTGCGGCGCGTCTACTGCATCGGCCGGAACTATGCCGCCCATGCGGTCGAGATGGGCGGCGATCCCGACCGCGAGCCGCCGTTCTTCTTCCAGAAGAACCCCGACAATCTCGACCCGTCGGGCCGCTTCCCCTACCCGCCCGAAAGCTTGGACGTCCATCACGAGGTCGAGCTCGCGGTGATGCTGGGCTCGGGCGGGACGGACATTCCGGTCGAGGAGGCGATGGCCCATGTGTGGGGCTATGCGCTCGCCCTCGACATGACCCGGCGCGACCTGCAGGGCGAGGCGAAGAAGGCCGGCCGGCCGTGGGAGGTGGGCAAAGCCTTCGAACGGTCCGCCCCGGTGGGTCCGGTGCATCCCGCAGCGCGGATCGGCCATCCCGAAGCGGGGCGGATCGAGCTCCGTGTCAATGGCGCGCTGCGGCAGGAGGGCGATCTCAACCAGATGATCTGGAAGGTGCCGGAAATGATCTCCGTCCTGTCGCGCCATTTCGCGCTGGCCGCGGGCGACGTGATCCTGACGGGCACGCCTTCCGGGGTCGGCGCGGTGCAGCGCGGAGACGTGATGGAGGCCAGCATCGACGGTCTCGGCTCGCTGCGCGTCGAGGTGGTCTGACCTCGCTGCCCCGCGGCGAGGATGCTCCCTTGACCCGGCCGCGAATGCGGCGCGAGATGTCTCCGGACCGCGCCGCGCAAGCGGCGCTTCCGGGGGCAATCCGCGCCTCCGCGACCGTCGAAGGAACAGCCCATGACCGCGACCCTGTCGGACCTTTTCGCCTTCCACCGCAATGACGGCCTCGCCGTCGGCGCCCCCGACCGGCCCTGGCTGACCTATGCGGGCCTGCGCGAGCTTGTGGGCCATACGGTCACGGCGCTCCATGCCGCGGGCGTGGGAAAGGGCGACCGGGTGGCCATCGTTCTGCCGAACGGACCCGAGATGGCCACGGCCTTCGTGGCCCTTGCCGAGGGCGCCGTCACCGCGCCCCTCAATCCGGCCTACCGGCTCGAAGAGTTCGAATTCTACCTCTCGGACCTCGGCGCCAAGGCCATCGTGCTGGCCGAAGGCTATGACGGCCCGGCTCTGGTGGCCGCGAACCATCTGGGCCTTGCGGTCCTGCGCCTCGGACATGACGCGGCCGATCCCGCAGGCAGCTTCACCCTGCGCGCCGAGAGCGTGGCCCCGGGCGAGCCCGAGCGCGCCACCGCGCGGCCGCGCGACCTGGCCCTGATCCTGCATACGTCGGGCACGACCTCGCGGCCCAAGATCGTGCCGCTTCGCCATGGCAACCTCTCGGCATCCGCGCACCATATCGCCGGCAGCCTCGCGCTCACGCCGCACGACCGTTGCCTCAACATGATGCCGCTTTTCCACATCCACGGGCTGGTGGCGGCGGTATCGGCGAGCCTTGCCGCCGGCGCTTCGGTCTGGTGCGCGCCGGGGTTCGACGCGCTGAAGGTCTTCGGCTGGATCGAGGCGGCCCGGCCCACCTGGTACACGGCGGTGCCGACGATGCATCAGGCCATCCTCGCCCGCGCGCCCCGCAATGCCGAGGTGATCGAGCGCGTGCCGCTGCGCTTCATCCGCTCCTCCTCGGCCTCGCTGCCCGCCCAGGTGATGGAGGCGCTGTCGGCCACCTTCCGCGCCCCGGTGATCGAGGCCTACGGCATGACCGAAGCCGCCCACCAGATGACCTCGAACCCGCTTCCGCCCCGCCCGCAGAAGCCGGGATCGGTGGGCGTCGCGGCCGGGCCGCAGGTCCGGATCGCCGACGAGGCCTCCGACCGGCTGATCGAGGGCACGGGCGAGGTGGTGATCTCGGGCCCGAACGTGACGGCGGGCTACGAAGCGAACAAGGCCGCCAACGCGAAGAGCTTCTTCGAGGCCGAGGGCGAGCGCTGGTTCCGCACCGGCGATCAGGGCCGCTTCGACGCCGAGGGCTATCTGACGATCACCGGGCGGCTCAAGGAGATCATCAACCGCGGCGGCGAGAAGATCTCGCCGCTCGAGGTCGACGGGGTGCTGATGGACCATCCGGCCGTCCTGCAGGTCGTGACCTTCGCCCTGCCGCATCCGAAGCTCGGAGAGGAGGTCGCGGCGGCGGTCGTGCTGCGCGAGGGGATGGCCGCGGACGAGGCGGCGATCCGCGCCTTCTGTGCCGACCGGCTTGCGGAGTTCAAGGTGCCGCGCCGCGTGGTGCTGCTCGACGAGATCCCGAAGGGGGCCACCGGCAAGCTGCAGCGGATCGGGCTGGCCGAGAAGCTGGGGCTGGTCAGCCCGGCATGAGGATCTGCATCTTCGGCGCCGGCGCCATCGGCGGCTACATGGGCGCAAAACTCGCAGCTGCGGGGGCCGATGTCTCGCTGGTGGCGCGCGGCCCGCATCTGGCGGCGATGCAGGCCCGCGGCCTCACGCTGATCGAGGAGGGCGGCACACGGACGGTGCCCGTGCGCGCGGCGTCCGATCCCGCCGCGCTGGGGCCCCAGGATTATGTGATCGTGACGCTCAAGGCCCATTCGGTGCCTGCCGTGGTGCCGCAGCTCTCCCGTCTGCTCGGGGCCGAGGGCACGCTGGTCTCGGGCGTGAACGGCCTGCCCTGGTGGTATTTCCACCGCCACGGCGGCCCGCTCGAGGGCCGGCGGCTGGAAAGCGTCGACCCCGGCGGCGTGCAATGGGACGGGCTCGGCCCGGACCGCGTGCTGGGCTGCGTGGTCTATCCGGCCGCCGAAGTGGTCGAGCCCGGGGCCGTCCGCCATCTGGAGGGCAACCGCTTCTCGCTGGGCGAGCCTTCGGGGGAAAAGTCCGACCGCGCGCTGCGCCTGTCGGAGGCGCTGACGGCGGCGGGGCTCAAGGCGCCGGTGCGCCCGCGACTGCGCGACGAGATCTGGGTGAAGCTCTGGGGCAACCTCTCCTTCAATCCGATCTCGGCCCTGACCGGGGCGACGCTCGACCGGCTCTGCACGGATCCCGGCACACGCGCCGTCGCCCGCTCGATGATGCTGGAAGCTCAGGCGATCGCCGAACGGCTGGGGGGTCAAGTTTCCCATCGATGTGGAGCGCCGCATCGACGGGGGCGCAGCCGTCGGTGCGCACCGGACGTCGATGCTGCAGGATCTCGAAGCAGGGCGGCCGATGGAGATCGAGGCGCTGGTGGGGTCCGTGGCGGAACTTGGCCGCATCGTGAACCTGCCGACGCCCACCATCGACACGGTGCTGGCAATGGTGCGGCTCCGGGCAAAGGTGGCGGATCTGACCTGAGCGCGTGGCCGGTCGGATGCGGCAAGGCCGGGGGCTCTGCCCCCGGACCCCCGGGATATTTGGGCCAGAATGAAAGGGCAAGAGGGGCGTCGGATCCGAGGGTGCCCGGTCGGGGGCTGCCGCGGGAGGACGTGTCGAGGCGGACGGACCTGCTCTGTCCGGGCGGACCCGGCGAAGCCGCCGGGAGTCGGGCGAGGGCCGCGGGGCTCGGTCCCCGGCATGGGAGGCTTGGGTGGAGCGCGCGCCACAGCCTTCCCATCTTCACTCTGGAAAAATATCCTCGGGGGGTCCGGGGGGCAGACAGCCCCCCGGCCTTCGCTCAGGCGCCGAGCGCGCGGTCGAGATATTCGTCGACCCTCTCGAGATAGCCCATCGTGGTCAGCCACTTCTGATCCGGGCCCACGAGGAGTGCGAGGTCCTTCGTCATGAAGCCGTCCTCGACCGTCTGCACCGTGACCCGCTCGAGCGTCTCGGCGAAGCGGGCGAGATCGGCATTGCCGTCGAGCTTGGCGCGGTGCTTGAGGCCCCCCGTCCAGGCGTAGATCGAGGCGATCGAGTTGGTCGAGGTCTCCTTGCCCGCCTGATGCTGGCGGAAGTGCCGCGTGACCGTGCCATGCGCGGCCTCGGCCTCCACCGTCTGCCCGTCCGGCGTCATCAGCACGCTCGTCATCAGCCCGAGCGAGCCGAAGCCCTGCGCCACCGTATCCGACTGCACGTCGCCGTCGTAGTTCTTGCAGGCCCAGACATAGCCGCCCGACCATTTCAGCGCCGAGGCCACCATGTCGTCGATCAGCCGGTGCTCGTAGGTGATGCCCGCCGCCTTGAACTTCTCGGCGAATTCCTCCTCGTAGACCTGCTGGAAGAGGTCCTTGAAGCGCCCGTCGTAGGCCTTGAGGATCGTGTTCTTGGTCGAGAGGTACACCGGCCAGCCGAGGTTCAGCCCGTAGTTCATCGAGGCCCGCGCGAAGTCGATGATCGACTGGTCGAGGTTGTACATCGCCATGGTCACGCCCGAGCCCGGCGCGTCGAACACCTCGCGCTCGATCACCGCGCCGTCCTCGCCCACGAATTTCAGCGTGAGCTTGCCCTTGCCCGGGAAGCGGAAGTCCGTCGCGCGATACTGGTCGCCGAAGGCATGGCGGCCGACGACGATGGGCTTCGTCCAGCCCGGCACGAGGCGCGGGACGTTGCGGCAGATGATCGGCTGGCGGAAGATCACGCCGCCGAGGATGTTGCGGATCGTGCCGTTCGGGCTCTTCCACATGGATTTCAGGCCGAATTCGTCGACCCGCGCCTCGTCCGGCGTGATGGTGGCGCATTTCACGCCCACGCCATACTGCTTGATCGCATGGGCCGCATCGACCGTGATCCGGTCCTCGGTGCGGTCGCGCTCCTCGATGCCGAGGTCGTAGTAATGCAGGTCGATGTCGAGGTAGGGCAGGATCAGCTTCTGCTTGATGAAGTCCCAGATGATGCGGGTCATCTCGTCGCCGTCGAGCTCGACGACGGGGTTCGCTACCTTGATCTTCGACATGGAGAGGCTCCCGAATGGTTGGTCAGGCGAGGCATAGCGGAAAAGGGTGGCCGAGGGAAGACCGGTATGCCGCGGTATACCGGATCAGCCCGCCGCCCGGTCGAAATAGCACCGCGTGAGAGCGCGCACATGCGCCCAGAGGCCCTTCTTCCGAGACGTTCGGAATCCGGAAGCCCAATCCTCGGCGGGCGGGTCCTGAGCGAGAACTCATCTTTCGGCTGGCGAGCCGCGGCCGGTCCTTCTCGTCCTCGAGCCCTTCAGTCCGCCGGCGCCCGAACGCTCCAAGCCGCCAAGCCCAAGCCTCGCGGCGCGGAAGCCGCACCGCCGGTCCTTGCCTGCACCACCTTCCCCTAAAGCCGAAGACCCAAGGACCAAGGTGGAACACCGGCCACAACGTGAAAAGGCCGCCCCAAAGGGCGGCCTTTCCCAGAGAAATGCAGAGGCTTATTGCGCGGCCGGAACGAACGGCAGGCCGGTCACCGGGTCGAGCGTCGCCGCAACCGGCATGCCGTTGGCGTCGGTCATGTTGACCACGTAGCCGCCTTCGGTCTTCGTGACCGACTGCACCGAGTAGCCGAGCCCGTTCAGCTTGGCGGCGATGTCGACGAGCGACATGGCCACCGGCGCGGCAAGCTCAGCCGCAGGCGCCGAGACTTCGGCCACCGGAGCCGCAGCTTCGGCCGCCGGAGCGGGCTCCGCTGCCGGTTCGGCGACCGGAGCGGCTTCCTCGGCCGGAGCGGCGGCTTCGGCGACCGGTGCAGCTTCTTCGGCCGGAGCGGCGGCTTCAGCTGCCGGCGCGGCTTCTTCGACCGGAGCGGCGGCTTCAGCAGCCGGCGCGGCTTCTTCGGCCGGAGCAGCGGCTTCAGCAGCCGGCGCGGCTTCTTCGGCCGGAGCAGCGGCTTCGGCAGCCGGCGCGGCTTCCTCGGCCGGCACGGCAGCCTCGGCGGCCGGAGCGGCTTCCTCGGCCGGAGCAGCGGCTTCGGCAACCGGCGCGGCTTCCTCGACCGGGGCCGCAGCCTCGTCAGCCGGAGCAGCGGCTTCAACCGGTGCGGCAGCCTCTTCGGCCGGCGCGGCCGCGACCGGCCACGGCTCCGAGCCCTGATAGTAGTTCGCGATCCACGGCGTCGTCGTCAGCACGGCCCCATGGACCACTAGCGACGCGACGGCGACAGAGCCCAGCAGCAGCGGAACGCCGAGGTTGGGGTTCACCGTCAGCCACATCTTCGAGTTGTTCATCTTTACTTCTCCCTCAGCCGAGCCACGGCGTCGCCGCCGCCGCCAGGAAATGCGCGATCAGGGCCATGCCGCCGAACACGCGCGTGCCCAGGATGAGCTGCTTATGCACCTCTTCCGCTTCGGCGATCGTCAGGCCGCTCGGCCAGACCTTTTTCGGATCATCGGTCACTTGTACTCTCCCGAATGTGCTTCCTCGATGCGTGTAGGGCCTGCACGCTAGGCTTCGAAAACGGCAGATCCCGCTGGCCTGGATGATTGCCAAATGCCGCCCGGCGCCCTTACCGAATTCTCGACGGTTCGACCCTGTATCGAATCCCTGACATTCGCAATGTCTGCATGGCATGACATAGGCCTTGAAAGGTGCGACTTATTGCCGGACGTTCCCCGGAAGGGTGCCGCAAGACCCCTCTGCTCAGCTTCCGCGGTAGGTGGAATAGCCGTAGGGCGACAGGAGAAGGGGCACATGATAGTGCCCCGCCGCATCCGCGATGCCGAAGCGGATCGGGATCTCGTCCAGAAAGAGCGGCGCCGCAGCCCCGAGCCCGCCCGCGCGCAGGTAGGCGCCGGCCCCGAAGGTGAGCTCGTAGGTGCCCGGCACCAGCGCCGCGCCGTCGAGCAGCGGCCGGTCCGTGCGGCCGTCGTCATTCGTGACCGCCGTGCCGATCTCGCTGCGGTTGCCGCCCTCGAGCCGGCAGAGCACGATCCGCACCCCGGCGGCCGGCCGGCCCTGCGCGGTGTCGAGCACATGCGTCGTCAGTCGTCCCATCGCATCCTCCTGTCTGAGGAGGCCAGACTGCCGCCTTTCGGCGCGGGATGCGAGGGCCGCCGCGGCGCCCCGTCCGGAGGGGCTTGCGGGCGCCGCCGCTTCCCGCTTTCCTGCACGGGCCCGCCCGCGGGAAGAAGGAGCCTCCGATGAAGCGATATCCCCGAGACATGCGCGGCCACGGGCCCACTCCGCCCGATGCGGCCTGGCCCGGCGGAGCCCGGATCGCCGTCTCGATCGTGCTGAACTACGAGGAGGGCGGCGAGAACTGCCTCCTGCATGGAGATGCGCAGTCGGAGGCCTTCCTGTCCGACATCGCCGGCGCCCAGCCCTGGCCGGGTCAGCGGCACTGGAACATGGAATCGATCTACGATTACGGTGCCCGCGCGGGCTTCTGGCGGCTGCACCGGCTCTTCACCGGGCTGAACATCCCGGTGACGGTCTATGGCGTGGCCACCGCGCTGGCCCGCTCGCCCGAGCAGGTGGCGGCGATGAAATCCGCCGGGTGGGAGATCGCCTCGCACGGGCTGAAATGGGTCGAGCATCGCGACATGCCCGAGGAGGAGGAGCGCCGCCAGATCGCCGAGGCGATCCGGCTGCATGCCGAGGTGGTGGGCGAGCGACCGCGCGGCTGGTATACGGGGCGCTGCTCGGTCAATACGGTGCGGCTCACCGCCGAAGAGGGCGGCTTCGACTGGATCTCGGACACCTATGACGACGACCAGCCCTACTGGCTCGAGACCGGCACACGCGACCAGCTGGTGATCCCCTACACGCTCGAGGCCAATGACATGCGCTTCGCCACGGCGCCGGGCTACATCGAGGGCGAGCAGTTCTTCACCTATCTGCGCGACAGTTTCGACACGCTCTATGCCGAAGGCTGTGCTGGGCAGGCGAAGATGTTCTCGATCGGGCTCCATTGCCGGCTGATCGGGCGGCCCGGCAAGATCGCGGGGCTGAAGCGCTTTCTGGACTATGCCCGCACCCATGAGCGGGTCTGGTTCCCGTGCCGGGGCGACATCGCCCGCCACTGGCACGAGACCCATCCCCATCGTCGCCGCCCGCGGCCCTCGCGCATGGATCGCGAGAGCTTCGTGGCCCATTTCGGCGGGATCTACGAACATTCGCCCTGGATCGCCGAGCGCGCCTTCGAGCTGGAACTAGGCCCCGCCCATGACAGCCCTGCGGGCCTCGCCAATGCGCTCGCCCGCATCTTCCGCAGCGCCACGCCCGCGGAGCGGCTGAGCGTGCTCAAGGCCCACCCCGATCTCGCCGGCAAGCTCGCGCAGGCGCGGCGGCTGACGGCCTCCTCCTCCTTCGAACAGTCGAGCGCCGGGCTCGATGCGCTCACCGACGCCGAGCGGGCCGAGTTCGCCACCCTCAACGCCGACTATGTGGCCAAGCACGGCTTCCCCTTCATCATCGCCGTGCGCGACCACGACAAGGCCGGCATCCTCGCCGCCTTCGAGACCCGGCTCGCCCACGACAGCGCCACCGAATTCGCCACCGCCTGCCGTCAGGTGGAACGTATCGCCGAACTCCGGCTTCAGGACATGCTGAAATGACCTCCTACCACGCTCCCATGGGCGGCCTGCCGCCCCAGACCCGGCTCATGACCGGCCGGGCCGTCTTCACCGAGGCCTATGCCTTCATTCCCCGCGGCGTCTTCTCGGACATCGTGACGAGCGCGCTGCCCGGCTGGAGCCAGACGAAGCTCTGGATGATCGCCCGCCCGATGACCGGCTTCTCCGAGACCTTCTCGCAATATGTCATGGAGGTGGCCCCCGGCGGCGGTTCGGACGCGCCCGAGCCAGAGGCCGGGGCGCAGTCGGTGCTCTTCGTCACCCACGGCGAGGTTTGGCTCTCGCTCGACGGGCAGGAGCACGAGCTCGGGCCGGGCGGCTATGCCTATATTCCCGCGGGCTGCCGCTGGCGGCTGCACAATGGCAGCCATGAGCCCGCCCGCTTCCACTGGGTGCGCAAGCTCTACGAGCCGGCACCCGGCGTGGCCCCGCCCGCGGCCTTCGTCACCAACGAGCGCGAGATCGCCCCCATGGCCATGCCGGACACGGGCGGCCGCTGGGCCACCACGCGCTTCGTCGATCCCGCCGATCTCGCCCACGACATGCATGTGAACATCGTGACCTTCCAGCCGGGCGGGCTCATCCCGTTCGAGGAGACCCATGTGATGGAACACGGGCTCTTCGTGCTCGAGGGCAAGGCGGTCTACAAGCTCAACCGCGACTGGGTCGAGGTGGAAGCGGGCGACTTCATGTGGCTGCGCGCCTATTGCCCGCAGGCCTGCTATGCGGCGGGGCCCGGTCCCTTCCGCTACCTGCTCTACAAGGATGTGAACCGCCACGCGAAGCTCCGCGGCCCCGGCGCCTTCGGCCGCTGAGCCTGCCCCGGCGCGCTTCACTCTGTGCAAATATCCTCGGGGGGAGCCCGGCGCAGCCGGGCCGGGGGGCAGACAGCCCCCCGCCTCCGCCGCCCCCCGATCCGACAGGAGGCAAGATGCCCCGCCCCCCGATCCGCCCCGAACCGCTCACCGCCGCAGGCTTCGCCCCGTTCGGCGACCTCATCGCGGCCGAGGGCCCGCCCGACCGGCTCATCAACCAGGGGCTCTGCGGGCGCTGGCACGACCGCGCCCGGCTCGATTTCGGCCCCGGCGGCCGCGCGGGCCTCTCGATCTTCCGGGCCGAGCCGCGCCGCCTGCCCCACCGGTTGGAGATGGTGGAACGCCATCCCGAGGGCTCGCAGGCCTTCCTGCCGATGACCGACCATCCGTTCCTCGTCATTGTGGCGCCCGACGAGGCCGGCCGGCCCGGCACGCCGCGCGCCTTCCGGACCGCGCCCGGACAGGGCATCAACCTCCACCGCGGGACCTGGCATGGCGTGCTCACGCCGCTCGCCGAACCCGGCCTCTTCGCCGTCCTCGACCGGATCGGGGACAGCCCCAATCTCGAGGAGCACTGGTTCGAGGAGCCCTGGACCATCGAGGACTGATCGGCCCGATCCGCTCGCGCCTACGGTGTGCCTTCCGCGGCGCCCGCCCTGCCTCCCGGGGCCCGCGCATGAAAAAGGCGCCCGACCGTCGGGCGCCTCCGCCTCTTTTCGCCGCCGTCAGTCCGGCGTGTGGCAGACCGCCTCGATCCGATGGCCGTCCGGGTCGAGCACCAGCGCCGCATAGTAGTTCGGATGGTATTCGGGCCTGAGGCCGGGCTCGCGGTCGTTCCGTCCGCCCGCCCTCAGGGCCGCGGCATGGAACGCGTCGACCGCCGGGCGCGAGCGGGCGACGAAGGCCAGATGCGCCTCGCGCACCTGGCGGGCGTTGCGGCCGGAGCGGATCTCGTTGATCGAGAAGGCTTCGACCCCGTCGCCCACCCAGTGGACACCGCTGCGCGCGGCACGTCCCGTGGGAATACCGAGACGCCCCAGGGCTGCGTCATAGAAGCACCGTGAACGCTCCAGATCTGTCACATGCAAGGAACATTGGTCGATCATCTTGCCTCCCCCCAGATGCAATGACTCGCCAGCTACAACTTCCGACTCCCGTTCCGGTTCCGGAGTCGCCCATAAAGTGTAGTCCCCACCCCGCCGTCTGCATAACGGTTTGTTGCATTGCCCGATCGGCATGCAGCAGGCCCCCTCAGCCTGCCCTTCCGGAGGCGCAACGTCCCACCCGGACGCTTTCGCCCTTGCCAAGTGCAGCTGCAGCATTTTTCATGCACCGGAACGCTTTTTCCGCATGACGGCAACCGGAGGCGCCAGATGGTCCAGTCGAGCCCTGCAACCACCCGGCGCGCACGGGGACGGCCCAAGGCGGCCGAGGACAAGACCGAGCAGAACACCGTCCAGTCGCTCGACCGCGCCCTCGCCATGCTGCGCCTGCTCAGCCAGTCCGAGGGCATGACCCTTTCGGAACTCGCCGCCGAGAGCGGCGAGGCCGCCGCCACCGTCTACCGGGCGCTGGTCACGCTTCAGGCGCACCAGATGATCGAGATGGAAGAGCAGGGTCAGGTCTGGCACATCGGGGGCGGCGCCTTCCGCGTGGGCTCGGCCTTCCTGCGCCGCGCGAAATTCGTGGAACGCGCACGCCTGCCGATGGACCGGCTCATGCGGGCCGCGGGCGAGACGGCGGCGCTCGGCGTCGAGGCCGACGGGCGGGTGATGCATCTCGCGCAGGTCGAGACAAGGCAGGCGATCCGCGCCTACTTCCCCGAGGGATCCTCCGCGCCGCTCCATGCGACGGCCGTCGGCAAGGCGCTGCTCGCCTGGTATCCCGCGGAGCGGATCGAGACGATCCTCGACCGCGAGGGTCTGGCGAAATTCACCTCGCTCACCATCACCTCCGCCTCCACCCTGATGCGAGATCTCGCGCGGACGCGCGACCGCGGCTATGCGCTCGAGGATCAGGAGGGCGCCGAGGGGATGCGCGCGGTGGCAGCGCCGGTGTTCAACAGCTTCGGCGAGCCGGTGGCGGCCATCACGCTCGCGGGACCCGCCTTCCGGGTCAGCCTGTCGGACAGCACCCGCTTCGGCACCCTCGTCCGCGAGGCCGCCGACGAAGTGACCGAGGCCACGGGCGGCGTGCGCGGCTGAGCCGCAGGCGGCTCAATCGCCGAGCGCCGCGGATCCGGCAGAGGCAGCGCGGCGATGGAGGTGGGCGACAAGGCCCGCCTCGAGCTTCAGCCGCGCAGCGAGATCGGCGAGATAACTGCCCTCGGCGGCGGAGCCATGGCCGGCTGCCAGCAGGGACGCCGCATAGATCCCTGCCGCCTCCTCGGGCGTCCGGGCCAGCCGCGCGATGCGCCCCGCGTCCTGCGGCGCCTCGAGCTCGGCCGCGATCAGGGCCTGCGCCTCGCAATCGAGATCGAGCTCCCGCAGGCGGCGGTGGATGAAGCGCCGCTCCTCGCGGCAGACGCGCCCGCCGGACTTGGCGGCCGCCACCATCGCCTGCAGGAGCCGCTCGCACAGCCCCTCGGCCGCGCCACCGTCGTCATCAAGTCCGAGCGGCACCCTTTCCTCAACTGTTGACTCGGTCATAGGATCGCACCCATCCCGCCAGTCGGCCCAGGCGCGCCCGGCCACGACGCAGGAGAGCGCCACGATACCGCGGCGTGCCGCGGCACCGGCCACGCAGCAGCGCGAGCGGTCGCCGAGCAGGAATCCCGCGATCAGATCGGCAAGACCGCTGCAGCCGGACCCGTCGCCCGCGGTGCCGGTCAGTCCCGCCGGAGGGCAGTCTCCGGCCGGCCGCCCCGCCGGTCCACCGCGCAGAAATCCGGTCTCGTCCATCTCCGGCCTCCTCTGCAGACATCTGAGCCGCATATGGGAAGGCGTCCGCTCCCGCGCAATCGGAGCGGCGCCGGGATGTGGCTGGAACAACGACAGCGTCTCCTTGTCGCGCCGGCGCATAAACCGACCGAAAGAATCAGCCTTTACAAGTCCGACTGATTCAGTCACCTTTCCTCTGCAATCCAAGCCAGCCCCCAAGGGTCAGCCCGGAGTCCTTCAGCCAGATACGGAGGTTCCATGTCTCGACAGCTGCCCGACCCGGGCTTCACCGAACTGCTTCGCCAAGCGCTGGAAGGGTTCCTGCCCTCCGGCTCGCTCGATCTCTTCTTCGACCGCATGGAGCGTCTGGCATGAACGCGATGACCGACCCGATGGAGCTGATCGAGGCGGGGATCCCCGTGCATGACGCACGCTCCCTGACCGATGGCGGAACCCAGGCCCGGATCCTTCTCGACGGGCAGATCTACTGCCTCCGCATCACCCGCGCCGGCAAACTGATCCTGACGAAATGAAGTCCGGGCGCGGGACGGCGTGGCCGCCCGCCCCCTCCAGACAGAGAACCGCCATGAAAGCACGCCTTCTCGCCCTCGCCACCGTTGCGCCCTGCGCGCTCCTGCCGCTCCCCGCGCTCGCGGTCGAGCGGTCGGAGGTCGTCGAGACCTATGCCGACATCGCCGAGGCGACCTATGCCGACAGCCTCGCCACGGCGCGGGAGCTGCAGACGGCGGTGAAGGCGCTCGTCGACCAGCCGTCCGAGGCCGCGCTCATGGCTGCGCGCTCCGCGTGGCTGGCCGCGCGGGTGCCCTACCAGCAGTCCGAGGCCTTCCGCTTCGGCAATCCGATCGTGGACGACTGGGAGGGCAAGGTGAACGCCTGGCCGCTCGACGAGGGGCTCATCGACTATGTGGATGCAAGCTACGGCGGCGCCACCGAGGAAAACGACCTCGCGGCGCTGAACGTGATCGCCACGCCGAAATTCACCCTGTCGGGCACCGAGATCGACGCGACCGAGATCACGCCGGAGCTCATCTCGGGCACGCTGCACGAGGCGGACGGGATCGAGGCGAACGTGGCCTCGGGCTATCACGCCATCGAATTCCTGCTCTGGGGTCAGGATCTGAACGGGACCGAAGCGGGCGCCGGCGACCGGCCCTTCACCGACTATGCGAAGGGCGAGGACTGTACCGGCGGCAACTGCGACCGGCGCGCGGCCTATCTCGTGGCCGCGACCGACCTTCTGGTGAGCGACCTCGATTACATGGCCGCGCAATGGGCCGACGGCGGTGCGGCGCGCGTGGCCGTCAACGAGGATCCCGGCAAGGGCCTCCGGGCGATGCTCACCGGCATGGGCAGCCTCTCCTACGGCGAGCAGGCGGGCGAGCGGATGAAGCTCGGGCTCATGCTGAACGACCCCGAGGAAGAGCACGACTGTTTCTCGGACAACACCCACAACAGCCACTATTACGACGGGCTGGGCATCCGGAACGTCTACCGGGGCCATTATGCCCGCGTCGACGGCAGCACGGTCGAGGGGCCGTCCCTGTCCGATCTGGTGGCCGAGGCGGATCCCGAGCTCGACAAGGTGCTGACGGGCCAGCTCGACGCCACGGTGGACCGGCTCGACGCGCTGCGGACGGCGGTCGCGGGCGGCATGGCCTATGACCAGATGCTCGCGCCCGGCAATGCCGAGGGCGAGGCGCTCATCATGGGCGCCGTCGATGCGCTGGTGACGCAGACCGCCTCGATCGAGCGCGCCACCACCGCTCTGGGCCTCACGGGCGTGGCTTTCGAAGGATCGGACAGCCTCGACAATCCGAACGCCGTCTTCCAGTGACCTCGACCTTGCCGGGCCGCAACCTCCGCAAGGGGCGGCCCGGATAGAACAGGCGGAAAGCAACCCCGCCGGGAGAGACCGATGATCGTCTGCCACTGCATGGGCATCACCGACAAGGACATCCGCTCCGCCATCGACTGGATGCGCGCCTCGGACCCCGAGACCATCGTCACTCCCGGCAAGATCTACCGCGCGCTCGGCAAGCGGGCCGACTGCGGCGGCTGCATGCCCCATTTCCTTGACACGATGCGGAAGTGCGACAGTTTTGAGGTGCCAGTGAACCTGCGCGGCCTCCGCCGCGCCACAACCGCAGGAATGAACGGGAATGCAGGGTGACGCAAAGGTCATTGAATATCTGAACGCGGCGCTCCGGTCGGAGCTGACCGCCGTCAGCCAGTACTGGCTGCATTACCGGCTTCAGGAAGACTGGGGCTTCGGCAGCATCGCCCACAAGTCGCGCAAGGAAAGCATCGAGGAGATGCACCATGCCGACAAGCTCATCCAGCGCATCATCTTCCTCGGGGGCCATCCGAACCTGCAGCGACTCAACCCGCTGCGCATCGGCCAGACCCTGCGCGAGACGCTCGATGCCGACCTTGCCGCCGAGCACGATGCCCGCACCCTCTATATCGAGGCGCGCGACCACTGCGAGAAGGTGCGCGACTATCCCAGCAAGATGCTCTTCGAGGAGCTGATCGCCGACGAGGAAGGCCATATCGACTATCTCGAGACCCAGATCGACCTGATGGGCTCGATCGGCGAGCAGAATTACGGGATGCTCAACGCGAAGCCGGCCGACGAAGCCGAGTGACGCCCGGCGCGGCTTTGCCGCCGGCCCCCGGGGTCGGCTGCGCGCGGTGTGCCGACCGTTTGCGGCCGGCATGCCGGCCTCCCTCTCCGGCGAGCCTCCCGGGCGCGAGCGAGGCCTCTTTTTCCGATTGAAAGACTCGGGGAATGGCGCGAGACAGGCGGGGAAAGGATTCCACTCCATGTCCCGTTTGCCCGTTCTGCTCAGTTTCCTGGCCTTTCCCGTCGCAGCCGAGCCGCTCGATCCGCCGAACCTGACCGTCGTGCCGCGGACGGCGGCCGAGGCGGCGCGGATCGCGGGCGTCCTCGCACCGCCCACCGACTTCTCGGCACCGGAGGCCTTCGAGGCGATGCCCGGCGGGGCCGCGAGCGTGCGCGCGCGCGACACGGCGGATGCCTTCTCGCTCTCCTCGGGCAACATGCCCTTCGAGCGCGAGATGGATTTCAAGCTCGGCAACGGGCTCTTCCGCAAGCTCTGGGTGGCCTCGCCCTCCTCGACGCAGGCGTCCGACGGGCTCGGGCCGCTCTACAATGCGCGCGGTTGCCAGAACTGCCACCTGAAGGACGGGCGCGGCCATGTGCCGGAGGGCCCCGGGGACGATGCGGTCTCGATGTTCCTGCGGCTCTCGGTGCCGGGCGGGCCCACGCCCGAGGGGATCGAGGAGTGGATCGCCACCAGCGCCGAGCCCACCTACGGCGGCCAGCTTCAGGACTTCGCCGCCCCCGGCCTCGCGCCCGAGGGCCGGATGCGGATCGACTGGCAGGAGGTGCCGGTCACGCTCGGCGACGGTACCGTGGTGACGCTGCGCAAACCCTCCTACTCTATCGAGGATCCGGGCTACGGGCCGTTGGCGGCCGGTGTGATGCTCTCGCCCCGCGTCACGCCGCAGATGATCGGTCTTGGGCTTCTCGAGGCGATCCCCGCCGCCGACATCCTCACCCATGCCGATCCGGACGACCGGGACGGCGACGGCATCTCGGGCCGGCCGAGCTTCGTCTGGTCGGCCGAAGCCGATGCGCCGATGCTGGGCCGCTTCGGGCTCAAGGCAGGCGCACCCACCGTTCTCCAGCAATCGGCCGCGGCCTTCTCGGGCGACATGGGCATCGCGAACGCACTCTTCCCCGAGCCATGGGGGGAATGCACCGAGGCGCAGGCCGCCTGCCGTGCAGCACCCCACGGGATCGAGCCCGGCAAGCGCGACAATCTCGAGATCGACCGCACGGGCCTCGCGCTGACCGCCTTCTATGCCCGCAACCTCGCCGTGCCCGAGCGGCGGCGGGTCGAGCATCCGCAGGTGCTGCGCGGCAAGCAGCTGTTCCACGAGGCGGGCTGCCCCGCCTGCCATGTGCCGAAATTCGTGACCCATCGGCTGAAGGACCAGCCCGAGCAGAGCTTCCAGCTGATCTGGCCCTACACCGACCTTCTGCTGCACGACATGGGCGAGGGGCTGGCCGACGGGCGTCCCGAGGGCCGCGCCACCGGGCGCGAATGGCGTACCGCGCCCCTTTGGGGGATCGGGCTCACCGAGCAGGTGAGCGGACATGCCAACTTCCTGCATGACGGCCGCGCCCGCTCCATCCTCGAGGCGGTGCTCTGGCACGGCGGCGAGGCCGAGGCCGCCAGGGCCCGCGTCATGGCCCTGCCCGCCCCGGATCGTGCCGCCCTTGTTGCCTTCGTGGAGGATCTCTGATGCGTCCCGCCCTCTCCGCCCCCCTCTGGGGCCTGCTCGCCCTTCTGGCCGCCGTGCCGCTCCGCGCGGGCGTGCCCGAGGCGGTGAACGAGACCATCCTACCCGGCTATGAGGGCTTCACCGCCGCCACCGCAGCCCTCGACACGGCCGCCCGCGCCGACTGCAGCGCCGAGGCGCTGAAGGCGCCCTGGAACGCGGCCTTCGACGCCTGGATGGCTGTCTCGCATCTGCGCATCGGGCCGTCCGAGACCGACGGGCGCGCCCTCGCCATCGCCTTCTGGCCCGATCCGAAGGGCAGCGGCGCCCGCACGCAGGCACGCCTCCTCGAGGCGGCCGACCCGGACCTCCTCGCGCCCGAGCGGTTCGCCGAGGTCTCGGTGGCGGCCCGCGGCCTCTTCGCGCTCGAGCGGCTGCTCTACGATCCGGCCTTCGCCGGCGACTATGCCTGTGCGCTCACCCGCGCGACGGCGGCGGATCTGGCCCGCATGGCCGCCGATCTCGAGACGGACTGGCGCGAGACCTTTGCACCGCTCGTGCTGACGGCGGGCAGAGACGGCAACGACCGTTTCCTGACCGAGGCCGAGGCGCGGCAGGCGCTGTTCACCCAGCTCATGGCGGGGCTCGAATTCACCGCCGACCAGCGGCTCGGCCGCCCGCTCGGCAGCTTCGACCGACCCCGGCCCGAGCGGGCCGAGGCGCGGCTCTCGGGCCGCAGCCTGCGCAATGTCGAACTGTCGCTCGCCGCCCTCGAACGGCTGGCGCTGGCGCTGGCCCCCGACAGCCCGCGCAGCCGCGAGGGTTTCGATCAGGCGCGGTCGCGGGCAGCCCGTCTCGACGATCCGCGCTTCGACGCTGTGGCGGACCCTTCGGGACGGCTCCGGGTGGAGATCCTGCAGCAGCGGCTGCATGCGCTCCGCGATGTGCTCTCGGCCGAGGTCGGCGGCGCCCTGGGCGTGAGCGTGGGCTTCAACGCCGCGGACGGAGACTGAGATGGCCACGCGACGCCACATCCTCGCCGGCCTCGTCGCCTCGGCCCTGCCGCGCCTCGGCTGGGCCGACGCGGGCAGCCCCGCCTTCCTCGCCGCCGCGCGGATGCCCTCGGGCGACTTCGCGCTGCACGGCCTGACCGAGGCGGGCGCGATGCTCTTCGCGATCCCGTTGCCCGCGCGGGGCCATGCTGCCGCCGCCCATCCGACTCGGGCCGAGGCGGTGGCCTTCGCCCGCCGCCCCGGCACCTATGCGCTGGTGATCGGCTGCGCGAGCGGCACGCTGCGCGCCCGCCTGACGCCGCCCGACGGGCGGCAGTTCAACGGCCACGGCGCCTATTCCGCGGACGGGTCCCTGCTCTACACTTCGGAGGTGGTGGCCGAGACCTCCGAGGGCGTGGTGGGCATCTGGGATACCGCGGCATGGCACCGCGTGGACGAGTTTCCCTCGGGCGGCATCGGCCCGCACGAGCTGCGCCGGATGCCGGGCTCGGACAATCTGGTGGTGGCCAACGGCGGCATCCGGACCGATCCGCAGGACCGCAGCAAGCTCAATGTCGAGACGATGCGCCCGAACCTCTCCTACCTCTCGCCCGAGGGCGCGCTTCTGGAACAGGCCGAACTGCCCGAGGAGCTGCGGCAGAACTCGATCCGCCACCTTGCGCTGGCCGAGGACGGAACGGTCGCCTTCGCGATGCAGTGGGAGGGCGATCCGGCCGAGCCGGTGCCGCTGCTGGGCCTGCACCGCCGCGGCGAGGCGTTGCGGCTCTGCCCCCCGCGCGAGGAGGATCTCTTCGCCATGCGCGGCTATGCGGGCTCCATCGCCCGCTCGGAGGGGATGATCGCGCTCACCTCGCCGCGGGGCGGGGTCGTCCAGCTCCATGCCGAGGACGGCGCGCCGCTGGCCACGCTGGCGCGGCCCGATGCCTGCGGTGTGGCGCCGCTGCCGGGCGGCTTCCTCGTGACCGATGGCGGTGGCGCGATCACCCGCCTCACGCCCGAGGGCTTCCGTCCGCTCGAGCGCACCGCGGCCGCCTGGGACAACCACCTCGTGCGGATCTGACGGCCGCAGCGTCCGCGGGAGGACCGCCTCGGGCGACACCCTGGCCCCCGACCTCCGGGCGTGCCGGGGCCTGCGCCCCCGAGGACCGGCCTTGGCCGAGGGGTTCTTCCTCGCATTTTCCAGCTCCCGCACACACTCCGGGAGCGGCCGCCGGCAGCGCCATCCTCTTCGGGCGCCGGCGGTGCCTGCGCCACCATCTCGTGAGAGCGCGGGCTCTGGCGTCCCGGATCCGCCGTGCTACCTCTGGGCCAGCCGGCGGGGGCTGCCGGAAGGAAGGTGTGGACGGTGCGGGTGAAGGATCCTTCGGACAAGCTGCTCTCGCTCGAGGGCGTGACCAAAAGCTACGCGACCGGCGAGGGGCCGGTGCAGGTTCTGGCCGGGGTGGACCTGACGCTCGCCGCGGGCGAGAGCCTCGCGCTGACGGGAGAGTCGGGCAGCGGCAAGAGCACGCTCCTGCATCTGGCGGCCGGGCTCGATGCGGCGGACGCGGGCCGGATCGTCGTGGCGGGCCATGATATCTCGCAGGCCGGCGATGCCGAGCGCGCGCGTCTGCGGCGGGGCACGGTCGGGCTCGTCTTCCAGCAGTTCAACCTGATCCCCTCGCTCGACGTGGCGGCCAATCTTGCCTTTCAGTCCCGCCTCGCCGGTCGGCACGATCCCCAATGGCAGGCCGAGCTGGCCGAGACGCTGGGGCTTGCCGCCTGCCTGCACCGCTATCCCGAGCAGCTCTCGGGCGGCCAGCAGCAGCGGGTGGCCATCGGCCGGACGCTTGCCGCCCGCCCCCGCCTCGTGCTGGCCGACGAGCCCACCGGCAACCTCGACGAGGCCACGGGCGATGCCGTCATGGCGCTTTTCCTGCGCCTCGTGAGCCAGACGGGCGCCGGGCTTCTGATGGTCACCCATTCGGCCCGCCTCGCGGGGCGGCTTCAGGGCCGGGTGCAGCTCTCGGCGGGGCGGGTCGCATGAGCACCGCGCTGGCGGCGCTGCTCTCGCACTGGCGGCGGAGCCCGCTGCAGCTTGCGATGCTGCTTCTGGGGCTCGCGCTCGCCACGGCGCTCTGGTCGGGGGTGCAGGCGATCAATGCCGAGGCACGGGCGAGCTATGCCCAAGCCGCGGCGACGCTCGGGCAGGATCGGCTGAGCCGGATCGCGGCCGAGGGGCCTGTGCCGCAGGAGACCTACGTCGCCCTGCGCCGGGCAGGCTGGCGCGTCTCGCCGGTGGTCGAAGGGCGGCTGCGCATCGACGAGCGGCGGAGCCTGCGCCTGATCGGGATCGACCCGCTGACCCTGCCCGCCCCGGCCCGGCAGGTCGAGTTCGGCGAGGGCGACGCGCTGCTGCCCTTCCTGACCGCGCCGGGGCTGATCTTCGCCGACCCCGAGACGCTGGCGCGGATGCAGGGCGCGGAGCTGCCGCCGATGCGCGCGGCCGAAGGGCTGCCCCCCGGCACCGGGCTCATGGATATCGGGCAGGCGCAGAGGCTTCTGGGCATGGAGGGGCGGATCTCGCATCTCCTCCTCGATCCCGCGGCGCCGCAGCCGGGGCCCCTGCCCGATGGGCTACGCCTCATCCCGCCCGACAGCGAGAGCGACGTGGCGCGGCTCACCGACAGTTTTCACCTGAACCTCACCGCCTTCGGGCTTCTCTCCTTTGCCGTGGGCCTCTTCATAGTCCATTCCGCCATCGGGCTCGCCTTCGAGCAGCGCCGCCCGATGTTTCGAACCCTCCGCGCGCTTGGCGTCACGGCACGGACGTTGATCGGACTTCTCTTCGCGGAACTCCTGCTCTTCGCGCTACTCGCGGGCGCGGCCGGCCTCCTGCTCGGCTATCTGGTGGCGGCGCTGCTGCTGCCCGATGTGGCGGCGACCCTGCGCGGCCTCTACGGCGCCGAGGTGCCGGGCACGCTCGCCTTCCGCCCGGGATGGGCCGCGGCCGGGCTCGGGATCGCGCTTCTGGGCACCCTCGTCTCCTCGGCCCAGAGCCTCTGGCGCGTGGCCCATCTGCCGCTACTGGCCCCCGCCCAGCCCCGCGCCTGGGCCGTGGCCTCCGAGCGGGCGCTCTGGCGGCAGGCGATGGCGGCGGTGGGCCTCCTGATCCTCGCGGGCGTCCTCCTGCTCTGGGGCCGGGGGATCGTCGCGGCCTTCGTGCTGCTCGCGGCGCTGCTTCTGGGCGCAGCGCTCCTGTTGCCCGTGCTGCTCGCGGCCCTCCTGCGGGGGGCGCAGGGGCTCGCACGCGGGCCCATCGCGCAGTGGTTCTGGGCCGACACGCGCCAGCAGCTGCCCGGCCTCTCGCTCGCGCTGATGGCGCTCCTCCTTGCGCTTGCGGCCAATATCGGCGTTGGCACCATGGTCTCGAGCTTCCGGCTGACCTTCACCGGATGGCTCGACCAGCGCCTCGCCTTCGAGCTCTATCTCAGCGCCCCCGATCGGGACACCGCGGACCGGGTCGTGCGCTGGCTCGAGCCGCGGGCCGAGGCGGTGCTGCCCATCGTGCGGGCCGAGACCGAGGTGCTGGGCCAGCCCGCGCAGCTTTACGGCATGGCGGACCATCCGACCTACCGCGAGAACTGGCCGCTGCTGGCCGAGGTGCCGGGCGTGTGGGACCTGCTCGCGGGCGGCGACTGGGCGCTCGTCAACGAACAGCTCGCCCGCCGCGAGGGGCTGGAGCCGGGCGATCCGATCCGCCTGCCGGGCTGGCAGGGGCGGATCGCGGCCGTCTACAGCGATTACGGCAACCCTTCGGCGCAGGTGATCCTGGGCCTCGACCGTTTCTTCGCGCTGCACCCCGAGGCCGAGCGGCGGCGCTACGGCATCCGCGTGGCCCCCGACCGCGCGGCCGCGCTGGCCGAGGAGATGCGCACGGCCTTCGATCTGGGCGACGAGGGGCTGATCGATCAGGCGAGCCTCAAGGGCTTCTCGCTGCAGGTGTTCGAGCGCACCTTCGCCGTGACGGCCGCGCTCAATGTGCTGACGCTGGGGGTGGCGGGGCTTGCCATGTTCGCAAGCCTCATGGTCCTGTCGGGGATGCGGCTGCCGCAGCTGGCCCCCGTCTGGGCCATGGGGCTGACCAAGGCGCGGCTCGCGCGGCTCGAGATGCTCCGCACGCTCCTTCTGGCGGCAGGCACGATGGCCGCGGCCCTGCCGCTCGGGCTGGCCCTCGCCTGGGTGCTGCTGGCGGTGGTCAATGTGCAGGCCTTCGGCTGGCGCCTGCCCATGCATGTCTTCCCGCTCGACTGGCTCACGCTCGGCACGCTGGCCCTCGTGGCCGCGGCGCTCGCCGCCGCCGTGCCGGTGCGGCGCCTGGCCCGGCTGCGGCCGGCCGACCTCCTGAGGGTCTTTGCCAATGAACGCTGAGAGGCTTTCCCCCTTCCGCTTCGCCCTTCGCATCGCGGCGGCGATCCTTCTCGTGACGCTCGGCCACACCGCGCCCGCAGGGGCACAGGGCTTCGCCGGCCTCGGCGCCACGGCCGAGGGCTTCGCCACGCCGCAGCGGGGCCGGCCGCTCGTCTTTCCGCGCGATCACGGGCCCCATCCCGAGTACCGCATCGAATGGTGGTATCTGACCTCGGTCCTGACCGGCGAGGACGGGCGCGACTACGGCATCCAGTGGACGCTGTTCCGCTCGGCGCTGGCCCCGCACGAGGGGGCGGGCTGGGAGAGCCCGCAGCTCTGGCTCGGCCATGCGGCCCTGACCACGCCCGACCGGCATTTCGTGGCCGAGCGCTACGGGCGCGGCGGGATCGGGCAGGCGGGCGTGACGGCCGAGCCCTTCGAGGCCTGGATCGACGACTGGCACATGACCGGCACCGCCTCCCCCGGCGCGGATGCGCTGTCGGCGCTCTCGCTCGCCGCCTCGGGATCCGGCTTTTCCTACGATCTGCGGCTCAAGGCCGAGGGTCCGCTCGTCGCGCAGGGCGAGCAGGGCTATTCGGTGAAGTCGGCGGCGGGGCAGGCGAGCTGGTACTATTCCCAGCCCTTCTACCGGGTCGAGGGCCGGATCGAGGTGGAGGGCAAGAGCATCGCGGTCACCGGCAAGGCCTGGCTCGACCGGGAATGGTCCTCGCAGCCGCTCGCCGAGGACCAGACCGGCTGGGACTGGTTCTCGCTCATGTTCGACGACGGGGCCCGGCTGATGGGCTTCCGCCTCCGCGACGGCGGAGAGGGCTACACCAGCGCCACCTGGATCTCGCCCGAAGGCCGGCCCGAACCGATGCCGCCCGGCGCCCTCCAAGTGACGCCGGGGCGCGCGGCCGAGGTGACGGTGCGGAAGATCCCGGTGGAATGGCGGGTGGCACTGCCCGAGAAGGGGCTCGATGTGACGGTGGAGGCCATGAACGACCGCGCCTGGATGGACACCTCCGTGCCCTACTGGGAAGGCCCCATCGCGATCCGGGGCAGCCATACCGGGCGGGGCTATCTCGAGATGACCGGCTACTGAACAGCGACTAACCGCGATGCTGCACTCCCGGCCTCTTTGCCCGTCACGGTCGTCTTTAAAAGCCTCGGTGTGGCGCCGGGCGGGATGGCAGGCCGGGCGGCTCATCCGGCGAGCGCCCGGCAGGCGCACAGTGGTATCGGTCGGGGCCCTGACCCGGAGCGCGCCATCCTTCTGGGCGGAGCCTCGGCCCGGCGCATGGGCGAGGCGGAAAAGCGTTTGTCTCGGCCCCGGCTCTCTGGATAACATGGCCGTTACGGCTGTTCGGACGCTGGGCGGCTGTGGCGCCCCCGCCGCGGCCCCGAGATTCATTGACAGAGACATTTGCTTCAGGACTTTTCAGCATGAGAACCGCAGTCATCATCCCCTTCTATCAGCGGGAGGCGGGGATCCTCTCTCGCGCGCTCGACTCGGTCGATGGGCAGATCCTTCCCGAAGGCCATAGCCTCACCGTCTTCGTCATCGACGACGAGTCCCCCGTGTCCGCCCGGTCCGAGGTCGAGGGGCGGCAGGGCAAGGTTCCCGTGCGGCTGATCGCCCAGAAGAACGGCGGCCCCGGCGCCGCGCGGAACGCGGGGCTCGATGCCGTGGCGGCAGAGGGCTTCGACCATGTGGCCTTCCTCGATTCCGACGACATCTGGCAGCCCACCCATCTCGCGGATGCGCTCGATCTGCTCGCGCGCGGCTACGACTTCCATTTCTGCGACCACCAGCGCACCGACGACGACATCACCTATTTCGAGCGCACCCCCGCCCTGCGCCGGATGCGCGAGGAGCGGCACGCGGGCGTCACCGTGCTCGATGCCGAGGCGCCGATCCTGGCCTTCGACCAGCCCTCGATCATGGCGGCGTCGGTCGATACCTACCTCAGCCAGACCTCGACGGTCGTGGTGCGGCAGAGCTTCGTCGAGACGCTGCGCTTCGACCCGCGGCTGCGGAACGCCGGCGAGGACCAGCTCTTCTGGCTGTCGCTGATCGCGGCCGGGGCGCGCACCGTCGTGTCCTGGAAGATGAACGTGCTCTGCGGCCGGGGCGTGAACGTCTATTTCGACGCGTTCGACTGGAAATCCACCAAGGTGGTGGACCGCACCGGCTACATGCTGATGTTCTTCCACACGGTCGGCCGGCGGCTCTCGCTGACGGCGTCCGACCGCCGGACGGTGGCCGACCGCATCCGCCGCTATCGCCGCGCCTACAGCTACCTCTTCCTGCGCGCGCTCCTGCAGGGCCGGGTGCCGACGCTCTCGCTCACCTGGAAGCTCGCGGCGCTGGACCCGGGGCTCGTGCCCGCCATGCCGCTGCGGTTCCTGGCGGTGCTGCCCAACCGCGAGGCCGAGAGCCTGCAGTGGTAGAGCGGGGCCTCGGGCTCCGCGGCCGGGCGCGGGCTCGCGTGCCGGCCACGGATGCGCCGATGCCCGGAGGCGGATGCCGAGGGCTCACCTGATCCAAAGGCCGACCCGAGGCGCGCCGGCCGCTGCTGCTCATGCTCTGCCCAGAGCCGGGCGGGGGCCGCCGTAGCCGCCGGAAGAGGTCAGATACGAGGCCCCGGAACGGTCCCCGCCGGGAAAGGCCGGCGGGGTGAGACGGTCAGTCCCAGATCTTCCAGGGGGCCTTGCCCTTCTCCCACAGACCCTGCAGCAGCGTCTTGTCGCGCAGCGTGTCCATGTTCTGCCAGAAGCCTTCGTGGCGGTAGACCGCGAGCTGGCCGTCGCGGACGAGGCCCTGCAGCGGCTCTTCCTCCCAGACCGTGGCATCGCCGTCGATATAGTCGAAGACCGAAGGTTCGAGGACGAAGAAGCCGCCGTTGATGGTCTGGCCGTCCATCATGCTCTTCTCGCGCAGCCGGTTGACCCGCGTGCCTTCCGACAGGTCGAGCGCGCCGAAGCGGCCGGGCAGTCGCACGGCGGTGACGGTGCCTGCCACGCCCTGCTCCTTGTGGAAGGCCACGAGGCTGCCGATGTCGATGTCCGAGACACCGTCGCCATAGGTCAGGCAGAAGGTTTCGTCGCCGATATGCTCGCGGATGCGCTTGATCCGCCCGCCGGTCATGGTCTCGAGCCCGGTATCGACCATCGTCACGCGCCACGGCTCGGACACGGGACGGTGCAGCTCGATCTGGTTCGAGCGGACGTCGATCGTGATGTCGCTGTTGCGGTGGAAGTAGCTCAGGAAATAATCCTTGATCATGTGACCCTTGTAGCCGCAGCAGATCACGAAATCGGTGATCCCGTGCGCGGCGTAGATCTTCATGATGTGCCACAGGATCGGCCGACCGCCGATCTCGACGAGGGGTTTCGGGACGATGCCCGTCTCCTCGCTCAACCGCGTTCCATAGCCACCCGCAAGCAATACGGCCTTCATGCAAATGCTCCTGTCAATCTTCGGTCGGAATGAAACCCGGGGTCTGTCGCGGCGGTCCGGGCGGCCCGCTGAAACGGGTCAGAGAAGTGTATCTGCCACCTCGCGCGACAGTCGGCGGGCTGCCGGCCACTGCATGTGAAAGGCATCCCAGAAATCGGCGTCCTCGAAGGAAGGATCGCCGAAGAAGTCGATAAGCCGGATCCCCCGGCTGCGCGCGAAGCTCTCGATCCGCTCGGTCGCCCGCGTGGTGGCCGGGTGGAGGTCGGAATAGCGCGGCGCGACCGGGGTCATCACCAGCGTGAAGGTCACGCCCCGCGCCGTGAGATCGCGGTTCAGCCCGTCGAGCGCCTCGAGGCAGGCGGGATCGAGCGCGATCTCGTCGTAGCGCAGGTCGTAGCCCACCTCGGTCGGCAGCATCGAGGGCGTCGTGCCGTGCCGGTCCAGCCAGTAGCCGAAGGCATCGTAGGGCTTCAGCCGCTCGGACCGCCGCCGCGCCTGCAGGACGTAGCGGAGGGGGGCGAAATAGCGCATGTAGAACCAGGCTTCCGGCATACGGCCGCGGACGTAGGAGGCTGCATCCTCGAGATCCATGATCCGCCCTTCTCCCGCGCAGGTGCCGTAGTCGGGCAGCGCGCTCAGCATCACCACCTGCGAGATCCGGGGATAGAGGTCCAGATAGAAGCGGGTGAAGGTTCGGATCTCATGCACCTGAAGATAGGCCGTGCCGCCGTTCACGAAATTGCCCACCCGGCCGTCGAACGGCGCGCCGTCGAGATGCTTCCATGTGATGGAGGACCCGATAGCAAGGACATCCACCGGCTCCCGCCCGCGGTCGCGCAGATATTTCAGCTTCTCATCGGTCGCGATGCTGCCCGAGATCGCGGGCGGCGGCATCTTGTCGGGCCAGATCGCCGCAGCCGCCGTGAAGGCCGCCGCTAGTGCACCTGCCATCAGGACCATGCCTGCGGCGGCGGACAGAATATAACTTCTCATCCCAAGCTGCCTTCAATCTCAACAAACCGCGCCCGGCCTGAGGAAAGGCCCACCGACAAATCGGCGCCGGGTCACTCCGGGAAAGATACGCGCCCTTGGCCGCAGAGCGAGCGCTTTCTTGAGGCGGAGGAAAAAAAGTTCGATTGGGGAACAAAGCTCGTGGTATCCTGCTTCCTATAGGCTCTACCCCCGGCTGCGCCCGCATTTGCAGCTCCGTTTTTTTGATCAACGACTTGCGGCGGCTTCGCTGCGACATGAATTCGATTCGAGGCGCAATTTGACGATAGCGTTCGATTTCACCGTGACCACCGATCGGATGGAGGCCTTTCGCTCCATCAGCGGGGACGACAATCCCATCCACTTCGACACCTTCTTCGCCCGCGAAAGGGGATTCGACGGCCCCATCGTCTATGGCGGCCTGCTGATCGCCGAAGTGTCCCGGCTGCTCGGCACGGCGCTGCCGGGGCATGGCTGCGTCTGGCAATCGCTGACGATGAAGTTCCGCCGGCCGCTCCTCGTGGGCGAACGCGCGCAGCTCGAGGCCGAGGTGAAGCACGAGACGCCGCCTCTCGGCATCCGGCTCATCCGCCTGACGATCTCGGCCGGCGGCCGGCGCATCGCCGAGGGCGAGGCCATGACCCTGCTGCCCGAACCGCGGTCTGCCCGCGAGGCGGCCGAGTGACCGGTGGGCTCCTCGTGACGGGCGGCAGCGGCGCCATCGGTGGCGCACTCTGCCGGATCGCGGCCCGGCAGCACCCGGTGTGGGTCGGCTACGGCGCGGGGGCCGGACGGGCCCGGGCCCTTGCCGCCGAGATCACGCAGGCGGGCGGACGGGCCGAGCCGCTGGCGCTGCCGCTTCAGGATCCCGCAGCGCTCGAGACCGCGCTGGCAGCACTTCCCGAGCCGCCCGCGTCACTCGCGCTCTGCGCCTGGCCCGCGCCCTTCGTGGCGCCCTTCGGGCGTCAGGGCGAGGATCTGGCGCTTCAGGCGGCGGCGCTTGCCGGCTGTCACGCGCTGATCGCCACGGCCTGGCGGCTCTGGTGGCGGCGCGCGGGCGGCGGGCATGTGCTGGCCGTCCTGTCGGCCGCGTCCGAGCCGCCCGTGGCCCGCCACATGGCCGCCTATGTGGCGCAGAAGGCGGCGCTGCGCGCCCTGCTCGCGGCGGCCGCCGCCGAACTGGGGCCCGCGGGGCTGCGGGTGAGCGTGGTGGCCCCCGGCTTCGTCGAGACGCCGATGCTCGGCGCCTTCGACCCGCGCCTGCTGGAGCGCGCCCGGGCCGACGCCGGAGGCAGGTTCCTGTCCCCTGAACGCGTGGCGCAGGCGCTCGTCGCCGCGCTCGACGCACCGCCCCCCGCCGGGACGGTGCAGGACATTCATCTGGCTGAGGAGGTGGAGAGCGATGAAAAGCAAACCGCTTGAACTGCACTGGCTGCCGGTCGCGGCGGATTTCGAGGGCGATCTGGCCCGGGCCCGCACACGGGCTGCCGACGATCCGCCCGAGGCCTGGCGCGCCCTGCGGCATCTGGCCGGGCACCGCATCGACTTCCTCCAGACCACCCGGATCGAACGGGCTCTCCGCACGGCCAAGGCCCCGCCCGAAGTGCCGCGGCTGCGGCTCGCGCTTCTGGGCTCCTTCACCGTCGAGCATCTGGTGCCGGGTCTGACCGTGGGCGCGCTCCGCCGCGGCCTCGCGCTCGAGGTTCATGTGCCGCCCTACGGTCAGTGGCGGCAGGCGATCCTCGATCCCGCCTCCGAACTGGCGGCCTTCAGGCCCGATGCGGTGCTGATCTGCTCCTGCGAGACGGATCTCGTGCCGCAACTGCCGCTGGCCACCCCGCCCGATGAGGTGGAGGCGGCGCTCGAGGCGAGCCTGTCCGAGACCGTCCACCGCTGGCGCGCGCTTCGGGCGATAGGCGCCGCGGTGATCCAGCAGCTTCCGGTGCCGACGACCGATCCGGTCTTCGGTCATCTCGACCGGCTGATCCCCGCCGCGCGCCGGGCCATGGTGGCCGAGATGCAGCACCGGCTGATCCGCGCCGCCCGCGAGGAGCGGGTGCTGATCCTCGATCCGGTCGCCGCGGCCGAGGCCGAAGGGCTCGACGCGCTGCAGGACCGGCTCATGTGGCTCCATGCCAAGCAGCATGTGAGCCCTGCGGCGGGGCCGTGGTTCGGCGATCAGGTGGCGCGGATCCTCGCCGCCATGCGCGGCCTGACCCGCAAGGTGCTGGTGCTCGATCTCGACAACACGCTCTGGGGCGGGGTGATCGGCGACGACGGCATCGAGGGGATCGTGATCGGCGAGGGCTCGGCGCGGGGCGAGGCCTTCAAGGCCTTCCAGCTCTATTGCCGGGCGCTGCGCGAGCGGGGCATCCTGCTTGCCGTCAGCTCGAAGAACGATCCCGAGCGCGCGCTCGCCGCCTTCGATCATCCCGAGATGGTGCTGCGCCGGTCGGACTTCGCGGCCTTCGTGGCCAACTGGGAGGACAAGGGCCAGGGCCTGCAGCGCATCGCACAGGAGCTGAACCTCGGGCTCGAGGCGCTGGTCTTCTTCGACGACAACCCGGCCGAGCGGGCGCTTCTGCGCGAACAGTTCCCGGCCGTGGCCGTGCCGGAAGTGCCCGAGGAGCCCGAAACCTACATCCGCTGCCTTGCCGCCGCCGGTCTCTTCGAGGCGGTGGGCTACACGCCCGACGACGCGCTGCGGGCCGAGCAATATGCGGCCAATGCCGCGCGGCGCCAGCTCGAGGTGGTGGCTCCCGACATGGAGAGCTTCCTCGCCGGGCTCGACATGGAGATGCAGGTGGGGCCGGTGCAGCCCGTCGATCTAGTGCGGGTGACGCAGCTCATCAACAAGACGAACCAGTTCAACCTGACCACCCGGCGCTACACCGAGGCAGAGGTGGGGGCGATGATCGGCGATCCGGGGATGCTCACCTTCTGCGTGCGGCTGAAGGATCGGTTCGGCGACAACGGCATCGTCTCCGTGGTGCTGGGCCGGCTGCGCCCCGATGGGGAGGGCGGCCAGCTGTTCGAGGTGGACACCTGGCTCATGAGTTGCCGCGTGCTGGGACGAAGGGTCGAGGAGGCGGTGGCCGCCGTCATCGCGCGCGCCGCCCGGCAGGCCGGCGCCTCGACGGTCGTCGGCTGCTACCGGCCGACGCCCAAGAACGGCATGGTCGCCGATCTCTTCCCGCGGCTGGGCTTCGCGCCGGCGGGCGCCGACGGCCTTGCGGCGCTCTGGCGGCTCGATCTGGCTGTGCCGCCGCCGCCCCCGCCGCATATCCGGCTGACCGAGCGCGGCGTGACCCACTGACCCTGCCTCCGGCGGCGCGCTCCGCCGCAGGCGACCGACGACGAACCCGAGGAGACCTTCATGACCGACCCCGAGATTTACGACGGCCTGACCTCCATCCTCCGGCAGGTGTTCGACGATCCCGAGCTGGTGGCCACCCCCGACCTCTCCGCGCATGACGTGGCCGAGTGGGACAGCTTCAACCACATCAACATCGTCGTCGCCTCCGAGATGCGCTTCGGCGTCTCGTTCAGGTCGTCCGAACTCGAAGATCTGAAGAACGTCGGTGATTTCGTGGCCCTGATCCGGGACAAGAAGGCCGCCTGATGCTGTTCCACAGCCCGGAGTTCCTGTTCGCCTTCCTGCCGTTGAGCCTTCTCGGCTATTATCTCCTGGGCAGGCTTCCGAACAAGCTCTGGGCCGTGGGCTGGCTGGTTGCGGCTTCGCTCTTCTTCTACGGCTGGTGGAACGTCGCGTTCCTGCCGATGCTGCTGATCTCGCTGGGGCTGAACTACCTGCTCGGGATCATGCTGGTCGAGACGCCGCGCCGGTGGCTCCTGCTTGCGGGGGTGGCCGCCAATCTCGCGGCCATCGGCTTCTTCAAATATGCGGGCTTCCTGGTCGAGATCCTGAACGCCCTGACCGCGGCGGACGTGCCGGTGCCGCACATCCTGCTGCCGCTCGCGATCTCGTTCTATACCTTCCAGCAGATCGCCTATCTGGTGGATTGCCACGAGGGCCGGATCGGGCGGCCGAACCCGATCCGCTATGCGATGTTCATCACCTTCTTCCCGCAGCTGATCGCCGGGCCGATCGTGCATTACCGCGAGATCGTGCCCCAGATCGAGCGGGACGAGACCTTCCGCATCGATCAGGCCAAGCTGGTGCTGGGCTTCACCGTCTTCTGCTTCGGACTGTTCAAGAAGATCGGCATGGCCGACACGCTGGCGCCACTCGCCCAGCCGCTCTGGGATCTGGCCGCGGGGGGCGAGGCCGCCTATCTCGCCTTCGCCTGGCGGGGCGCGGTGGCCTTCGCGCTCCAGCTCTATTTCGACTTCTCTGGCTATTCCGACATGGCCATCGGCCTCGGGCTCATGTTCGGGATCCTGCTGCCCTTCAACTTCGACTCGCCCTACAAGTCGCAGACGATCATCGAATTCTGGTCGCGCTGGCACATCACGCTCACGCGCTTCCTGACGGCCTATCTCTACAACCCGATCACCAAGACCGTGATGCGCCGGCGGATGGAGCGCGGCCAGCCGGTCTGGAATCCCCGCAAGCCGCAGGTGCTGCCCTTCCTCGTGATGCTCGCTTTCCCGACGCTGGTGACCATGGGCCTTGCCGGGGTCTGGCACGGGGCGGGCTGGCAGTTCATCGTCTTCGGGCTGCTGCACGGGGCCATGCTGGTCGCGAACCACGGCTGGCGCGCGACCTCAGCGGGACGGGCCCGGATCCCTGCGCCGCTCTCGTCGCTCCTGTCGCCGGTCAAGGTGCTGGTGACCTTCCTTGCGGTGACGGTGAGCTTCGTCTTCTTCAAGTCGCCCACCCTCACCGACGCCCTGACGGTGGTGCGTGGCCTCGCCGGGATGGGCGAGCACGGCGGCTATCTCTATCTCGGCGATACGGTGGTGGTGCTGTTCGGGCTCTTCATCATCTGGGCGCTGCCGAACACGCAGGAATGGGTGGGGCTGAAGGCCCACACCGCGCCGAAGGCACCCGCGCGCGAGCGGGCCCGTTTCGCCGCCTTCTACTGGAAGCCCTCGCCGACGCACGGGCTGATGGTGGGGGCGGTGCTCTGCATCACCCTGCTGCGCATCTTCGGCAGTCCGCCCGCCGAGTTCCTCTATTTCGCCTTCTGACCCGAAGGCCCGCGGAGCGCCGGCAGGAGGGTCTCCTGCCGGCGCTCGCCTCACAGAACGTAGCGGCTGAGGTCGCTGGAACGCGCCAGTTCGCCGAGGTTCTTCTCGACATAGGCCGCGTCCACCGTCACCTCCTCGCCCGAGCGGTCGGGGGCATGGAAGGACAGTTCCTCGAACACCCGCTCCATCACCGTATAGAGCCGCCGCGCGCCGATGTTCTCGACGGACCGGTTGACCTCGGCCGCGATCGAGGCCAGCGCCGCGATCCCGTCCTCGGTGAAGGTGATGCCCACCTTCTCGGTCTGCATCAGCGCCTTGTATTGCAGCGTCAGCGCATTGTCGGTCTCGGACAGGATGCGGACGAAATCCTCTTCGGTCAGCGCGCGCAGTTCCACCCGGATCGGCAGGCGGCCCTGAAGCTCAGGGAGCAGATCCGAGGGCTTGGCGATATGGAAGGCGCCCGAGGCGATGAAGAGGATATGGTCGGTCTTGACCGGCCCGTATTTCGTCGAGACGGTCGTGCCTTCGATCAGCGGCAGCAGGTCGCGCTGCACGCCCTCGCGGCTGACGTCCGCCCCGCGCATGTCGGACCGGGCGCAGACCTTGTCGATCTCGTCGATGAAGACGATGCCGTTCTGCTGCACCGCCTCGAGCGCGGTGGCCTTCACCACCTCGTCGTCCAGAAGCTTGTCGGCCTCCTCGTTCATCAGGATGTCGTGGCTTTCGGCCACGGTCATCTTCCGGCGCTGGGTGCGCCCGCCGAAGGCCTTCCCGAAGATCTCGCCGAGGTTCATCATCCCCATCTGGCCCTGCCCGGTGGGGTCGAGCATCTGCATCGGGTTCGACGTATCGGCGACGTCGATCTCGATCACCGTGCTGTCGAGCTCGCCGCGCTTCAGCTTGCCGCGGAACATCTCGCGGGTCTGCTCGCGCGCATCGCGCCCGGCGACGGCTTCGATCACGCGGTCCTCGGCGGCCTTCGCCGCGCGGGCCTTCACATCCTCGCGCATCCGGGCGCGGGTCTCGACGATGGCCGCATCCACCAGATCGCGGATGATGCTGTCCACGTCGCGGCCGACATAGCCCACCTCGGTGAACTTCGTGGCCTCGACCTTCAGGAAGGGCGCCTTGGCCAGCCGGGCCAGACGGCGCGAGATCTCGGTCTTCCCGACGCCGGTCGGGCCGATCATCAGGATGTTCTTGGGATAGACTTCGTCGCGCAGGTCGTCGGCCAGCTGCTTCCTCCGCCAGCGGTTGCGGAGCGCCACCGCCACGGCGCGCTTCGCCTCCTTCTGGCCGATGATGAAGCGGTCGAGCTCCGAGACGATCTCGCGCGGGGTCAGGTCGGTCATTTCGAGATACGCTCCACCGTCAGATTGCCGTTCGTGTAGACGCAGATGTCGGCCGCGATCGCCATGGCCTTGCGGGCGATCTCCTCGGCCGGCAGGTCCGTGGCCATCAGGCCGCGGGCGGCGGCGAGCGCGAAGTTTCCGCCCGAGCCGATGGCCGTCACGTCATGCTCGGGCTCGAGCACGTCGCCCGCGCCGGTGAGGACGAGAAGCGTCTCGCCGTCCGTCACGATCAGCATCGCCTCGAGGTTGCGCAGATACTTGTCCATGCGCCAATCCTTCGCCAGCTCGACGCAGGCGCGGGCCAGCTGGCCGGGCGCGGCTTCCAGCTTCTTTTCCAGCCGCTCGAGCAGCGTGAAGGCATCGGCGGTCGAGCCCGCGAAGCCTGCCACCACCTCGTGCCCGCCGGGCGAGAGCCTGCGGACCTTGCGCGCCGTGCCCTTGATGACCGTCTGGCCGAGGCTCACCTGCCCGTCGCCCGCGACGACGACCTCGCCACCCCGGCGCACGGCGAGGATGGTCGTGCCGTGCCACCCGGGAAACCTGTCTTCTGCCATGAAACCCTCCGTTTGCGCCTATATGGAGTCGCCGATCCGGGGGCACAACCCGTGCGGCGGCCGCCCGCCGGACCGGCGGCGTTAAGCGCACCTTAGCCTTCTTGCGGCATGGTCCGGGGAAGCCGGAAGGGGAAAGATGCCGCACAGCCGCATTCTCAACATCTATCTGCCCTCCCCCATGCGCGAGGATGCCGCGGCAGGGAAGGTCAACATCGTGAACCGGATCGAGGCCGCGGTGGCACCCCACGGTCTCAGGATCGCGGTGCATGGCGACACGCCCGAGGAGCGGGCCGACCCCTATCGCCGTCAGGGCTGGAGCCTCTTTCACATGCAGGAGCCGGTGGGGCCGCGCTGCCTCTGCCTGCGGCAGGCGTATCAGAACCCATTCTGGCAGATCGAGGCCACGAACCAGCGCTGGTGGTTCGACGTGGCGCAGGCGGCCTTCGATCCCGACACGGTCGATCCCGCGGCGGCGCGACCCTTCTTCCAGCGGTGGCGGCGGCATCTGGTGGGCGAGCGGACCTGTTCCCGCGACGGTTTCCTGTTCATGCCGCTGCAGGGCCGGATCTCCGAGCACCGCTCATTCCAGTCGATGAGCCCGCTGGCCATGATCCAGGCCACGCTCGAACACGATCTGCGGCCGATCCGCGCGACGCTTCACCCGCGCGAGACCTATTCGGCCGCCGATCTCCATGCGCTCGAGGATCTGGTGCGGCGCCATCCGCGGCTGTCGGTGGTGCGCTCCGATCCTCTGGCGCTTCTGGCCGCCTGCGATCTGGTTGTGACGCAGAATTCCTCGGTGGCGCTGACCGGCTATTTCCTGCGCAAGCCCGCCGTGCTGTTTGCCGGCGTCGATTTCCACCATATCGCAGGCTCGGTGCCGCGCGAGGGCGTCGAGCGGGCCTTCCAGAAGGCAGAAGGCACGCTGCCGGATCACGAGCGTTACCTCTACTGGTTCTTCCAGCTCCAGACGATCAATGGCGCGGCGCCCGAGGCCGAGGCGCAGATCATGGCCCGCTTCGCCCGCCATGGCTGGCATTTCTGAGCGTCGAGATGAAACGGGTGCCCTCTGCGGCCTTGGCGGGGCACCGGATCCTCGCCCGTCGCGGTCGGTCGCTTGCTCAAGGAAAAGGGCGCCCGAAGGCGCCCCGTCCGGTCTCTGCTATGGCAGAGGATCTCAGAGCGCCGAGGCGATCCAGGTGGCCAGCGCGGCCTTCGGCGCAGCGCCGACCTTGTTCGACACGACCTGACCGTTCTTGAACAGGAACAGCGCCGGGATGCCGCGAACGCCCAGCATCGCCGGGCTCTCGGGGTTCTCGTCGACATTGACCTTCACGATCTTCACCTTGCCGGCATATTCCTTCGAGAGCTCCTCGAGCGCCGGGCCGATCTGCCGGCAGGGGCCGCACCATTCGGCCCAGAAATCGACGACGACGGGCACGTCGGACTTGCGCACCTCGGTGTCGAAGGTGGCGTCCGTCACGGGAACGGTGGACATATTCAATTCTCCTGATCCGTAGGGCTTGCTTGGAAAGTAAGGATGGCCCCCTGCCGCGTCAAGTTGTCGTGGCCCGGACCAGGGCCGACCTCACGATATCGCGCGGCAGCCGCATCAGGCGGGCCGCCTGCGTCCAGAGGATCGCCGTCTCGATCGTCCGTCCGGGGTAGATCTGCGCCAGCGCCTCGGCATAGGCGCCCATCTGCCGCAGGATGCCCTCGGGCACCTCTTCGGGACGGTCCGGGACCACACGGTTCGTCTTGTAATCGACCGCCAGCACCCGGTCGGGCTCCACCACCAGCCGGTCGATGGTGCCGGAAAGCCGCCGCCCCGCCACCTCGGCCGTCACCGCCACCTCGAGCAGCGCATGCGGCACCAGCGCCTCGGCCAGATGTTCGGCCGAGAGCACCGCCCGGGCCTCCGCCAGAACGGGGGCCACATCGGGAAGATCGGGCAGGAGCCCCCGCGCCGCCGCCTCCCACCCCTCGGGCGGATGGAGCGGCAGATGCTCGAGCAGCCGGTGGACGGCCGAGCCATGCGCCAGGGCCTCCTCGGTGGGCATCGCATCGCCGGGCAGCGCCTTGGCCCCGCCGAGGGCCGAGGGCGACAGCACCTCGGGCGCGGCCGGGGGCTCGGTCGCGGGCGCCCACGCCCAGCCGGGCAGGACGGGTCGCGCGGCGGCGGCCGCTGCCGAGGCCTGCGGCGCGGCCGGGGGCCAGAGGCCTTCGTCGAGCACCAGCGCCCCGTCGTCGCGCCGCTCGGCCCCCGCAGCCTCCATCCCCTGCCGGATCAGGTCGTGCCAGGCGCCCCCCGTCTCGAGCTTGCCGGCCGCAGCCGCGATCAGCCAGCACTGGGCCCGCGTCATGGCGACATAGAGCAGCCGCAGGTTCTCGGCCGCATCGCGTGCGCGCCGCGCCTCGCGGGCGGCGGCAATCTGCGGCGGGCTCTCGGCGGCGGGCGTCTTCCAGACCCGCGCGCCCCCCTCCAGCGTGAACAGCTCGTCGCGCTCGCGCGGCTTGCGGTCGGCCGTGTCGGGCAGGATCACGATGGGCGCCTCGAGCCCTTTCGAGCCATGCACCGTCATCACCCGGATGCGCCCGCCCGCGGCCTCCATCTGCCGCTTCACCTCGACCTCGTCGGTCTGAAGCCATGTCAGGAAGCCCGTGAGGCTCGGCACGTCGGTCCGCTCGTAGGCCAGCGCCTGACTGAGCAGCTCGTCGATCCCGTCCTCGGCCTCCTCGCCCAGCCGGGCGAGCAGCCGGCGGCGGCCGTCGTGGCGGGTCAGCGCGCGCTCGATCAGGTCGAAGGGGCGCAGGAAATCCGCCTGATCGCGCAGGTCGCGCAGGATCGCCACCGTCCCGGGATGGGCCGCCTCGCGGTCGTAGAGCCTGCGCCAGAGATACCCCTCGCGCCCGTGCGCCAGATCGAAGAGCTCGCCCTCGCTCCAGCCGAAGAGCGGCGAGCGCAGGACGGCGGCGAGCGACAGATCGTCCTCGGGCGTGGCGAGGAAGGCGAGCAGCGCCGACAGGTCGCGCACCGCAAGCTCGGCCCCGAGCTTCAGCCGGTCGGCCCCGGCGATGGGCAGGCGGGCTTCCTTGCAAGCCCGGATGATCTCGCCGAAGATGTCCGAGCGGCGCTGGACGAGGATCAGGAAATCGCCCGCCGCCACGGGGCGGAAGCCGCCGGGATGCGGGATCTGCACCCCTGCCTCGATCATGGCGCGGATGCGGGTGGCCACCTGCCGCGCGAGCCGCGCCGCATGATGCTCATCCGAGACGAGGTCCACCGGATCGAACCAGTTCTCGGGCTCGGGCTCCTCGGCGGCCTCGACCAGCGGCCAGAGCTCGGCCCGCCCCGGCATGTCGCCGCGGAAGGCGATGTGGCGGACCTCGCCGCCCAGCGCCTGCCGGCGGGGCTCGTCGAAGGTGAGATCCACCAGCCGCAGGATCGCGGGCGAGGAGCGGAAGGAATGCAGCAGATCCAGCTCCTCGAGCCGCCGCCGGGCGCCCGCGAGACGCTCGCCGAACTCGGCCCGCATCCGGTCGAAGGCCGCCACATCGGCGCCCTGGAAGGAGTAGATCGACTGTTTCTTGTCGCCCACGACAAAGATCGTCCGTTCCACCTCGCGCGCGCCGCGCCCCGAAGTGAATTCCTGCGCCAGAAGCTCGATCACCTTCCACTGGTCGGGGCTCGTGTCCTGCGCTTCGTCGACGAGGATATGGTCGATCCCGCCGTCGAGCCGGAAGAGCACCCACTGCGCCACCGACGGATCGGTCAGCAGGCCCTTGGCGCGCTGGATCAGATCGTCGAAATCGAGCCAGCCGCGGGCGGCCTTGCGCGCCTGATAGAGCGGCAGGAACACGCCCGCGAAAGCATGGATCAATCGCGCCCGCTCGGCGGCGAGCAGGCAGCAGCGCACCGGGCGCGCGGCCTCGACCCGGCGCATCAGCGCATCGAGCCGGTCGGCGAGCGGGCCGAGCGCCCCGCGTGTGGCCTTGGTCGGGAAGCTGCCGAGCTTGGCGGTATAGGGCTCCTTCGCCGAGGCCCCGGTCAGGAGCACCCCCTCGAGCCCGGCCAGCGTGGCGGTCGTCGGCGACGCGAAGGACAGAAGCCGCAGCTTCGCCGCAGCCTTCTGGTCGTTCGCCGATCCCGCCTCAAGCGCCGCGATCAGCGCGGGCATCCACTCTTCCTCGCCACCGAGGAAGACCTGCGCCAGAAGCGCCGCCTCGTCGCCCTCCACCCCGTAGAGCGCCCGGCAGGCGGGAGCGTCGAGCGGCGGCAGAAGGCCCGCGGCATTGCGCGCCACCTCCTCGGCCAGCGCGCCGAAATCCTCGCCGGTATAGGCCCGCGCCAGATCGGCCACCACCTCGGGGGCGATGCGGTCGGCCAACTCCTCGACGATCTCCTCACGCAGGAGGCGTGCGGCGCGGTCGTCGAGCTCGGTGAACTGCGGCGAGACCCCGGCCTCCAGCGGGAAGCGGCGCAGGAGCGTCGCGCAGAAGGAGTGGATCGTCTGGATCCGCAGCCCGCCCGGCGTCTCGATGGCGCGAGCGAATAGCCTGCGGGCCTGCGCCAGCACCTCGTGCCCTACGGCGGCCACGCCCAGAGCATCCAGCGCACGGCGCAGCTCGGCATCGTCGAGCATCGCCCATTCGCCCAGCCGCCGGAACAGCCGGTTCTGCATCTCGGAGGCGGCGGCCTTGGTATAGGTCAGGCAGAGGATGCGCTGCGGCTCGACCCCGTCGAGCAGCAGCCGCGCCACCCGGTCGGTCAGCACCCGCGTCTTGCCCGAGCCCGCATTGGCCGAGAGCCAGGTCGAGGCGCGCGGATCGGCGGCCTGCACCTGACGCTCGGAGGCCTCGTCTCTCAGGCCGCTCATCGGCCGGCCTCGCATGTGGCAGCGCGTCTCACGCGGCATCCTCCGGGCAGCTTCCCCTGTCGCGATCCGTCCCCGCCTCCGCGGAGCCTGCTTCCGGCGCCTCTGCCCCCACCGGCACGGGCACGGGCGCGTCGCTCATTTCCCATTCGCCGAACCGCGCGAGATGGTCGTAATCGCCCGGGAAGCGCTCGCCGAACATGGCGCGGCGCGAGACATAGCCCTGCTCGCGCCGCATGTAACGGCCGACGAGGGCGTGGAGCCCCTCCCAGACCTGCCCGAGGAGCGCCGCATCGGTCTCCACGCTCTCGACCTTCGGGCTGGTGCCGAGGCCGATGTAGCTGATCCGCGCCACCTCGGCGGGTCCGAGGCCGCGGAAGCCGCCGCGTTCGGCCATCGCCGCCTCGAGGAGGAGCTGCTTGTCGAACTGCTCCTGCTGCTTCTTGGTGGGCGGCGTGCCGGTCTTGTAGTCGAGGATATGGAGCCGCCCGTCCGGCAGGACGTCGATCCGGTCGGGCTTCGCGGTCAGCGTGAAGCGCAGGGGGGTCAGATCCACCCGCCCCTCCTCCTCCAGCACGACCGGGGTGCCGGCATGGGCCGCCTCGGTCTCGAGGAAGAAGGCGGCAGCCCGGTCGAGCCGCGCGAGCCAGAGCGCCCGGGCCGCGGGCCAGGGCACCTCCTCGGCCAGCACCGCCTCCGCGATCCGCATCAGGCGCGCGCGCTCGGTTGGTCGGTCGCTCCCCGGCGCGCGGTCCTTCACGAAGGCCTCGAGGATGCGGTGCAGGATCGAGCCGCGCAGCCGCGCATCCGGCGCCCGGTGCAGCGGGTCGAGCGGATAGAGCCGCAGGATATGGCGGGCATAGACCGCATAGGGATCCCGGATCAGCTTGCGGATGCCCGTGACGGCCAGCCGGTCGGGCCGGGCCGGGACAGGAGGCTGCGGCGCGGGCCGCGTGGCGAGCGGCACCGGCGTCGCGGGCTGCTCCAGCGCCGCGGCGAGGTCCAGCCAGTCGCGGCCGCGCGCGCGCATCCCGGCCAGAGCCTCGGGCCCTCCGCCCGCCTTCAGCCCGCTCATCAGGTTCATCAGGCGGTTCAGCCAGCGCGAGGGCACCGTCTCGGCCTCGGCATCTCGGGTGGCGCGGGTCAGCACCACCTCGGGCGCGGCCACCGCCTGACTGTAATCGTGCGCCGACAGGCCGATCCGCCGCTCAGGCAGGAGAAGCCCGGCCTTCAGCCGCATCTGCCGGTTGAGCCACGGGTCGGGCGGCGGCAGCTGCGGCCATGTCCCGTCGTTCAGCCCGCCGAGGATCACGAGATCGGCCCCCTGCACGCGCGCCTCGAGCGTGCCCCAGATCATCAGGTCGGGCCGGGCCTGCACGGCCTCGCGCACCTCGCCACGCGCGAGGATCGCGTCGAAGAGGTCGGTGTAATCGGCCGGCGTCAGCTCGCCCCCGTGCGGCGCCTCGCGGCGGAGCTCCTCGACGGCGGCGCGCGCGGCCTCGCCGGCCTCCTTCAGCCAGAGCTCGCCCGTGGTGTCGCCCGCAGGCCCCGTGGCCAGCGCCTCGGCCAGCGCGAGATGCGCGGCCACATGATCGGCGAGCGGGCGCGGGCCTGCCGCGTCCAGCCCCTCGATCAGTCCGCCCAGCCAGCGCGCCCAGTCCGCCACCCCGTCCGCGGGCCGCGTTCCGGCCCAGAGCGCCAGATCGGCCGCCGCCGGGAAGGGCGGCCCCTTCCGCCGCAGGTGCAGCTCCAGATCCCGCGTCCAGCGCAGGTGGTTGCCGCGGTCCGCGCCGGTCGCCGTCAGCGGGTGCTTCAGCAGCGTGAGCAGCGTCTCCCCGGTCAGCCGCCGGCCGAAGAGCCGGGCCACATGGCGCAGGAAGCGCCCCGGCGCCGAGAGCGCGAGCGGCTTGCCCGCGGAATCGTCCGGCACGATCCCCCAGCGGTCGAGCGCCGCCGCCACCTGCCGCGTGAGCCCCCGGTCCGAGGTGATGAGCGCCGCGCGGCGACCCTCCTCGGCGGCCTTCCTCAGGATCATCGCCACTGCCAGCGCCTCGGCCCGCGGCCCCGGCGCCTCGATCAGCGTCATGCCGCGCGCGGCCTCGGCAAGCCCGGTGAGGTGCCGGCCCTCGGTCAGCCACTGATCGGTGACGGGCGCCGGCCGGAGCGAGAGCGAGATCAGCCGGTTGCGCGCCGGGCTGGGCGGGATCTCGTCGGTCCAGCGGCCGACCTCGGCGGGGCCTGCGCCCACGAGGCCCATCAGCCGATGAAAGCGGAACTGCGGATGATCCTCGGCGGTCAGCGCGTCGTCCATCCCCTCCCAGACCGCGGCGGGCAGGTCGAAGTCGAAGCCGGGCAGCACGAGCGCGCCCTGCGGCAGCCGCGCCACCGCCTGCATGAAGAGGCTGGTCGTGCCGCGCGAGCCGGTCGAGCCCGCGACGATCACCGGGTGATCGGGCGGCGCCTCGGCCCAGCGCGCCGCGATCCGCTCGACCGCCATCCGCGCCAGCGCCTGCGCATCGGGCGCGTCCGCGCCGAACATCGGCGCCACGATCGCCATGAAGGCCTGCGTCCGCTGCCAGTGCGCCGAATGGTCGGCCACATCGAGCCGCGCGATGGCCTCGGGCGGCACGCCCTCGCCCTGCATCTCGTCGATGAGCTCGGCGAGGCTGTCCGACAGGTCGAAGAGCGCCGAGCGCGGCGCGATGTCGGGCTGCGCCTCGATCAGCCGGGCCACGAGCTGCGCAAGCTCGAGCCTGCGGCGCAGCGGCGGGACCGGGGCCGGCAGACCCGGCACCGGCGGCAGCTCGGTCACGAGGCGGATGCGCGGCAGGAAGCCCGCGCCCTCGGCCGTCATCAGGTCGGTGACCCGCCGCCGCATCCGCTGCGTGTTGACGTAGAGCTCGACCCGCGCCATCGCCTCGGGCGCGGCCCCTGCCATGCGCGCGCGAAGGCCACGCACCAGCGCTGCGGGAAAGTCCACGCCCGGGGGCAGGCCGAAGAGGCGGGGGCCAGGTGTGTCAAACATTGGCGAGCATCGCCTCGGCCGCGGCGATCCCTTCGGGCCGCCCCACGTCGCACCATCCGCCGCGATGGATCAGGCCATGGGCCGTGCCCGCGGCGATCATCGCGTCCCAGACCAGATTGAGCGAGAACTTGGCCTCGGCGACCCCGGCGAGCCGGTCGGTCCGCAGGATCTGGGCGCCGAGATAGGTGTAACCCGGCGCGCCCCGCGCCCGGGCGAGACGGCCCGCCGCATCCATGGTGAAATCGCCCGGCGCGCAGCCCGAGGGCGCGAGCAGAAGGAGCGCCTCCATCCCCTCGCGCCAGCCCGCTGCCAGCTCATCGAGCGGGTTCTCTCCGGTCCAGACCGCGTCGCTGTTCAACGTATAGACCGGCCCCTCTCCCAGAAGCGGCAGCGCCCGGCAGAGCCCGCCGCCGGTCTCGAGGATCTCCTCCTCGTGCGAGACGAGGGCGCGGCCTGCCAGATGCGCGGTCAGGCTTTCGGGCAGGTAATGGGTGTTGGCCACGATGCGCGAAATGCCGGCCGCCTCGGCCAGCGCCAGCGCGTGATCGATCAGCGGCCGGCCCGCGACCTCGATCATCGGTTTCGGCCGGGTGGCGGTCAGGGCGCCCATGCGCGTCCCGAAGCCTGCCGCGAAGATCATCACCGCATCCGGCCGCATTGCGCGCGGATCCTTTCCAGAACGGCCGGAGCGGGCTCCGGCAGGAGGGCGCGGCACTCGGCCGCCAGCGGCGCGAGCGCGGGGTGGCCGAGATTGCGCCAGAGCTGGCCCCAGACCCGCGGGATCAGCGCGACATAGCCGGGCTTGCCCGCCACGAGGCAGAGCCGGGCGAAGATGCCGAGGATGCGCAGCGCCCGCTGCGCGCCGAGAACCGCATAGGCGGCCCCGAAGGCCTGCGGCTCGGCGCCCGTGGCCGCGGCGAAGCGGGCGATCATGGCGCGCTCGACCGGCTCGGGCACGTCGCGGCGCGCATCCTGCAGGAGCGAGACCAGATCGTAGCCCGGCTGGCCCATCTGGGCGAGCTGGAAGTCGAGGAGCCCCACCCGCGCGAGGCCCGCGCGGCCGGGCAGCCAGAGCAGGTTCTCGGCGTGATAGTCCCGCAGGATCAGCACGCGCGGCCCGTCGGCATGGCGGAGCAGCGCCTCCTCGAGCAGGGTCGTGACGCGCGCGGCATCGGGGGCCGCCCCGGTGGCCGCGCGCGCATACCAGTCGGGCGCCATCGCCGCGGCGCGGGCCCAGTCGGCCGCCGAGAGGTCTGGCAGGCCTGCGGGCGCGGGCGCGCGCTGGAGATGGACCAGCACATCGGTCGCCGCAGCGTAGAGATCCGCCTCGTCCGCGCCAGCGCGTTCCAGCAGCCGGGCGAAGAGCCCGTCGCCCAGATCCTCGAGAAGCAGGAAGCCGTTCGCGAGATCCTGCGCCAGCACGGCGGGCGGCGAGAGGCCCAGCCCGCCGAGATGGGCCCCGATGGCCACGAAGGCCGCCGGATCGTCGCCCCTGCCGGGCGGGGCGTCCATCAGGACGGCGGTCTCCGCGCCCCGCCGCAGCCGCTCGTAACTCCGGTCCGAGGCGTCGCCTGCCAGATGGCGCCGCTCGGCCGCGCCCCAGCCCGCTTGCGCGAGAAAGGCCGCCGCCTGCGCAGCGCGGTCGGAGGGCGCCGGATCAGCCATGCCACGCCTCCGACAGCTCCGCGAGAAGGCCCGGTCGTCCGCCCGACAGGGTCGCGCGTCGGCCTTCGCCCTCGGCCTCGAGCCGCAGGCGGAGCGCGCCGGGCGGGGCGAGGTCGCCCAGCCGGTCCGGCCATTCGACGAGGCAGACGGCCGTCGCGAAGGCCGCCTCGAGCCCCAGTTCCAGCACCTCGTCGGGATGGGTCAGCCGGTAGAGATCGGCGTGCCAGATCTCGTGCCCCGGCGCCTCGTAGGTCTGGACCAGCGTGAAGGTGGGCGAGGGCACCTCCTCCTCGTGCCCCAGCGCCGCGCGGATCAGCGCGCGGGCGAGATGGGTCTTGCCCGCACCGATGGGCCCCTCGAGCAGAAGCACGTCGCCCGGCCGCAGGAGGCGGGCGAGGGCCGCGCCCAGACGGGCGGTATCCTCTTCCGAGGCGAGCGCGAGAAGGAGCGGGACGGGATCCGGCATGGCCGCGACCATGCCCAGAGCCGCGCCCCGGCGCAAGGGGAGGCGGATCCACGGCGCAGCCCCGCCCCGGAGTCCCGCAGTATCGATCGGCCGGGCTGCCGCGGGATCGCACGGGCGGCGGCGCGCCGGGCCGCTCCGCCGGCCGCGCCATCGTGCCCGCCTGCGCGGTGCTCCTGCCCCATCTGCGCAGTCACGACCGGCCGTCCGCGTCCCGCGCGGCACAGGCCATTTTCTCATGCCCGGCCAGCTGTCGGACCGCAACCCGGCCTGCCGGCGCTCCCGCCCGGGGCGGCCGTCAGGCCATGCGCAGGCTCGCAGGATCGGCCGCCTCCGCGGCGGGGACATCGAGGATGCGGAAGAGAACGAGGGTCGCGCCGCCGGTCAGGGGCGCGAAGCGGCAGGAGACAAGACGGCCGTCCTCGAGCCGGATCTCGCCCGACCAGGGGTCGCGCGGGCCGAGCGCGGCGAGGAAACGCTCGGCCTCGACCCAGATCGGCGAGGGGCTGCTGCGCGCGCGCCACTGCTCGCAGAGCTGCACGGCGGCGCCCCCGCCCACGGTTTCCACCGGATCGTGGCCCCAGAGGGCCCCGTAGGCCGCGTTCGTCATCACGAGATCGCCCGCGGGCGAGAAGACGGCGATCGCATCCTCCATCGCATCCACCACCGCCTGCCCGAGCTCCAGATCGGCCCGATAGCGGCGGGTCCGCGTCATCTCGGTCGAGATGTCCTCGAACATCAGCGCCAGCGCCCCGTTCGGATGCGGCCGCCCAATCACGCGGTAGGTCTGGCCCGAGGGCAGGCTCCAGGTCTCGGCATAGAGCCCGCTCGCCGCCGCCTTCTCGAGCTCGAGGATCTGGCGGCGCCAGCTCGGATAGTCCTTGGGTTCGGGGATCATCTGCCGGTCCCGCAGCGCCTCGAGGAAGGAAAACAGCGAAGGTTGCAGCGCCAGCATGTCGGGCGGCAGGCCGGTGAGGTCGAGGAGCGCGGGATTGAAGAGCGCAAGCTTGCGGTGCTGGTCGAAGATCGCAAGCCCGATGGGCAGATGGGCAAAGGTCTTGGCCAGGGTCTGCATGAAGTCGCGCAGGGTGGCCTCGGCCTGAACCGCCGCATCGGCGGGAAGGGCGAAGAGGAGCCGTCCGGCCGGGTCGGCGAAGCTCTCGAGATCGAACCACCGGTCGACGCCCTTGACCTCGATCCTCTGGCGCTGGCGCGGGGCGCCCTGAGCCGAGGCTGCGCGGTCGAAGAGACGGGGGAGCGGCCAGCTCAGGTCCCGGTCGGGCGGAAGCCGCTTGGCGGCCTCGCGCAGATAGGCGGCATTGGCCCAGATCACCTCGCCCCCGGCGCTCTCGCGCCACATCATCAGCGGCGCCTGCGCCACCGTCGCGCGCAACTGGTCGAGCTCTTCGGCGAGCGCCCGCTGCGACAGATGGTCCAACCGGGGCCGCTCGGCGCTGGACGGGTCGTCGATGGTGAGCCGCGTGATGCCTCCACGCATCTCGGCCATCAGGAGAAGCGGCTCGCCCTCGGCCGCGGAGGCGAGCGTGAAGCGCCCGTCTCTCGCCAGCCGCGACAGGCGCGCCTCGAGATCGGGAAAGCGCGGCACGAGATAGGCCAAGAGCCGAAGCCAGGGCCCGCCGCGCGCGGGCGAGAGCGCGAGGATCGCGCGGGCGCCGGGCGTGGCGTCGAGCAGCGTCTCGCCGTCGAAGAGGAAGACCGTGCCGGCCTGCGAATCCGAGAAGACGCCCTCGGGCCGCCGGCCTGCGCGGGTTTGCAGAAGGCCCGCCAGAACCACGGCGGCAGAAGCCGCCGCGACCGCGGTCAGGATCAGCCCCAGTGCGAGCGGCCAATCGAACGTCATCCGATCTTCCCCTGTCGCAAGCCCTGCGGGACAGCTTGCCGAGAGGAAGGTTAAGGGGCCGTTAATGGAGCCCGAATGCCGGGGCGGCCGCCCCCGGGAAGGTCGGACGCGGCATCCGGCGCCGGATCAGGTCTGGATCAGGACGTTCTCGCCCAAGGGCGCGTTGCGGACCACCACCAGCCTGTCGACCGGCCAGATCACCTCGACGATGGCGCCGCAGCGTTCGGGCCGCTCGTGGCTCCGCAGGAACGGATCGGCGGCATTGGCAAAGCTCAGTTCGGCACCGGACCGCTCCAGAAGCGTCTTGGCGATGAAGAGCCCGAGGCCCATGCCCTCATAGCCCGGCCGGCGCGACTGGCTTTCCTCGGCGCGGCGCTGCCGCACGAAGGGATCGCCGATGCGGCCGATGATCGCGGGCGGATAGCCCTCGCCATCGTCCACAATCCGGATCGCGATCCGGTCTCCCGTCCATTCGCCGTCGATCCAGACCGTGGAGCGGGCGAAATCGACGGCATTCTGAATGAGGTTGCGCAGCCCGTGGATCACCTCGGGACGGCGCAGGATCACCGGCTGGCGCTCGTCGCCGCCGCGGCTGGGGTAGAGGTCGAACTCGACCCGCTTGCCGCGCCCGACATGGGGCTCGGCGGCCTCGCGCAGCACCTCGCCCAAGGGCGCCTGCCGCATCTGAAGATCGTCCTTCCCGGCCCGGCCCATCGAGCGGAGGATGTCGCGGCAGCGGTCGGCCTGCTCGCGGATCAGCTCCGCATCGTCGCGCAGCGCGGGCTGCTCGGAAAGCTCCTCGGCAAGCTCCGAGCTCACCAGCTTGATCGTGGCCAGCGGCGTGCCGAGCTCGTGCGCGGCCGCGGCCACCACCCCACCCAGATCCGTCAGCTTCTGCTCGCGGTCGAGCGCCATCTGCGTGGCCAGAAGCGCATCCGACATCGAACGGATCTCGATGGCGACGCGCCGGGAATAGAGGCCGAGGAACAGGATGCCGATGACGATGGCGAGCCAGAAGCCGAATTCGAACATGCGCGGGACGGACAGGCTCGACCCGTCGGCGAGGATCAGCGGCAGGTGGAAATAGGCCGTGAAGGTCAGCAGACCGATCGCGATGGCCCCGAGAATGACGGTCGTGCGCAGCTCGAGCGCGAGCGCCGAGATGGTGACGGGCGCGAGGATCAGCAGCGCGAACGGGTTGGTGAGCCCCCCGGTCAGGAACAGCAGGAACGACAGCTGCGTAAGGTCGAAGAGCAGGATCATCAGCGCCTGGAACTCGGTCAGGCGGCGGTTCTGCGGGAAGACGAAGGTCGCGATCACGTTCGCGATGACCGAGGCGCCGACGGCCATGAAGCAGAGCCCCATCGGCAGGCGGACCCCCAGATACCAGTCGGTCACGACGATGGCGGCGAGCTGCCCCGCCACCGCCATCCAGCGCAGGAGGATCAGGGTGCGCAGTCGCACCCAGTCGCCGCGGGTGTCACGGTTCAGAATGCCGTCGGGACCGAGTATCATTGCAGCTCATGTCACTTTGCCTGTATCGGAACCTTGTTAGGTTGCCGTGCCCGCGGGATCAATCGGCAACCGCAAGCAGGAGGATCATCTGATGACGAAGCTCTATGCCGGGGTCGCGGCGGCGGCCATCGCAGCACTTCTTGCGGGCTCGGCGGCGTGGGTCTTCCTCGGCAGATCCGAAGAGCGGTTCGCCGGTTGCGGCGCCAATCAGGTGGCGGGCGGCGCCATCGGCGGGCCCTTCACGCTGGTCGATCAGGAGGGCCGCACCGTGACCGACCGCGAGGTTCTGGCAAAGCCCTCGCTCGTCTATTTCGGCTATACCTTCTGCCCCGACGTCTGCCCCTTCGACATGGCGCGCAATGCGCAGGCCGTGGACATCCTGACGGAATGGGGCATCGAGGTCACGCCGGTCTTCATCTCGATCGATCCCAAGCGCGACACGCCCGAACAGCTGAAGTTCTTCGCCGAGGCGATCCATCCCGACACGATCGCGCTGACCGGCACCGAGGCCCAGGTGAAGGCCGCCTCACAGGCCTACAAGACCTTCTACCGGGTGCAGGAGTCCGACGACGACTATTACCTCATCGACCATTCGACCTTCACCTACTTCATGCTGCCCGGCACGGGCTTCGTCGACTTCTTCAAGCGCGAAGACACGCCCGAACAGATCGCCGAGCGAATTTCGTGCTTCGCGAATGACAGCCATGTGTCAACTTCCTTTGACGCTCGGGCGCAGAAGTCCTATCAAGCATCCAGGGGAAAGCAGATGGGCGACAATCATGGCTGAGGATCTGGTATTCGAACTCGGGGCCGACAGGTCCCTGCTTCTCGTGGACGATGACGAGCCCTTCCTGAAGCGGCTTGCCAAGGCGATGGAGAAGCGGGGTTTCGTTCTCGAAACGGCACAGAGCGTCGCGGAAGGCAAGGCGATCGCCCAGGCGCGCCCGCCGGCCTATGCAGTGGTGGACCTGCGGCTCGAGGACGGCAACGGGCTCGACGTGGTCGAGGTGCTGCGCGAGCGCCGGCCCGATTGCCGCATCGTGGTGCTGACGGGCTACGGCGCCATTGCGACGGCGGTCGCCGCCGTGAAGATCGGCGCCACGGACTACCTGTCCAAGCCCGCCGACGCCAACGAGGTGACGCACGCGCTGCTGGCCAAGGGCGAGAGCCTGCCGCCGCCGCCGGAAAATCCGATGTCGGCCGACCGCGTGCGGTGGGAGCACATCCAGCGAATCTACGAAATGTGCGACCGCAATGTCTCGGAGACCGCCCGGAGGCTCAACATGCACCGGCGGACGCTGCAGCGCATCCTGGCGAAGCGCAGCCCGCGCTGAACCAGTCGCACCGGCGGAACGAGGGCGGCGGCCGAGGGCCTGCCGCCTTTTTCATTGGCAGGCGGAGGGGGGCCGGCATCGGCAAAGGGCATTCGACTACCCGAAAGTGCAATGGATCCCTAAAATTCCTCGATCGACAGACGGATAAATGCGGAATTTCTCAAGCGACCGGATTGACCTTTTTACGAAACCGTAAAATGAATTGGGGGATAGTTCGTTTTAACGGGAAGAATGAATGGATATCGATCTCGACTCCATGAGCCTCAAGGAACTGAAGTCGCTTCAGGCCCAGGTGGCAAAAGCGATCTCGACCTACGAGGACCGCCGGAAGCGGGACGCGCTGGCCGAACTGGAAGAAAAGGCCCGTGAACTCGGCTTCTCCCTTTCGGAACTGACGGGAACCGCAGCGACCAAACGGCGCGCCGCCGCTCAACCGAAATACGCCAATCCTGAAAACCCTTCGGATACCTGGTCCGGCCGCGGGCGCAAGCCGCGCTGGTTCGAGGCTGCGATCAAGTCGGGGAAGCCCGCCGAGAGCATGGCGATCTGACGTCGGGCGCGCTAGAGCGCCGACAGAAGCTCCTGGTGCCGGGCGGTATAGGCCGCCCGCACCTCAACCGGCGGCCTCAGGCGGATTTCCAGCCCGTCGAGAACGGCTTCGGCCGGCCGACCGAAGAAGCGCGTTGCCTCGGCCTCGGTAAATCCCGCGATCTGCACCGCTTCGAGCCAGGCCGAGATCCGATCCGCCTTCTTGATGTCGCGCTTCACCTGAAGCGGCAATTGCGCGGGCAATCCGAACCGGAGGTGGATGGCCGCCGTGAGCCGCGCGTCCAGATCGCCGTATTGCGCGCCGATGGCGTCCTTCACCGGGCTGATCATGTCTCCGATGACATATTCCGGCGCATCGTGCAGCAGCGCGGCGAGCCGCCAGCGCGTCTGAACCCTGGGTTGACAGCGCCCCAGGATCTCCTCGACCAGCAGCGAATGTTCGGCCACGGAAAAGGCGAAGTCCCCGCGGGTCTGCCCGTTCCAGCGCGCCACGAAGGCCAGACCGTGGGCGATGTCCTCGATCTCGATGTCCACGGGCGTCGGGTCGAGCAGATCGAGCCGCCGCCCCGAAAGCATCCGCTGCCAGGCCCGTTTCACCGGATCACCGTCAGGTCGGACGGAAAGCGGTCCAGATAACGCGCAAGTTTTGACGACGACAGGAAATGCTTCACCAGCATCCTTCGCATCATGCGTGAATCGGGCGAGAGCCCGCCGCTCACCGGATTGCGCGGCCGGTCCGGGAAGTGATCGGCGATGAACCGGTCGTAGCTTTGGGCGAACCGCGGCGAATAGTGGCCTTTCCGATCCGCCCAGGGTTTCAGCGTCCCGATGAAGTGAACGATATGCGGATAGCGCATCGCCTCGAACAGGCGCGCCGACCAGGAATATTGCCAGTTCCACATCGGGCTGAGTTCGGCCCAATCGCCGCGGAGGACGGCATTGTAAAGGTTCTGGTCGTGCCGGATCATCCGGGAGGCCTCGCGCCGACCGAGTTCGACACACCGGTCGAGGAGGTTCATTTCGTTGTAGCGCGCCACATCCATCAAGAGGAGGCCGGCATTGAAATAGGGAGCCGCCGGGATGCCGAGCCGGCGGAACTGTTCGGCGCGGCGCTCGGGCGTGCGCCATTGGATATTGTCACGGACGGCGCCCAGCGGATGATTTCCGAGGTCGAGACCGAGGAGTGCGGTGAAATCGCCGCCCTGCACGAAAATGTCGGCGTCGAGATACAGGATCCGGTCATAGTCGGCGGCCAATGCCTGCGGCAGCGCAAGCCGCAGATAGACATCGTGGGTCCGCCCCGGATCGAGCCGCAGCCCGGTGAAGACGCCGGTGGTGTCGATCCGGATCAGCCGGACGTCGAGCCGCGAGAGGCTGTCCGGGACAAGGATCGGCTCTTCGCCATGGCAGATGCAGATGTCGAAGGCGCGTCCGGGCGTCAGCCGGTCGATCCGCTCGGCGGCATGGAGCGCGAAGGGCAGATAGCCCGCGTTGTAGCAGAAGATCACCGCCTGCCGGGACCGCGCCGGACGCGACGCCTCCACAGTCATCCCCACGATTGCCCATTCCTCTCTGGCCCGGATTGCTTCGAAAGCCGCAGGGCGCGCGGATTGCTCCGATCCTGCGTCGATGCTAAGGCAGGGCCGATTTAGTGATCAGGAGCCGAAAGCCCATGGCCGATTTCATCGTCAAGGATCTATCGCTCGCCGACTTCGGGCGCAAGGAACTGGACATCGCCGAAACCGAGATGCCGGGCCTGATGGCTCTGCGCGAGGAGTTCGGCGCCTCCAAACCCCTCAAGGGGGCGCGCATCGCGGGCTCGCTGCACATGACCGTCCAGACCGCGGTGCTGATCGAGACGCTGGTGGCGCTCGGCGCCGATGTCCGCTGGGCCTCGTGCAACATCTTCTCGACCCAGGACCATGCGGCGGCCGCCATCGCCGCCTCGGGCGTTCCGGTCTTCGCGATCAAGGGCGAGACGCTCGAGGACTACTGGGCCTATACCGACAAGATCTTCCAGTTCGCCGACGGCACCTGCAACATGATCCTCGACGACGGCGGGGACGCCACGCTCTACATCCTGCTCGGCGCGCGGGTCGAGGCGGGCGAGACCGACCTCATCGCCGTGCCGCAGTCGGATGAGGAGGTCTGCCTCTTCAACCAGATCCGCAAGCGAATGGCCGAGACGCCCGGCTGGTTCACGAAGCAGCGCGACGCGATCAAGGGCGTCTCGGAAGAGACCACCACGGGCGTCCACCGCCTCTACGACCTGCACAAGAAGGGCCTGCTGCCCTTCCCGGCGATCAACGTGAACGACAGCGTCACCAAGTCGAAGTTCGACAACAAGTACGGCTGCAAGGAATCGCTCGTGGACGGCATCCGCCGCGCGACCGACGTGATGATGGCGGGCAAGGTCGCCGTGGTCTGCGGCTATGGCGACGTGGGCAAGGGCTCGGCCGCCAGCCTGCGGGGCGCCGGCGCCCGCGTGAAGGTGACCGAAGTCGATCCGATCTGCGCGCTGCAGGCGGCCATGGACGGGTTCGAGGTCGTGGTGCTCGAGGATGTGGTGCAGGACGCCGACATCTTCATCACCACCACCGGCAACCGCGACGTGATCCGCATCGAGCACATGCGCGAGATGAAGGACATGGCGATCGTCGGCAACATCGGCCATTTCGACAATGAGATCCAGGTCGCCGCGCTGAAGAACCACAAATGGACCAACATCAAGGACCAGGTGGACATGATCGAGATGCCCTCGGGCAGCCGGATCATCCTGCTGTCCGAGGGGCGGCTCCTGAATCTCGGCAATGCAACCGGCCACCCGTCCTTCGTGATGTCGGCCTCCTTCACCAACCAGGTGCTGGCGCAGATCGAGCTCTGGACCAAGGGCGCGGACTACCAGCCGGGCGTCTATATCCTGCCCAAGGCGCTCGACGAGAAGGTGGCGCGGCTGCATCTGAAGAAGATCGGCGTGAAACTGACCGAGCTGCGCCCCGAGCAGGCCGACTATATCGGCGTGAAGGTCGAGGGGCCGTTCAAGGCCGAGCATTACCGCTACTGACCGCGGTCGCGGGTTCGGAAGGGGCCGTCGGGAAACCGGCGGCCCTTTCTGCTGAGGTCGGCGCGGCGGCAGGAGGGGGGGCTGCGCGCCCCCCGCCCGGCCCCGGGGGGCCGGACTCCCCCGCGGGATATTTGGGCAGAGTGAAAGCGGGCGCCGCGTCAGGCGGTCTCGCCGAAGCCGAAGGTCTGGGTGACGTAGTCGATGTCCTTGTCGCCGCGCCCCGAGAGGTTGACGAGGATCGACTTGCCCGGATGGGCCTTCGCCTCGCGCATGGCGAAGGCCACGGCATGGGCGCTTTCGAGGGCGGGGATGATGCCCTCGTGGCGCGAGAGGGCGAAGAAGGCCGCGAGCGCCTCGCGGTCGTCGGCGCCGGTATAGGTCACGCGCCCGGAACGGTGCAGGAAGGCATGTTCGGGGCCGACGCCCGGGTAGTCGAGGCCGGAGGCCACGGTATGGACCGGCGCCGGATTGCCCTCGGCATCCTTCAGCACCATGGTGCGGAAGCCGTGGATGTCGCCGTCTTCGCCGTAAGCGATCGTCGCCGCATGGTCGCCGAGCTTCGAGGAGGTGCCGCAGGGCTCGATCCCGTAGAGCGCCACCTCGTCGTCGAGGAAGCCCGAGAAGATCCCCATCGCATTCGATCCGCCGCCCACGCAGGCTGCCACCATGTCGGGCAGCTCGCCCGTCATTTCGAGGAACTGCTCGCGCGCCTCGACCCCCACCACATGCTGGAAGTCGCGCACCATCATCGGGAACGGATGCGGCCCCACGACCGAGCCGATGGCGAAGAGCGCCGTATCGGCCTGGGCGAGGTAGCTCTGGAAGCAGCTGTCGACCGCTTCCTTCAGCGAGCGGCCGCCGAAGCCCACCGGCACCACCGTGGCGCCCAGCAGCTTCATGCGCGTGACGTTCGGCGCCTCCTTGGCGATGTCGATCTCGCCCATGTGGATCTCGCATTCCATGCCGAAATAGGCCGCGGCCGTGGCCAGCGCCACGCCGTGCTGGCCCGCGCCGGTCTCGGCCATCAGCTTGGTCTTGCCCATGAAGCGGGCGAGCAGCCCCTCGGCCATGCAGTGGTTCAGCTTGTGCGCGCCGGTGTGGTTCAGATCCTCGCGCTTGGCATAGATCTGGGCGCCGCCGCAGAGCGCCGAGAGGTTCTTCAGGTGGGAGACCGGCGTGGGCCGGCCCTGGAAATGCTTGCGAATGTAGCGCAGCTCGGCGATGAAATCGGCCGATTTCGAGATCCGGCCATAGGCCTCGCGGATGGCGGCGAAATGGGGCTCGAGCGGAGGCGGCAGCATGGCGCCTCCGTAGGGGCCGAAGAAGCCGTCGTGGGTCGGGTGGGATTTCAGATAGGCGCTCATGCCGCCGCTCCTCCTTGGAACTGTCGCGGCACTATCCCCTGCACTGCGCGCCTCTGCCAGATCGGGCGTGGTCGCAGGGGGAGAAATATCCCTTTTGAGCGGATGGGGGTGCGGCGCGCTCGGGGGCATTCGAGTCGAATGCCTGGAGCTTGGCCTTTGCGCCCGGCCTGCGAGTCGGGCTAGCTTGTCCCTTGCGGGCAGGATGCCCCGGGGACTGTTCAGGACACATGAGGGCCGGGTGGGCGCATGTGGGGTGGATGGAGGGTCCCTGCTGGGGTGGGATCCTCCATTTCCGTTACCGATCGCCTCAGAGACCGCCCATCTCGCAGATCGTGCGCCATTCCGCCTCGCTCACCGGCTGGACCGAGAGGCGGGAGTTGGTCACGAGCACCATCCCGGCCAGCCGCGGCTCGGCCTTGATCGCCTCGAGCGTCACGGGCTTCGGCAGCGGCTCGACCGCGCGGACCGTCACGCAGTCCCAGCGCGGATCGTCGGCGGTGGAATCGGGCGCGGAGAGGCCGCAGACCTCGACGATCCCCACCACCTCCTTGCCGATGTTGGAATGGTAGAAGAAGCCGCGGTCGCCGAGCTGCATCGCCCGCATGTGATTGCGCGCCTGATAGTTGCGCACGCCCGTCCATTCCTCGCCTTCGGCGCCCTTCGCCACCTGCTGATCCCAGGACCAGGCGTCGGGTTCGGACTTGAACAGCCAGCAGGCCATCAGCCCACCACCTTCTTCCACTCGGAGATGGCGACGCTCTCGAAGAGGCCGGCCTGCGCATAGGGATCGCCTGCGGCCCAGGCCTCGGCCTCGGCCAGCGATCCCACCTCGAGCACCACGAGCGAGCCGGTCATCTGCCCCTCGGGGCTCAGGAACGGGCCCGCCATCTCGACCACGCCGGTTTCGGCGATATAGGCCAGATGGGCCGAGCGATTGTCGAGCCGGGTCTGGAGCGCACCGGCCTTGTCGGTGCAGATGAGGGCCACGCGCATGGGCTACTCCTGTTTCAGGGGGCGGGACAAAAGGGACTGGATGGCCTGCGGCAGGGTCACGCGCCCCTCGACGAGCGCATCGACCATGGCGGCGATCGGCATGTCGATCCCGTGGCGGACGGCGAGATCGACCACCGCGCGGGCCGTCGCGCGGCCCTCGACGGTCACGCTGCCATCGAACGCCGCGCCCGCGCCGAGCGCCTGGCCGTAGCGGAAGTTCCGCGACTGGTCCGAGGTGCAGGTCAGGACCAGATCGCCCAAGCCCGAAAGGCCGGCCAGCGTCTCGGGCCGGGCGCCGAGCGCGAGCGCCAGCCGCTGCATCTCGGCATAGCCCCGCGTCATCAGCGCGGCCCGCGCCGACTGGCCGAGGCCCGCGCCGATCACCACGCCCGCGGCGATGGCGATCACGTTCTTCAGCGCCCCGCCGAGCTCGGCCCCCACCGTGTCGGTCGTCCGGTAGAGCCGCAGCGCCGCGGTCGACAGCTGGCGCTGCAGGGCCTCGCCTGCGGCCTCGTCCTGGGTGGCGAGCGTTAGCGCCGTTGGCAGCCCGCGGGCGATGTCGGCCGCGAAGCTCGGGCCCGTGAGGATGGCGGCGGGGCTGCCCGGACAGGCCTCGGCAATGAGCCCCGTCGGGCCGAGGCCGGTGGCGAGGTCGACGCCCTTGCAGCAGGCGACAAGCGCGCGTCCCTGAAGCCGCGCGGCCTCGGCCCGCAAAAGCCCTCCGAGGGCCTGCATGGGCACCGCCAGCAGCACCGTCCCGGCCAGCGCCTCGCCGAAATCGGCGGTGAGCTGGACCTGCTCCGGCAGATCGACGGCGAGCCGGGGCGTGCCGCCGCGTGCCCAGAGCGTCACCGGCTGCTCGCGTCCGAGCGTCACCGCCAGCGCCGTGCCGAAGGCGCCTGCGCCCAGAATGCCGATCATGCCTTGGCCCCCTTCCTGCCCGAGCCGATCAGCGCCGGCGCGCTGCGGTCGAGCGGCCAGCGCGGGCGGGCGGACAGCTCCATCCCGTCGCGGCCGCCGGCGCGGAACCGCTCAATCCCGGCCCAGGCGATCATCGCCGCATTGTCGGTGCAGAGCCGGAGCGGCGGGGCGAGGAAGCGCACGCCTGCCGCCTCGGCCACGCGGGTCAGCGCCGCCCGGATCGGCCCGTTGGCCGCGACCCCGCCCGCCACGGCCAGCGCGGGCTCGGCCGCGCCCTCGGCCGCATAGACCGCCAGCGCGCGGCGGGTCTTTTCGGCCAGCACCTCGACCACCGCGGCCTGAAAGCCCGCGCAGAGGTCGGCCCGGTCGGCCCGCGTGAGCCCGCCCTTCTCGGCCACGAGCCCGTCGCGCGCCCGCAGAAGCGCGGTCTTCAGCCCCGAGAAGGACATGTCGCAGCCCGGCCGGTCGAGCATCGGCCGTGGAAAGGCGAAGCGGCGCGGATCGCCCGCTGCCGCCTCGGCCTCGACCGAAGGCCCGCCCGGCTGCGGCAGGCCCAGCAGCTTCGCCGTCTTGTCGAAAGCCTCGCCCGGCGCATCGTCGATGGAACCTCCGAGGCGCGAAAACTCTTCCGCTCCACGCGCGATCAGGAACTGGCAATGCCCACCCGACACCAGAAGCATGAGATAAGGGAAGGCGAGCCCGTCCGTCAGCCGCGGCGTGAGCGCGTGGCCCGCCAGATGGTTCACCCCCACGAGCGGCAGGCCGGTGCCCGCCGCAAGCCCCTTGGCCAGCATGACGCCCGACAGAACGCCGCCGATCAGCCCCGGCCCCGCCGTCACCGCGATCCCGTCGAGGTCGCGCAGTCCGAGGCCCGCCTCCTCCAGCGCGCGTTCGACGCAGAGGTCCAGCCGTTCGGCATGGGCACGGGCCGCGATCTCGGGCACCACGCCGCCGAAGGCCGCATGCAGCGCCGTCTGCCCGTCCACCACCGAAGAGAGGATCTCCGCCCGCGTGCCCTCCGCGCGCACCACGGCCGCCGCGGTGTCGTCACAGCTGCTCTCGATGCCGAGAAAGGTGAGCGGACGGGACATCTGGATGCAACCTGCTGCATGCGACGGGGGGCGCCGTTGCCGACGGATCTGACCGCAGGTAACACCTTGCTCATGGTCCCACAATCCCGCCCCCTTGTTCCGGCCGTGCTTCTGACCCGCCCCGAGGCGCAGGGCGCGCGCTTTGCCGCGGCGCCGGCCGAGGCGCTGGGGCCCGTGCGGCTGGTGACCTCGCCGCTGATGGTGCCGGCCTTTCTCGTGCCCGCGATCCCGCTCCGGCCGGACGCCCTGATCTTCACCTCCGAAACCGGGGTCGAGGGCTACCGGCGCCTCGCCGCGCCCGAACTGTCGGATGTCCGCCGCGCCTGGTGCGTGGGCAACCGCACGGCACGCGCCGCCGAGGCCGCGGGCCTTGCGGCGCACTCGGCCGAGGGCGATGCCGAGCGGCTGATCGCGGCCATCCTCGCCGCAGACGAGCCGGGCCCCCTCCTGCATCTGCGGGGGGCCGAGAGCCGGGGCGAGGTGGCCCCAAGGCTCGCTGCGGCCGGACTTACCGCGGCCGAGGCCGTGGTCTACGACCAGCGCCCGCAGCCGCTCTCGTCCGAGGCCCGGGCCCTCCTCACGGACGGCGCCCCGGTGATCGCCCCGCTCTTCTCGCCCCGGACCGCGCGGCTTCTCGCACAGGAACTGGCCCGCATCGGCGGCACCGGCCCGCTCTGGGTCGCGGCGATGAGCCCCGCCGTGGCCGAGGCCGCGGCCGCCCTGCCCGTCGCGCGGCTCTCGGTGGCGGCCCGCCCCGATGCCGAGGCGCTCCTTCAGGCGGTCAAGGCGCTACTTGACGCAGAGGCAGATGCTTGAGGCATCCCGCCGCAGCAGCTAGGGTGACTTCGGTCACAAAACACCTGAAAAACTGGAAGGCACGGCGATGTCAGAACCGGAGTCCCGCGAAGCTGGTGAGAAGAAACGGGACGGTGATGCACCCGACCCCCAGACCCTGTCCACGCCGGAACCCGTCGAGCCTGCGGCTGCGGGAGAACCTGCGCCTCCGGCCGCCCCGGTCGATGCGGACCCCGCTCCGCTGAGCGCGGCAGGCCCCGACAGCGAGCGCGCCCTGCCCGACGAGGCGGAACTCATGGCCGAAATGCCGCCCGCCACGGAGCCCGAGCGCTTCGATCCGCCGGAAGAAGCGCCCGCAGCGCCGCCACCGCCGCCCCGCAAGACCGAGCCGCAACGCAGCTCGGGCGGGCCCGCGGGCGTCGTCCTGCTGCTTCTTGGCGGCATCGCGGGCGCCGCCGGCGGCTTCGCCTATTCGCGCCACGCCCAGCCGGACTGGCCGCTTGCGAACTACGGCCAGACCGCACAGTCGACGGCCCAGCAGCGCGAGATCGAGCAGCTGCGCGCCGAGCTCGCCGCAGCGTCCGAGCGGCCAGCCCCCGAACCCGCCCCCGCAGCGGGTCCCTCGGCCGAAGAGCTGACCGCGGCCCAGGATCGCGCCGCCGCCGCCGAAGCGCGCGTGGCCGAGCTCGAGGCGCAGCTGGCCACGGCCCCCGCCGAGGGCGGTGCCCCGGGTGCCGACACGGGCGCGCTGATGGCCGAGATCGAGGCGCTCCGCACCCAGATCGCCGAAGCCTCCGGCTCGGCCGTCAGCGATGCGCAGGCCGAGGCTCAAGCGCGGATCGCCGAGGCCGAGAAGGCCGCGGCCGACCTCAAGGCAGAGGCCGAGGCGCAGGCGCAGGCGGCCGTGACCGCCGCCGCGCTGGCGCAGGTCCAGGCCGCCATCGACGCGGGTCAGACCTACCGCGCGCCGCTCGACGAGCTGACCGCCAAGGGCGTGACCGTGCCCGAGGCGCTCTCCGCCCATGCCGAGGGCGGCATTCCGACCCTCGACACGCTCGAGGACGAGTTCCCCGCCGCCGCCCGCGAGGCGCTGGCCGTCTCGCGCCGCGCCACCATGGGCGACAGCTGGACCTCGCGGGCGCAGGCCTTCCTGCTCTCCGAAGCCGGTGTGCGCTCGCTCGCGCCGCGGGCGGGTGACGGACCCGACGCCGTCCTGTCGCGGGCCGAGGCCGCCGTCCGGGCGGGCGACCTGCAGAAGGCGCTCGACGAGGTCGCGGCGCTGCCGCCCGAGGGGCAGCAGGCCATGGCCGGCTGGACCGACGCCGTGCGCAAACGCATTGAGGCAATCGACGCCGTCGCGGCTCTCGCCGCAGCCGCGGAAGGGAAGTGAGGCCGGTTCCATGCTTTGGTCCTTGATCAAGATCCTGATTTTCGTGGCCCTCGTGGTCGCGCTCACCTTCGGCGCCTCGCAGCTCATGGAGAGCGGCGGCGCGCTGCGGCTGGCGGTGGGCGATCTCGAGCTCAACCTCGGGCCGCTGCAGGCGGTGATCGCGGCGTTGCTCCTGATCCTCGCGGTCTGGCTGTTCCTGAAGATCGTGGGCTTCCTCTTCGCGGTGCTGCGCTTCCTGAACGGGGACGAGACCGCCGTCTCGCGCTACTTCGACCGCTCGCGCGAGCAGAAGGGCCTGCGCGCGCTTTCGGAAGGGATGATGGCGCTGGCCGCGGGCGAGCCGCGCACCGCCATGTCCCGCGCGGCAAAGGCGCGGAAATACCTCGGCCAGAACGCGATGACCACGCTGCTGAACGCGCAGGCCGCGCAGCAGGCGGGCGATTCGCGCCGGGCGCAGGAATCCTACAAGCTGCTCCTCGAGGATGAGCGCACCCGCTTCGTGGGCGTCCGGGGGCTGCTGAAGCAGAAGCTGGACGAGGGCGACACCGATACGGCGCTGGCGCTGGCGCAGAAGGCCTTCGAGATCAACCCCAAGCACTCCGAGACGCAGGACATCCTGCTGAAGCTGCAGGCCGATCTGCACGACTGGTCGGGCGCGCGCAGCACGCTCTCCGCCAAGATGAAGTCGGGCGCGCTGCCGAAGGCGGTCTACAAGCGGCGCGATGCGGTGCTGGCGCTGCAGACCGCCAAGGACGTGTTCGACGAGAATGCCTCGATCGAGGCGCGCGAAGCGGCGATCCTCGCCAACAAGCAGTCGCCCGACCTGATCCCGGCCGCGGCGATGGCGGCGCGCAGCTATCTCGCGCAGGGCAACAAGAAATATGCCACGCGCGTTCTGAAGAAGGCCTGGGAGGCCGAGCCGCATCCCGATCTCGCGGCAGCCTTCGCCGAGATCGAGCCGGACGAGACGCCGGCCGAACGGCTCAAGCGGTTCCGCACCCTGACCGCGATCCATCCCGATCACGACGAGACGCGGATGCTGATCGCCGAACTGTCGCTGGCGGCCGAGGATTTCCCGGGTGCCCGGCGTGCTCTGGGCGACATCGTGGCGCGTCATCCGACGCAGCGGGCGCTGACCATCATGGCGGCGGTCGAGCGCGGCGAGGGCGGGGACGAGGCTGTGGTCCGCGGCTGGCTGGCGCGCGCGCTGACGGCGCCGCGCGGCCCGCAATGGTGCTGCGACAACTGCCAGACGGTCCATGCGACCTGGGCGCCGATCTGCGACAACTGCGGCGGCTTCGACACGCTGAGCTGGCGCGAGCCCACGCAGAAGTCGACGCCGAGCGCCACGGGAACCGAGCTTCTGCCGCTGATCGTGGGCGCGCCCGCGGCGCGGCCGGCCGATCCCATGGACGAGGATGTGATCGACGAAAAAGCGGTTGAGCCCAGCACAAAATAGGGCTACCCACCGCCGCGGGACTTTGCTAGAAGCCCCGCAACATCGCCGGATCGGGCGCAGGCGGACCAGCCGCCGGGCGCCCGGATCCCCGGAAAAGGCAAGGCTCTCCAGCCTCTTGACCGGAGCCGCGATCGACCGGACCGCCCCGCGGTCCTGTCCGAGAAGTGCCGGTGTAGCTCAGCTGGTAGAGCACGTCATTCGTAATGATGGGGTCGGGGGTTCGAGTCCCTTCACCGGCACCACTTCTCCCCTCCCTGCATCTTTCAGCGCAAGACCTCGGACATCGGCAGCCTCCCTCTGCCGGCGCACGTTTCGATCGGCTCATGCGGATGGCGACGCCAAGCGCGCTGACCTGCAAGATCGCTCTCCTCGAACGACACCGATTGCGCCCCCCCGGACCGACTTCGCATGGTCCGCGCCCTGCGGAAACCTCCCCGGCCGAGGCCCGCTGCAGGACGTGAGCCGCGGCAGAGGCCGTCTGCCCCAGAGCGCGGCCCGGTGGCGCCTCCGGTTTTCCGCGCTGGTCAGGGAGTCCCTGCCTCCTGCGACTTCGGCCGCGGGCAGGATCACGCTCACCGTCTCCGTGCCTCCTCCTCGCTAAAGACATCTCTGTCGGGGATCATTTCGGATCAACCCGCCGGGATCGCGCTGGACGAGGCGCCTGCGGGGTGCCACCTTCCCCGCAAGGTTCAAGGAGGATGCCATGATCGAGAAACGCGACTTCTACATCAACGGGGGCTGGACCGCTCCGGCCGAGGCGCGGGACTGCGAGGTCATCGACCCGTCGACGGAAGAGGCCTGCGCGGTGATCTCGCTCGGCGATCAGGCGGATACGGATGCGGCGGTGGCCGCGGCGAAAGCCGCCTTCGAGGGCTGGGCCGCCACGCCGCCCGCCGAGCGGCTGCGCCTCGTGAAGGGCATCCTCGCGCAATATGAGGCGCGCAAGGAAGAGATGGCGCAGGCGATCAGCCTCGAGATGGGGGCGCCCATCGACCTTGCGCGGAACAGTCAGGCGCCCTGCCTGCCGTGGCACCTGACGAACTTCCTCAAGGCCTTCGAGGAGATCGAATGGGTGCGCCCGCTCGGCCCGCATGCGCCGAACGACCGGATCGCGCTCGAGCCGATCGGCGTGGTGGGCCTCATCACGCCCTGGAACTGGCCGATGAATCAGGTGACGCTGAAGGTCATCCCGGCGCTGCTCGCGGGCTGCACCTGCGTGCTGAAACCCTCGGAGGAGGCGCCGCTCTCCTCGCTCCTCTTCGCCGAATTCGTCCATGATGCAGGCCTGCCCGCGGGCGTCTTCAACCTCGTGAACGGCGACGGCGCTGGCGTGGGCACGCAGCTCTCCTCGCACCCGGATGTCGAGATGATCTCCTTCACCGGCTCGACCCGCGCGGGCCGCGCGATCTCGAAGGCTGCGGCCGAGTCGCTCAAGCGCGTGACGCTGGAGCTCGGCGGCAAGGGCGCGAACCTGATCTTCGCCGATGCCGACGAGCGCGCGGTCGAGCGGGGCGTGAAGCACTGTTTCAACAACTCGGGCCAGAGCTGCAACGCCCCGACCCGGATGCTGGTCGAGCGGCCACTCTATGATCGCGCCGTCGAGATCGCGGCCGAGGTGGCGGCGAAGACCCGCGTGGCCTCGGCGCATGAGGAAGGGCCCCATATCGGGCCGGTGGTGAACAAGCGCCAGTTCGAGCAGATCCAGTCCTACATCCAGAAGGGCATCGACGAGGGCGCCCGGCTGGTGGCGGGCGGCCTTGGCCGACCCGACGGGCTCAATCGCGGCTTCTTCGTGCGGCCCACCGTCTTTGCCGACGTGACCCCCGGCATGACCATCGAGCGAGAGGAGATCTTCGGGCCGGTCCTGTCGATCCTGCCGTTCGAGACCGAGGAAGAGGCGGTGCGGATCGCCAACGACACGCCCTACGGCCTGACGAACTATGTCCAGAGCGAGGACGGGGCGCGGCGCAACCGCCTTGCCCGCCGCCTCCGCTCGGGCATGGTCGAGATGAACGGCAAGTCGCGCGGCGCGGGCGCCCCGTTCGGCGGCGTCAAGGCCTCGGGCCGGGCGCGCGAGGGCGGCGTCTGGGGCATCGAGGAATTCCTCGAGGTCAAGGCCATCTCGGGCTGGGATCCCGAGGCCGAGGCGCTGGCCGCCGAATGAGGCTCGCCGTCCTCGCCGACATCCACGGCAATGCCGATGCGCTGGAAGCGGTGAGGGCGGACCTCGCCCTTCAGTCGCCCGACCTCGTGGTCAATCTGGGCGACTGCCTCTCCGGCCCGCTGGAGGTCGAGCGGACGGCGGACCTGCTGATGGAGGCAAACTGGCCTGCGGTGCGGGGCAACCATGACCGCTGGCTGGTGGAGCCGGAGGGCGGCACCGTCTGGGAGACCGACGCGCGGCCGCGGCTCTCGGCGGCGCAGCGGGACTGGCTGGCGGCCCTTCCGGCGACGCGGGTCGAGGCCGGCGCCTTCCTCTGCCATGCGACGCCGGGCTCGGACCTGATCTACTGGCTGCATCACGTCACGCCCGAGGGCCATGTGGCGCCGAGCCCGCTCGAGCGCATTTCGCGCTTCGCGGACGGCATAACCGAGCGGCTGATCCTTTGCGGCCATACCCATCTCGCGCGGTCGGTGCGGCTGCCCGACGGGCGGCTCGTGGTCAATCCGGGCTCGGTCGGCTGCCCGGGCTACGAGGATGACGCGCCGGTGCCGCACCGGGTCGAGTCCGGCACGCCGGCCGCCTGCTACGCGATCCTCGACAGCAAGGGCGGGGACTGGCGCGTGACCTTCCGCCAGATCCCCTACGACCACGACCGGGCCGCCCGCCTCGCCGGCCGCTACGGCCGGCCCGACTGGGAAAGCGTGCTGGCCACCGGCTGGCTGCCCGCTCAGAAGGGACAGGGCGCGCTGTAGGTAAGGCTCTTGCCCGTGTCGGGGTGGCGCACCCGCAGGCTCTCGGCATGGAGCATGAGCCGCGGGAAGTCGCGCGCCGCCCCCTCGGCATAGAGCGCATCGCCGAGAATCGGGTGCCCCGTCTCGGCCATATGCACCCGGAGCTGGTGGCTGCGGCCCGTGACCGGCATCAGCCGCACCCGCGTCTCCTTCGGCAGGTATTTCACGACGCGCCAATCGGTCTGCGCCGGGCGGCCGTTCTCGGGATCCACATGCTGCTTCGGCCGGTTCGGCCAGTCGACGCAGAGCGGCAGGTCCACCCGCCCCTCGCGCGGCTCGAGCCGGCCCGCGACGCGCGCCACATAGATCTTCTTCGTCTGCCGCTTCTCGAACTGCTGGCCGAGCGCGCCCTGCGCGGCCTTGGTCAGCGCGAAGACCATGACCCCCGACGTGTCGCGGTCGAGCCGATGCACCAGCAGAATCTCGGGGAAGACGCCCCTCAGCCGCTCGATCAGGCAGTCGGCCTTGTCCTCGCCCTTGCCCGGCACCGACAGAAGGCCCGCAGGCTTGTCCACCACCACGATCTGCGCATCGTGATGGATCAGCGAGAGGGGAACATCCGGCGGGGCATAGAGATCGGTCATCCCTGCCCCATAGCCGAGGCCGCGCACGGGAACAATCGCCCTCGGCCCGGGCTTCCTTGCCCGAAGTCCATCGGGAGACCACCATGACCGAAGCCACCACCACCCGCGACCACGACAAGATCCGCAAATGGGCCGAGGCCCGCGACGGCCACCCCGCCAAGGTCGAGACCGGCGGAAAGGGCGGCATCCTGCGCATCGACTTCGGCGAGCCCGAGGACAGCCTGACCCGGATCGACTGGGACGAGTTCTTCCGGATCTTCGACGAGAACAAACTGTCCTTCCTGCATCAGGAAAAGACGAAGGATGGCGGGCAGAGCCGGTTCAACAAGTTCGTCTCGGAGTGAGAGGCGACGGCGGGCTCAGGCCTCGTCGTCTCCGGGATAGTGCGGCGTGCCGTCACTCACGCGGCAATAGTCGCCCGCCTCGTCCATGAAGATGTGATGGCCCGTCGCGAGACCCGTCGGCCCGTCGACCGCTCCGGGCGAAAAGCTCATGCGGTCGCGGCCGTCGGGCTTCCAGGAAAGGCTCGAGCCGCAAAGGGCGCAGAAGCCGCGACTTGCTGTGTCCGAGGCGCGGAACCAGCGTAGGCCCTCGTCGCGGACCAGCCGGAAATCGGCCATGGCGACCGAGGTTGCCGCCCAGAAGTGGCCGGACCATTTCCGGCACTGGGTGCAATGGCAGGGCACGACGGGCGGCATCTCTCGGTTTGCCTCGAAGGCCACGGCGCCGCAGAGGCAGCCCTCCCCGCATCAGACCGCGTCGCGGAAGGTGCGGTCGAGCAGCGCCTGAAGACGCGCGGCATCCTCCTCGGTGAAGGCCGCGGGCGTGTTGCTGTCGAGATCGAGCACGCCCAGCAGCCACCCCTCGCCGTTGCGGACCGGCAGCACGATCTCGGAGCGCGTGGTCGAGGAGCAGGCGATGTGATCGGGGAAGGCCTCGACGTCCGGCACGAGCTGGATCCGGCCTGTCCGCGCCGCTGCGCCGCAGACCCCGCGGGAGAAGGGAATGACGAGGCAGCCGTGCGCGCCCTGATAGGGTCCGATCTTCAGAAGCTCCGGCCCGGTGACGCGGTAGAAGCCGGTCCAGTCCGACAGCGGATGGGCATGGTGGATCTCGCAGGCGACCGTGGCCATCAGCGCCACCGTGTCCTGCTCGCCGTGGCAGAGCGCCTCGATCGTCTGGTCGAGCTGGTCGTAATCCATGGAGCCTCCGGGTGCCAAAGCTGCAGATTAGAAGCACGGGCAGCGGAACGGAAGGCAGCCGCTTACCGGATGTCAACGAAGGCGCCCTAGCCTATGCCGCGGACAGGGGAGCAGCCCATGGATCTAGAGACGGAAGTGCGGGGTGACCTGCTGGTGGTGCGCGTGCAGGAAGAGCGGATCGACGCTGCGGCGGCCATCGAGTTCAAGGACCGGATGCGCGAGTTGGTCGATACGCCCGCCTCTCGGGTGCTGCTCGATCTGTCGTGCGTGACCTTTCTCGACAGCAGCGGGCTCGGCGCGGTGGTGGCCGTGATGAAACTGCTCGGCCCCGACCGCAGGCTCGAGCTCGCGGCTCTGGGCCCCGTCGTGCGCAAGGTATTCCGGCTCACGCGGATGGACCGGGTCTTCACGATCCACGAGCGGGTGAGCGATGCCCTCTGAGGGAGACCCGGCCTCCGCCTCCTATGGCCTCCGCCTCGACAGCCGTCCCCTCGCCGTGCGCGCGGCCCTGGCCGAGCTCGCGGATTGTCCGCCGCTGCGCGCCCTACCCTCGGAAACGCGGGATGCGGCGCAGATCCTGCTGGCCGAGGTCCTGAACAACTGCACCGAATATGCCTATGCGGGTCGCTCGGGGCCGGTCGAGGTGGCCCTCGACCTCAGGCGCGGGCAGCTTTCCTGCGAGGTGGCCGACCGCGGGCGACCGATGCCGGGGGCGGGGCCCGAAGCGCGGCCCGGCCTGCCCTGCCCGGTCCTGTCGCTGCGCGAGGGCGGCTTCGGCTGGATGCTGATCCGGGCGCTGGCCGAGGAACTCCGCTACTGCCACGAGGACGGGGTCAACCGCCTGAGCTTCCGTGTCGCCCGCACCTGCCTCGCGGCGCCAGAGCCATGCCGCTGCCCGAGAACCGCAATTTCGCCCGAATCCGGCTGCGAATCCGCCCCAGGCGACTGTGAAGGTCGGGCCTGTAGCGGTTGACCGCTTCCCTCGGCGGCGGGGCCGTGTCCCCCACCCGGTTCCGGCGCCGAGGTTCCTCCCTTGGAAAATGTGTCGCACGCTTCTAGGCTCCTCCCCGATCAGGAGGATGACATGCGCGATTTCCATCTACCGGGCCGCTCGGCCGTCTATGCCGGCAACGGTCTCTGTGCCACCTCCCACCCGCTCGCCTCCAAGGTCGCCATCGACATCCTGCAGGCGGGCGGCAACGCGGCCGATGCAGCCATTGCGGCCGCGGTGCTTCTGGGCATCTGCGAGCCGCAGATGACCGGGATCGGCGGCGACTGCTTCGTGCTTCTGAAACCGCCCGGAGAGGACAGGATCGTGGCGCTGAACGGCTCGGGCCGCGCGCCTGCGGGCCTTTCGGCCGCGCTGATGCGCGAGAAGGGCCACGCGACGGTGCCGCTGCACGGACCCGAGGCGGTGACCGTTCCGGGCGCCGTGGATGCCTTCTGCCGCCTCTCGGCGGACTGGGGCAATCTCGAACTGGCGCAGGTCCTCGCCCCCGCCATCCAATATGCCGAGGAGGGCGTGCCGGTCGCGCCCCGCACGGCCTTCGACTGGGCCCTGGCCGAAGAGAAGCTGCAGGGAGCCGCGCGGCAATATTACCTCGTCGACGGGGCCGCCCCGCGCGCCGGCCAGATCTTCCGGGCCGCCGGCCAGGCCGAGGTCCTGCGCCGAATCGCCCAGCAGGGCCGCGCGGGCTTCTACGAGGGCGAGGTGGCCGAGGATATGGTGACCTCGCTCCGCTCGGTGGGCGGCACGCACATGCTCGAGGATTTCGCGGCAACCGCCTGCACCTACGGCGAGCCGATTTCGGGCACCTACAAGGGCGTGGAGCTGGTCGAGCACCCGCCGAACGGTCAGGGCGCCACTGCCATTCTAATGCTGAACATCCTGTCCCACTTCGATGTGGCGGGCATGGACCCGTTCGGCACCGCACGCGCGCATCTCGAGGCCGAGGCCGCGAAACTCGCCTATGACGCGCGCAACCGCTTCCTCGCCGATCCCGACCATGTGCGGCGGCTCGACCACATGCTGTCGCCGCAGACGGCCGAGCGGTTGGCCGCGCTGATCGACCCCACGCGGGCCATGCCCGAGGCGGCTCCGCTCTCCGAGGCCGTGCATCGCGACACCGTCTATCTGACCGTGGTCGACCGCGACCGGATGGCGGTGTCGCTGATCTATTCGGTCTATCACAGCTTCGGCTCGGGCCTCGCCTCGGCCCGGTTCGGGATCAACTTCCAGAACCGCGGGGCGGGCTTCTGCCTGACGAAGGGCCATGCCAATGAGGCGATGGGCGGCAAGCGGCCCATGCACACGATCATTCCCGGGATGATCCGCCGCGAGGGCCGGGTGATCGTGCCCTTCGGCGTCATGGGCGGCGCCTACCAGCCCGCGGGCCATGCGCGCTTCGTCTCGAATCTCGTCGACTTCGGGATGGATCCGCAGGAGGCCATCGACGCGCCCCGCTCTTTCTCGGGGCCGGACGGGATGCTGGTCGAGCGCGGCTATGACGAGCGTGTGAGGGCCGAACTGGCCGCCATGGGCCACGATGTCCGCGTGCCGCACGAGCCCATCGGCGGCGCGCAGGCCATTCTCATCGGCGAGGACGGGGTGCTGGTCGGCGCCTCCGATCCGCGGAAGGACGGCTGCGCATTAGGCTACTGAAGGCGGGAAGGGCCGGCGCCGTCCGGAGAGGCGGCGCGGCTCAGTTCAGTTGGAACTGCAACGGGTAGCGGCCATCCTCGAACTCGCCGAAGAGTTCGGCCAGATCGGGATGCTCGACCGGCTCGCCCGTGTCGTCGGGCACGAGGTTCTGCTCGGAGACATAGGCCACGTAATAGCTCTGATCGTTCTCGGCCAGCAGGTGATAGAAGGGCTGGTCGCGCGAGGGACGGCTCTCCTCGGGGATGGCGTCATACCATTCCTCGGTGTTGGCGAACATCGCGTCCACGTCGAAGACCACGCCGCGGAACGGATGCTTCCGATGACGGAGCACCTGTCCCAGATGATATTTCGCCTGTGTCTTGAGCATGTCCCGCACCCCTGACCACTCCATTATTCCGGCTGCCATCCATTTGTCCACCACGACGCGTGCATGGGGAGGAAACGGTATGTGCCCATATCTGCCGCTGCCTGCCCGCAAAGGCCGTGCGGCACTCGAGTTTTCACCGTGACATCAATGGCGGGAACCCGCGACAGTTCCGCAATCTCGCGTTTTTCTGAAGAGCCATGGCCGCGGGACCATTTCCCCTCTGTCTCATTTCGCCTATCCTGCGGACAAAACAGAAGACGCGAGGGGCAGATGAGCAGACTTCTCCGCGCGGCCATACTGCTGGTGTTCCTGGCTTCCTGCGGCGGCGGACGGTATTCCCCCCCCCGCGATCTGGAGAATGCCTGCAGCATCGTCGCGGAACGGCCGCAATATTACCGGGCCATGAAGGCCACGGAGCGCCGCTGGGGCATCCCGGTCTCGGTGCAGATGGCCACGATTCATCAGGAATCGAAGTTCGTCGGCAATGCGCGCACACCGCATCAGTTCCTTCTGGGGATCATCCCCATGGGCCGGCAGAGCTCGGCCTACGGCTACAGCCAGGCGCTCGACGGCACCTGGGAGGAATATATGGACGAGCGCCGCAAGCGCCGCGCCCGCCGGGACCGCATCGAGGATGCGACCGACTTCATGGGCTGGTACATGGACGGCACGACCCGCCGCCTCGGCATCCCGAAGTGGGATGCGACCAACCAGTATCTCGCCTATCACGAGGGCCGCACCGGCTATTCCCGCGGAAGCCACAATGCGAAGCCCTGGCTTCTGGCCGTGGCGCAGCGGGTGGGCGACCGGGAGCAGCGCTACCGCGCGCAGCTCACCTCCTGCCGCCGCTGACGGAAAATTGGGCGCGGGACGCTCCCGCGCCCCGCTTGTGGGGCGGTTCAGGCGAGGCCCTCAGCGGCTGCGCTTGGCCGCTTCGGACTGGATGCTGAAGAGCGAGGCCGGAAGATTGCGGCCCTGCGCCATGGCGCCGAGGATCACCGTCGTCTGATTGCCCGCATCGTCGGTGATGACCCACTGGCGCAGCGCCACCGGATTCGCGGTGAAGACCATCTCGATCGTGCCATATTCCGGGTGCGCCGGATCCTGCGCCACGACGCGGGTGGTGTTCTTGTCCTCGCGGTGCCCCACCACCATCTTTGCCCGCCCGAGGTCGATGTTCTGGGCGAGGATCAGGCTCAGCGGCGTGCGGCTCAGCGGATATTGCTCGGGCGGCTGGTTCGACTTGGCGTCGAAGATCGCCACCTGCCCGCCGCCTGCCACCACGAGGCTCTTCTCCGGCGGCGCATATTCGAAGCGCACGCGGCCGGGCCGCTTGATGAAGATGCGCCCGGTCGAGACCGAGCCGTCCGCATTCACCTGAGTGAAATCGGCCTCGGCCGTGCTCAGCCCGTTGAGATAGGACGAGAGCGCGGAGAGCGGGATCTTCTCGGCTGCCGCAGGCAGCGCGAGGGCGAGGAACGCCAGAGGCGCGAGGATCAGACGCATCGGTTTCATGGTGATGAAGCTAGGGGCTCCCCGGGGACTGCGCATCCCCGCCGCCTTCACGTTGCGGCGAGAAAGGTTTCACTCTTCCGGCCGGGCGGCCGGGACAGGACCAAGCCGCGCGGAGCGGCCCGGTTCCGTCCGCTGCGAGAGGCGCCCCATCCCGGAGCGCCCACGCCTCACTGCTCGGGCAGAAGGATCTCGCGCTTGCCCACATGGTTCGCGGCCGTCACCACGCCCTGTTCCTCCATCTGCTCGACGAGGCGCGCGGCCTTGTTGTAGCCGATGCCCAGCTTGCGCTGGATGTAGGAGGTCGAGCATTTGCGGTCCTTGGCCACGATGGCCACCGCCTGATCGTAGAGCGCATCCTCGGAGTCGGTGTTGCCGCCGAGGCCCAGCACCGCGTCGATATCGTCCGCGCGGTCGTCCTCGGGGCCTTCGACCACGCCCGACATGTATTTCGGCGGCCCGAAGCTCTTCAGATGGTTCACGATCTCCTCGACTTCCTCGTCCGAGACGAAGGGGCCGTGGATCCGGGTGATCTTCGCCCCGCCCGCCATGTAGAGCATGTCGCCCATGCCGAGGAGCTGCTCGGCCCCCTGCTCGCCGAGGATGGTGCGGCTGTCGATCTTGGAGGTGACCTGGAAGCTGATCCGGGTGGGGAAGTTCGCCTTGATCGTGCCGGTGATGACATCGACCGAGGGGCGCTGCGTGGCCATGATGAGGTGGATGCCCGAGGCCCGCGCCATCTGCGCGAGGCGCTGGATGCAGGCCTCGATCTCCTTGCCCGCCACCATCATCAGGTCGGCCATCTCGTCCACGACCACCACGATGAAGGGCAGGCGCACGGGCTGGAGATCCTCGGTCTCGAACACCGGCTCGCCCGTATCCTCGTCGAAGCCGGTCTGGATCGTCCGCTTGAACATCTCGCCCTTCTCGAGCGCCTCGGACACGCGGCCGTTGTAGCCCTCGATGTTGCGGACGCCGAGCTTCGACATCTTGCGGTAGCGCTCTTCCATCTCGCCCACGACCCATTTGAGGGCGACGACCGCCTTCTTCGGATCGGTCACGACCGGCGAGAGGAGGTGCGGGATCCCGTCGTAGACGCTCAGTTCCAGCATCTTCGGGTCGATCATGATGAGCCGGCATTCCTCGGGCGTGAGTTTGTAGAGGAGCGACAGGATCATCGTGTTGATCGCCACCGACTTGCCCGAGCCGGTGGTCCCGGCGATCAGCAGGTGGGGCATCTTGGCGAGGTTCGCCACCACGGGACGGCCGGCGATGTCCTTGCCGAGCGCGAGCGGCAGCCGCATCGAGCTGTCGCCGAAGTCGCGCGCCGCGAGGATCTCGCGCAGGATCACCTTCTCGCGGCTGACGTTCGGCAGTTCGATCCCGATCACAGTCCGGCCCGGCACAGTCGAGACGCGCGCCGAAAGCGCCGACATCGAGCGGGCGATGTCGTCGGCCAGACCGATCACGCGGCTGGCCTTGAGGCCCGGCGCCGGTTCGAGTTCGTAGAGCGTGACGACCGGGCCCGCCTGAGCGTCCACGATCTCGCCTTTCACGCCGTAATCCTCGAGCACGGACTCGAGCATCCGCGCATTTTCCTTCAGCGCATCGACCGACAGCGTGTTGCGCACGATGGTCGAGGGGCAGGCCAGAAGCGAGAGCGGCGGCAGTTCGTAATGGGTCTCCTGCTCCTCGAAGCGCGGCTTCGGCTGCGCTTCGGGCGGGCGGACGGCCGGGGCGCGGGCCGCGGGCGCCGCGGCGGGTTTCGGGGCCATCGCGGGGGCCATCATGGGGGCCGCGGGCGCCGCGGGTTCGGGCGCCCAGTCGGTGCTGTCGTCGAAATCCTCGTGCGGAAGCCAGGCGGCTTCCTCGGCGGCGTAGCTCTCGACCTCTTCCTCCGCGGCATAGGCCTCGTCATAGGCGGCGGCCTCGTCCTCGTCGGCATAGGCCAGCTGCTCGCGCGCGGTCAGGATCGGCTCACCCGTCTCGCAGGCCTCATAGGCATCGTAGGCCTCGGCCATCAGCCGCGGCGCATGGGCGGGGGCCGCATCGGCCTCGAGCGCGCTCACCGCGAGGCGCGCGGTCGCGGCGCCCGGCATGCGCGAGGCGACCATGCCCGAGGCGAAGCGGATCTTCTCTCCGGCGCCCGCCACCACCGGCGGTTCCGGCGGCAGCTCCATCGGCGCGCGGCGGGTCGCCACCATCGGCGCGGGGCCCGAGCGGCGGCGCGCCATCGGCGGCTCGCGCCGGGCGATGGCCGCGGCGATGGGCGAGAGCGGCCCCGTCGACTGGCGCACCCGCGAGCGGATCACGTCATTGATGCGGGCCTTGATGCGGTCTTCGGTCGGGCCTTCCGCATTTGCGGCCGCATCCGACAGGGCGTGCTCGACCAGCTCGGCCTCGGGATCGGTGACGCGGCGGATGATCTGCGGCATCCGGGCCAGAAGGCCGGTGCGGGGCTGGGCGGGAGCCGGTGCAGGCTCGACATGGCGCGGCTCTGCCCGCAGCCCTTCCGAGCGCAGCGCGGCGGGGCGGGTGGTATCGGCGCGCAGGGTGGCCGGACGGCCCCAGGCGGCCTCTTCGATGACGGGCTCCGGATCGTCCTCGGGGGCCTGCGCCCGCAGGCGGCTCAGGAAGCCCATGCGGGGCGCGGGTTCCGGCTCGGGCTCGGGCTCGCGGAAGCGGCTGCGCGGGCGCGGCATCGCCTCGGCACGCGCCTCGCCCCGGACGGCGGCGGCATCGACCGCGGCGCGGCCTTCGCGATGGGCGCGGATCTTCTCCTGCATGAGCTGCGCGGCCTGCACCGACCCGCGGCCGGCCAGCTGCAGCGCGGCGTTGTAGGTCACGACCAGCCCGACCAGCAGGAACTGCGTCACCTGCCGGAGCTCGCGCAGGTCGAAGCCGCAGACGAAGAGGCCCATGGCGACGAGCCCGCCGCCCACGAGCAGCGACAAAAGCTTGAGCCCGTAGGCTGCGGGCAGGGGGAGGATCTCGAGAAGCGCGCCCAGCACGGTATCGCCGAAGAGGCCGCCGAGCCCGAAGGAATGGGTCCATTCCGACCCCGGCACGTGGGTCGCGGCATAGATCGAGCCGAGCGCGATGGCAATGACCGCGAAGACGATCCGGCCCAGCGCCCGCTCCTCGCCGCGGTGCAGGAGGAAGCGCGCGCCCCAGGCGCCCGCCACGATGGGCAGACCCCACGAGCCCTTGCCCGCGATGATCATGAGCGTCGAGGAGATCGCGGCGCCGATGCGCCCCAGCGCATTCTGCGCGGGCTCGTCGGTGGCCACCATCCAGCCCGGATCCTCGGGCGAATAGGTGCCGAGGATGAGCATGAAGAGAAAGGCCACGATCAGCAGGCCGATGCCCAGCAGTTCGCGGCCCCGGCGCTCCAGCATCGCCTGCATGTTCTGATCCAGAAGCGGGTCGCGCTGCCGTGCGTGATAGGATGCCATGCTACCGTCCTCACCCGTAAAGGCAGTCGCGGAGCCGCACCAGCCCGCGCTGCATTTCGTCCTTGGGGGCCACCATGGCGACCCTGATGTAGCCCTTTCCGGGATTTTCGCCGCCGACCTCGCGGGCGAGATAGGCGCCGGGCAGCACCCGCACCCCCGTCTCGGTCCAGAGCTTCAGCGCCGCCTCTTCGCCGTCGGGCACGGGCAGCCAGAGGAAGAAGCCTCCCTCGGGGCCCATATAGCCCTGCAGGCCCGAGAAGACCTCGTCCGCGATGCGGAATTTCTCCTGATAGAGCGCCCGGTTCGCCTCGACATGCGTCTCGTCGGCCCAGGCGCGTTCCGAGACGCGCTGCACCGGCAGAGGCAGCGGCGCGCCCGCGAAGGCGCGCAGCTGCCGGATCCGGGCAATGCCCTCGGGTCCGCCCGCGACGAAGCCCGAGCGCAGGCCCGGCAGGTTCGACCGTTTGGACAGCGAGTGGAAGGCGAAGATCCGCTCGGGGTCCGCCCCCGTCGCATCCGCCACCTCGAGCGCCCCCGCCGGCGGCGCGGTGCGCCAGATCTCGGCATAGCATTCGTCGGCGAAGAGCCGGAAATCGTGGGTCTCGGCCAGATCCATCAGCCCCGCCCAGTAATCGCGCGAGGCGACCGAGCCCTGCGGATTGGCGGGCGAGCAGAGATAGGCCAGCGCCGTCCGCTCGAGGATCTCGGCAGGCAGGCTCGCATAGTCGGGCAGGAAGCCGTTCGAGGCCAGCGCCGGCACATAGACCGGCTCGGCCCCGAGCGCGAGCGCCGCCATCGCATAGACCTGGTAGAAGGGGTTGGGCATCAGCACGACCGGACGGGCGCCCCGCTTCGTCTCGGGCACGAGCGCCAGAGCCGCGTTGAACAGCCCCTCGCGGGTGCCGTTCAGCACCATGATCCGCTCGGGACCGAGATCGACCCGGTAGCGCCGCTTCAGCCAGCCGCCGATGGCGGACAGCAGCTCGGGCGTGCCGTCGTTCGGAGGATAGAGCCCGAACCCCGCCAGCGACTCGGCCAGCACCGGCCCGACGAACTCGGGCATCGGGTGCTTCGGCTCGCCGATGGTCATGGCCACGGGCTCGCCGCCCGGCGCATGCGGGTCGAGCAGCTTCCGCAGACGCGGAAATGCGTAATCTGGCAGGTTCGAAAACCGCTCGGGAAATGCCATTGACTGCCTCGTGATCGGGGTCGTATCGCCCCGTTTGTCGCAAGATAGCGGCAACTTCCCGGAGGGTCCAGAAAAAGGCCGGGGCCCCTCCCGCCCGCCCCGCGTTGTGGCTTTTTCGCCGGTCAGCCCAATGCCCGTTCGGCGGCGGCGCCCAAGCGCAGCAGGCGTTCCTCGCCCATGGGCTGCCCCATGAGCGAGATCCCGCACGAGGGCTGGCCCGTGGGCAGGGTCAGGGCGGGAAGCCCCATCAGGTTGGCGATCCGGGTGTTGCGGAGCGCGAGGAGATTCTCGCCGACATAGTAGCTCTCGTCGGTCAGAAGCCGCTCCGCATCGGGGGGCAGGATGGGCGAGGTCGGCACGAGCACCGCGTCATAGCCCGCCGTGCGCGCAGCCCAGGCGGCCCGCAGGGCCTCCAGCCGCTGCCATGCGGTCACGAACTCCACCGCCGTGATCGACGCGCCCGAGCGGAACCGCTCGAGGATCCGCGGGAACATGAGATCGGGCGCCCCCTCGATCACCTCGGCCCAGGTGGCATAGGCCTCGCCTGTGAAGAGCGGGCCCGCCATCGCCATGGCCTCGACTACTTCGGGCGCGGTCCCCCGCTCGATCCGGGCCCCGGCCCGGGCCAGGCGCGCGACCGCCTCCTCGAACCCCCGCGCCGGCGCCTCGCGCAGATCCTCGAGCGCCAGCGTCTCGAGCACGAGGAACCGCCGCCCGGCCAGCGAGGCGCCGCCCAGGTCTGCCGGGCGCCCGCCCTCGAGCATGGCGAGAAGCAGGGCGCAATCCTCGACCGTCCGCGCCAGCGGACCCACCGTGTCGAACCGCGCGGCGAGCGGCACCGTGCCCGCCAGCGAAAGCCGGCCGGCCGTGGTCTTGAGCCCCGCGAGGTCGTTCCAGGCCGCGGGAATGCGCACCGAGCCGCCGGTGTCCGAGCCGATGGCCGCCGGCGCAAGCCCGAATGCCACCGAGGCCGCCGCCCCCGAAGAGGATCCGCCCGCCACCGCCGCCGGATCGTTCACGCAGGGCGGCGTCGCCGTCACCGGATTGAGGCCCAGCCCCGAGAAGGCCAGCTCGGACATGTGGGTCTTGCCGAGGCAGACGAGCCCGCCCAGCGTGGCGGTGCCCAGCACCGCGGCGTCCTCTGCCGGCACCCGGCCCTTCAGCAGCGCCGAGCCCGCCTCGGTGGCGACGCCCGCCGTGTCGAACAGATCCTTCCACGAGACCGGCACCCCGTCGAGCGGCCCCCGGCGCAGGCCGCGCTTCGCCCGCTCCGCCGCGGCCATCGCCTCGGTGCGGGCCCTCGTCGGGCAGAGCCGCGCATAGATGCGTGTCCCCTCCGGGTGGTCGGCTGCGGCGGCGAGAAAGGCCTCGGCCAGCTCGACCGGATGGATCCTGCCGGCCTCGATGCCCCGCCCCAGCTCCGCCGCCGTCATCCAAAGCCGATCCATCGCGCTCTCCCTGTCCCGCGCCGCGACGGTAACCGTGCCGCGCCGGCTGGACAATCCCGTGACGCCGGCCATATTGGCCCCATGACCCAAGCTGCCGACATCCTGATCGCCGGAGGCGGGCTGAACGGCCCCGCCCTCGCCCTCGCGCTGGCGCGCAACGGCTTTTCCGTCACGGTCGTGGACGGGCGCCCCGCGCCGCAGCGCGCAGAGCCTGGCTTCGACGGCCGCGCCTATGCGCTGGCGCTGGCCTCGAAGCGGCTGCTCGCGGCGCTCGGCCTCTGGGACGGGCTCGCATCGCAGGCCCAGCCGATCCTCCGGGTGGTGACCGCCGACGGCACCACCGCAGGCGGCCCCTCGCCCTTCGTGCTGGCCTTCGACCATGCCGAGATCGAGGAGGGTCCGATGGGCTACCTGCTCGAGGACCGCTTCCTCTATGCGGCCTTCCTCGCGGCACTCGAAGCCGAGCCGCGCATACGGCTCGTCTCGGGCACCACCGTCGAGGCGCAGGAGGTGGGCCCTCAGGGCGTCACCGTCACGCTCTCGACCGGGGCGCAGCTCTCGGGCCGTCTCCTCGTCGGCTGCGACGGCCGGCAGAGCGGCACGGCGCGCCGCGCGGGGATCCGGCGCAGCGGCTGGGGCTACGGACAAACCGCCCTCGTCACGGCCATCGAGCACGAGCGCCCGCACGAGGGCACCGCCTGGCAATATTTCCTGCCCGGCGGCCCGCTCGCGATCCTGCCGCTGCCGGGCGGTCACCGCTCCTCCATCGTCTGGAGCGAGAGCGACGCCGCCGCGGCCGGGATCCAGCGCCTGCCCGACGCCGACTATCTCGGCGCCCTCCGCCCGCGGTTCGGCGATTTCCTGGGCTCGATCCGGCTCGCGGGCGACCGCTTCACCTATCCTCTCTCGCTCTCGCTCGCCCACAGCTTCGTGGCGCCGCGGGTGGCGCTGGTGGGCGATGCGGCGCATGGCGTCCATCCGATCGCGGGCCAGGGTCTGAACCTCGGGCTGAGGGACGTGGCGGCGCTGGCCGAAGTGCTGACGCTCGCCGCCCGCCGCGGCGAGGATGTGGGCAGCCCGCTCGTCCTCGACCGCTACCAGCAGTGGCGCCGCTTCGACGCGACGGCGCTCGCCCTCGGCATGGACATGGTCAACCGCCTGTTCTCGAACGACAACCCGGTGATGCGCGCGGGGCGCGACCTCAGCATGGGGATCGTGAACGCCCTGCCCGGCCTGCGCCGCGGCTTCATCCGGCAGGCGGCCGGCCTCTCGGGCGACCTGCCGCGGCTGCTGCAGGGCCGCCCGATCTGAGCCTTTCACTCTGCCCAAATACCCTCGGGGGTCCGGGGGCAGACAGCCCCCGGCGGCCGGCGCCTGACCTCGCGGCTCAGAGCTCGCGCGCTTCCGACACCAGCATGATCGGGATCCCGTCGCGGATCGGGAAGGCGAGCCGCGCCTGTTTCGAGATCAGCTCCTGCCGGTCGGCATCGTAGGCCAGTCCCGCCTGCGTCACGGGGCAGACAAGCGCCTCGAGCATCCGGCGGTCGAACAGAGTGGTCCCGGTCATTGCATCACCTCTTCACCAGTGCCGCCCCGGAGGGCGAATTCTATCAACGTGACCAGCGTCTCGCGCCGTGTCTCGAGCGACGGCGCCTCGAGCAGCGCCTGCTTGTCCTCGGGGTCGAAGGGGCAGAGCATCGAGAGCGAATTGATCAGCAATTCCTCCTCGGCCTCGCGCAGGCTGCCCCAATCGGTCGAAAGCTCCATCGCCGTGAAATAGCGCCCGAGCAGGTCGAGGAAGGCCTCGCGCCGGAAGCCCGCATCCGTCTCGGCGGGCCCCAGATCCCGCGAGAAGTCGGCCCAGTCCACGGTGCAGCGGCGGTAGGGCGTGAATCCCTGCACCTCCGAGATCACGCGAAAGCGCGAGATGCCCGAGAGGGTGATCATGTAGCGGCCGTCCTCGGTCTCGGAAAAGCCGGTGAGCCGGCCCGCGCAGCCGATGGCATGGAGCCGCTTTTCGGCGCCGCCCGGCACGTCGCGCGGCTGCACCATGCCGATCAGCCGGTTCGGCGTCTTCAGCGTGTCGTCGAGCATCTGCAGATAGCGCGGCTCGAAGATATGCAGCGGCAGACGCGCCCGCGGCAGGAGCAGAGCGCCCGGCAGCGGGAACACGGGGATCACGTTGGGGAGGTCGGCCTGCTTGATCATGGGCTCTGAACTAGCCCGCCCCATCGATCAGGCAAATATCATCGAGGAGAGCCGGCGGCGTCCTTTCAGAACGATCGGATCGGTGGGCTTCAGCGCGTCGAAGATGGTGAAGAGCTGGGTCCGCGCCGCGCCCTCGTTCCACTCCCGGTCGCGCCGGAACAGCTCGAGCAGCTGATCCACCGCCTCGTCGATCTGGCCCGAGGCATGGAGCGCGAGCGCCAGATCGAACCGGGCCTGATGGTTCGCGGGATCGGCCTCGACCGCCCGGCTGAGCTCGGTCACCGGCCCCGCCTTGGCGGCCTGCCGCGCCAGTTCGATCTGCGCGCGGGCGCCCTCGATCTCCTTGGCCTTGGCAATGGCCGCGGGCGCCGCGGCGGCATAGGCCTCGGCTTGATCGAGGTCGCCCGAGGCGAGATGGCAGCGGATCAGGCCCGCATAGGCCGCGGCATTCTCCGGCTCCTCGCCGAGGATGGCCGCAAAGGTCTCGAGCGCATCGACGACCGCGCCCTCGGCCAGCATCTCCTCGGCCGCGGCCAGCGCATCCGCCAGGCCGTCGTCGCCGCCCATCGCCGCGATCTTCTCCACGAACTTCTTCACTTCCGAGGGCGGCAGCGCCCCCTGGAAGCCGTCGACCGGCTGGCCCTGGAAGAAGGCATAGACGGTCGGGATCGACTGGATGCGCAGCTGCGCCGCGATCATCTGGTTCTCGTCCACGTTGACCTTGACCATGCGCACCTTGCCCTTGGCGGCCGTGACGGCGGCCTCGAGTGCAGGTCCGAGGGTCTTGCAGGGGCCGCACCAGGGGGCCCAGAAATCGACGATCACCGGCACATCGCGGCTGGCGTCGATTACATCCTGCATGAAGGTCGCTTCGGACGTATCCTTCACAAGGTCGCCCTGCGGAGCGGCGCCGTTCGCGGGCTTGTCACCGAATCCGAGCATGGGTTCATCCTCCGTCTGACGTGGTGACCCTATATGCGCGCCGGTCTGCCAAAGGCCAAGAGGCAAACCGGCGCTCTGCCCCGCAAAGCCGGGCGGGAGCGCGCCTTTTCCGCCGCCCTCCCCGGCCCGGTTCAGCCCTTCGGCCCGACGATCCCGAACGGATGCCCCTGCGGATCGAGGATCTGCGCGATCCACATGGCGCCCGGCACCTCCTGCGGGCCGAAGAAGGGCCGACCGCCGAGGCGCTCCGCCTCTTCCATCGCGCCGGTGACGGAGGGCACGTTGAAATAGGCGAGCCACCGCGGCCCCATCGCCTCGGGCGCGCGCATCAGCCCTGCGATGGCACGGCCTCCGGCGGCGACCATCTGGTAGGTGCCCATCTCGCCCATGTCCATCGCGCTGTCCTTCGTCCAGCCGGCAAGGCCCGCATAGAAGGCGAAGCTGCGCTCCACATCCGCGCCGTAATGCTCGTCCCAGACCGAGAGGCCCGTCGTGCCCTCGGGCGGCCGGGGCGGAGCCTCGCGCGGGGCGGGGGTCATCAGAACGAAGGGCACGCCGTCCGGGTCACGCATCAGTTGCATGCGCCCGATGCCCTCCATCTCCTCGGCCGGAGCCACGGCAGTGCCACCCGCGGCCTCGGCCCGGCGGCAGGCCTCCTCCACATCGGCGACATGGAGATAACCGATCCAGCCCGCAGGCTGGGGCGCCTTCGCGGCGCAGAGGCCCGCGACGCCCACGCCCGCCGCCTTCAGGACGAGGTAAGGCGGTGCGCTGCTGGGGAAGGTCTCGGCTTCCCATCCGAGGAGGCGGCCGTAGAAGGCCGCCGCCCCGTCCGGGTCGGCCGTCGTCAGCTCGTGCCAGACGAAGCCGCCCATGTCAGACCTCCACGACCTGCTCGAAGCCGCCGTAGATCATCCGCTTGCCATCGAACGGCATCTCCATGCCCGCCATCTCGGTGTCTTCCATCATCTTCTGCCAGGCCGCGTTGCGCACCTCCTTCGAGGGCCAGACCACCCAGGAGAAGATGGCCGCCTCGCCCTCCTCCTGCTTCACCGCCATGCGGAACGAGGTGAGCTTGCCCTCGGGCACATCGTCGCCCCAGCATTCCACCACCTGCAGCGCCCCCAGTTCCTTGAACTTCCGGGCCGCGAACAGCGCATGGTCGATGTATTTCTGCCGGTTCTCGACCGGGACGGCGCAGACGAATCCGTCGACATAGGGCATGGAACTCTCCTCCTCTGGATGGCCCCGCAGGGCTCGGGCTTCCCCGGAGGCCTTCCGCCGCCGGGATCAGGCCCCGGACGCGCCGGGGTTCGCGAACAGCAACCGCAGATACCGCTTCAAATGGTCGAGAGCCTCCTCCACCGCGGCGGCGCCCCCGCCGGCCTTGGCGAGGATGAAGGCGCCCTGCAGCACCGCCTGCGTGTGACGTGCGAGGCTCGCCGGATCCACATCCGCCACCCCGCGCGCCTCGGCCGCCGCGGCCATGTCGGCCTCGAGCGTGCCCGCATGGCCGAGGATGCTCGCCCCGCAGGCGGCCCGGATCGGGTCCGAGCCATAGGCCTCCTGAACCAGCGTGCCCACGAGGCAGGTGTAGTCGGCGATCTCGCCCGCCACGAGCGCGCGGCGGAAGTCGATATAGGCCAGCACGCGATCCAGCGGATCCGCGGGCCGATGGTAGGGCGCCTCGGCAAAGAGGCGCCCGGTGACGTCCGACCAGGCCTCCGCCGCCGCCACGCCCAGCGCCTCCTTGCTGGGGAAGTGGTGGAAGAAGGCCCCCTTCGTCACGCCGGCCTCGCGGCAGATCGCCTCGACCGAGGTCGCGGCGAAGCCCTGCGTGCGGATCAACCGCGTGGCCGCGGCAAGAAGCCGGCTGCGTCCGTCGCCTGTCGTCATTGCATCCCCCAGGGCCTTAACGTACCAACCGGTCGGTATGCCGTCAACCGCCTATACAGCGTGGGCCGAATCCTGTAGAGCCCCCGGACGGCCCGGAACCTCGGGACGGCGGGCGAGGAGGCCTGGCCGCGATGGGAGAAGGTTGGCCGTCAACCCGGGCGCCGCTGCGCGTCCCCCATTTGGCAGATACATGACCCAAACTGATATTGCCGCGCCGCTGGCCGCGGCGCTTGCCGCCAAGGGCTACGAGTCCCTCACTCCGGTTCAGGAGGCGGTGCTCGCCGAAGGCGTGGCCGGGCGCGATGCGCTCGTCTCGGCCCAGACCGGCTCGGGCAAGACCGTGGCCTTCGGCATCGCCATCGCCGACCAGATCCTGCAGGGGGCCGACCGGCTCCTGTTCGCGGACACGCCGATCGCGCTCGCCATCGCGCCCACCCGCGAGCTGGCGCTTCAAGTCGCCCGCGAGCTGGGCTGGCTCTATGGCGAGGCCGGCGCCCATATCGCCACCTGCGTGGGCGGCATGGACTACCGCACCGAGCGGCGCGCGCTCGACCGCGGCGCCCATATCGTCGTGGGCACCCCCGGCCGCCTGCGCGACCATATCGAGCGCGGCTCGCTCGACCTCTCCGGCCTGCGCGCCGTGGTGCTGGACGAGGCCGACGAGATGCTCGACCTCGGCTTCCGCGAGGATCTGGAGTTCATCCTGGGCTCGGCCCCGGAAGAGCGGCGCACGCTGATGTTCTCGGCCACCGTGCCGAAGGAGATCGAGGCGCTCGCCAAGGAATTCCAGCAGGACGCCGTCCGCATCCAGACCGCGGGCGAGCGCAAGCAGCATGCCGACATCGAATATCGCGCCCTGACCGTCAGCGCGCGCGACAAGGAACATGCGATCTTCAACGTGCTGCGCTTCTACGAGGCGCCCTCGGCCATCGTCTTCTGCAAGACGCGGCTAGCGGTGAACCATCTGCTCGCGCGGATGGGCAACCGCGGCTTTCAGGTCGTGGCGCTCTCGGGCGAACTCTCGCAGCAGGAGCGGACCCATGCGCTGCAGGCGCTGCGCGACGGGCGCGCCCGGGTCTGTATCGCGACCGACGTGGCCGCGCGCGGCATCGACCTTCCGGGGCTCGAGCTCGTGATCCACGCCGATCTGCCCACCAACTCCGAGACGCTGCTCCACCGCTCGGGCCGGACCGGCCGTGCTGGCTCCAAGGGCGTGTCGGTGCTGATCGCGGCGCCGTCCGAAGTGCGCAAGGCGCAGCGGCTTCTGACCGGCGCGAAGCTCGTGGCCGACTGGGGCAAGCCGCCATCGGCCGACGAGGTGCAGGAGCGCGACGACGCGCGGCTGCTCGAGCATCCGGTGCTGGGGCAGGATCTGTCCGACGAGATGCCGCTGGCCGAGAAGCTGCTCGAACGGTTCGGCCCGGCGCAGATGTCGGCGGCCTTCGTCCGACTGTGGCGCGAGGGGCGCTCGGCGCCCGAGGTGCTGCAGGATCTGGCCCCGCCGGAGCCCTCGCAGCGCGCGCCGCGCGAGCGGGGCGAGTTCGGCGAGGCGGTCTGGTATGCGGTGGCCGTCGGCCACACCGGCCGGGCCGAGGCGCGCTGGCTGCTGCCCAAGATCTGCGAGGCGGGCGGCGTGACCAAGAACGAGATCGGCGCCATCCGCGTCCAGCAGGAGCAGACCTTCGTCCAGATCGCGAAGGCGGCCGCTGGGAAGTTCGGCGCCGCGCTCGAGATCGAGGCGGGCGTGGGCATGGTGCGCCTCGACGGCGAGCCCATGCTGGAGCGCCCCGAACGCGCGCCGCGCAAGCCGTTCGCCGAGCGCGCCCCCCGCGCCCGGGACGAGGCGCCCCGGCGCGAGAAGGCGCCCTACCAGCCCAAGCCCTCGCGCTTCGTCGAGGAAGATCCGGGCGAGGCCCGTGGCGGCTGGACCCCGGACGACCGCCCCGAGCGGGCGCCCCGGCCGCGCCGCGAGGACGGCGCGCCGTTCGCGAAGCGTGACATGAACGACGCCCCGCGGCCCCGTCGCGAGAGCGCGGCCGAAGACGAGGGCCGCAAGCCCAGGCGGTCCTCGGACGAGCGTCCGGCGCGTCCGGCAGCGGCCGGCCGCTCGGCAGGCTTCAAGTCGCACGGCGGCACCGCCTCGCGGTCGGCGGGCTACAAGTCCCATGGCGATGCGGCGCCGCGCGGCAAGCGCGACGACGAAGGCCCGCGGCCCTACAAGCCGCGGGGCGAGGATGCCCCCCGCGCGGCCGGCTTCAAGTCGCACGGCAAGCCCGTCCGGGCCGAAGGCGACGGGCCCCGCGCCCGCCCGGCCCGCAGCGCCGACGACCGTCCCGCCAAGGCCGGCGGCTTCAAGGCGCGCGAGGACCGCCCGGCGAAGCCCCGGGCCGAAGGCGCGGCCGAGCGGCCCGCCCGCTCGGGCTTCAAGAAGGACTTCGGCAAGAAGGATGCCCCGCGCAAGCCTCGCGCCGAGGCGTCCGACACGAGCCGTCGCTTCACGCCGCCGAAGAAGCCGCGGAGCTGACGCGAGGCCCCCGCGCCATCAGAGCCGCCGCCCCCCGGGCCGGCGGCTCTTTTCGTGAAGGTGCTCGGCCTAACCCCAGACGGGCGCGGCGAGGTGGATGCCCACCGACACGCGCGGGCCCGTCCGCTCGACGAGCGCAAAACTCTCGCAGCCATTGTCGAGAAGTGCGGCCAGCATCCGCACCGGCAGGGTCGAGAGCTGCGCCACGGCGCGCCCGGCCTCATCGAGAAGCAGCACCGCCCCCGAGGCGAAAGGGTGCCGCGGATCGCGCTCGAGCCTGAGGATCGCACCCTCGGCCGGGGGGTCGGCCGCCTCGAGCGGCGCCGCCTCGCAGGCCATCACCCGTACCGCGCCCGCCAGCCTCTCGTCCGTCCGATCCTGAACCCCCGCCCGCGGGCGGTCCTGCAACGGATCGTCGGTCGCGATCATCCGGCTCTCTCCTGCTGTGTCGCAGGGTCAACGTGTAAGAGCGGCATCGTTCCATGCAAGATGAAAATTTTGCGTCGGAACGCCGGGCGGCCGCAGCTGTTGCGCGAAGATCCCGCGGAGACCGTCAACGGAGGCAGCCAAGGTTCGCCTGCATCCTCGTGGGCACCGGCCCCGCGGGCCTGACCGCCGCCATCAGCGTGCTCCTCCTCGGCGGCGGACAGAGCCGCGCCTCGCTGATCCCGCGGTCGCCCAACCCTCCGGCCCTGCCCAAGGGCACCCGCCGGGCCGAACGTCTCTCGCGGATGCGCGGCCGGCCGGGGATCGCGCCCGAGCCCGGGCGCGGCGTGACGCTCGGCTGCCCGGACGGCGGGAAAGAGCGGTTCGACGCGGTCTGAGCCGGGCCCGGCGTCGAGCCGCAGACTGGCCTCGCGCACCACGTCGGCCTCGCGCTCCTGCCGGACAGGCGGGTCTGCACCGATACCCATCAGCGCACGGACGTCCCCGGAGTCTGGGCCGCGGGCGACGTGGTGACGGGGCTGAACCAGATCTCCGTGGCCATGGCACAGGCCGAGATCGCCGCCACAGACCTGCACAACCACCTGAGGTTGCAGGAAGGACGCACCCTGTCGCAGTGACAACCGGCGCGCGGTGAGGCTTCTTCTCCCTCAGAGACTTTTGCGCAGGCCGCCGCACGCACGGAACCGCCCCGTCCGACGGCCGTTCCGCCCGCAACCGGCAAGAAATCGCTCATGCACCGGTGCCGTCGCGGCACACGGGCTTCCGGCTGCGGCGAAACGTGCGGAAGGATTTGCGCAACCAGAAGGCAACAGGAGGATCCTTTCATGACACTCTTCTCGCTCCGAGCCGGCGCCTGCGCGCTGGCGCTGATGGCCGGCACGGCAGGCATGGCCGCGGCTCAGGTGACCATCGTCCGCGGCAACGACACCGACCCTGCGACGCTCGACCATCACCTGACCTCGACCGTCGCCGAGAGCAGGATCATGAACGACCTCTACGAGGGGCTCGTGGTGCAGGACGCGCAGGCGAAGGTCGTGCCCGGCGTGGCGGAAAGCTGGGAGATCTCGGAGGACGGTCTCACCTACACCTTCAAGCTCCGCGACGATGCGAAGTGGTCGAACGGAGATCCCGTCGTGGCCGAGGATTTCGTCTTTGCCCTGCGGCGCATCATGACCCCGGCGACGGCGGCGGTCTATGCCAACATCCTCTACCCGATCGCCAATGCGGAGGCCGTCGCCACCGGCGCCAAGCAGCCCGAGGAGCTGGGCGTCGAGGCGGTGGACGCGCACACGCTGAAGTTCACCCTGAACGCGCCCACGCCCTATTTCCTCGAACTCCTGACGCACCAGTCCTCGCTGCCGATGCACCGGGCGACCGTCGAGGCGGAAGGGTCGAACTTCACCAAGCCCGGCGTGATGGTCACGAACGGCGCCTACAAGCTGGTCAGCTTCGTGCCCAACGACCGCATCGTGATGGAGAAGAACGAGCATTTCCACGATGCGGCCAATGTGGCCATCGACCGCGTGGAATGGGTGCCCTTCGAGGACCGCTCGGCCTGTCTGCGCCGCTTCGAGGCGGGCGAGGTGCAGATGTGCACCGACGTTCCGGCCGAACAGATGGCCTACATGCGCGAGAACCTGAAGGACGAGCTGCATATCGCGCCCTACCTCGGCACCTACTACCTGCCGGTGAAGGGCGCCGACGGCAGCCCGCTGAAGGACAAGCGGGTGCGGCAGGCGATCTCGATGGTGCTGGATCGTGACTTCATCGCCGAGGAGGTCTGGCAGGAAACGATGCTGCCCGGCTATTCGATGGTGCCTCCGGGCATCTCGAACTATGTCGAGACCCCGCCCGCGCTCGACTATGCCGACGAGGATCTGCTCGACCGCGAGGACAAGGCCAAGGCGCTGCTCGAGGAAGCGGGCGTGGCCGAGGGCAGCCTCACCGTGCAACTCTCCTACAACTCGTCCGAGAACCACCGGAACACGATGACGGCCATCGCCGACATGCTGAAGAACATCGGCATCAACGCGACGCTGAACGAGATGGAAGGCACGAACTACTTCAACTACCTGAAGGAAGGCGGCGCCTACGACATCGTGCGCGCGGGCTGGATCGGCGACTATTCCGACCCGCAGAACTTCCTGTTCCTGTTCGAGGGCGGCGTGCCCTTCAACTATCCGCGCTGGGAGAATGCCGAATACGACGCGCTGATGGACAAGGCGGCCGTCACGCAGGATCTCGGGCAGCGCGCGCAGATCATGGCCGATGCCGAGACGATCCTGCTCGACGAGGTGCCGGCGATCCCGCTGCTGACCTATTCCTCGCGGGCGCTCGTGTCCGGCAAGGTGCAGGGCTACGCGGACAACCTGCCCGACGTCCACCTCACCCGCTGGCTCTCGCTCGCCGAGTAACCTGTTCCGGGGCGCGGGTCCCGTGATCCGCGTCCCCCTTTGCGAGGGCTTGTTCCATGCTTCGCTACACGCTGCGACGGCTCGCCTCGGCCGTCCCGACCGTCTTCATCATCGTCACCCTCACCTTCTTCATGATCCGGCTTGCGCCCGGGGGCCCGTTCGACCTCGAACGGCCGCTCGATCCGCTCATCATGGAGAACCTCAAGCGGGCCTATAACCTCGATGGCTCGCTCTGGTCGCAATATCTGACCTACATGGGCAACCTGATGCAGGGCGACCTCGGCCCTTCGTTCACGAAGCGCGATTTCACCGTGAACGACCTCTTCGCCTCCGGCCTGCCGATCTCGATGCTGCTGGGCGGCCTTGCCATCTCGCTCGCGGTGGCGATCGGCACGATCCTCGGCGCCATCGCCGCGCTGAGGCAGAATTCCTGGCTCGACTATACGATCGTGGGGCTCGCGACCTTCGGCATCACCACGCCGAACTTCGTGGTGGCCCCGCTTCTGAGCCTCTTCTTCGGGGTGATCCTGCGCTGGCTGCCGGCCGGCGGCTGGTCATCCTCCGATCCCACCTACTGGGTGCTGCCGGTGGTGACGCTCGCCCTGCCGCAGGTGGCGGTGATCGCGCGCCTCGTGCGGGGCGCGACCATCGAGGCGCTGCGCTCGAACCATGTCCGCACCGCCCGCGCCTATGGCCTGCCCGCCCGGACGGTGGTGGTGAAGCACGCGTTGCGCGCGGCCATGCTGCCGGCGGTGAGCTATCTCGGCCCCACGGCCGCGGGTCTCCTGACCGGCTCGGTCGTGGTCGAGACGATCTTCGGCCTGCCCGGCATCGGACGCTACTTCGTGCAGGGCGCGCTCGGACGCGACTACACGCTCGTGATGGGGACCGTGGTGGTCATTGCCCTCTTCATCCTGCTCTTCAACCTGATCGTGGACCTGCTCTACACGCTCCTCGACCCGCGGGTGCGCTATGACTGAGATGCCCATTCCCACACCGGGCACGCCCTCGCCCCAGCCCGAAGCCATCGTCGGCCGCTCGCTCTGGCAGGATGCCTGGATCCGGCTGCGCAGGAACCGCGCCGCCGTCGCCTCGGCACTGGTGCTGGCCTTCCTGGGTCTCGTCGGCATCTTCGGCCCGATGCTCTCGCCGCACGACTACACGCGGGTCTATCCGCAGTTCGTGCGCGCCCCGGCCAGCCTCGAGCCCTATCCGCGGGCCGACGTGGTGATCCCGAGCTTCGAGCGCACCATGGCCCGCGCCCGGATCGAGGGCGCGCCCGTGCTGGAGAACGGCACCGTCTCCGTCCGGATCGAGGACGAGGACCCCATCGACGACCGTATCCTACGCTACTTCCAGCGCTCGGACCTCTTCATCAATCCGCGGCTCGACCTCGCGCCCGACGGGTTGAGCGGCACGCTCTCGGCCGATGTGGAGCAGCTCTATTTCCTCTTCGGCACCGATGCGGTGGGGCGGGACCTCATGTCGCGCATCTTCATCGGCGTCCGGATCTCGCTCGCCATCGGCCTGCTGGCCTCGGCCATGGCGCTTCTGCTGGGCGTCACCTACGGGGCCATCTCGGGCTATCTCGGCGGGCGGGTGGACAATGTGATGATGCGGATCGTGGACGTGCTCTATTCGCTGCCGTTCATCTTCTTCGTGATCCTGCTCGTGGTCTTCTTCGGGCGAAACCTCGTCATCATCTTCATCGCCATCGGCGCGACCGAATGGCTCGACATGGCGCGGATCGTGCGCGGCCAGACCCTCAGCCTCAAGCGGCAGGAATTCGTGCAGGCGGCCGAGGCGCTCGGCGCCACGCGCGCGGGCATCCTCATGCGCCATGTGGTGCCGAACACGCTCGGGCCGGTGATCGTCTTCGTGACGCTTCTCGTGCCCAAGGCCATCCTGCTCGAGAGCCTGCTCTCGTTCCTCGGCCTCGGTGTGCAGGAACCGCTGACCTCGCTGGGCCTCCTGATCTCGGAAGGGGCCGCCAACATGCGCGGCGCGCCGTGGCTTCTGATCTGGCCCGCCCTCACGCTGACCGCGATCCTGTTCGCGCTGAACTTCCTCGGCGACGGATTGCGCGACAGCCTCGACCCGAAGGACCGCTGAGATGGAGCCCGTTCTCGATGTGAAGGGCCTCCGGGTCGCCTTCCAGACCAATGACGGCGAGGTTCAGGCCGTGCGCGGGATCGACCTCTCGGTGATGCCCGGCGAAACCGTGGCCATCGTGGGCGAATCCGGCTCGGGCAAGAGCCAGACCACCATGGCGCTGATGGGGCTTCTGGCGCAGAACGGCCGGGCCACCGGCTCGGCCCTCTACCGCGGGCGCGAGCTTATCGGCCTGTCCGAGCGCGAGCTGAACAAGGTGCGCGGCGACAAGATCACCATGATCTTCCAGGAGCCGATGACCTCGCTCGACCCGCTCTACCGGATCGGCGACCAGCTGGCCGAGCCGCTGCGCTTCCACCGCGGGCTCTCGAAGCGCGAGGCGCGGCCCCGGATCGTCGAGCTTTTGCGCCTCGTGGGCATCCCCGAGCCCGAGCGGCGGATCGACAGCTATCCGCACGAACTGTCGGGCGGGCAGCGCCAGCGGGTGATGATCGCCATGGCGCTCGCCTGCGATCCCGACATCCTGATCGCCGACGAGCCCACCACCGCGCTCGACGTGACGATTCAGGCGCAGATCCTGACCCTGCTCGCCGATCTGCAGAAGCGGCTCGGCATGGCGATCCTCTTCATCACCCATGACCTCGGCATCGTGCAGCGCTTCGCCGACCGGGTCTATGTGATGCAGGCGGGCGAGGTGGTCGAGACCGGCGAGACCGCGGCGCTGTTCGAGGCGCCGTCGCATCCCTACACGCGGATGCTGCTCGATGCCGAGCCCGAGGGGACGAAGGCGCCGCCGCCCGAGACGGCGCCGGTGCTGATGGAGGGCCGCAACGTCGAGGTGGTCTTCTCGAGCGGCGGCGGCCTCTTCGAGGCGCCGAACGAGCTGCGCGCCGTGGACGGCGTGTCGGTCCGGCTGCGGCAGGGCCAGACCATCGGGGTGGTGGGCGAATCCGGGTCGGGCAAGTCCACCCTCGGGCGCGCGCTCCTGCGGCTCCTGCCCTCGGCGGGCCTTGTGACCTTCGAGGGGCGCGAGCTCGCCCGCGATGCGGCCGAGATGCGCCCGCTGCGACGCCGGATGCAGCTCGTCTTCCAGGATCCGTTCGGCTCGCTCTCGCCGCGGATGACCGTGGGGCGGATCATCACCGAAGGCCTCAAGATCCACGAGCCGGACCTTTCCACCCGCGAGCGCGACCGCCGCGCGGGCGCGGCGCTGGCCGAGGTGGGCCTCAGCCCCGCGATGCGCAACCGCTACCCGCACGAGTTTTCAGGCGGCCAGCGCCAGCGCATCGCCATCGCTCGGTCGATGATCCTGAAGCCCAGGGTGATTGTTCTGGACGAGCCGACCTCGGCCCTCGACCGGTCGGTGCAGAAGCAGATCGTGGACCTGCTGCGCGACCTGCAGGCGCGGCACGGGCTCTCCTACCTCTTCATCAGCCACGACCTCGCCGTAGTCCGGGCGCTGGCCGACTATATCCTCGTGATGAAGGAGGGCCGCATCGTCGAGGAGGGCCAGACCGCCGACATCTTCGACCGTCCGCAGGAGGCCTACACCCGGACGCTCATGGCCGCCGCGCTCGAGACGCGGCGCTTTCGCGAGGAGGCGGAACGGACGAGCGTCTGAGCGGTTTCCGCGGAAAGGAGGATGCCATGACGGATGACAGCAAATCGGCGCCGCACGACCGCAGGCGCGACAGCAACGTGGTGGACCAGCGCCACCAGCAGATCGACCCGGCCGGCAAGGACCGCGAGGATCCGGGCGAGACCGGGCCTCACCGATCGCAGAAGCAGCCGGGACAGACCCCGGAAGACCCTCAGAACAAGCCCTGAGACGCAGGGGGCGAGGCAACTTGACGCGCTTCGCCCCCTGCGAGTCGTTCGCGCGCGACAGACGCCGGACGATGCGCGATGTCCGTGGCAGCCACAGAGCCACGGATGAGCCCGATGACCGACGACCGCGCGCCCCTGATCCTGACAGGCCTCACCCTCGTCGGAATGTTCGCAGCGGCCGTGGTGCGCTGGGGGATCGGGACGGCCGAAGCCCCCTGGCCCGCCGTCGAGGCGGGGGCGTTGCTTCTCGTCTTCCTCGCAGGCGGGGTGCCGGCGGCCATCCGCGCGCTCAAGGCCCTCTGGCAGGAGCACGAGCTCGACATCGACCTCCTGATGGTCATTGCGGCCCTCGCCGCCGCCGCCGTGGGGGCCGCGATGGAGGGGGCGGTGCTTCTCACCCTCTTCAGCTTTTCCACCACCCTCGAACAGCGCGCCATGGGCCGCGCCCGCCGGGCCATCGAGGCGCTGATGGAACTTCGCCCCGACCGCACGCTGCGGCGCACGGAAGCAGGCACCGAGGAGGTCGCAGTCGAGGATCTGCGTCCGGGCGATGTCGTCGTGCTCCGCCCCGGCGCGCGCGTCCCGGTGGACGGGGTGGTGGTCGAGGGCGAGGGCTCCATCGACGAATCCACCATCACCGGCGAATCCGTCCCCGTGGCCAAGAGCCGCGGTGCCGCCGTCTTCGAGGCGACCGTGAACCTCCACGGCGTTCTCGAGGTCGAGGTGCGCCGCCCGCTGGCGGAAAGCACCGTCGCGCGGATGATCGCGCTCGTCACCGAAGCGCAGGCGGCGCGCGCGCCCTCGGAGCGCTTCTCCGAATGGTTCGGCCAGCGCTATACGGTGGCGGTTCTGGCGGGTTCGATCCTGGCGCTCCTGGGCTTCCTCTGGGCGGGCCGCGCCTGGGACGATGCGCTCTACCGGGCAGCGACCCTCCTCGTGGCCGCGAGCCCCTGCGCCATCGTGATCTCGGTCCCGGCGGCGATCCTCTCCGCCCTCTCGGCGGCGGCCCGGGGCGGCGTCCTCTTCAAGGGCGGGGCCGCGCTCGAGACGCTGGCGCGGGTCGAGAGCTTCGCCTTCGACAAGACCGGCACCCTGACCACCGGCCGGCAGGAAGTGGTGGAGATCGCCTGCGACGGAGACCGCGACGCCTTCCTCACCCGTCTCGCGGGGCTCGAGGCCCATTCCGAACATCCGATCGCCGATGCGATCCGCCGCGCGGCCGAGGCGCGGGGCCTGCAGCCCTTCCCCGTGCGCGAGGCGCGGGCCGTGCCCGGCGAAGGCATGGTGGGGGTGGATGACGAGGGCATGATCTGGGCCGGCAATGCCCGACTGGCCGCGCGGATGGGCGCGCGCAGCACGCCCGCCGAACCCTCCGCCTCGGTCTCGGCCCTGCACCGCGGCGCCGAGACGCTGGTGCTCCTCGGCCGCGGCGCGCGGCTTCTGGGCGCCCTCACCGTGGCCGACCGGCCGCGAGACAGTGCGGGCCCCGGCATCGCCGCCCTCCGGCAGTCGGGCGTCCGGCGCATCGCCATGCTGACCGGCGACCGCCGCGCCGTGGCCGACCGGATCGGCGCCGGCCTCGGGATCGGGCCCGACGAGATCCGGGCCGACCTCCTGCCCGAGGACAAGGTCCGCATCGTGGCCGAGCTCGCTGCCCAGGGCAGAGTGGCCTTCGTGGGTGACGGGGTCAACGATGCCGCAGCGCTGGCCCGCGCCGATGTGGGGATCGCCATGGGGGCCGCGGGCTCCGAAGTGGCGCTTCAGGCGGCCGACGTGGCGCTTCTGTCCGAGGACATCGGCCGGCTCGCCCTTGCGCACCGGCTGTCGCGGCGGACGGCCCGGATCATCCGCCAGAACCTCGTCTTCGCGATGGGCGCGATGGTGACCCTCGTCCTCTCCGGTCTCTTCCTCGATCTGCCCTTGCCGCTCGCGGTCATCGGCCACGAAGGCGGCACCGTCCTCGTGGTCCTGAACGGCCTGCGCCTTCTCGCCGATCCCATCCGCCGCCGCAGAACCGCCTGACTGCCGAGCCGTCCGAGCCCCCCGGGCGCAGGCTTCCTGCTGAGAGCCGTTTGAGCCACCGCAGACCGCCGCGCCCGTCCGCCTTTCACTCTGCCCAAATATCCCGGGGTCCGGGGCAGAGCCCCGGCGGGTTGCCCAAGAGAAAGGCCCGCCGCCGAAGCGACCGGGCCCGATCCGATCATGAGGGAAAGCTCAGAACTCGAGCGCCCGATCCCCCGCCGCATCCTTGATCCGCGTGGGCAGCCCCATCCGGTTCAGCAGCGCGAGGAAGGGCTTCGGATCCAGCTCCTCGACATTGGCCATCTTCCTCACATCCCAGGTGCCCTCGGCCACGAGGATCGCCGCCGCCACCGGCGGCACGCCCGCGGTGTAGGAAATCCCCTGCGAGCCCACTTCGGCATAGGCCTCGGCATGGTCGGCCACGTTGTAGATGAAGACCTCGGCGGGCTGGCCGTCCTTCGTCCCCTTCACGATATCGCCGATGCAGGTCTTGCCGGTATAGTCGGGCGCGAGCGAGGACGGATCGGGCAGCACGGCCTTCACCACCTTCAGCGGCACGACCTCGAGCCCCTCGGCGGTCCTGACCGGCTTCTCGGACAGAAGCCCGAGATTCTTCAGCACGGTAAAGACATTGATGTAATGGTCCGAGAACCCCATCCAGAAGCGCACGTCCGCCTGCGGATAGTTGGCCGCCAGCGAATGGACCTCGTCATGGCCGGTCATGTAGGCCTGCTGCTTGCCCACCACCGGCAGGTCGAACTCCTGCCCCACCTCGAACATGCGGTTCGACTGCCAGTCGCCGTTCTGCCAGGAATAGACCGTCCCGGTGAATTCGCGGAAATTGATCTCCGGATCGAAGTTGGTCGAGAACCAGCGCCCGTGGCTGCCCGCGTTGATGTCGACGATGTCGATCGAGCGCACCTCGTCGAGGTACTCGTCCGCCGCCAGCCGCGCATAGGCGTTCACCACCCCCGGGTCGAAGCCCACGCCCAGGATCGCGGTGACACCCGCCTCGGCGCAGCGCTCGCGCCGCTTCCATTCGTAGTTGCCGTACCACGGCGGCGTCTCGCAGATCTTCGCCGGATCCTCGTGGATCGCCGTATCCATGTAGGCGGCGCCGGTCTCCAGACAGGCCTCGAGCACGGGCATGTTGACGAAGGCGGAGCCCACGTTGATCACGATCTCCGCGCCGGTCCCGCGGATCAGCGCCGCCACCGCGGCCGTGTCCGTCGCATCGACCGCATGCGGCTCGAACCGGCCCGCCACCTTCATCGCGCCCTTCTCGTGCACCGAGGCGATGATCGCCTCGCATTTCGAGACCGTGCGCGAAGCGATGTGCAGGTCGCCCAGCACGTCATTGTTCTGCGCGCATTTGTGCGCCACCACCTGTGCGACGCCGCCGGCACCGATGATCAACACGTTCTTCTTCACTTCGAACCGTCTCCTTCCAGGACAGAGGGAAGCGCCTCAGCCGAGGCTCGAGGCATAGTCGCCATAGCCGAACTCGCGCGCCACGCGCAGCGATCCGTCGGGCTCGCGGATCACGATCGAGGGCATCTTCACCCCGTTGAACCAGTTCTTCTTCACCATCGTGTAGCCCGCGGCATCCGCGATGGAGAGGCGGTCGCCCACCTGCAGCGGCTGGGCGAACCGGAACTCGCCGAAGATGTCCCCCGCAAGGCAGGACTTGCCGCAGACCATGTAGCTATGATCTCCGGCGTCGGGTTCAACCTTGGCCGACTGCCGGTAGATCAGCAGATCCAGCATGTGCGCCTCGACCGAGCTGTCCACGATGGCCAGCTGCTTGCCGTTGTCGAGCAGGTCCAGCACCGTCACCTCGAGCGTGGCCGAGCGCGTGATCGCGGCCTCGCCCGGCTCGAGATAGACCTGCACCCCATGCGCCGCGGCGAAGGCCTTCAGCCGCGCGGCCAGCCGGTCCACCGGATAGCCCTCGCCCGTGAAATGGATGCCGCCGCCGAGGCTCACCCAGTCCAGCCGGTCGAGGATCGCGCCGAAGCGGCCCTCGATCTCGGAGAGCTGCCGTTCGAACAGGTCGACATCGGCATTCTCGCAATTGTAATGGATCATCACGCCCGAGATGTCGGGCAGCACCGCCTCGATCTTCTCCGCGCTCCATTCGCCCAACCGCGAGAAGGGCCGCGCCGGATCGGCCAGGTCGAAGCCCGAGGTCGAGAGCCCCGGGTTCAGCCGCAGCCCGCGGGCGATGCCCCCGGTGCGGTTGCGGAAGCGCGCGAGCTGGCCCACCGAGTTGAAGATGATCTTGTCGGCATAACCCACGGCCTCGTCGATCTCGTGATCGGGCCAGGCCACCGAATAGGCGTGAGTCTCCTTGCCGAACTTCTCGCGCCCGAGCCGCAGCTCGTAGAGCGACGAGGAGGTCGTGCCGTCCATATGGTCGCGCATATGCTCGAAGGCGGGCCAGGTGGCGAAGCATTTCAGCGCCAGAAGCGCCTTCGCTCCCGAGGCCTGCCGCAGCCGGTCCACGACCGCCATGTTCTGCCGCAGCCTGTCCGCGTCGATCAGATAGTAAGGTGTCTGGATCATGAGACCCCCCGCGAGAAGGAAGAACGGGGGCGTATAGGGCCACCCCCCCCCTGATGCAAGGCTTTTGCGGCGCAGACATGACAGCCGGGCCTGCGCGCACATTTTTCGGCTCCAGCCGTTCCGCTCAAGAACCCGTGATGGCCGCGGGGCGACCCGAAGGCGCGTTTCGGACGTTGGGGAAGAACCCAGAACGGAGAACCGCCATGACCTTTCCCCGCCTCGGACTGGCCCTTGCCGCCGTCCTCGCCACCACCGCAGCCTTCGCCCAGGAGGGCGGATCCCAGACAGGGGAGCAGAAGGCGCAGGTGACGGGCGAGCTGCAGTCGATCTCGATGACGCCGCCGCCGCAGCTCGAGCTGCTGGCCCCCGACGGCGCGCGCTGGATCATCGACCTCGGCGAGCCCGAGCGGATGGAGCGGGCCGGCCTCGATGCCGAGACGGCGCAACCCGGGGTGGCGGTGCATGTCCTCGGCCTCCGCGCCGCGGATGGCGCGAACCGGATGGAGGCCCTGCGCGTCACCATCGACGGCACGGCCTACGATCTCCAACCCGAAGAGGTCGAGCCGAAGACCTGAGGGTGCGCCCATGGAAGGACGCGCCTCAGACCATGCGGATGACGTCCTTCTCCACCGCCAGCATGTAGCCGCGGCGCGCGACGGTCTTGACGAGCAGTTCGCTCACGAGCTGGTTGCCCAGCGCGTCGCGCAGCCGCTTCACGCGCGTGGCGCCCGCGGCCTCGTCGCAGTCGGTCACGTTCTTGCCCGAGATCACCGCCTCGATCTGCGCTCCCGACAGCATGTCATCGTCCATCCGGGCCTCGGCCAGCACCGAGAGCGTCTCGATGGCGGCCTCGGTCAGGCTGAATTCCATGTCGTTGATGAAGACCGACCGGCTCTCGCGGCTGATCATCAGCGATGCCACCTGGATCCCCGAGCGCTGGATCGCCGACATCCGCCGGTTCAGCGCCACGATGGTGACGAGCAGCACCAGCGCGGCCACCAGAAGCGAGGTCGAGAAGACGAGCAGCACGAAGATCACCGTGCGGTAACTCGCCAGCACCTCCGAGAAGGTGGTGCCGGACTGGGCGAGGATCTCGAGCAGCCGGATCTCGGGCCCCGAGCGCAGCGCATCCACCTCGACGAACAGCCGCTCGACCCGCGCGTTGAACGCGTCGGCATCGGGCAGGTTGAGGAAGAGAAACACGGCGGCGGCGGCGAGGATCAGCACGATGGCCGAGATGCCGCCGGCCACCACGCGGTTGCCGGCTCTGAGCGCGTCAGTAGCGGAGGAAGTAGCTTCCCGCACTCGCTTTCCTTTCGTCCAGTCCCTCGGGTCCGAACGTCGAGAGGACGTTCAGGAGCGTCCAGCCTGCCTGCTGCAGGCGCGGCTTCAGAACGCGCGTGGCGCCCTTGCGGTTGCAGGCCCCGTCCGGAACCTTCGCCACGCCGTAATGCAGGCGCAGGGGGCGGTCCTGCTTGGCCTTGTAATCGGCAAAGCAGGCAGCCTCGACCGGCGCGGCCAGCGCGGATCCCAGCGCGAGCGCGGCCAGCAGGACGGAAAGTCTCATGGAACTGCTCCGGGTTTCTCTTGCGCCGATCATGGGGAGGGCGTGAGTGATAATCAATGTCCGACCCCGTCCCGGGCCTTCGATATCTCCTATCATGGGCCGGTCATGCCCTTTCCGCGGGCTGATATTGCCTCTCCGGGCCTCGAAGTCCAGCCTCTCCCCATCGTCCGGCGCCCTCTGCCGACCGGGCCTTCCGACGGCACCGACGCGGGCCTCCTGTAGCCCTCCCGGCTCGCCGGACCCGGGCGTGGCCCCGTCGCCTCGACCGCCCATCCGGCCTCGACGCTCGGGGCCGGGCGGACATCTTCACTCCGGCCGCGGGCCCACCCGCCGCGGCCCCCAACAGCGAGGACAGCATGATCCCGTTCGGACGCCTTCCGCATTCGCTCGCCGCGGCGCTGATCTGCGCGGCCCCCCTGCTGCCCTCGGCGGCATGGTCGCAAACCGGGGCGCCCCTCCCCTTCGTCTCGGCCGGGGACCGGCCCGTCACCCTGCCCTGGACCCGTCCCGTGGTGCCCGGCGAGGGTCACGACCGTCCCGCCGCCTGGGGCCGGATCTATCCGCCGCCGCAGGAGATCCCCGTCCCGCGGCATCGCGCCGACGGGCCACGGCATGCGCACGGGGATCACCACCCCTGGGACGACCGCCGCGCCTGGGAGGACTGGCGCCGCTGGTCCGAGCATCATGACCGCGGCCCGCGCCGCGAGGGCCCGCCGCGGCCCGTGCTGCGCGACCTGCCCCGGGAGTGCCTGATCGTCACGCGCAGCGGCCGCGCCGCCTTCGATGCGGGCTGCCTTGCGCGCAACGGCTTCCGCAGCTGACCTGCCCGGGCGTCTCCCCCCGGATGCCCGGCAGCCCGGGGGCGGAAGTCCGGTCCCCTTCCGCCCCCACCCCGCAAGGCTCGGATCACGCCGCGGCCTCCCCAACCGCCTCTTTCCGCCTTCCGGCCCGCCGGCCGGCGGGCTAATGGTCGGGCATGGAAATCACCTGCCCCGACTGGACCCACGAGACCGCCGCCCTTGCCGAAGGCTTCACCTGTGTCGTCGGCGTCGACGAGGTGGGGCGCGGCCCGCTCGCGGGCCCGGTGACGGCCGCCGCCGTGCGCCTCTTCCCCGGACGCATCCCCGAAGGGCTGAACGACAGCAAGAAGCTGACCGCCCCGCGGCGCGAGATGCTTGCCGCCGAGATCCACACCGTGGCCGAGGTCTCGATCGCCCATGCGTCGGTCGAGGAGATCGACCGGCTCAACATCCTTCAGGCAAGCCACCTCGCCATGGGGCGGGCGCTGGCGGGCCTGCCCTCGCGGCCCGACTTCGCGCTGATCGACGGGCATATGGTGCCCAAGGGTCTCGGCCACCGCTGCCGGGCCATCGTGAAGGGCGATGCGCTCTGTCTCTCGATCGCCGCGGCCTCGATCGTGGCCAAGGTCGCCCGCGACCGGATCATGGTGGATTTGGAGCAACAGCACCCCGGCTACGGCTGGCGCACCAACGCGGGATACGGGACGAAGGATCATCTTCAGGCTCTTCTAAATCTTGGCCCGACCCCTCACCATAGGCGTTCGTTCAAACCCGTCCACAATATCTTGTATCAAGAGGCTTCCATAAGCCCTTGATTCAAAAAAGAATTTGACGGCGATTCGCCGATGACTCATCCTTTGTCCCCATAGAACGGCGAATGAATGCCGGCGGCAGAGGCAGAGAATGGCGACCAAGACCAAGACGACGGAGGCCCCGGTGCTTCCGCTGAACCAGATCCTTGCGGGCGATTGCATCGAGACGATGCGGTCCCTGCCCGAATGTTCGGTCGACCTGATCTTCGCCGATCCGCCCTACAACCTGCAGCTCCGCGGCGACCTGCACCGGCCCGACAACAGCCGGGTGGATGCGGTGGACGACCACTGGGACCAGTTCTCGAGCTTCTCGGTCTATGACCAGTTCACCCGCGAATGGCTCGCGGCCGCCCGGCGGCTGCTGAAGCCCAACGGCGCGATCTGGGTCATCGGCAGCTATCACAACATCTTCCGCGTGGGCGCCGCGCTTCAGGACCAGGGGTTCTGGATCCTGAACGATGTGGTCTGGCGCAAGTCGAACCCGATGCCGAACTTCAAGGGCAAGCGGCTGACCAACGCGCACGAGACGCTGATCTGGGCCTCGAAGCAGGAAGCCAGCAAATACACCTTCAATTACGAGGCGCTAAAGGCCCTGAACGAGGGCGTGCAGATGCGCTCGGACTGGGTGATCCCGATCTGCACCGGCCATGAGCGGCTGAAGGACGAGCAGGGCGACAAGGCCCACCCGACCCAGAAGCCCGAGGCGCTCCTGCACCGGGTGATGGTCGCCACGACCAATCCGGGCGATGTGGTGCTTGACCCGTTCTTCGGCACCGGCACGACCGGCGCGGTGGCCAAGATGCTCGGCCGCGACTTCATCGGCATCGAGCGCGAAGAGAGCTACCGCAGGATCGCGGCCGAGCGGCTGTCGCGCGTGCGCCGCTACGACGCTTCGGCGCTCGAAGTCTCCGGCTCGAAGCGGGCCGAGCCGCGGGTGCCCTTCGGCCAGCTGGTCGAGCGCGGGATGCTGCGCCCGGGCGAAGAGCTCTATTCGATGAACAACCGCCACAAGGCGAAGGTGCGCGCCGACGGCACGCTGATCGGCAACGATGTGAAGGGCTCGATCCATCAGGTCGGCGCCGCGCTGGAAGGCGCGCCCTCCTGCAACGGCTGGACCTACTGGTGCTACAAGCGCGAGGGGAAGATGATCCCCATCGACATCCTGCGCCAGCAGATCCGGGCGGAGATGGAAGACCCGCGCCCCAACTGATCCCTTTCGGATTTCGTCCGACTGTGCCGCTGGTCCTGCGCCGCGGCACCACTTCCTCGCCGTGTCCTCACGGCGGGGTCTTTTCATGTGGCCGCTCGTCTTCAGCGGGGGAAGGTTCGGTTGAGGCCCCCGCCAGCGCGGCGGGGGCCGGGATCTCACACCGTCTCGGGCCTGCGCTCGGCGGCAGGAGCCTCGGGCACCTCCGAAGCCGGAGGCACAACCGGCGCGACCGGGGTTTCAGCCGCCACCGTTTCGGGCAGCGGCGGCGCCGCATCGGCGGCGGCTCCCGCGCCCGAACCGTAGGGCGTCCAGTCCTCGATGTCGGGATAGCGGGCCTGCCGCCAGTCGAGCACGCGCAGGTCCATCCGGCGGTGCCAGAGTTTCGGGACGAGCGCCATGGCCGCCATCGCCGGGTAGCCATGGGGAAGCTGCGGGGCCTCGGCCGCGGGCAGGGCCTGAAGCAGCGGATAGCGCCGGTCGGGCCGGGCATGGTGGTCCGAATGGCGCCCGAGGTTCAGAAGCAGCCAACCCGAGGCCTTCTGCGGCGCGTTCCAGCTGTGATGCGGCTGGACGGGCTCCGGCGTGCCGTCGGGCAGGAGGCGGCGGGTCAGCCCGTAATGCGCGACATAGCCCATCAGTTCGAGCTGGCAGACCGCGACGAAGGCCTGCACGAGGAACAGGAGAAGCCCCTGCGCCCCTCCCAGGACCAGAGCGGCCACGATCATGGCGAACTGCAGCACGCCATAGATCCAGAACGGGTTTCTCAGCGCCTGCGGCGGACGGCCGGTGCGCGCGAGAAGGCCCACCTCGGTCTCCCAGGCGCGCCGGTGCCCTTCGGTCAGGGCGCGCTGGAGGTAGGTCGGGAAATCCTCGCCGAAGCGGGCGGTCGCGGGATCCTCGGCGGTCCCCACGAGAAGATGGTGCACCCTGAGATGCAGGGTGCGGAAATGGCTGTAGAGCACGCTGGCGAGCAGGAGGTCGCCCAGCCCGCGCTCGAGCCGGCTGTTGCGGTGGATGAGCTCGTGCGCATGGACGAGGCCCACGCTGCCGGTCATCGCACCGATGCCGATGAAGAGGCCGATCTTCTCGATCAGGCCGAGATGGGCCGCGTGGCTCACATGGAAGACCAGCCCGAAGACCGTGAGAAGCTGGAGCGGCACCCAGATCAGGGAAAGGAGCCGGAACCAGAACAGGTCCTTCTTCTCGGTGGCGGGATCCTCGTTTCTCGGGTCCGGGCCCAGAGCGAGGTCGAGCAGGTCGAAGAGCCCCCAGACGAACAGGGGCAACAGCAGGACCGTCCAGCCGCCTTGGGCGGCGCCGATCAGGGCGAGGGGCACGGTCGCGAACGGGATCGCGAAGGGCAGCGCGCGCTTGAGATGCGCGATGGGTGGCGGGTTCGGCTTCACGACGTCCGGAGCAGAAACCATTTCACAACTCCACTTGCTACTGTCGATGCGCGCGAGCCTATGCGAGTCGCTCCTCCCCGGTCGGGTGACGGATCGCCGCTGCGGCAACGGACCAGCCCTTGCGCATCAGGGTCGGAAGGGCCGCGGGCCGGAAATCCGCACGGGGCACGAAGCTCCCGCGGGCGGGGAGCGCCGCTTCGGCCACTTGGGCCACCAGCACCTCGAGCCGCAGGTGGAAGTGGGTGAAGGTGTGGCGCACCTCGACCCCCGTCTCTCGCCAGTCGGCCTCGAGCGGCGCGCCCGCGGGCCCGCCGCTCCGGTCCCAGTCGGTGCCGGGCCAGCCCAGCATGCCGCCGAGCATCCCGCGCTCGGGCCGGGTCTCGAGCAGCACCGCCCCGTCGGCGCGGACCGCGATCCAGAGCCTGCCCTCGCGCACGGGCTTTTCCGCCTTCGGCGCCTTGCGCGGCAGCTCCGCCTCGAGGCCCGCGCGGTGGCCCTCGCAATCGGGCCTGAGCGGGCAGAGGCTGCAGACGGGCTTTCGCGGCGTGCAGATCGTGGCGCCGAGATCCATCATCGCCTGCGCATGATCCCCCGGCCGCACCTGCGGGGTGAGGGTGGCGGCGAGCCGCGTGAGCTCGGGCTTGGCCGCGGGCAGCGGCGTCTCGACCGCGAAGAGGCGCGAGACCACGCGCTCGACATTGCCGTCGACCACGGTCGCGGGTTCGTCGAAGGCGATCGAGGCCACCGCCGCGGCCGTATAGGGCCCGACCCCCGGCAGCGAGAGAAGACCGTCCCGCGTCTCGGGAAAGCGTCCGCCGTGCAGCGCCACCACCGCCCGCGCGCCCTTCAACAGGTTGCGCGCCCGCGCGTAATAGCCAAGGCCCGCCCATTCGGCCATGACATCGGCATCCGGCGCGGCGGCCAGCGCCTCCACATCCGGCCAGCGGTCGGTGAAGCGGCGGAAATAATCGCGCACCGCGGCCACCGTCGTCTGCTGGAGCATGATCTCGGACAGCCAGACCCGGTAGGGATCGGGCCTGTGCCCCGCGCGCCGCTCGGCCGGGCCCACCCGCCAGGGCATGACCCGCGCGTGCCGGTCGTACCAGGCCAGAAGCCGGGCGGAGATGTCCCCGGCGTCCGGGCTTTCGTCGGTGTCACGCAATCTTTATGCTCCCTCCTGCAACGCGGCTCTGGCGCCCCCCGGCGCGGCGCCTAAGATAGGCGCGCGATCAGGAATGAACAGATGACCCGAGCCCCCGCCCCTCCGCCTGCCAAGCCGAACCGCCGGATGCGCGGGTTCGAGGCCGCGTCGGGCCTGCTGCAGGACCGTATCCGCAAGGCCGGCGAAAAGCGGGGCTTTGCGGTCACGCGGCTGCTCACCCACTGGCCCGAGGTGGCGGGCGAGGATCTCGCGCGGATCACCCGGCCGGTGAAGGTGGGCTACGGCGCGCGCGAGGGCTTCGGGGCGACCCTCACCATCCTCGTCTCCTCGGCCCATGCGCCACTGGTGCAGATGCAGCTGCCGGCGCTGAAGGAGCGGGTGAATGCCTGCTACGGCTATGCGGCGATCCATCGGATCACGCTCACCCAGACGGCGCCCTCGGGCTTCGCCGAAGGTCAGGCCCTGTTCGATCCCGCGCCCCCGACGCCGCGGCCCGTCGATCCGGCGGTCAAGGCGCGGGCGGCCGAGACCGCGGACGGGGTGCAGGACGAGGGGCTGAAGGCGGCCCTCGAACGGCTCGCCCAGAATTTCCTATCACGCTCAAAAGCATGAAGAGGCACGGAATGGTCAAGAAACTCGGGCTGGCGGCGCTGGCACTCACGACGGTCGCGGGCGTGGCCCTCTGGAACGGCAGCCGCGACGCCGGGCAGACGCAGCTGCCCCCGATGGCGGCCTCGGCTCAGGAAGCCGGTGCGGCCCAGACCACGGCGGCGGTCGAGGACATGTCCATGGGCGCCGAGGATGCGCCGGTCACGATCGTGGAATATGCCTCCTTCACCTGCCCCCATTGCGCGAATTTCGAGAAGGAGGTGCTGACGCCCCTCAAGCGCGACTATATCGACACGGGCAAGGTGCGCTTCACCTTCCGCGAGGTCTATTTCGACCGCTACGGCCTCTGGGCCGCGATGGTCGCGCGCTGCGGCGGCGAGATGCGCTATTTCGGCATCGCCGACCTGATCTTCGAACAGCAGAAGGAATGGGTGACGAACGACCCGGCGCAGGTGGCCACCAACCTGCGCAAGATCGGCAAGACAGCAGGGCTCGACGATGCGGCGCTCGACGCCTGCATGAACGATCAGGCCAAGGCCGAGGCGATGGTCGCGGCCTTCCAGAAGAACAGTCAGGCCGACGACATCACCGCCACGCCCTCGCTCATCATCAACGGCACCAAACACTCGAACATGAGCTACGAGGAGCTGAAGAAGATCATCGACGCGGAGCTCGCCAAGGGATGAGCGCGCCGCTTGCCGGGATCCGGGTCGTCGAACTGGCCCGGATTTTGGCCGGCCCATGGGCCGGGCAGGTGCTGGCGGACCTCGGCGCGGATGTCGTCAAGGTCGAGGCCCCGGAAGGCGACGATACCCGCCGCTGGGGCCCGCCCTTTATCGAGCGCGAGGGCGACCGCTCGGCCGCCTATTTCCACGCGGCCAACCGCGGCAAGAGGTCGGTGACGGCCGATTTCCGCACGCCCGAGGGGCAGGAGACCGTCCGGCGGCTCGTGGCCGATGCCGATGTGGTGATCGAGAATTTCAAGGTGGGCGGGCTCGCGAAATACGGGCTCGACTGGCCGTCTCTGCAGAAGGTGAACCCGCGGCTCGTCTATTGCTCGATCACGGGCTTCGGGCAGGACGGCCCCTACGCGCACCGGGCGGGCTACGATTTCATCATCCAGGGCATGGCGGGGCTGATGAGCGTCACCGGCGCGGCCGAGGGCCAGCCGCAGAAGGTGGGCGTGGCGGTGACCGACATCTTCACCGGGATCTATGCCGCCACCGCCATTCTCGCCGCCCTGCACCAGCGCGCGGGCACGGGGCGCGGGCAGCAGGTGGACATGGCGCTGATGGATGTGGCCGCGGGCATCATGGCCAATCAGGCGATGAACTACCTCGCGACCGGCGTCGCGCCGCGGAAGATGGGCAACGAACATCCGAACCTCGCGCCCTATGCGGTCTTCGATTGCGCCGACGGCTGGATCATCATCGCGACCGGCAACGACGCGCAATATCGCAGGCTCTGCACGCTTCTGGGCCTGCCGGGGCTGGCCACGGCGCCCGCGTTCCTCACCAATGCCGACCGGGTGGCGAACCGGGCCGAGCTGACGCGCGCGTTGACAGCTGTCACCTCGGGCTGGCGGAAGGCGGAGCTTCTGGCCGCCTGCGAGGCCGAGGGCGTGCCTGCGGGCCCGATCAACGACATGGCCGAAGTCTTCGCCGATCCGCAGATCCGCCATCGCGGCATGCAGATCGCCCCCGGCGGCGTGCCGGGCGTGCGCTCTCCCTTTCGCTTCTCCGAGGCGGAGCTGGCCCTCGCCCGCCCCGCCCCGCGGCTCGGCGAGCATCGGGCCGAGGTGCTGGGCGAACCGGCGGATCAGGACTAGGCAGGCCGTCCCTCGCCTCCTCTCTCAAGGAGCGCGACCGCCCGGTGCCCGTTGTCCGCTTGCAGCCGACGATACCGATCCGTCCTTATCGCGAGTGCAGGACGCGGTGGATGCTCCAGCTTCGGGCCGCGCCCGTGCGGGCGGCACGGTGTCTTTGATCGAGGAGACGGCGGCATTGATCCGGCTGCCGTAGCGGCAGGACGGCCCGGAATGAGGCAGCCCGCTCAGCTCCGGGCCGCGAGACCCAGCCGGTCGAGGGCCGCGTCGAGCGCCGTTGCGTCATCGAATTCGAGCCGGACCGGCAGGGTCAGCACCTTCTGCCGGAACGAGGGCGGCAGGCGCACCGCATCCTTCTCGGTGGTGACGAGCTGCGCCCCGAGGGCCATCGCTTCGATCTCGAGCCGCTTCATCAGCGCCTCGCCCAAGGGCTGGTGATCGTCGAGCGCCTCGGCGCGCAGAAGCTCGGCGCCTTCGGCGCGGAGCGAGGCGAAGAACTTCTCGGGCCGCCCGATACCGGCGAAGGCCAGCACCCGCGCGCCCTGCCAGTCCATCCCCATCTGGAGCGTCGCGAGCCGCCCCGTCAGGCGCGGCACCGGCAACGCGGGCCAGTCGGTCGCGAAGCGCCGCTGCGCCTCGGGCCCGCCGATGGAAAGGAGCAGGTCCGCACGGGCAAGGCCCGCCTCGACCGGCTCGCGCAGCGGGCCCGCGGGCAGGCAGCGGCCATTGCCGAAGCCCACCGCCGCATCGACCACGATGAGCGAGAGATCCTTGACCACGGACGGGTTCTGGAAGCCGTCGTCGAGCAGGATCGCCTGCGCCCCCGCAGCCTCGGCCGCCCGCACGCCCGCCGCCCGGTCGCGCGCAACCCAGGCGCGCCCGAAGGCCGCGAGCAGGAGCGGCTCGTCGCCCACATCGGCCGCGCGGTGGCGGCGCGCATCGACCTCGACCGGCCCCTCGAGCCGCCCGCCATAGCCGCGCGAGACGACATGGGCCTCGATCCCGCGCGCCGCGAGCCGCTGCATCAGCGCGATGGCCGTGGGCGTCTTGCCGGTGCCGCCCGCATTGAGATTGCCGATGCAGATCACCGGCACACCGGCGCGATGGCCGGGTGCCCTGAGCCTGCGCGCGGTGGCCGCGGCATAGGCCTGCCCGAGCGGAGCGAGCAGCCGGGCCGCGAGAGCGGGACTGTCCGGCGGGGTGAACCAGAAGGCGGGCGGGCGCATCAGGCCTCCCGCTCGACGAGGCGTCCGGCGAGCGCCACCATCCGGTCGGTGACCTCGGTTCCTTCCGAGGCCACGGCCCAGCCGGCATGGGCCAGCCGCGCCACCCGATCCGGGGCGAGCAGATCCGCCAGCGCCTCTGCGAGGCCGCGGGCCGAGGCCACGGGAAGGGAGGCGCGCGCCGCCGAGAGCCGGGCCAGCGTCGCGCCATGCGGGCCGAAATGGGGGCCGTGGATCAGGGCCGAACCGAGCGAGGCCGCCTCGAGCGGGTCCAGCACGCAGCCCACGCTGAGGCTGCCGCCGAGCCATGTCACCGGCGCCAGCCGATACCAGAGGCCGAGCTCCGCCATGCCGTCGGCCACGAAGACCTCGGTGTCGGCGTCCGGCTCCTCGTCGGCGGCGCGGCGGGCGACCTTCCAGCCCTCGGCCTCGCAGCGCGCGGCGAAAGCGGCGGCGCGGTCGGGCTCCTGCGGCACGACGATCAGCAGCATCCGGTGCGCGAGCTTGAGCGCCGCGTGATGCGCGGCGATGGCGGCGGCCTCTTCCTCGATGGGAAGGCCCGCGGCGAGCCACACCTGCCGGGGGGCGAGAAGCCGCGCCAACGCGGCGCGCTCGGCCTCGGTGCAGGGCAGCGCGAGGCTGCCCTCCTCGAGCCGGCCCGCCACCTGCGTGACGTGCGAGGAGCTTCCGGCCTTGCGGAAGGCGCGGGCGGCGGCCTCGTCGAGGGTGAAGATGTGGCGGAACTTGGCAAGGAGGTTGCGCATCTGCCCCGGCCACCAGCTCTCGCGGCCGGGCAGGATGCGCGGGGCCGCACCATCGACCAGCGCGAGCGGCACGTTCCGGTCGAAGGCCGAGTTGATGAGGCTCGGCCGAAGCTCGCCCTCGGCCATGAAGGCCGCATCGGGCCGCCAGTGGTCGAGGAAGGCCGCGACGGCGGCTGGCGTGTCGGGCGGGGGCGGCTGCACGATGAGGATGCCGCCCGAACTCACAGGGACATGGGTGGTGAGCAGTACCGGAAAGCCCTCGTCGAGGATGATCCGCCGGCCCAGCTCGGCCATGGGCCGGGCCGAGTCGCGCGTCGGCGCATGCAGCCAGATCAGCCGCCCGAGCGGGCGCTGAGGCCGCACCGGCCCCTCGGCGGGGTCACGCCGCAAGGCAGTCCCGAGCGAGAGGCCGAAGGCGTTCGCCATGGTGTGTCGCGTCAGTTCCCGAGTTCCTCGGTGGCCGAGGCCGGCTGCTCCTCGTCGCGCAGGCGATGGAGATGGGCGATGAAATACCGCACATGCGCATCGTCGACGGTCCGCTGCGCCTCGGCTTTCCAGGCGGCGAAGGCCGAGGCATAGTCCGGGAACATGCCGACGATATGGATGGCCTTCACATCCTTGAAGACATTCTTCGTGGGGCTGGCAAGCTCGCCCCCGAAGACGAGGTGAAGACGCTGGGCCATGGCGTTGCTCCTTTGAGTGGCGGAATGCCGCGCACCCTAGACGATGCGCGGCAGGGGTCAAGGACGGCAGCGGCGTGGCCGGCCCCTGCCCTCAGGCCTGTCGGGGAGCCGCTTCCTTGGATGCGGCGGCGCCCTTGCGGCTCAGGCGATGTCGCGGGCGAGAAGCTGCCCGCCGGGACCCGGCTTCACCTCGAACCGGCTGATCTTCTTGATGAGGTCGGAGAGCTTGGCCGAGCCGTAGGTCCGGGTGTCGAAGTCCGGGTTGGCCTGGGTGATGAACTGGCCGATCTGGCCCAGACTGTACCATTCGCCCTCGGGATCGATGGCCCGCATGGCGGCGGCGATCAGCGGGATCGCCTTCATCGGCTCTTCCTTCTCGCGGCCGCGCTGCGCGGGCGGCTGCTGCGGCTCGTCCGCCGGGCGCGGCTCGCGTGCGGGCGGCTCATCCGAGCCGAGGTTCTCGACATAGATGAACCGCTTGCAGGCCATGCGGAAGGCCTCGGGCGTCTTCTTCTCGCCGATGCCGTAGACATCGAGCCCCTGCTCGCGGATCCGGGCGGCGAGGCGGGTGAAGTCGCTGTCGGAAGACACCAGCACGAACCCGTCGAAGAGGCCGGAATGGAGGAAGTCCATGGCCGAGATCACGAGACCGATGTCGGAGGCGTTCTTGCCCTTGGTGTTGGAGAACTGCTGATCGGCGACGAGCCCGAGGGCCGCCACCTTCTTCGCCCAGGCATTGAGCCGCATGGCCGACCAGTCGCCGTAGATCCGCCGCACCGAGGCCTCGCCCAGCGCCGCGATCTCCTCGAAGATCGCTTCCGCATAGTTGGCGGGCACGTTGTCCGCGTCGATCAGCACGCAGAGGCGGGGGGCGCGGGGGTCGGACATGATCGCTCCTGTTTTCCCCTTCCTGCCCGAAACGCGGCCCGCGCGAAAGGCCGAAACTCCCGGGACGCGGCGGCGGAGGGGACGGCGCCGGGGGAAGCGGCGCTTCCCTCACGGAGGCGTCATCGGCGCGGCCGCGGCCCGCCTTGTCTCGCGCGGCCGGGGCGACTAGCTTGCGCGCCGTTCGACCGGAGACTTTCGACATGCGCCGCACCCTGCTTCTCCTCGCCGCCGCCGCCAGCCTGACCGCCTGCGGCAGGAAGGAACCCGAGATCGTCCTGCCCACCGACAGCTGCGGCGCCGTCCGGCTGACCGGGCTCGTGGGGCAGCCGGCCGAGGTTCTCGAGACGATCCGCTTCACCCAGCCGGTGCGCGTCGTGCGTCCGGGGGATATGGTGACGATGGACTTCAGCCCGGCCCGGCTGACGGTCGAAACGAACGAGGCGGGCCGGATCGTGCGGCTGGCCTGCGGCTGACCGGCCGGAAGGAGCCGGCTCGGGGGACATCGAGCCCCCGCTCGCCGGCGCTGCCGCGGACAGGACTGCCTTCGCTGCAAACTTTGCAGCCGGCCCCGCTCTGAGGCAGAGGCGGACAAGCACTCTCCGCCGATCGCTCGGGCTTCATTAGGCCCCTTCTACTTTTTCGGTGACTCGACTCCGCTGCCACGCCTGAGCTATCCTGAACGAAACAGGAACCATACATGGCGCGGCGACGGATTCTCTCTCTCTGGTTTCCCCGGCTGGGGGCCGAGCGGCTCTTGCGGCGGCGGAAGGACACCCTGCCGCCGCCCTTCGCCGTGGTGGGCGACCGGCAGGGCGCGCAGGTGCTGGTCTCCGTCTCGGCCGAGGCCGAGACGCTGGGGCTCGGCCCTGGCCAGGGCCTTCGCGACGCCACCGCGATCTGCCCCCATCTCATGACCGCGTCAGAGGATCCGGCCAGCGAGGCCGCCTTCCTGGCCGCCCTGCGGCGTTGGGCGGGAAAATTCTCTCCCTGGGTGGCCGAAGAGCCTCCGGCCGGCCTGATGATCGACCTGACCGGCTGCGCCCATCTCTTCGGCGGCGAGGAGAAGGTGCTGGGCGTGGTGGAGGCGGATTGTGCGGGGCTGGGCCTCACGGTGCGGGCCGCGGTGGCCGACACGCCGGGCGCGGCCTGGGCGCTGGCGCGCCATGCCGGGCGGGCACTACAGGGCAACCTGAACGGCGATGCCATTGAGCAGGAGGCTCATGCCACCCGCTCCCGCGCGTCCCGGCGGCGGACCTTCGCCCCGCCGAGCGGGGGCCCTCTCGGCCTGATCTCGGCCCCGGGCGCGTTGCGGGCCGCGCTGGAGCCGCTGCCGGTCGCGGCCCTGCGGCTGTCGGAGGGCACCGTCCAGTCGCTGGCGCGGCTCGGCCTGCGCCGGGTGGGCGATCTCCTCGACCTGCCGCGCGCCTCCCTCGCCCGCCGCTTCGGCCAAGAGGTGACCCGACGGATCGATCAGGCCCTCGGGCTCGAGCCGGAACCGGTCTCGCCTGCGGGGGCGCCGCTGCATTTCGCGGTCCGGCTGACCCTGCCCGATCCGATCGGCCTGCGCGAGGATGTCGAGGCCGGGCTCGACCGGCTGCTGGGACCGCTCTGCGACCGGCTGAAGGAGAAGGGGCGCGGCGCCCGGCGGGTGCGGCTGCAGGCCTTCCGGTCGGACGGACAGGTGCCGGCCGTGGAGGTCGGCCTCGCCCATACCACCTGCGCGCCCGAGCGGATCCGTCCGCTGCTCGCGCTGAAAATCGACCAGATCGATGCCGGGTTCGGCATCGACATGTTGCGGCTTTCGGCGGTGGAGACCGAACTCCTGACGGTGGCCTCCGGCAAGGGGCGTGGCCCGGCGGGGCGGCCGGCGGAGGTTCTGGCGGATGTCGTGGGCAGGCTCGGGGCGCGGCTGGGGGCGGAGGGCGTGACGCGTCTCCATCCTGCGGAGAGCCATGTGCCCGCGAAAACCGCGCTGGTTCTCGCGGCGGCCTGGTCGGAGGCGGCGGGCCCCTGGCCCGAGCCGCCGGGGCGGCGGCCGCTGATCCTGTTCCCTCCCGAACCGGTCGAGGTTGTGGGCGCGCCTCCGCACCGCGTCTGCTGGCGCCGACGCGACCGGCGGATCGTGCGGGCGGAGGGCCCCGAACGGATCCTGCCGGAATGGTGGCTGGAGGAGCCGGACTGGCGCAGCGGCGCGCGGGACTACTGGGCGGTGGAGCTGGAGGAGGGCGAACGGATCTGGCTCTTCGAGGCGATGGGCGGGGTCGTCTCCGGCGGCTGGTGGGTGGAGGGCGAGATGGCGTGACGGAGGCCCAAGAGGCGGCTTCGCCCGGGAGAGCCACGACAGCCTGCGCGGTTCCGGCGCAGTCCGGCCTCCCGCGCCGAACCCGGGATGGCGCGGGGATCCGAACTGCCGGGCCGGATCACCGACGACGGGGAGATCGGCACCGGGTCGGCGATGGCGCCTGTAAGGCGCACCATGGTCACCCCGCCGTCACCGAGGCCCTGCACGCCGCCCAATCCTTCGGCCGTCCGAGTCATGCGCCTTCGGGGCTGAACAGGCCCATTGATCGTTCCGATCGGCCCTCCTCGGGCGGATCTGCATCCGTTGAGGACCCCTCCGGACCTATCGCTGGACCGCGGCTGCATCTCACGGCGCCTCGTCCGTCAGACCTCGTCGGCCAGGGTCAGCCAGGCCAGTCCCGGCAGATGGAGCCGGGACATGCAGGGCAGGGCTGTCTGCGTGAGAAGCGCCTGAAGCCACCGCGCTTCATCCGGACGTTCCGCGGCGGCCTGTGCCAGGATCGCGGTCTGGAGAATGCCGTAGATTTCCGCCTCGGTCAGAGCGCGCATGGCCTCATCCCCTGCCGCTCGGACACCTGTCGCAGATCGGATCCTGACGTCGTTGCCCGAGAGTCGCCATAGCAGATGTTCCCCTTGCGTTCGACGCAGACTTCTACGTCACGCCGGTGACCGAAAGGTGAAGACCGAGGCATGATGCAGATGAGAGAGAGGCAGACCCGCGTGGCGCGTGCAGACGGGAAGAACAGCCCGCGGCCGGTCAGCAACCTGAGGGCCGATCTGGCTGGGGCTGGCTGGGCTCGACGGCACGGCCTCGTTCATAGCCGGATGCCCCTTGCGTCGCCGGATCGCTGCACCGGGACCCGGAACATCCACCGTCGCCTTCTGCAGGACGGCTCCTCTGCATGGCCCTGAGGAACCTTACCGGACCGGAGCGCCCGGCTTCTCCCATCGGCATCCACAGGTCATCTTCGCCGCCACACGCACCAAAGTCCCTCGCGGCACCGCCCGTTTGCCCTGAGCGGGCTTTCCTTCTGAACGGTATCGGACCCCGCCATCTTGCGCATGTGAAGCGATCCCGGATCGCGCCGACCTCGGCCTCGGGGTGCCGTTTCCGCGACCAGCGGACGGGCGGTCCGATTGCGGACCGGCGGTGGCACCCGGATCGGAACCGTCCTGCCCGGTCAGACCGTACGCAGATGTTTCGGCCAGTCGGCATGGCCGGTGATCTGGCGAAACCGCATCAGCTTCCACATGCCATACTTGTGGAAATCGAAGGCGAGCCGCGAGACCCGCAGCTGAACCATCGACCACAGCGCCCATTTCACATCCGCCAGCGCCTTGTGGACGATGACGCGCGACACGATCTCGGGCCGGACATCGCCGAAATAGGTCTCGATCAGCTCCAGCTCCTGCTCGGGCGTGAAGAACATCTCGCCGAAGAACAGGCCGAAATCGTAGCAGCGGTCATTCATCGAGGCATATTCGTAGTCGATCAGCAGGATCGACCCATCCGCCCCCACCATGAAATTGCCCGGCATCGGGTCGTTGAAACAGGGCACGAGATCGAGCCCCGAGGCCGTCAGCGCCTCGCGCGCCATGGCTTCGTTCAGCGTGATCCAGTCATGGTCGGGAAAGCGCGGCGCGCCGAGATCGGCCGCCTGTGCCGCATGTTCGTCGATCATGTCGAAGACCGTCTTGGTCGCGGTCAGCGGCGCGAGACCGTGCAGCGTGCGATAGGCGGCCATCGCCGCCTGCCGCTTGGCGGGCTCGGCGAAGTCGCTGTGGGTGGCGGGGCGGCGGTCGGACATGAAATCGTTGATCTCGACCCCCTCCTCCGCCAGATCGCCGTAGACGCGCGGGCCCAGCCCGGCGGCGGCCGCCCGCTGCGAGGCCTCGAAGGCCGCCTTGCGGTCGATGAACATCTCGGTGCCGTTGCCGGGGATCTTCACGAACCAGTCGCCGCTGCCGTCGGAGGCGGTCACGCGCCAGTTCTCGTTGCTGATCCCGCCCGAGACCGGGCCATAGACCATGCCCGTCCCGCCCCGGAACAGCGGCGCCTTGCGGATCACCGCCTCGATGGCCTCTTCCATCGGATGCGAGGCCTCGCCCAGCGTCTTTCTGGTCATGCCGCCCCTCCCGCCAGCCGGATCTTCTGCTCGTATTGCGGATGGTTCAGCGCCATCCGCAGCCGCATCAGCCGCCATTCGCCGTATTTCAGCCATTCGACGCCGCCCCGGGCCGAGGTCCGCGCCTTCAGCCGCGACCAGAGCGCGTGGAGCATGTCGTCGACGAAGGACCAGAGCCGGGCGCGGGCGAAGGCCACCTCGTCGAAGGCCCCCGCATAGGCAGCAAAGCCCGCCTGCATCTCGCGCTCGAAATCGGTCGTCTCGGCCAGCAGCGCCCCCACGTCGTAGAGCGGGTCGTTCATGCCCGCCCGGTCGTAATCGACGAGCCTCACCGCACCCCCCGGCCCCAGCATCAGGTTCGAGGCCGCGCCATCGTTGCGGCAGGGCGCAAGGTCCGCCCCCGTCCGTAGCACCGGCTCAGCCGCGCCGATCAGGCGACGCAGCCAGCCCGTATCCTCGGGCAGCGGCGCGCCAAGGCGGGAATAGTCCGCGATCAGCCCGTCGATCTGCGCGAAGGGATCGAAGCGCGAGGAAAGCGCGGGCGTGGCATGGAGGGCCTTCAGCGCGGACATGGCCGCGCCCAGCACCGGCGCCTCCTGCAGATCGACCTGCATCGCGCGCCGCCAGCCCCCGGCCTCGGTCAGCGCCTCCATGGCGATGGCCCCCTGCGCGGGATCCGCCCAGAGAACGCGCGGGCCGATCCCCGCCTCACCCGCCTGCCGGGCCAGCGCCATGGCGGCCCCGAGGTCGAAGTCCTGCCGCATCTCGGGATGCATGACCTTGAGAAAGACGCCCCCGTCGGTCAGGATCGAGGCGCTTTCGAGGGCCAGATAGCTGGGCGAGGCCAGAGGCGCGGGCCCCGGGCGGTCGGCCTCGTCCGACAGCCCTGCGGCCGCAGCGGCGCGGGCCATCATCTCGCTGCTGACCAGCGCCCCCGTCATGCATTCGCCCCGAGCGCGAGGTCGAGATCGGCGCCCGCGCGGTCGATGCGGCGGACCATGTCGGTCAGCACGTCGCCGCCCGCCGCCAGATCCTCGGGGCTGGTATATTCGTCGTTGCGGTGGATCACGCCACCGACCGACGGCACGGCGAAGACGATGCTCGGCAGGATCGCGTTCAGCGCCACGGCGTCATGGCCGCCGATCGTGTCGAGCTGCATCCGGGGCAGGCCGAAGTCGTCTGCCACGCGTTCGGTCAGCCGGGCGAGGCGCGGGTCGAACTTCCCGGCCGGTCGGCGGTCGATCGAGACGATCTCGGCGCGGGTGGCGGCCTTCGCAGCGAGCGCGGGCAGAGCGGCGCGGAGGCTTGCCTCCGACCAGTCGAGCATCGCCGGTTCGGGCGCGCGCAGCTCGCAGAACAGGACCGCCTTGCCCGGCACGATGTTCGGCGAATTGGGCGAGATGTCGACCCGCGCCACTGAGGTGAAGAGCGTGTCTTCGGCCACATCCGCCAGCCGCCGCACCTCGGCGATGATATAGGCCGCGCCCAGAACCGCATCCTTGCGGTCTTCCATCGGCGTGGGGCCGGTATGGTTCTGCTCGCCCGTGACCTCGATCCGGACCTTCAGCGCGCCCCAGTGCCGCAGGAACGGGGCGATCCGGGCGCCCGCCGTCTCCATCTTGGCGTCGCCCTCGATATGGAGTTCGAGATAGAGATCCGGGCGCGGCGCCGCGTCGGTGCCCTTGTAGCCGGTGCGGACCAGCTCCTCGCCCACGCTCCGCCCCTCCCGGTCGCGCCGCCCGAGCGCCCAGTCGAGCTCGATGAGGCCCGCGAAGACCGACGAGCCGAGGAGGCTCGGCTGGAACCGTGCCCCCTCCTCGTTCATCCAGTCGGCGATGACATAGTTGCAGCGCGGCGTGCCCCCATCGCGGCGGAAGGTCTCGATGGCGGCGAGCGCGGCAATCACCCCATAGGCGCCGTCGAAGCGCCCGCCCCTGGGCTGGCTGTCGAGATGCGAGCCGATCATCACGAGCGGCGCCTCAGGGCCTGCCAGATCGATCCGCCCGAAGAGATTGCCGATCGCGTCGACGAGCACGGTATAGCCGCGCGCCTCGAGCTCGGACCGGAACCAGTCGCGCGCGTCCCGGTGGGCGTCGGTCAGCGCCGGGCGGTCGATGCCGCCGTCGCCGGTCGAGCCGAACTCGGACACTTTCTCCATAAGCGCGTTCAGAAGATCCGCGTCGATGCGGGAAAGGCTCTGGGTCTCAGACATGGGGCGTCTCCGTGACAGTCTCGTGCAGGCCGATGTCGGGCTCGGGGTTCAGGAAGCAGGCAGCCAGCGCATGACCGCCCCGCGCGCGCAGCGCCGGATTCTCGATCCGGCAGCGGTCGAAGGCGTGCGGGCAGCGGCTGGCGAAGGCACAACCCGGGGGCAGGTCGATGGGGCTCGGCGGTTCGCCCTCGAGCAGGCAGTCCTCCGGCCGGTAGCGGCGCTCCTCGAGCGTGGGGGCTGCCGACAGAAGCGCGCGGCTGTAGGGGTGGCCCGGATCGAAGAACAGCCGCTCGTTGGGCGCGACCTCCACCGTCTCGCCGAGATACATCACCGCGATCCGCGAGCAGACCCGCCGCACCATGGTGAGGTCATGCGAGATGAAGATGTAGGTGAAGCCGTGCTGGGCCTGCAGCTTGTCGAACAAATCCAAGAGCTTGCCCTGTTCGGTCTGATCGAGCGCCGAGAGCGTCTCGTCCATGATGAGCAGCCGCGGCTCGAGGATCATCGCCCGGGCCACATTCAGCCGCTGGCGCTGGCCGGCCGAAAGCCCGGTGGGCAGCGAGCGGTAGAGACCGTCATCCAGCCCCACCTCGGCCATCACCGCCCGTGCGCGGTCGCGCCGGTCGGCCGCATTGCCGATCCGGTGGATCTTCAGCGGCTCCTCGAGGATCGCCCCGATGGGCGACTGCGGCGGCAGGCAACCGTAAGGATCCTGCAGCACCAGCTGGAACCTGCGGCGCAGCTCGCGCAGGCGCTTGGGGCTGGCGGCGCCCACGTTCTCGCCCTCGAAGAAGACCGAGCCCGCATCCGGCCGCTCCAGCCCCGTCAGAAGCCGCATCAGCGAGGATTTTCCGCAGCCGGATTCGCCCACCACGCCGAAATTGTCGCCCGGAAAGACGTCGAAATCGACATTGCGCACCGCCTGCACCCGCGAGATGCCGGCCTGCCCGCGCGCGCGAACCTCGTAGGCCTTGGCCAGCCCCCGGACCGACATGATCGCGCGCCGCTCCCGGTCGGTGGGCCGGCTCGCGCCGTTCTCGCCGCCCTGCCAGAGCGTGGGAAGTTCCGCGATGAGTTCGCGCGTGTAGGTGTGCCCGGGGCTTGCCACCAGCGCGGCGGGGGTCTGGCGTTCGACCACCCGGCCCTCGTGCAGCACCATCACCTCGTCCGAGGCGTCGCAGGCCACGGGCAGCGAAGAGCAGATGAAGAGGATCGCCGTCGAGAACTGCGCATTCAGTTCGCGCATCAGCTTGAGGATCTGCGCGGCGACCGTCACATCCAGCGGCTGGGTGATGTTGTCGGCGATCAGCAGCGCCGGATCCGAGATCAGCGCGTCGACGATCATCGCCCGCTGCATCATGCCGCCGGAATACTGGAACGGATATTCGTGGAAGCGCCGCTGCGCCGAGGGGATATGCACCGCCTCGAGCAGCCGGATCGCCTTTTTCCGGGCCTCGTCGGCGGACATGTCGGGGCGGACGGCGCGGAGCTTCTCCACCAGCTGCGCCCCCACCGTCATGGTGGGATCGAGCGCACCGGCCGGATTGCCGCCGACATAGGCGATCTCGCGCCCGGCGAGGCTGCGGGCATGGGCCGGATCGGCCACGAGGTCGCGACCGCGGAACAGGATCCTGCCGCCCGTCACCCGCAGCGGCGGCGACAGCCAGCTGGCCAGCGCGCGGGCCAGCACGGTCTTGCCCGATCCGGTGGCCCCGATCACCGACAGGATCGAGCGCGGCGCCAGATCGAAGGAGATGTCGGTCAGGATCGGCCTGTCGCCGGCCGCGACGCTCAGGCCGCGCACGCTCAGCAGGGTCTCGGGGGCCGCGCCCATGTCCAAGGCCATCTCACGCCCCTCCGTAGATCGAGTTCCGGGCGCGTTCGAGCGCGGCCCCCATCAGGTTGATGCTGGTGAGGGTCAGCACCAGGAAGACGCCGGGCATGGTGGCGATCCACCAGGCGTTCATCAGATACTTGCGCCCGTCGGCGATGACATTGCCGAAGGTGGGCGTGGGCGGCTGCACGCCGAGGCCGAGAAAGCCCAGCACGCTTTCGAAGATCATCATCCGCGCGATGTCCAGCACGGCCACGAAGGCCATCGGCGGCAGCACCAGCGGCAGAAGCAGGGTGAACATGATCCGCAGGTCGGTCGCCCCCAGCACCATGGCGCCGCGCACATATTCCTTCCGGCGCTCCGACATCACGGTCGAGCGCATCACCCGGGCATAGACCGGCCAGCCCGCCAGTCCGAGGACGAGGATGATCGAAGGGATCGTGGGCCGCGACACGCCGAGGATGGTGATGGCGAGGATGATCATCGGGATCGACAGCTGCGCATCGGTCAGCCGCATCAGCACGGTATCGGTGCGCCCGCCGAAATAACCCGAGAAGAGGCCGATCATCGCGCCGGCGAGCAGCATGAGCACCGTGGTCGAGACCCCGATCAGCAGCGAATAACGCAACCCCACCAGAGCGCGCGCCAGCATGTCGCGGCCGAGCTGGTCGGTGCCCAGAGGATGCGCCCAGCTCCAGCCCTCGCCCATGAAGATGGGCGGGGTCAGCTTGGCCCGGATGTTCATCTTGGACGGGTCGATGCCGCTCAGTTCCGGATAGAGCAGCGCCGCCGCCAGCAGCAGCACGAAGACGGCAAGCCCGATCCTGAACTCGACCGAGGCGAAGGCGGTCTGCCAGATCCGGGTGGAAACGCGGCGCCCGGTCGCGGGGACGGCCATGGCGAGGGGCAGGTCGGTGCTGGTCATCAGTAATCGAGCCTCGGATCGATGGCGGTGGCCAGAAGGTCCACGGCGATGTTGATCAGGACGAAGACGGCGGCAGTGACGATTGCGATGCCCTGGATCAGCGGGAAGTCGCGCTGCATCACGGCATTGATGGTCAGGAGGCCGAGGCCGGGATAGTCGAAGATGAACTCGATCACGAGAACACCGCCCAGAAGCATCGAGAACTGCACGCCCAGCAGGTTCAGCAGCGGCACCGCCGAGTTCTTCAGCGCATGGCGGAAGACGATCTGGTTGCGCGACAGCCCTCGCACCCGGGCGATGTCGATGAAGGTCTGGCCCATCACGCCCGCGACCGAGACGGTCAGGGTGCGGATGATGAAGGGCGCGATCTCGACCGCCAGCACCAGCGCAGGCAGGATCGTGTAGGAAAAGCCGCGATAGCCGATGGCGGGCAGCAGGTTCAGCTTCACCGACAGAAGCAGCGCCAGAACGATCCCGAGCCAGAAGTTGGGCAGGCTCACGAAGAGCGACGAGGTATAGAGCGCCAGCCGGTCGGGCAGCCGCCCGGGATAGAGCCCGCCCCAGACGCCGATGGGCACCCCCACCATGAGCGCGAACACCATGGCCAGCACCGCGAGCTGCAGCGTCATCGGCGCGGTTTCGGCGATCAGGTCCAGCACCTTGGCCCGCTCGCCGCGGGTGGCGTCGTCGAAGCTCGCCCCGCCCACGGCCGCACCGCTGGCCGGCCGCACGAAGGACTCTCCCAGATCGCCCTGCAGCACCTTCCCCATGTAGCGGCCGAACTGGACGTAGATCGGATCGCGCAGCCCCATCTCGGCCGCGATCTCCTCGACCAGCGTGTCGGGGGCCATGCCTCCCACCATCAGCCGGACCGGATCGCCCGGAACGACGCGCAGCAGGGTGAAGATCAGGGCAGAGACCAGAAAGATGATGATCGCGCCCTGCCCCAGTCGCCGCGCGAGGAATCGTAGGATGAACATCGGCAAGCTCCCGGATGCGTGGCAGTTCCGTAGATGGCCGGAGCCCCCGGAGACGTCAGGGGGGCTCCGGCCGGCCGATCAGCCGAGCGTGGTCTGCGAGGCGTCCGACTGGCCATCCGGGTAGATGAACAGTCCCTCCACATTGGCTCGCATCCCGTGGATCAGGACCGAGGTGAAGAGGCTCAGCGCCGGCGCCTTGTCGGCCAGCATCGGCATCAGGTTGGTCTGCAGGCTCTCCTTGCGCGCCTCGAGCGAGGGCGCGTCACGCTCCGCATCGAGGGCGGCGTCGATCTCGGGATCGACGATGCCGCAGATCCGCTTGGCGGTGGAGTGGAAGTGGGTGCGCAGGACCAGATCGGGCTCGGGAGACCCGGTGGACCAGCCGCAATCGACCATATGGCCCGGGCCGCCGCCCGGCCGGTCGTAGAGCCGCTCGTTCCAGGCCGCGACCTCCATCACGTTCAGCGTGACCGGGAAGCCCTGCTCCTGCAGAAGCGCCGCGATCAGCTCGCCATATTCCTTGGTCTTGGGATAGAAGCCGGTCGAGGTGATATATTCCAGCTCGGGCAGGCCCTCGCCGTTCGGGTAGCCCGCTTCGGCCAGCAGGCGCTGGCATTCCTCGGGATTGTATTCGGGGTAGTTCTCCAGATCGATATAGCCGAACTTGATCGGCGAGACGAAGTTCGACGAGGCCTCGCCCGCCGACCCCATGATCTCCATGATCATGCTGCGATCGATGGCATGGCAGGCGGCCTTGCGCACGCGCCAGTCGTCGAAGGGCGGCTTCGAGCAGCGGAACCACAGATACTTGTTCTCGACCGAGACCAGCCGCGAGATCTTGATGTCGTCGCGCGCCTGCAGGGTTTCGACCTGCTCAGGCTCCAGCCGTTCGATGACATCGGCCTGCCCGTTCATCAGGGACAGCATCCGCGTCGTCGCATCGCCCACGAACGAGAAGGTGACGCCGGTGACCTTCGGCGCGCCGCGGAAATAGCCGTCGTAGGCTTCCATCACCGTGTCGTTGCCGCGCTGTTCGACGAAGCGGAACGGGCCGGTGCCGTTCAGCCGCTGCGACAGCGGGCCCTTCGGGCCTTCGGCCACGTCCTTGGCCGACAGGATCGGCAGATAGGAGGCCAGGAAGATGAAGAGCGAGGCGCCGTAGCCGCCCTTCGACGTGTCGACGATCACGGTATGATCGTCGGGCGTCTCGACGGAGAAGGTCTCCGGGCCGCCCGGATAGACCTGTTTCGGGCGGTCGAGCTTGGCGCCGTATTCGAAGGTCGCCTTCACATCCTCGGCGGTGAAGGGCTTGCCGTCATGGAAGGTGACACCGTCGCGCAGCTTGATCTGCAGCCGGTGGGCGTCGAGCTCGGTGATCTCGGTCGCAAGTTCATAGACCACCTTGTCGGGCTCTTCCGGGCGCATCGGGGCCCGGGTCAGATAACCCATGACGAAGCCCTCGATATTGGTCTGCGACAGCGTCGTATGCGCGGTCGGGTCCCAGTTGCCGGTGATGTTCTCGGCCGAGAGGAACACCAGCGGGCGGGACTCCTGCGCGAAGGCGGAGCTGAAGAAGAAGTCGGGGTTGATGCGCGCCGCGCCGAGGGCCGTGCCCGCCAGTGCGCCGTATCGAAGGAAACTCCGTCTGTCCATGTCGTGCACTCCTTGTTGGTCTGTCGTTCGTCGTGATGACGGCAGGCCCCGGTTGATCCGGGATCGCTGCCTTCAGGCCGCCTGACCGGCCCGCAGCCTCTCGATCCTGTCCAGCATCGCGCGGTGCAGTTCGGGCGTGGCCGCGGCCAGCACCTCGCCTGCGGAGCCCACGCCGAGCGCCTGCCCCTGCCAGTCGGTGATGACGCCGCCCGCCCCGCGGATGACCTGCACCAGCGGCAGGTAGTCATAGGGCTGCAACCCGGTCTCCAGCACCAGATCGCAGTGCCCCGAGGCCAGCAGCGCATAGGCATAGCAATCGCCACCGAAGCGCAGCATCCGCACCGACCGGCGCAGCATCTCGAGCACCTGAGCATCGGCGCCCGTGAACAGCATGGGATCGGTCGTATAGGCGAAGGCCTCGGCCGGGTCCCGGCAGTCGCTGGTGCGGCAGGGACGGCCGTTGAAGGTGGTGGCCTGCCCCTCGATCCCGCTCCAGCGTTCGCCCAGAGCGGGCATGTCGATCTGCCCGAGGCAGGGCGCCCCGTCCTTCAGCAGGGCCATCAGCCCCCCGAACAGCGGATTGCCCGTGACATAGCTCTTGGTGCCGTCGATCGGATCGACGACCCAGAGATGGTCGCTGTCGGGCCGGAGCGGCGCCTCTTCCTCGCCGAAGATGCCATGGTTGGGAAAGGCCGCCATGATCCGGTCGCGGATCAGCGCCTCGACCGCGCGGTCGGCCAGCGTGACGGGGCTGTCATCGGCCTTGCTCTCGACATCGAGCGCCTGACGGAAATGCTTCAGCGCGATGCGGCGCGCCTCGTCTGCCGTGTCATTCGCGAAACGCAAAGCATCGCCCAATTCGCTCATAAGTGCCAACCTCGGTCTTGCATTTCGCCCTGATCTGCCCCCAGCTTCCACAAGCAGCTTGGCCTATGTCAAGAAAAACGCACACAAACCCTCATAATTCGCAAAAAGCCTGTGGAATGAGCGGGTTTGGCCGGTAGGCGCGCAGCCGATGCGCATGCATTTCGCCAGATTCCGCGACATCGCGTCCCGAATGCCACAAAATTCCCACATTCGCGTGGCGAATCCGGTGGAGCCTGCTAGGGTCCGTCGCAGGTAACGAGAGGCCGCCGCAGATGCAGTCCTACGAAAGACATGCCAAGGTTCTGGAGCTTCTGGCCGTCGAGCGGCGTGTCTTCACCAACCAGCTGGCGCGGATGTTCGACGTCTCGCGCGAGACCGTGCGCCGCGATCTTCTCGATATGGAGCAGGAGGGCGTTCTGGTGCGCGTCCATGGCGGCGCCACTGCGGTCGAGCGCGACATCGCCCCCGAGCCCGCCTTCTCCGAACGGCTCGTCGCCCATGCCGGCAAGAAGGCGGCCATCGGCGCGCTGGCCGCCACGCTGATCCCGCGCGGCTCGACCGTCTTCATTGATGCGGGCACCACCACCTGTGCCTTCGCCCGGGCGCTCGCGCGGGTGGGAGACTTCCGGATCATCACCAATTCGATCGAGATCGCCCGGCTCACCGGCCCTGCCCAGACCTGCGACACGCTGCTTCTGGGCGGCCGCCCCCATGCGGATGTGCCCGCCACCTACGGCGAGATGACCCTGTCGGAGATCGACCGCTTCCTCGCCGATTACGCGGTGATCTCGCCGGTGGGGCTTCATGCCGACCGCGGCGCCACCGATTACGCGCTGCACGAGGCCGAGGTCGCCCGCGCCATGATGCGGCGGTCGCGCGACTGCATCATGCTGTGCCACTCCGAGAAGATCGGCACCGAAAGCCGGGTCTCGATCTGCCGCCTCGACGAGATCGGCCATCTGGTCACCGACGAGACCGCCGAGCGCAGCCTGCGCCTGCCCCGCGGCGAGATCCATTACGCACCGATCCGCCCCGGCGCCTGAGCCTTCGGCAGCACCGCAGCCATGGGCCGGACCGGCGGGCCTCACGGCCTTAGGCTGGCGCGTCGCCCTGCATGGGAGACGAAACACACCCACGCGACGTCCTCGGCGCTCCGACGGATCGACCGTCGACACCGGGGCGCGCGGATTTGGCGCGAGTCGGGGGCTGGCCCGGGCGACTGCCGGATCACTCTCCGGCGAAGAAGGCTTCGCAGGCCTCGGCGACGCGCGTGAGGGCCGCGTCGTCCAGATCGAGATGCGTGACCCAGCGCAAGACGCCGTAGCCGCCGCCCATGGCAATGCCGCGTGCCGACAGAAAGCTCTTGAAGGACGCGACATCGATCCCGTCCGGCGCCATGAAGACCATGTTGGTCTGCACGGGCCCGGAGCCCAGCGCGGGATAGCGGGACAGAACCTTGGCCAGCCGCGCCGCGCGGGCGTGATCCTCGGCCAGCCGGTCGACATTCCGGTCGAGCGCATGGAGGGCCGCGGCAGCCAGCACGCCGGTCTGCCGCATTCCGCCGCCCAGCATCTTGCGGATCCGGCGCGCGCGCTCGATCACCAGGCGCGGACCGGCCAGAACCGACCCGACCGGCGCGCCGAGCCCCTTGGAGAGACAGAGCGAGACCGTGTCGAAGGGGGCGGCCAGCGTGGCCGCGGACTGCCCGCTCGCCACGGCGGCATTCATCAGCCGCGCGCCATCCAGATGGGTGGCAAGGCCATGGTCCCGCGCCAGCGCCGTCGCCGCCTGCACATAGGCCGGATCCAGCACCTGACCGTTGAAGGTGTTTTCCAGTGCGAGAAGCCGGGTGCGGGCGAAGTGGAAGTCGTCGGGCTTGATCGCCTCGCGGAGCGCATCGAGCGAGATGCGGCCATCGGGGGCATTGGGCAGGGGCTGCGGCTGGACCGAGCCCAGCACCGCCGCCCCGCCGCCCTCATGCCGGTAGGCATGGGCCTGCTGGCCGACCAGAAACTCGTCGCCCCGCTCGCAGTGCGCCATGATCGCGGCGAGGTTGGACTGGGTGCCCGACGGGAAGAACAGGGAGGCCTCCTTGCCCAGCCGCTCCGCCGCCACCGCCTCGAGCCGCAGGGTGGTGGGGCAATCGTCATAGACCGCATCGCCCACATCGGCCGCAGCCATCGCGGCCCGCATCTCCGGGCCGGGGCGGGTCACGGTGTCCGAGCGGAAGTCGTCGATGATGGTCATGATCGGTCCTGTCTGAAAGGCCCCGGCGGTGGTTCCGCCGGGGAGAGAAGCGGCTCAGGCCGCCGCGTCGGTCTTCACCTTGGTGTCCTGCATGCGGTAGCGGAATTTCACATCCGTCAGCCCCGCCGCATCGGACAATTGCGCAGCGATCAGCTGCGGCGCAAGAATATCGACGATGCCCTGCGCGATGAGATTGTCGCGGCGCGGCACATGGATCACGGTCAGGCCATCGCCATCCTGCACCGACCTGTCGGTGGTCACGAGGACGACCGGGCAGCCGATCCGCTCCACCTGCCGGGCCAGCTCCACCTCGCGGCCGTCGCCGATGATCAGGACGCCGGTCGTGGCATCCATGGCCTCCAGCGGCCCGTGCAGGTAATGCCGGGTGTCGTAGGCCGAGGCGGGCAGCCGGGCCGCCTCGCGGATCAGCAGCGAGGCTCCGTCGGCCGTGCCGAGCGCCGCGCCCGCACCGACGCAATCGATCGCCCGGCGGTCGGCGAACTGCGTGCCGATGCGCGCCATCTTGTCCGCGGCTTGGGAGAGCACCTCTTCGACCACGGCGGGCAGATCGGCAAAGCCGGTGCCGTCGGCGCCGAGCAGACGGTCGAACAGCATCCCCATGCCGAGGAGCGTCGCCGTATAGCCGACGCTGGAAGGCGTCGCATCCGCGCCCTGCCGGATGGTCAGGTGGAAATCGGACACGCCCGCCAGCGGCCCCGCCCCGTCCTGGCTGATGCCGATGCGCTTGGCCGAGGGCAGCTTCTGGAAGGCCGTCACCGTCTCGATGCTGCGGCCGCCGGCAGAGAGGCCCACCAGCGTATCGGCCAGATCATGGCCCGCGGCCAGATCGCAGGCCCGGATCGCGACACCGCGCTGGCCCCGCGCCTGAAGTTCGGCCGCCCCGACGACGGCGGCGGCAAAGCTCGCCCCGATGCCGGTCACGCCGATCACCGGTCGCAGCAGGCCCGAGAGGTCTGCCGCGCCGAGCTGGTCCAGAACGGTGGCATGGGTGTCGGCCAGCGCCTCGGGCTGGCGGGCGATGGTGGATCTGTAACTCATGGGTGAGTTCCTCTGCTGTCGATGTCTCAGGAAAGGGCGGGCGTCACCAGATCGGCGGCGAGGCGGCAGGCCCCCTCGACCGGATGACCGTTGAAGAGATGCGGGGTGATCTGCCCCTCCGACCGCTGCGCGACGGCGGCGGCGAAGGCCCGCCAGAGCGGCGGCTGCGAGACGATCACGCTGCCGCCGGCCACCACATGCGAGGCGGTGCTGCCCCGCACCTGCAGGTTCATGACCAGCTCCGCCAGCGCCTCGGCCCCCGCCCGGATGACGGCGGCGGCCAGGGGGGAACCCTCGTCGCAGGCATCGAAGACCGCAGGGGCATGGGCGCCGATCGCGGCCGCCGAGCCGAGGCTTGCCAGCGTGCTGCCGAGGCGCGGCAGGTCGGGCTGGCCCAGCGACGCATACATCAGGCGGATCAGCGGATCCTCCGTCGTGGCGCCGGCATCGAGCGCCACGGCCACCGCGCGGGCCGCCTCGCGCACGAGGCCCGCGGCGCTGCCGTCGTCGCCGATCAGCCAGCCCCAGCCGCCGGCCGAGATCATGCGCCCCTCGGCATCGCGGCAGACGGCGATGGAGCCCGTGCCCGCCACCAGCCCGATCTGGCCCACCCGGCCCATGGCCAGCGGCATCAGTTCGGCATCGTTCACCACCCTGAGCGGCAGGGGGCTGCGCGCCCGCAGGGCCGCGGCCAGGGCCTCGCATTCGCCATCGTCGTCGCAGCCATGCGCGCCCACACCGAGCGCCGCGATCGGCTCGTCCCCGATCAGAAGATGCACCTGCGCAAGCAAGTTCGCGGCATCCTCGGCCACGCACGCCCCGCGCCAGCTGTGGCTGGGCAGAACCGTCTCGCGCAGCTTGACCAGCCGGGTCCCGTCCCGGCGCGCCAGACGGATCTCGGTCTTGGTGCCGCCGATGTCGACGCCCACCACCGGAGCGGCCGCTTCGGAATATGCGGTCAGGCTCATGCCCGGCCCCGCAGGCGCGCGCCGGCCTCGTCGAAGACGAGCACGCCCGAGGCGGGGGCGGCAACCCGCACCTCTTCGCCCAGATGTGCGGCGTGACGCGCCGTCCGCACGCCGATGCGGCTGTCATCGGCCAGATGCAGATGCAGATAGGATTCCGCGCCCAGATCCTCGATCAGCGCGACCCGACCCGCGACCGAGACCGCATCGGCAGACGGTGCCTGGCCGGCCGGGACCACGGAGAGCTGTTCGGGCCGGATCCCGATGTCGATCCGGGCGCCCGGAGCGAGGGCCGCCGTCAGGGGCAACGCCGCCGCCCCGCCCGCCGCCAGATCGGCCCGCAGCCCCTCTGCTCCGGCCGAGGTGACGGTGGCGGACAGGAAGTTCATCTTGGGCGACCCCACGAACCCCGCCACGAACCTGTTGTCGGGATCGTCATAGAGGTCCAGCGGGCGGCCGTATTGCTGGATCCTGCCGCCGCTCATCACCACCATCTTGTCGGCCAGCGTCATCGCCTCGACCTGATCGTGGGTCACATAGATCATCGTGGTGCCGAGGCGCTCGTGCAGTTCCAGAAGCTCGGCCCGCATCTGCACGCGCAGCTCGGCATCCAGATTGGAGAGCGGCTCGTCGAACAGGAAGACCCGCGGCTCGCGCACGATGGCCCGCCCGATGGCGACGCGCTGCTTCTGGCCGCCCGACAGCTGGGCGGGCTTGCGGTCGAGCAGCTTGTCCAGCCGCAGGATGGCCGCGGCCTTCTCGACCCGCTCGCGGATCAGGGCCTTGGGCTTGCGCGACATGCGCAGCCCGAAGGAGATGTTCTGGAACACCGTCATATGCGGGTAGAGCGCATAGGACTGAAACACCATCGCGGTGCCGCGCCGGGCGGGATCGACGTCGTTGATGACCTCGTCCTCGATGGCGATGGTGCCGGAGGTGGGCGTCTCGAGCCCGGTGATCATGCGCAGCAGCGTGGATTTCCCGCAGCCCGAGGGGCCCACGAAGACCACGAACTCTCCCTTCTCGATCGACAGGTCGATATCCTTGAGAACGGGATAGGACTCGAAGCTCTTGCAGAGGGATCTGATTTCTAGAAAGGCCATGGGTTCGTCTAGCTCCGGGTCAGCCCTTGGTGCCCGACATCGCGATCCCCTCGACGATCTTCCGCTGGAAGATGAGGAAGAACAGCAGCGGCGGCACGGCGGCGAGAAGGTTGGCGGTCATCACGACATCGACCGTCTGGTGCGAGAGGGGGGCGTTGAACATGCCCACGACCTGCCCGACCGTGTACATCTCGGGCGAGGTGGTCACGATCAGCGGCCACATGTAATTGCCCCAGGTCTGCATGAAGGTCAGGATGGCCAGCGTGACCAGCGCGTTGCGGCAGAGCGGCAGCGCGACATGCCAGTAGATCTGGAAATGCCCGGCCCCATCCAGACGCGCGGCCTCGATCATGTCCTTCGGAATGGCGCGCATGAACTGCACCAGCATGAACAGGCCGAAGGCCGAGGCGAGACCGGGGACGACCAGCCCCTGCAGCGAGTTCAGCCAGCCGAGGTTCGAGGTCAGCAGGTAAGTGGGGATGATGGTCACCGCGGTGGGGACCATCAGCGACAGCATCACGATGCCGAAGATCGGGCCCTTGGCCGGAAAGTCGAACAGGGCGAATTCGAAGGCCGCGAGCGAGCCTATGAAGAGGACGCCGAGGATCGTGAGCAGCGCATAGGCCAGCGAGATGCCGTAGGCGCGCAGGTAGCCCGTCTGGGTGAAGATCATCTCGATCTTCTCGAGCCCGGCCGACAGCGAAGTGGGCCAGAGCCGGGGGTTGATGGCGACCGGCTCGCCCGGCAGCGAGAAGACCACGTTGATCATCCACCAGATCGGAAAGATGGTGATCACGGCGATCGCGATGGCTATGGCCCATTTCAGGACGGTCCAGACCGAAATCCGCGCAGCGGCTGCAGAAGTCATCGGCGATTGCTCCATGTGCGGACCGCGAAGAGAAGGGCGGTGACGGCGATGATGGCGATGGTCAGCAGGAAGCCGTAGGCCGAGGCGAGGCCGAACTGCACGCCGCCGAAGGCACGCCCCATCATGTCCATGACCGGGAAGAGCAGCGCCCCGCGACGTCCGCCATATTCGGAGAAGGAGGAACCGGTCAGCAGCCAGGGCGTGTCGAAGACCTGCATGGCCGAGATGACGGCATAGGTGAGCACGAAGAACAGCACCGGCGCCAGCATCGGAAGGGTGATGTGGATGACCTGCTGCAGCTTGCTGGCGCCGTCGAGCCGCGCGGCCTCGTAGAGATCGGCGGGAATGTTCTTCAGCCCCGCCAGGATGATGACCATGTTGAAGCCGGCCGAAACCCACACATCCACCGCGATCAGCGCATAGAGCATGGTGCTCGTGTCATTGAGGAAGCTGACGGGTTCTGCCCCGACCCAGCCCAGCATCATGTTCAGGAGGCCGAAGTTCGGCGCGTAGATCCAGCGCCAGATCGTCGCCGCCAGAAAGGCAGGCAGCACCACCGGCAGGAAATAGGCGTTGCGGAAGAAGTTGGCCCAGCGCCCGGTGAAGCTGTCGACCAGCAGCGCAAGGCAGAAGGCGACCGTCAGCCCCAGCGGCACCGTGATGACGATATACTGGAACAGGTTCCACATCGCGCGCGAGAAGTCGCGCGATCCGAGCAGCCTCGTGTAGTTTTCCAGCCCGACATAGACCGGCTCGCGCACACCGTTCCAGTCGTGGAAGCTGTAATAGAGCCCGCTGAGGATGGGATAGAGGAAGAAGGCGCCGAACAGCACGAGGAACGGTGCGATCATCAGGAAGTGGGGCAGGTGGTGGCGCAGGACTCGCATCGTTTCCCCATGAAGGAGCATCCGCCCCGAGGCGGGGCGTCGGGCGCCCCCCGCCGCCGGGGCGGCAGGGGGCTCGGTTCGGACGGGGTCAGCCGGCGAGGCAGTCGTTCAGCTCGGCGATCATCTCCGCCGCCCCCTCTTCGGGCGTGAACTCGCCATCGGCGGTGGCGGACACATAATCGACCACCGTCGACTGGTAGCAGGCAGGAACCGGCTGGATCAGATAGGGCGGGCTCACATCCATCGTCACCTCGACCGCCGCAACCGACCGGGCGACCAGCGGCAGGGCTGCCACATCGGCCTCGGCCATCGCGGCATCGTTCGAATTGTAGCGCGACAGCAGCTTGGCCCAGCGGGCCATCTGCTCCTTGGCGGTGATGTAGGTCGCGAATTCGAAGGCCAGATCGAGGTTTTCGCCCGGGGCGACGCCCACGATCTCGAAGTTCTTGATACCGCCGTGCTTGTCGGCGGTCTCGCCGGGCATCAGCACGAAATCGTACTTCAGCCCCGAGTTCTCGACCGCCTCGACATAGGTCGGGTTCACCCACGGACCGATGGTGTGGAAAGCCAGCTGATTGGTGACGAACAGATCCTTCGTGGCCTGATCGTTGCGGCTGGTGCCCGAGGTCAGCGGCTGCATCGCCACGAACTTCTCCAGCACCGAGGTCATCACCGCCGGGTCGATCCGCGTGGTCTTGCTCTCCCAGTCGATGCCCCAGGTCGAGACATCGCCCGTCACGCCATACATCTCGGCGATCGAGTTGAAGACCAGCGCCTGATCGGGAATGGCGAACTTGCCCGCGGCCTTCACCTTCTCCATCTGCGCCAGCCAGTCGGCCCAGTCGGCGGGCGGGGCGGAAGTGTCGATCCCGGCCTCTTCCAGCACCGTCAGGTTGCGGAACAGCAGCGTGCCATAGCCGGTGTAGGGAATGCAGTACATCTCTTCGGGGCGGGGCGCGCAATTCTCGACCGCACCCTTGTTGAACTGGGCGCGGAACTCCTCGGGCATGGCCATCCACTTGTCGTGGATGTTCGCCAGAGCGCCGACATCGACCAGCTGCGCGCCCACGCCGACCGCGTTCATGAACACGTCGGGCAGGTTGCCGCTGGCCGCCCCCGCGATCTGACCGGCGGTCAGATCGTCATCGCCCTTGCCGACGATGTTCACCGTCACGCCCGGATGAGACTCCTGGAATTCCTTGATGAAGTCCTGCTGCAGCGCCAGCGCCTCACCCTGCGCGAAATCGGAATAGACCCAGTATTCGAGGGTCTGCGCGCCGGCCGCAGTCCCGCCGGAGGCGAGGGCCAGCGCAAGGAGGCTGGCGGCGGTTGTCCTCATGGTCATTGATCTCTCCTGTCGTGACCCCGTCAGCGCGTTCGCCGGCTGACCCTTATTATTAGGCAGCCTAACAAACTAAGTCGGGCAAGCAAGCCTTTTCTTGCGGAGCAGCGCGCGGAGGGTTCAGGCAGGCAGGCCGAGCAGGACAGAGACGGCGCGGTCCACGGCCAGACGTTCGGCCCCGAGAACCGTCGCCTCGGCCGCGAGAGTGCTGGTGGTGATCTCGGCCGGGAAGGCGAGGTGGCGGACGACCTCCTCCACCTTGGGCCTGAGCAGGGGCGAGGCTCCGTAGCCGCCGCCCAGCACCACGAGGCCCGGATCGATCACGCTGACACAGATCGCGATCACGGCCCCGATCTCGGCCGCATGGCCCTCGACATGGCGCAGGGCGGCCGCGTCGCCCTCGCCGGCACGGGCCAGAAGCTCGTAGGTATCGGCCGGCGGCCGGCCCGAGCCCTTGGGCCAGTCGGCCCGGACCCGGGCCATGAAGGCCTCGGTGCCGATGTAGCGCTCCGCCTCGCCGGGCACCGGGGTCAGGCCCGGCGCGAAGGGAAAGGTGATATGCCCGATCTCGCCCGCCGCGCCATTGACGCCGGGCAGGATCTGGCCGTTCAGCATGAGCCCCAAGCCGATCTTCACCCCCACCTGCAGGAAGGCGAAGGTCTGATGACCGCGCGCCGCACCATAGTGATATTCCGCCACTGCGGCGCAGTTCACGTTGTTCACCAGCGTGCAGTCGACCTGCGGCGGCGGCGTGAAATTCGTGAAGATCACTTCCTGATCGGTGGCGGCGGTATCCCCTTCAGGGCCCACGACCCGCGTCGGGATGGCGATGACCATGGCCAGCAGCGGGCCCCAGTCGACTTCCGTCTTCTCCAGCGCCTCGGCCACGGCATCGGCCACAACGCTGCTGATCTGGGGCGTCAGCGAATACTGGCTGTTCGGAAGCGGATGCAGGCTCGCATGCAGCAGCCGGCGGTCCAGCGTCGAGAGCCGCAGACGGATATGGGTCGATCCGGCATCCACCGCGATCACATGCCCGGCATGGGTGGCCACCCGATACTCGACGGCCCGGCGGCCCATCCCGCCCTGCACCGATCCGATCGGCTCGACCAGACCCGCTTCCATCAGCTCGGCCATGGCGGCCGACATGGTGGGCCGCGAGAGGCCGAGGTCCTGCCCCAGCTGCGGACGTGTCGACGGGCCCCGCTCGACAAGGGCACGCAGAACGGCGAGCGCGCTGCCGGTCAGGGTCAAGGGCTTACGGGTCACGCGGCCTCACAGCAATCGAACAAGCGAAAGCCAGCTTCTAGACGGTTTTCATCCGCGGAACCAGCCACCCGTCCCGCGGGGCGCGGAGGGTGCATCCGGGTGGCCTCCCCCTTCCCCTGCGCGCCTCCGGTTTCTCCCCTGTGCCGACGGCAGCCCTGACGGCCGTTGCCGGAGGAGCACAGGCCCGGCACCGGGGCTGTGCCGGCGGCCCACGGGCTGGACTCTCGTGGGAAAAGTTGTATCCAGCCCCCAGCAAGCCAGAGCATCTGCTCAAGCGAGTGAGTATTTGCTCTCTGTCTTGCGAGGCTCCCATGAAGACGAAACACCGGTCGATGCTGCTCGCAGGCGCGAGCACCATTGCTCTGGCCCCGGCCGCCCTCTTCGCCCAGGAGGCGATCAAGCTCGACGCGATCGTGGTCACGGCCACCACCGACGTCACCACTCAGGCCGATGGCTACAAGGCCGACTACAACCAGTCGGCCACCAAATCCGACACGCCCGTGGCCGAGACGACCCAGTCGGTCTCGGTCGTGACGGCAGAGCAGATCAGGGATCAGGGCGCGGAAACCCTCGGGCAGGCGCTGCGCTACAGCCCGGGCGTGCTCGGCGACCCTTACGGCGTCGATCCGCGCTTCGACAGCCCCACCATCCGCGGCTTCGAGGCGCGCGGCTCGCAATATGTCAACGGCCTGCGGCAGCTGCGCTACATGGGCGCCCCGGCCTACGAGACCTTCGCGCTGCAGCAGATCGAGGTGCTGAACGGTCCCAACTCCTCGCTCTATGGCGCGGGCTCGCCGGCCGGGATCATCAACCAGGTCCAGAAGCGCGCGCAGGGCTTCGACTTCGGCGAACTGGGCGTCGGCCTCGACGACAACGGCTCGCGCCAGAGCTTCTTCGACTGGAACCGCACGGTGAGCGACACGCTCTCGTTCCGCGCGACCGGGATCGTCAAGGACTACGAGAGCCAGGTGGAGGAGATCGGCCTCGAACGCGGATATCTGGGCCTCGCCGCCCGCTGGAAGCCCACCGACCGCACCACGCTCGACATCATCTCCTCCTATACCGACGACGCGCCGACTTCGCCGCCGGGCATTCCCTTCGCGCTCACCGGGCAAGGGAACGACAAGTATCTGCGCGAGCTCTACACCGGCGAGCCGGGCTGGGACGACCATGACCGCCAGATCTTCAACATCGGCTACGAGCTGAGCCACGAGTTCGACAGCGGCTGGACCTTCAGCCAGGGCTTCCGCTACGAGAAGTTCGACTGGGAATATACCGGCCATTATGTGACCGGCATCGACGCCAGCGGCACCGGGATCACCCGGGGCGCCAACTATCAGCGCGAGAACACCACCGGCCTGAGCCTCGATTCGCGGCTTGCCGGAGAGGTGCTGACCGGCGGCATGGAGCACAAGCTGCTCTTCGGGCTCGACCTGCGCAAATACGATGCCGACACCGTCACCGAGTTCTACAACGCCGAAGGCGGCGTCACGGACCTCGACTGGCGCAATCCTGTCTATGGCGGTGTTCCCACCGGCGCGCCCTGGTATGTCAGCACGCCCGACGTGACGCAGACCCAGATCGGGCTCTATGCGCAGGACGAGATCACCGCCGGGCGCTGGCGCGGGTCGTTCGCGCTGCGCCACGACTGGTCGAAGCAGGAGGGCACCACCTACACGAACTTCGCGGGCGAAGGCGAGATCGACCAGTCGGACAAGGCGCTGTCGGGCCGCGCGGGCCTCGGCTACGAGATCGCACCCGGCGCGCTCGTCTATGCCAACTACTCCACCTCCTTCGACCCGGAGATCGGCGTGGACGGCGCGGGTGAGCAGCTGGAGCCGACGACCGGCAAGCAATGGGAGCTGGGCGTGAAATATCAGCCCGACAGCTTCAACGCGCTCTTCACCGCGGCGATCTACGATCTGCGGCAGGAGAACCTGACGGTGAATCTCGGCGGGGCCGAGGGCCGTCGTCAGGTCGGCGAGGTCAAGTCCTCCGGCCTCGAACTCGGCGCGGTGGGCGAGCTGGCACCGGGGCTGAACCTGCGCGCAAGCTACGCCTACAACGACACCGAGCAGGTCGATCCGAGCGGCGCCAACGACGGCAACGAGATGCCCAACGCGCCGCGCCATCTGGCGAGCCTCTGGCTCGACAAGGCCTTCGACAACGGCGTGAGCCTCGGCGGCGGCCTGCGCTACATCGGCGAGCGCGAGGGCGATCTGGCCAACCTCTATTCGCTCGAGTCCGTGACGCTGCTCGACCTCGCCGTGGGCTACAGCCGCGAGAACATGGACGCCTCGATCAACCTCAACAACCTGTCCGACGAGGTCTACCTCGCCAACTGCGGCTCTTTCGGCTGCTACTACGGCGAGGGCCGGACGATCTCGGCCAAGATCAGCTACAAGTGGTAGGAGGCGGCGCCCTCAGCCGACGGAGCTTCCTCGCCGCCGCCAGCCTCGCGCTGGCGGCGGCCTCGTCCCTGCGGGCCGCTCCCCCGGCCGGGACGCGCCTTGCCGCCATCGACTGGGCCATGCTCGAGACGGCCATCGCGCTCGGGCACATGCCGGTGGCCGCCTGCGAGCTGATCCGCTTCCGCAAGGACGCGCCCGAGCCGCCGGTGCCGGAGGGCGTGGTGGATCTGGGCCTGCGGGGCGCGCCGAACTTCGAGCTGCTCCAGCTCGTGCGCCCGGATCTCATCCTGACCTCGCCCTACTACACCCGCTACGAGGCCCGCCTCACGCAATTGGCCCCGGTCCTGAACCTGCCGTTCTACATCCGGGGCGAGCCGCCGCTGCCCAAGACTTTCGCGGCGCTGCACGACCTGGCCCGCGCCATCGACGATCCGGGCGCGGCCTTGCGGGCCGAGGAAGCGGCCGAGGCCCGGTTCGATGCCGTGGCCGCGGATCTGGCCCCGATGGCGGACCGGCCGATCTGCCTCGTCAATATCGGCGACGCCCGCCATCTGCGCGCCTTCGGCTTCGACAGTCTGTTCGGATCGGTGGCGACGCGGCTCGGCCTCGCGAACGGCTGGGAGGGGCAGACGCGGTTCAGCTTTCTCGCCCCGGTGCAGATCGAAGAGCTTGCGCGCCTGCCCGAGGCGCGCGTGGTGATCGCGGGCGAGATCCCGGTGCAGGCGCGGCGGGGGCTCGCGCGCTCCAGGCTGTGGCAGGCGCTGCCCGCGGTGCGGGGCGGCCGGGTCTATCAGCTGCCCGAGGTCAATGCCTTCGGCGGCCTGCCCTCGGCGCTGCGCTTCGCCCGGCTGCTCGGCGCGGCGCTCACCCGGCCCGCGGAGCTGCGGCTGTGAGCCGCCCCGCGCAGCTGGCGCTGGCGGGCGTGGGCCTCCTCGCGGCCGCGCTCTGGGCCTGGGCGGCGGTGGGCCTCCTGCCCCCGGGTTCCTGGCCATCCCTGCCCTTCCGGGCCGAGGCGATGAGCCTCGAGCAGATCCTGCTGGCCTTCGGCCTGATGCCGCGCGGAACCGTCGCGCTTCTGGCCGGAGCGGCGCTCGGCCTGTCGGGCGCGCTCCTGCAGACCGTGCTGCGCAACCCGGTGGCCGATCCCACCACGCTCGGCATCTCGTCGGGTGCACAACTGGCCCTCGTCCTCTCCACCATCTTCGCGCCTACCCTGCTCGTCGACGGGCGCTGGCCGGTGGCCATGGCCGGGGCGGCGCTGGCGGCGGCGCTGGTTCTGGCGGTCGGCGCGCGGCGGGCCTTCGCGCCGGTCACGATGGTGATCGTGGGCATGCTGGTGGGCCTCACGTCAAGCGCCATCGCCACCGCCCTGACCCTCGCGCAGGGCGAATATCTGCTGTCGCTCGTCATCTGGAACGGCGGTTCTCTGGTGCAGCAGGACTGGTCGGGCGTGCGGGCGCTGGCGCTGGTGCTGGCGTCAGGCGGTCTTGCCGCGGCGCTTCTGGCGCGTCCGCTCCGCGTGCTCTCGCTCGGGGCCGAGGGCGCCGCGAGCCTCGGGCTCCGGGTGGCGGCGGTCCGGCTGGCGGGCATCGCGGTGGCGGTAATCCTCGCCGGGTCGGTCTCGGCCGAGCTCGGTCTGATCGGCTTCGTGGGCCTCGCGGGGCCGGCCCTCGCGCGCAGTCTGGGCGCCCGGACCATCCCGGAGCGGCTCATGCTCTCGTCGCTGATCGGGGCGCTGCTCCTGTCGCTCTGCGACGGGGTGGTGCTCACCGTGGCGGGGGCAAGCGGCGAGATGTTCCCGACCGGCGCACTCACCGGGCTGATCGGCGGGCCGCTCCTGATCTGGCTCCTGCCGCGGTTGCGCGGCTCCACCCCGCCCGGCACCGAGGCGGCCGAGGGTCCCGCGGTCCGCCTCGCCCGTCCGCGACCGGTGCTCCTCGCGCTCGCGGCAACGCTCGTCGCGGTTTCCCTGGCCCTGGTCTGGATCGGCCGCGTTCCGGGCGGCTGGGTCATCCTCGACACGCAGAGCTTTGCGGATTTCCTGCCGATGCGCCTGCCCCGGCTCATCGCGGCCGCTTCGGCCGGCGCGGCGCTGGCCACCGCAGGCGCGCTTCTGCAGCGGCTGACGGGCAACCCGCTGGCCTCGCCCGAGGTTCTGGGCGTTTCGGGCGGCGCGGCTCTGGGCTATGCCCTCGCGATCTATCTCGTCGCGGCACCGACGGCACCCCTGCTCCACGGCGCAACGATGGCGGGCGGCGTGATCGCGCTGGCCCTGGTCGCGGCCTATCTCCTGCGCCGCGAGATGCCGGCCGAGCGCATCCTCCTCGCCGGCATCGCGGTCTCGGCGCTGGCCTCGGCGGTGCTGTCGGCGATGATGGCCTCGGGCGACGCGCGCTCCTGGGCGGTTCTGGCCTGGCTCAGCGGCTCGTCCTCGGCGGTGCTGATGCCCGGAGCGCTGGCTCTTGCCGCGGTGGCGCTGACACTCTGGGCCGCGGCGCTCGCCACGGCGCGCTGGCTCGCGATCCTGCCGCTCGGCCCCGGGGTGGCGGGCGGCCTCGGCCTGCCGCTCCGGCGGGCCCGCGTCGCGCTTATTCTTCTTGCGGGGCTCGCCACCGGCGCGGCCACCGTGCTCGTGGGCCCGCTCAGCTTCGTGGGCCTCATGGCGCCGCACATGGCGCGCCGCGCAGGTCTGGCCCGCCCCGCCCATCACGTCACCGGCGCGGCCCTGATCGGCGCCCTGCTCATGCTCTTGGCCGATTTTGGCGCGCGCGTGGCGGGCTTTCCCTACGAACTGCCCCTCGGCCTCTTCGCCTCGCTCATCGGGGCGCCGTGGCTTCTGTGGTTACTGATGCGAGCCAACCGATGACCCTTTTCTCGATCCGAGATCTCTCCGTCGACGTGCCCGGCCGGCGGCTGCTCGAAGGGATCAGCCTCGATCTGCCGCAGGGCCGGGTCACGGGCCTGATCGGACACAACGGCTCGGGCAAGTCGACGCTGCTGAAGGTGCTGGCGCGCCAGATCGAGGCCTGGGGCGCCGTCGCCTTCGAGGGCCGCGCGCTGGCGGGCTGGAACGCCCGCGACTATGCCCGCCGCCTCGCCTTCCTGCCCCAGACCACGCCTCCTGCCGAGGGGATGCTGGTGCGCGAGCTGGTGGAGCTCGGCCGCTATCCCTGGCACGGCGCACTCGGCCGCTTCGGGCCGCGGGACGAAATCATCGTCGCACGGGCGATGGCCGAATGCGGCGTGGCGCGCTTTGCCGAGCGGCTGGTCGACACGCTTTCGGGCGGCGAGCGCCAGCGGGTGTGGCTTGCGATGATGGTGGCGCAGCAGGCCTCGACGCTGCTTCTGGACGAGCCGATCTCGGCACTCGACATCGCCCATGCCGTCGAGGTGATGCGCCTCGTCCGCACCATGTGCCGCGAGGAGGGGCGCAGCGTGGTCGTGGTGCTGCACGAGGTGAACATGGCCGCGCAGTTCTGCGATCACATCGTCGCGCTGAAGCAGGGGCAGGTCGTCCTCGAAGGCCCGCCCGACGAGCTGATGACGGCCGAGCGGCTTCAACAGATCTATTCGGTGAGGATGGAGGTCCTGCACCGGGCCGACGGTCAGAGGGTGGCCGTGCCGGCCTAGGCCGATCCCGTGGGGGCGCAGCCGAGCCGGGTGGGCCGGATCGTGGTCGGGGCCCGGTCCGGCATTCGGCGCCCCCACCCGCCCGCCTTCGAAATCCTGCTGCACGTCGCCGAAAGAGGGATCACTGTCGGCGGGCGGCCCTCGGGGACGAGCCTACCCCACCATGCGAACTCCCGCCCGGTCGAGCCCGCCGCCCGCCGCGGATTTCCAATCGGTCTCGGCCGGCCAGCCCTTTTCCGCCCCTGCGAAGGGTCTCCCCTGCCCGCTCTGGCGGTCTGTCCGTTCGGGATGCCCGCAGCGACCCTGGTCTTCTCCCGGTCGCCGCTCCTTGTCCTGCCAGCCGGGGTGGCGGTCGGCAGTGCGGACAAGGAGGTCATGCCGCGAGATCAAACGTTCTGTCCGGTGCGAGCGATCCAAGGAATGCCGCATCATGACTGATCGCCAGAACCGCCCCATCGTAAGCAGCCAGCGCAGCCTCGAGTGCTGCGATACCATCCAGATCAAGATGATTGGTCGGCTCGTCCAGGATCAGTAGCGGCGGCGGCGGGGCGACTCCGAGGGCACAGGCCAGACCGGCGCGCAGACGCTCGCCCCCGCTCAACTCTCCCGCGCAACGCAAGGCGTCTCCCGCGCGAAAACCGAACCTGGCCAGTGCCGCGTGCGCGATATGGATATCGGCCACGGGGTTGAGACGGCGGAAATTGTCCCGCAGCGACAGGGCCGGGTCCATCAGCTGGACATGCTGATCCAACAGGGCGAATGGAACCGAAAGCTCGACGAGGCCACTCTGCGGCGCGATCTGCCCGGTGATGACTTTCAGAAGCGTCGTCTTTCCGCTGCCATTCGGCCCCGCAATGACAATGCGCTCGGGACCGGTCACGGTCAGCGACAGCTCGCGGATCGAAGGATGATCCGGATCATGGCCGCCGGTCACTCTCTCCAGTCGCAGCACCGTCTTGCCGGGCGCGAGGCCGGTCGGGGGGATGTCCATGCGCAAGGGTTGCAGGATCTCGATCCTATCGCGGGCGGCGGACACCGCCTCATCTGCCGCTTCGCGCCGGGCCTCGCGCAGGCGCATACCCGCACCGCCAGACGCCTCGGCCCGCCCCTTGGCGGCATCCATCAGGATCTTGGGCTGATCGCCCCTCGTCCGCGCCCGGTGTCCGGCACTGTCCTTGCGTGCCTTGCGTTCGCTCGCCTGCTGCGCGCGCCGGGCTGCGTCGGAGCGGGTCTTCTCCGCCTGTGCGAGGTCACGCGCAGCCGCGTCCAACTCGGTTTCCTTGCGCTGCCGGAAATTGCTGTAACTCCCCCCGTACCGGGTCGCCCCCAGCGAGGTGAGTTCGACAATCGCGTCCATTTCCTCCAGAAGCTCGCGATCATGGCTGGCGACGATCGCCCCGCCTGTCCAGCCGCGGAGGAGGTCGATCACCGCCTTGCGCCCGTCCCGGTCGAGATTGTTCGTCGGTTCGTCAAGCAACAGAAAGTCCGGCTCGGCAAGGATCAGGGCGGCGAGGGCGGCACGGCTGCGCTGGCCGCCCGATAGCGTTGCCAGCGGTGTCTTCGGCCCGACCGACAGACCACAGCGCAGGAGCGCCCCCTCCATCCGCGCGGGCAGGGTCCAGTCTGCATCGCCAAGGTCATCGGCATCCGCAAGCCCTGCCTCCGCCCGGTCGAGCAATTCAAGCGCAGGCCGCACGCCGAAAAGATCGGCGATGATGTCATCCGGCTGCTCCATCGCCTCCTGCCGCATCATCGCGATGGAACCGGTGACGCGCACCAGCCCCGAAGCGGGAGGGAGATCGCCCGAAATCAGGTAAAGGAGGGTGCTCTTGCCGGCGCCATTGCGCCCGACGATGCCGGTGCGCTCCGGGCCGAAAGTCAGGTTGAGGTCGGTAAGAAGGGGCGCGTCGTCAGGCGTGGACCAGGACAGGCCGGAGACGGAAACGGAGGCAGGCATGGGGCAGACCTTCTCGCACCGGGATCGAAGGGGCGAATGCGGCGAGGGTCAGGTCCATGGCGATGGCAGTTCCGATTGCAGGATGGCGTGAAAGTAGGGGTCGCCCGGCGATCCTGCAAGTCAGAACCAAGGGCGCCTCCGGGCTCGAAGGTCTCGGCGGCGGCAAGGCGAGCCAGTCTGGCACGTCAGTCGCTTCCGGCCCTCGGAATCCATCGGGGAATGGGTGGTGATCGGGATCGATCAGCTGCCATCCTCGGGGGCCGTGATCGGCGAAAACTCCATGTACCGCCTTCTGCCGGGTTCGCCTTTGACAGGAGGCTCGCCTGAGCGGCCCATTCTGTCCACCGGGCGAGGGCCGAGCCGATCGGCACCGTCAGCACAACCATGCGAACCGCTACCAAGTCAGAACCCGCGTGTTTCCCGACCTCGCGCTGCTTCTTTATTATCTATATATTTCTTTAGCTTACACCGCAGAGGCAGGCGCTTCACAACCGCACTTGATTTAATAGACCATACCGTCTATTATTTCTGGATGCCTCTGACAGACACCCCTCCATCGGTTCCCCAGAAGCCCCGCCGCGGACGTCCGCGTGGCGCTCCGGATGCGTCCCTCGCTCATCAAAGCCTTATTCGCGCCGGCCTCGAACATCTGACCGAGAAGGGATATTCTTCGGTCGGAGTCGATGAGATCCTGAAGGCAGCAAGAGTTCCCAAGGGGAGCTTCTATCACTACTTTCGCAACAAGGCCGATTTCGGCCTGGCACTCATCGAAGCTTACGACACCTATTTCGCCAGGCTTCTGGATCAGGCTTTCCTCGATGGAAGCCTCGCGCCGTTGGCACGGCTGCGCCTCTTCACCAGGATGGCCGAAGAGGGCATGGCCCGCCACGGCTTCCGGCGCGGATGCCTCGTCGGCAACCTGGGCCAGGAGATGGGGGCGCTGCCCGACGACTTCCGCGCTGCGCTCATCGGGGTTCTGGAGACATGGCAGAGACGCACGGCGCAGCTCTTCCGGGAGGCGCAGGCCTGCGGAGAGCTGTCCGCGGATCATGACCCCGACGCCCTTGCCGAGGCGTTCTGGATCGGATGGGAGGGCGCGATCCTGCGCGCCAAGCTCGAGCTGCGGCCCGACCCGCTGCACAGTTTCACCCGGACGTTCGGTCGCCATTTCGTGACCCGGACACAGGAATAACCGAAGGAGAAGGCCGTGAGAGCCGTTCTGATAGAGAAATCCGACGATACGCAGTCCGTTTCGGTGACGGAGCTTGCCGAGGACCAGCTGCCCGAGGGCGACGTTCTGGTCGACGTCGCCTATTCGACCTTGAACTACAAGGACGCGCTGGCGATCACCGGCAAGGCGCCGGTCGTGCGGCGCTTCCCCATGGTGCCGGGCATCGACTTCACGGGCACGGTGGCACAAAGCAGCCATGCCGATTTCAAGCCCGGCGACCGGGTCATCCTGAATGGCTGGGGCGTGGGGGAAAAACACTGGGGCGGGCTGGCCGAACGGGCACGGGTCCGCGGCGACTGGCTGGTTCCGCTGCCGGCGCCCCTCGACTTGCGGCAGGCGGCGATGATCGGCACGGCGGGCTATACGGCCATGCTCTGCGTTCTGGCGCTCGAGCGGCACGGGGTCGTGCCCGGCAATGGCGAGATCGTCGTGAGCGGCGCCGCTGGCGGTGTCGGCAGCGTTGCGACGACACTTCTTGCCGCGAAGGGCTACGAAGTTGCTGCGGTCACCGGCCGTGCCTCCGAGGCGGAGTATCTGCGCGGTCTGGGCGCCGCGTCGGTGATCGACCGCAACGAACTGACCGGCAAGGTCCGTCCGCTGGGGCAGGAGCGTTGGGCCGGCGGCATCGATGTTGCGGGCAGCACGGTGCTGGCGAACATGCTCTCGATGATGAAATACCGGGGCGTCGTCGCGGCCTGCGGTCTTGCCGCGGGAATGGATCTGCCCGCGTCGGTGGCGCCCTTCATCCTGCGCGGTATGACCCTGGCCGGGGTCGACAGCGTCATGTGCCCGAAAACCGACCGCCTTGCGGCCTGGGCTCGGCTCGCCAGCGATCTCGATCCGGCAAAGCTCGAGGAGATGACGACCGAACTGCCCTTCTCCGAGGTCATCGAGACCGCCCCGAAGTTCCTTGACGGGACCGTCCGAGGACGCATCGTCATTCCGGTCACCCCCTGACCTGCCGAGAGAGCGCGGTATGCACTCCTTATCCGAACGCGTAGAACAGCTGCGTCTGAACGACTGCCCTGACTGGCTTTACCTTCTCCACGAGTTCGATGCGCTCTACCGTCAGGGTTCGGACGGGGGGAGCCGCCCGATCCGCACTCACCGCAAGCGGGTGCGGGATTCCTTGGCGTTGATCGTTGAAGCGAACCCGGCGGTCAATGATCGCCCCCCCGAGGTGAAGCCGGTCACGGCCCACCTCGGCCGCGCGCTCGATCTTGGAGAAAGGGGTGCCGTCCAGGGCATGTCGAGGGCGCTGGCCCGTGTCGCAGGCAGGCTCACCTGGGAATACGGCTACGAGAAGGTTCCGAAGGCACTCGCGCGCAAATATGCCTATTGCGAAATCCTCGGTCCGCGAGGCCCGATCTGTGCCGAGAGACTGATCCTGGGCTTCGTGCTCTTTGCGCCGAGCACGACCTATCCGCAGCACAGCCACAAGGACATCGAGGAGAGTTACATCTCGGTCGCGGGGGCCTGGTCCGAGAACGACGCCGCGGTTCATGCGCCCGGGTCCCTGATCTTGAACCGGCCGGGCCTCGAACACCGGATCACGACGGGTGACCTGTCGCCCTGCCTGCTGGCCTATGCCTGGACGGGTTCGGAAGAACGGCTGAACCAGCCGGGAATGAAACTCAGTTCGCCGCGGAAGGCTCGAATCGAGAAAGGGATATGAAGCCGCAACGAGCCGCTGCGTGATCTCCGACGGGGGCGAAGCGCAGGCTTGGGGGGGGGTGCAGCATCCTGCGACCATCAAGGTTGCGGATCGCGGGGCCGCTGTCGGACGAAGGCGGGTGGGCCGGGCGGCGGCGGATTTGGTAGCGTTGCTCGACACGATTTCGAGCTTCTGGGTGATGGCCATTTCGGTGCTCCTGTGCATGGCGTTGTCGGTCCGTGCCACCAATCCGGAAGATCGCTTCCGTCGGGGCGCGGATGACTTGGATCTGAGCCTTTCGAAGGCCTAATAATTCAGGGCAAAAAAACACAAAGTTTCTTGCAAACCACTGCAGCAAAACGGTTCATTTTTCTCCTGCCCCGCTTTCGTCCTGCTGCGCACCCCCATCGCGTCCGCGGAGGTGGCGCAGGGTGAGGCCGATGCCGGTGAGGCAGCGCGCGATCATCGAGCGCGCCCTACGCTATGCGCTCGCGTGCAGCCTCCGGAAGCGCCCGCGCCACCAGCGCCTCGTCGGCCTTGCGCGGGTCATATGCTCGCGCGCAAGGCGGGCCTGCGGCGTCCTTGGCCGACCTGCGCCGGCGCATCCAGGCGGCACCCAGCGCCGCTACCGCTTGGGCACGGTCGCAATTGGATCCGACATGCAGAAAAGCTCGACCCGGGTGAACCGAGAGGGCCACGAACGTGACTATGTGCGTGAAATGCGATTCAAACATCCCGCGCCAGGCGGCGAGGCTGGTGCGGTCGGCACACGGCGGCTCGCGTAAATGCTCTGCGCAGCAGGCCGTTAGCTGAAGCTATCGAGTTTCGCTGGTGGTCAGAGTCAGTTAGCGGACAGGGGCCGTAGGCGTCGCTCTCTGTGGTTTTGGCGCGCGTGTCAGCGGGTAGTCTCCTTGGACTGGCTGACGACCAAAACAAGGTCTGCGCATCGCTCAAGCGGGTGCGGGGAGGCTCGCACAAATTGTCGCCGCGGCTGGGGTAAGCAGCCATGCAACGGCCGCCACTAGCACGGCCATGGTCAGCAGCAGGAGGAGCGCGAAAACGACTTTGCTGTCAAAACTCCTGCGGGCGTAGAGCAGATCGAGCTTATGCAAGTCGTCCTCGCTCAGAACTTCGGGGCCGCGCCGGGTTTCGTCGATGGCCCACACTCCGTGACCATGCTTCGCTTCGAGCTTTTCGGCGGCGGGGCCGAGCAGAGCGTGGATTTCACGGTCGATCTTGGCAGTGCGGGTGAGCACCGCGCCCAGCCCTGTGGCCAGATGCACTGCGGTGGGTGCGAGGGTAGTGAGCAGCATCAGCCACAGCATCGTTCCCCGCTCCAGATCGCCCGCGCAGAGGCTCGCCCTATAGGCTCGCCAGTCGAAGGGCAGCGAGGCGGGGCGCATATGCGCCCAGAGATCGAGGCCGGCGGTGATCGCCCAGAGCAGGCCCAGAAGGCAGGTTGCGGCGATGACCAAGTCGAGCAGGACACCTGCCAACACCGCAAGGAGCGAGGCGCCGTGTGGGCGGGCAGGACCGGGGGCGATGTGGCGCAAAAAAGCACGGGTGGCTGCGATGGAGAGGAAATCGGCTAGCGCGTTGAGAATTGGGAGGAAGCCAAGAAAGAGCAGGACGGTTGCAGGGGGTGTGAGTAAGTCGTTACCGGCAAAGGTTAGGGCACCGGCCACGACAGCGGCAACACCAACGGCTCCCGCGATGACGAGGACTACGACTGCGGCACCAACAACACCAACGCAAACGGCAACGGCAACGGCAACGGCAACGCTAAGGGCAACGCCAACGGCAGCGGCACCGGCACCGGCAACGGCGAAGTAAGCGGCAAGGGCGAGGGCAGCGGATGGAGCCAATCCCGCCAGCACACGCAGTGAAAATCCCCCCGCCTGCGATGGAAGAACGGGCAGGTTGTCTAACCTCTTCTGCAACGGCATTAAGTACCGGCTTATCGCCGCCTCGATTTTACCGTAATGCTGAGCGACCAGATACATCACGCCAGCGCCAAGCCCTATCGCCACCAGCAAGAGCGTCCGCCGCCACAGTTTGAGCCCCTCGGGCAGAAACTCGCTCTCCCCCAAGCGTCCGGCATCGAACAGCGCCCAGCCCAGGAGCAACGCGGCAATCGGGTAGAGGAATGCGATCATCAGCGCCTTGTCGAACGCCCGCCATGAAAGCAACCTTTCGCCATAAAGTCGGCTGGCGAAGCCGCTGAACCTTGCAATTCCGGCGAACCACGCGTCGGCCCAGTCGGGGTTCAGGTCGTCCAGACGCTTGCGCCAGCCGTGGTGGTCCCGCAGAAGGTCGATTTCGCTCGGGCCACGCTTCGGGCGCAGCGCGAGTCCAGCGAAGATCATCGCCACAAAGCCGACGGCTAGCGCCAGTACGGTGATCGTGCCACTATAGGTCTTGCCAACGCTCTCTACCCAATCCCACCAGCCGGACATTCTGCCCCCTCGATTGCACACCATCGTGCCGCACCGGCCAGCTTGGCGCAACGGTAGCCACAGTGGACCAGGTGGGTGTTCCTGCGTGACGAAGCGAAAGAACGGCCTCAACGATTGATTGAGGGCGCGAGGCGTTGCCGCACAGCTTTTCCAGAGGCCGGTGCTAGAGTGGCGGAAGAAGACCGGTAAGAGAAATTCGCGGGAGCGTGGCTGGAGTCTTCTGCGGAATTCGTGCAAGCGTCTGCTGGGACGCGATTCATTTCTCTCCGGTCCCGCTTTCATCCCGCTGCGCACCCCCGTCGCGTCCGCGCAGGCGGCGCAGGGTAAGGCCAATGCCGGTGAGGCTGCGGGCGATCGTCGGGCGTGCCCGCGCGATGCGCTCGCGTGCCGTCTCGGGGAGCGTCCGCGCGACCTCGAGCAGCGCCTCGTCGGCCTTGCGCAGGTCCTCGTGCTCGCGCGCGAGGCGGGCCTCCGCGGCCTCCCCGGCCGCCTTGCGCAGGCGCGTCCAGGCGGCCCCCAGCGCCGCCACCGCGCGGGCGCGGCCACGGTCGGATCCGGCGACTGGGCGCTTCAGCCGGGCGAGCAGCGAGGGGTTCTCCGGCCGCTCGGTCAGCATGGGCGTGCCCCCGGCGTCGTCGATGTCAAAGGCGCCCGCGCCGGGCCCCTCCGCGACGGCGAGCACCGCGTCGGCCTCGGCCATCCTCTCGTCTGCGACCGTCTCCCGCGCGACCACGGCTTCCACCCGGTGATCGAGCCGCCCCGCCTCTGCCCGCCGAGTCGCGGCAACCGCACTGAGGCGCGCATCCTCGGCCGCGAGCCGCTCTTCGTGGTGAGCGAGATCGGCGCGTCGTGCGTCCAGCGCCGCTGCGGTCTCCGCCGTCGCGGCCTCCCGGGCCTCGACCTCGGCCCGCTGCCGGATCACCTCGGCCTCCTGCCGGCGGCGCCAGTCGCTCGGGCGGCAGTGGTGCCGCTTCTTCGGGATCGGGTCGCCCTTCGCCGCCGCCTCGCGGATCGCCTCGGCGCGCTTCTCCCCGCGCGCGAGGCCGATCGCCGAGAACCACGCGCCAACGCTGTCCTGCAGCTTCTCATAGTCCTCGATCAGCGGGTGGATCGAGGGCTGCAGCATCCGGCGCGTCGCGCCGTTCACTTTCACCACCGCCCGCGGCACCAGCACGGCGTGGATGTGGTAGGTCGTCTCGTCGAGGTCGGCGCGGGCGTGGACGATGTCGTCGCCGAAGGTCTGCTGGAGCCAGGCGACAGCGCGGTCCTCGAATGCCCGCTCACGGGCGGCGAAGTCCATCCGGTTGCCGTCGAACACGATCTCGTTGAACCAGTCCTTGTGGGCGGTCAGGATGATCTCGCGCAGCGGCCCGTGGCGGCTCGCGCGCCACGGATCCTTCGGCCCCTCGACCATCCGCTTCTGGATCTCCTTCTTGCGGCCGCGGCGCTGGAGGGCTTCAAGCTCGTCGGCGTAGTTCTCGGCGCGCATCGCCTCGATCTCCGCCATGGCCTGCTTCGCCCAGTCGGCCTCGCCGAGAAGGGGCCGGTTCAGGTGCGAGCGGCTGGCGTCGATGTGCCCGAGGTCGCCGCCCTTGCGGGTGCGTTGGGCCTCGTACCGGGCGAGGTCGGCGGGGAACATGCCCTCGCAGCGGGCGACGACGGGACGGGGATCGGACATGGGGGCCTCCGGAAGGGAGGCCGGGAGATTCCTCTGACGCGTCCAGCGCGGAAGAAAATGGGCGAAGATTCTTCGATGGGACTACGGCGGTCAGATCCGGGGGGGGGCGGCACGCGAGGCTGCGGGGGTCAGTAACTCACTAACCAGCTCGCGGTCCGGGCCCTGCGGCCCCTACCCACGCGCTGCCGTTCGCTGGGGCTCCGCCCCTGAACCCCGAAGGCACCCGCGGCTCCGGAGGTGCTGCTGGAGCCCACCTCCGGAGCCGCAGGCGGGAGAAGGACGGATCTTGCCCATCGGAGGCACAGTATTGCGCACGGGATCCTTTTTCGACTGCGCTCTACCAGCGAGCGTCCGCTATGCGCAGGAAGCGGCCGTAGCGTATGGGAAGGCGCGCTCGGGACAACCTGTTCACCCGGCCCTAAACGGCCGGTCGCCCTCTTCAGGGCAACTCTTCTAAGCTGCCGTTTGAGCGAGTTGCAGCGGGAGGACAAAGCAGCCGCGTGCTGTCGCTCGCATATGCCTGGATAGCTCGTGTGCCAAAAATTAGCGGTGGCAGATCAGGGGTTGTAGTATAGCGCCAAGGCGACAGTCCGATCAGCGCACAGCAATTGCCTCCACCAAGTACCAGTTATGAAATAGGGAAAGCTCTCCCCGGATCGATAACCAATATGCTCGCCTAGTCAAGTATCATGTCTCTGACCGGCTTTGGCATAGAACGAGAATACTTGAGAACAGCCCATGCATACCCAAGATAGCCTAATCCAATAAAAGGGCAAGCGAACTTGCTTGCCGATGATGATACAAATAGCATCTTAATAAGCGCAGAAGAGCCAAACACGCAAGCGATCGCATAGTAGGTGCCGATCAAGATAAAGATCGCCAAACTTCTCTGGACATCGTAACGATAATTATCGTTTGCTCTGCGCTCCTGTTCAACCCAGCTCTCCCAAGATATAAAGCTGCTTTCTTGCTGGGCAATGCTTTCAAACTGCTGGCGAAGATAGCGGCCGTATTTGTGGCCCGCATCTCGTTCGCTCACGTATAGTAGGTAGAACGCCGAAACAATGAGCGGAGAAGCAATGATCATTGCTGAAATCGACGCACTGATTATAATATTGTTGGCGAAGGGCGTTTGTTCATCGTGGCGTCCGAGGCAAAATCGCCGATGCTAGCGAGGGTCGAGACGTATTGCTGGATATGCAGCGCGGAATGATATTCGCCAATCTACAAGCTGGCGCGGACATTTCTGGCTGCAAGAAGTTGCAAAGCAATCACCAGCTTTGCTTTATGGGCGTCATTCCACATGGCGAAGGGATGGTTGTATCCGAAGCAACAGCACGGAAGATTTCACCGCACAGCGATTTGCCAAATTCGCTGTTACGTCCTTATAGCAATGGCAAACAACTTATCACGGGCCAGCTAGATCGCTATGTAATTGATGCGTTTCCGATGTCCGAAGCCGAACTCAGAAACGCGGCACCCGCCGTATTTCAGTGGCTATTGGACACTGTGAAACCCCTTAGAGACGCAAATCGTGACAAAGACTTGCGCGAGAAGTGGTGGCTGCATCGCCGAAACAATTTAGACCTTAGAAATGCTCAGAAGGGGCTTTCGCGTTTCATTGCAACCGTTGAAACCTCGAAGCACCGCACATTTAGCTTTTTGCCGGGTTCATTGTTACCGGATCAAAAACTACGGGTCATCGCCTGTGACGACGCGTGGATTTTGTCAGTGCTGTCCAGTCGCTTCCATGTCCAATGGAGCATCGCCGCTGGCGGCTGGCTTGGTGTCGGTAATGACTCCGTTTACAACGGCACCCGCTGTTTCGACCCCTTCCCTTTCCCGACCCCCACCGAGGCGCAAACCGTCACGCTGCGGGCCTTGGGCGAAGAACTTGATGCCCACCGCAAGGAACGCCAGAAGGTGCATCCCAAGCTGACCTTGACGCAGATGTATAACGTCCTCGACCTGCGCCGCGCTGGGGCCAAGATCGAAGGCAGGGACAAGCAGATTTACGACGATGGCCTGATCGGCCTCTTGCACGACATTCACAGCCGCATAGATTGCGCCGTGGCCGAAGCTTACGGCTGGCCCGCCGATCTGACCGACGATCAAATCCTGCACCGGCTTGTTGCGCTGAACCACGCCCGCGCCGCCGAAGAAGACGCAGGCCTGATCCGCTGTCTGCGCCCCGACTATCAAAACCCCACCGGCGCTGGCAGCACGGCCCAATCCGGCAAGCTAGACTTGGGCGACACGGCCGCCCCCACCGCCACCAAACCCGACTGGCCCAAGACCCTGCCCGAACAAGCATCCGCCGTGCGCGACACCTTGGCGGCTTTGGGCCAAGCCACGCCAGAAGAACTCGCCCGCACCTTTAAACGCACCCGCGCCGCATCGGTGCAACCGCTCTTGGACAGCATGACGGCCCTTGGCCTTGCCACCAAGACCGCAACAGGCGCCTACCATCCGGCGCGCTGAGGCGATGCCCCCTGCCCGCGACAGCAGATGCCCGACGATTTCGCAAAATCGCGGATCGTGGCCGGCTTGCCACAAGCACGACTTGGGTTCATCTGCTTCCACGGTGCTTCCACGGCTGGAAGCGGAACGCAGTAAGCCCCGCGATATGCGAGGCTAGTGCGTTGATATACTTGCATTTTCTGGTTGCGGGGGCAGGATTTGAACCTGCGGCCTTCAGGTTATGAGCCTGACGAGCTACCGGGCTGCTCCACCCCGCGTCCGGGTGTTTTGTATCGTTTGGAGGGATGTTCGTTTCTTTTCAGGTCTGGCGGCGACCTACTCTCCCACGTCTTGAGACGCAGTACCATTGGCGCGACGGCACTTAACTGCCGAGTTCGGGATGGGATCGGGTGTTTTGCTCGTGCTATGGCCACCAGACCGGAGAAGAAACGACAACATCAGGCTTTTGCTTGTTCCGGGTCTATTGCTTCTGATCTGGGGTAGAGCGTTGGCTTTTGAGCCTTGCTGTTACCGGGTCAGATCAAGCCTATCGGGCAATTAGTACCAGTCAGCTGAACGCATTGCTGCGCTTACACCTCTGGCCTATCGACGTGGTGGTCTTCCACGGCCCTCAAGGGAGACCTTGTTTTGAAGGGGGCTTCCCGCTTAGATGCCTTCAGCGGTTATCCTGTCCGATCATAGCTACCCAGCACTGCCGTTGGCACGACAACTGGTCCACCAGTGGATCGTTCACCCCGGTCCTCTCGTACTAGGGGCAACTCTTCTCAAGTCTCCTACACCCACGGCAGATAGGGACCGAACTGTCTCACGACGTTCTAAACCCAGCTCACGTACCTCTTTAAATGGCGAACAGCCATACCCTTGGGACCTGCTCCAGCCCCAGGATGAGATGAGCCGACATCGAGGTGCCAAACGATGCCGTCGATATGGACTCTTGGGCATCATCAGCCTGTTATCCCCAGAGTACCTTTTATCCGTTGAGCGATGGCCCTTCCACTCGGGACCACCGGATCACTATGGCCGACTTTCGTCTCTGCTCGACTTGTCAGTCTTGCAGTCAGGCGGGCTTCTGCCATTGCACTCGACGACCGATTTCCGACCGGTCTGAGCCCACCATCGCGCGCCTCCGTTACTGTTTGGGAGGCGACCGCCCCAGTCAAACTACCCACCACGCAGGGTCCCGGACCCGGATAACGGGCCGCGGTTAGACATCAAGATGGCGAAGGGTGGTATCTCAAGGTTGGCTCCACGGGAACTGGCGTCCCCGCTTCGATGCCTACCACCTATCCTGCACATCACAATCCTGATGCCAGTGCGAAGCTATAGTAAAGGTTCATGGGGTCTTTCCGTCTAACCGCGGGAAGTGTGCATCTTGACACACAGTTCAATTTCGCTGAGTCCACATCAGAGACAGCGGGGAGATCGTTACGCCATTCGTGCAGGTCGGAACTTACCCGACAAGGAATTTCGCTACCTTAGGACCGTTATAGTTACGGCCGCCGTTTACTGGGGCTTCAATTCGGAGCTTGCACTCCTCCTTTTAACCTTCCAGCACCGGGCAGGCGTCAGACTGTATACGTCGCCTTGCGGCTTCGCACAGCCCTGTGTTTTAAGTAAACAGTCGCCACCCCCTGGTTTGTGCCCCCCGCCCATAGTTGCCTACAGACGGGGCCTCCTTCTCGCGAACTTACGGAGGCATTTTGCCGAGTTCCTTTGATGTGGTTCTCTCAAGCGCCTTGGTATTCTCTACCAGTCCACCTGTGTCGGTTTGGGGTACGGTCTGATGGAGGGCTATTTCCAGGGACCGCTCAGCAGCCCGGTCAATCCGATAAGACCGAACTACACCTGCGATCCGTCACATCCTCCTGGCCCAGGAATATTAACCTGGTTCCCATCGACTACGCCTTTCGGCCTCGCCTTAGGGGCCGGCTTACCCTGCTCAGATTAGCTTTAAGCAGGAACCCTTGGACTTTCGGCGACAGGGTCTCTCACCCTGTTTGTCGCTACTCATGTCAACATTCTCGCTTCCGATCTCTCCACCGGATGCCTTACGGCCCGGCTTCACAGAAAGCTCTTTGTGTGCGCTACCGCGCGCCCTACCGCTTCGCTACTTGAGGGCAGTGCCCTCGTTCGGACCGGTGGTGCGTTCGATAAACACACAATGAGCTATATCACGGAACGCTCCGCTACCACGCACATTGCTGTGCATCCTGAGCTTCGGCTCGTGGCTTGAGCCCCGTTACATCTTCGCCGCAGGACAGCTTATCTAGACCAGTGAGCTGTTACGCTATCTTTAAAGGATGGCTGCTTCTAAGCCAACCTCCTGGTTGTTTTGGCCGTCCCACATGCTTTCCCACTTAGCCACGAATTGGGGGCCTTAGCTGCAGGTCAGGGTTGTTTCCCTCTTCACGACGGACGTTAGCACCCGCCGTGTGTCTCCCGGATAGTACTCTCGGGTATTCGGAGTTTGCTTAGACTCAGTAAGGCTGTGGGCCCCCATCATCCATGCAGTGCTCTACCCCCCGAGGTATTCGTCCGAGGCGCTACCTAAATAGCTTTCGCGGAGAACCAGCTATCTCCAGGTTTGATTGGCCTTTCACCCCTAGCCACAAGTCATCCAGACCCTTTTCAACGGGTGTTGGTTCGGACCTCCATCAGGTGTTACCCTGACTTCATCCTGCTCATGGCTAGATCACCTGGTTTCGGGTCTGATCCCACGAACTCGACGCCCTTTTAAGACTCGCTTTCGCTGCGCCTCCACCTACCGGCTTAAGCTTGCTCGTGAGACCAAGTCGTTGACCCATTATACAAAAGGTACGCCGTCAGGTCTCATGGACCCTCCGACTGCTTGTAGGCGTCCGGTTTCAGGTACTGTTTCACTCCCCTCGTCGGGGTGCTTTTCACCTTTCCCTCACGGTACTGGTTCGCTATCGGTCAGCAAGGAGTACTTAGCCTTCGGGGGTGGTCCCCCGATCTTCAGACAGGATTTCACGTGTCCCGCCCTACTTGATATGTCTCCTGGAGCTTC